>NZ_VLLN01000005.1 GCF_007830735.1 Geobacter argillaceus
CCGCCATTGCCTTTCGCATGGCAGCCTTTTCTTTGATCAGATCAAAGAGCGCCTTGGGGGGATACATCCGTCGACAGAGAGCACGGCTGGGAGCATCCAAGGCCATAACGGCAACTGCACATAAGCTCGCAAGACTGGTGTACTCCATGCTGAAGAACAGGACGTCGTACGCAGATCTTGGTCAGGATCATTATGAGGAGCGTTACCGCTCACGAGTCGTACAGAATCTGAAACGTAAAGCACAACAACTCGGTTTTGAACTGGTCCCGGTACAGGGTCAAATGGCTTGACATAAAACCCATAAATTCAACCACCTATGGTTAAGTTACTCAGAAGATATCGGGTCGGTAGGTTGTGATGAGCCCAAATAGGCCGGGTTGATCCTTAATAGTGGGAATATTATGCTAAGTGACCAGTTGCAGAAAGAAATTGTTGAAAAAATTGTCGCAGCTGTGCATCCCGCCAAGATTATTCTTTTTGGAAGTCATGCGTATGGGCAGCCGGAAGAAGAAAGCGATCTTGATTTGGTGATCATCAAAGACAAGCCGGTTTTAAATTACCCTTAACCTGACTCCGTGACGGCAAATTCAGCAATTTGAATTTGCCGTCACGGAGTCAGGTGTAAAAGTGAAAAGTGTAGACGCGACCCCTCTTGCCCGACGTTCTTGAAGCCAATTGTCAGGGAAGCAGTTCTCAAGGATATCCTGTATGTCTAAACGGGATGCGACCCTTTTTATTGCAGATATTCTTGAATCAATTGGGCGGATACACCAGGCGTTGACGTTTGATAATCATTTTCGATAGGCTGGATTTGAAACTCCCCTGCTGGTGGGGCTAAAATGAAAAAGATCTATTTTGCAGGGCGTGATTATGTATAGTGTCCCCGGAATTTCCATCATCCCCAGAAAGAGGACTACTGGGGCAACGTCAACCCGATCGGCATCCGCAGCTGCTACGACGAAGGCAAACGGGTGGCCGAAACCCTGATGATGGACTACCACCGTCAGAACAACGTCGATATCCGTATCATCCGCATCTTCAACACCTATGGCCCCCGCATGGCGGAAAACGACGGACGGGTGGTATCCAACTTCATACTTCAGGCCTTGCGCAACGAGGATATCACCGTCTTCGGCGACGGTGCCCAAACCCGCTCCTTCTGCTTTGTCTCCGACCTGATCGAGGGGATGATCCAGATGATGGAAAATGAGAACGGTTTTATCGGCCCGGTCAATCTGGGCAACCCGCAGGAGAACACCATTCTTGAATTTGCGGAAAAAATCATTGAGATCACTGGATCAAAATCAAGAATCATCTTCAATCCGTTGCCACAGGATGATCCGAAACAGCGTCAGCCTGACATATCGCTGGCATGTGAAAAACTAGGATGGGAACCTTTAGTGACTCTCAATACTGGGCTTAGAAAGACAGTAGAGTATTTTATAAAACAGAGTACAATATGTGGGCGGTAGTATGTCTGTAAGAAGGGATGTTTTTGCGAACTATTTAGGCATGATAGTCACAGCATTAGGGCCAATGCTTGCTCTGCCTTGGTATCTAAATGCTTTAGGCACTAAACAATGGGGTTTAGTAGGGTTTATATCAACTATTATTGCTGTATTAGGAATGTTTGATGCGGGAATGGGTCAAGCTCTAATACGTGAAGTTGCCCACGAAAAAGCTAATACATCATCGACTGCCACTCTAGTAATAGGCTTTGAACGTTTATATTGGGGACTTTCCTTAATCGCTGGTATTGCGGTAGCGGTATTGGCGAAGCCGATATCAACAAACTGGCTCAATTTAGGCGATTTGCCAGTAAAGCTTGGATTGGTTACAATTTATGGAGCCGCGCTTCTTTTTACGGTACAATTCCCTGGTGTCCTTTATAGAAGCGTTCTTTTAGGGCTGCAGAAACATGTACAGCTGAACACATTGATCACAATCAGTGGAGTATTACGACACCTTGGAGGTGTGCTTGTAGTCACGAAATGGCCTTTCTTGGAAGTGCTAGTTTGCTGGCAGATTTTTGTTGCCGCATGTGACACTTTAGCGCGAGCAGTATTAAGTTGGAAAGTACTAGGTATAAAGCGTAGCAACATCTTTTTTTGCTGGCAGGAGATTGCTCCCACTATTAAAACGGCATTTAAAATGTCAGGAGCTGTTTTGCTTGGTGTCCTGACTGTTCAGCTTGATAAAATAATTTTAAGTCGAATGGTTACTATTGAGCAGTTTGGTTATTACGTTATCGCGTCTTCTTTAGCATTAGGAGCATTACAGCTAGTTTATCCAATTACGCAGGTGGCGTTACCACGTATTGTTGAATTAATAAACAAACCGGATTTGCTCCATCAATTCAATATTCGCTTAATTGCAATTTTTGTTATGCTTGCAATTAGCGGTGCAGTAATATTTGTTCTGTTTGGAGACTGGCTGCTGTTCCGCTGGTTACGGAATCAAGATGTTGTTTCGGCAGTGTACCTCCCTTTAAGTATTCTCCTCGCTGGAACGGCAATGAATGCTATATATACAGTCGGATATATGAATTGGGTTGCCCGTGGACAGGTTAAAATAATTTCAATGGTAAATGCTCTGGCTCTCCTTTTTTCACTGTCACTTATTCCGTATCTTGTTAGTGTGTATGGAATTGTGGGTGCCGCTGCTGCTTGGTCAATAATTAATTTAATAGGAATGATAGTTAGTATATTATATTTAATTAGGCGGTATGAATGTTTTTCTCTGAACTTATAAAAAATATAAAATCAACTGACAAAGTCTTAGAAATTGGCCCTGGGGCGAATCCTCATCCGCGTGCTGATGTTTTACTTGAAAAGGTATTTGAAAATCCTACTGAAAAAAAAGAACAGCGTGGTAATACACCAGAGCTTAATACTTCTAAAAAAATAATTTTTTATAATGGAGATAAATTTCCGTTCAAAGATTACGAATTCGATTATGTGATTTGCTCCCATGTTTTAGAGCATATAGATAATGTGGAATATTTTATATCTGAACTATTCAGGGTTGCTAAAAAAGGTTATGTCGAATATCCCACGCTCTATTACGAATATTTATTTAATTTTGAAGTTCATAAAAATATATTTAAATATGATGCTGGTGGTTTTTTATACTATATAAAAAAAATAGAGACACCTATTAGTTGCTTTCAGCCAGTTCAATCGGTCTTTCTTGAAGCTCTCAATCAAGGTTACTCTACCTTTGTTGATGATCTTAAGGCCATAATGTTTGAGGGCTTTGAATGGGAGCACCCATTTGAACTTAAGAAAACTAATTATATTGAAAAATTGTGCTTCAATAACCCTATAATTAAAAAAAATACATTCAAACTCAGTTATTTGAGAAAGATAAAGTATTTATTAGATAAATTATCTACAGACAAATTTGTTAGAAAATAGTTACTTCTAAAGGAATAACATTTATAATTAATGTTTCGAAATAAGAAGTTAGTTCACTATTATGACAGTACCAAATTTTCATAGGAAAGTTTGGAAGGACACAATGTTAAATAAAATAAAATGGCTTAACTGGTTTTTGATTACTCAATTTGGAATTGATATTAGGAAAATATTTAAATTTACAGTGAAAATGCCTAGATATATCATGGAATATTTTAGGTATAGGTCGATGCTCGTTGGTAAAATTGCGTTTTTTCCATGTCTGCATGATAGAGATGAAGAAGGTGGTGCAACAACAAGTGAATACTTTTGGCAAGATTTGTATATTGCGAAAAAAGTTCATGATAGTGCTCCACAAAAACATGTTGATATTGGCTCCCGAGTGGACGGATTTGTTGCTCACATTGCGAGTTTTCGGGAGATAGAGGTCTTTGATATTCGAAGTATTAGTGCTAAAATTCCTGGAATTATTTTTAAACAAGCCAACTTGATGAACCCAACGACGGACATGACAGACTATTGCGATTCAATTTCTTGTCTACATGCGTTAGAGCACTTCGGACTCGGCCGTTACGGCGATCCGATTGACCCAAAAGGGTATGAATCTGGTTTGCTCAATATGTCAAAAATACTTCGTTCAGGGGGGGTCTTTTACCTTTCTGTACCAGTGGGTATTGAACGAGTTGAATTCAATGCTCACCGAATTTTTGACCCAAATACAATTGTTCGTGCAGCAATGAAGGGTAACCTTAAATTATCTGAATTCGCGTTATTCACCACAGATGAGGGGTTGGAAGAATTAGATATTTCTTCTGAAAATTTATCTTCAATTTCTCTAAAAGAATATGCTTTGGGAATATTCACCTTTAAAAAAATGGATGCAGCAAGCTTATGATGATTAAATCTGTTGAATTATGATTGTCGCAAGACTACAGGGTGGACTCGGTAACCAACTATTCCAGTATGCTGCCGGAAAATCACTTGCTACTCGACTTGGAACTACTCTTATACTTGACGATACGCTTTTGATACGCCGAAGAAACGACATTACACCGAGAAATTACGAATTAGGTGTTTACAAGTTATCGGTCGCACTTTTGAAACAAAAAGAACGGGAACAGGTTCTTTTCAGGACTTCACGCCTCGGTCGTTTTTTATGCGGTTCAGGAATCTGGAGAAGTAATTTTACTTACTTTCGTGAATCCAATCCTAACTATAATTCATCTTTTGAAAAGCTGGTTGGTGATGTCATTCTTCAAGGCTTTTGGCAGAGCGAAAAGTATTTTTCGTGGATGGCAGAAGATATTCGGAAAGAATTGCATGAGTTTGTATCAGTTGATGCCTCAGCTAACGTGCTTTTAGAACAGATGACTAGCTGTAATTCAGTGAGTATCCATGTTCGGCGTGGTGATTATATTACAAATGCTAGTGCAGCAGAATATCATGTGGTTCATGGGCTTGCTTATTACCGCAGAGCAGTTACTTTGATTGCAGAGCGAGTTTCAAATCCTGTTTTTTTTGCGTTTTCTGATGATCCTGTGTGGCTAAAAAACGAACTTGCAATAGACTATCCTTTGGTTATCGTCTCAACTGAAACGTCGCGTTTAGCTAGTGAAGAACTTTATCTGATGAGCCGCTGCGCTCACCACATAACCGCTAATAGCTCCTTTAGCTGGTGGGGCGCGTGGCTAAATCCTAGCCCTGATAAATTTGTAATTGCCCCCACTAAATGGTTCCATGCATCTATTGACACAACCGACTTGCTCCCTAAAGATTGGCTTACTTGCTGAAATGTGTAGTAGCCTATTGAGGTGTTCACTTTGATTTCAGTTGTTATACCCATATACAATCGGCCCGACACTTTAGCTCGTGCTCTTGATTCGTTAGTGGCTCAGACAAATCAAAACTTTGAAGTCCTTGTCTGTGATGATGGTTCTACGGAAGATGTCAAGTCGGTCGCATTGTCATATAGTGACAAATTGAAGCTTCGATATTTCTGGATGAAAAATTCGGGGGGACCAGCTCATCCTAGAAATATTGGAGTGGCAAACGCTGAGAAGGAATGGATTTCTTTTCTTGATTCAGATGATTGGTGGTGTCCGGATAGAATAGAAACAATTCTGCCTTTGCTTCGAGAAGATGTAGATGTTTTGTATCATCCTCTGGAACTACGCTCAAAGAAAACGAGTTGGAGAAAAAGGACTGAAGGAAGATTCATAATCGGTAACCCTCTTGAAGACCTGATGAGTCAAGGCAATCCCATTCCAAACTCAGCTGTGGTTGTTCGGAAAAGCAAACTTCTGAAAATAGGTGGGTTGTGTGAAGAGAAGTCTATGGTTGCAATCGAGGACTTTGATGCCTGGCTTCAATTAGCCCATGAAGATGCTAATTTCTGCTTTGTAGATAAGCGGCTTGGTTATTACTGGGTAAGTGATGATAGTATCAGCGTATGTTCGCCAAATCAGATTGAACGCCAGAAAACTTTGTTTTTACGGCACCAGGATAAACTTTGCCGAATGGAAAAATCGGCAAAGTGGGCAGTTTCTTATCATGAATACGTAATTGGAACGATTGAGCTTAACCTTGGAAATCCGAAGGCAGCATTGGCTGCATTCTCTAAGTCAAATCAACTCCGATTTGCTTCTCAAAGATGGAAGAGGTATTTCAAGATGGTTGCAGCCTTCTTGTTGGTTGTTTTTCAATCCCTACGCATTGGAAAAAATAGTGATTGTTAGCAAAGAAAAAATAGCTGCCATACCAATCTTACTAACTCTGTGGCTGAGTGGATTTATATTTCCAACTGTTATTCCACTAGTCATGCTGGCAATGACACTTATTTCAATCCGCTTGATTTTTCTCTATAAAAACGTTCAACCCGTTTTTATTTATTACATTTTCCATCTTTCATACGTTGTGATGCTAATCCCCTATTTTCTTTTTGATATTCCGATAACACCTCATTCAGAATTCCAAATCGCCAAATACATGGATTCAACATTATTGGTTCATGGTGCATTTGTTTTTACCCTCTATTTTTTTTCTGATTTGAATGCACCCAAACAATTAGTAGTGATAGCCGAGCACTTGCCATCACGTAAAGACACGGCAGTCTTTCTCTTTCTGGCCGGCGCGATGCTCGCAATTATTGTTAGCATGCAGATTGGTTCGGTAAATATCTACTCTATAGATGCAGCTCAGGCGTGGGACGCATATAATGACAATATCTCTGCTTCATCAGGTGCTCCAGAATATTTTCTCGTTTTTTTTGTTACGGCATTTATCTTTGCTAAAAGCTACCGGCTCAAACTTATATTAACCATCATATTCTGTATCTTCATTTACTCAGGGTTTACCCGTGGGATGCGAGTTTCATTATTGATGCCCATTCTGCTTTATTTTGCCTTATTTTTAGATGGTAAATTTAGAACAAGATATATATTTATTATGGCTATTGTAGGAATGGTGTTAGTTCAGGCAGCAGGCTTTTTAAGAGATGGTAAACGTGCTGCAATGGAGCTGTTTTCTTTATTTAGCGGTACTGCGCTTCTGACGAACCAAGGCGAAGTATTCTACACAACAAATATAATTGTTTCAGCATTAATAGATGGCGTTTGCGGAATGAAAGAAAGGATGTTTTCACTCTTTGCAGCATTGCTGCAGACCATATTACCACCTCGCATCGGATTGGGAAGTATTGGAAAGCCTGCCCTTTATGTTTGGGATTTAACAGGGAGAGAGGCAGGCGGCGGCGGGTTAATCTCTGGATTCTTTTATTTTTGGCTGGATTATTTTGGGGTTGTATTAATAGCGTTTTTTATAGCGATACTTACCAATAAGGTTATCAATAAGCCAACCTCCTTGCTTTCACTTTACATTATTTGCTTGTATTCGTTTTATCCAAGATGGTTGGCATACGATCCAGTTAATTTTATGTTTCGTATGCCGTTATATGCTATTTGCTTGTATTTATTATTGAAGCAATTCCAGATGACTATGAAATTAGTTAAGGATAGCAAAAAAGATATGACGTTACCGTCTGGTGTCACACCATAATGAAAAAGGGCATTTTATATCTTTCCAGCCACTCTCCAGGCATTGGTGGTGGGGAAACTTATTTATTTGAACTGGCAGACAGTTTTAATAAAGAGTTCCGTGTTCATTTTGTGGAGGTTGGGGAAAATGATGCACTGGCGCAACGAATTAACGAGTTGGGTTATCCACTGAAACGCATCAAGTATTCTTTGTCAACAGCACGAAATACAGCGTTACAGGTAAAGACTATTTGCGAAGAATGGGATATTGACCTCATACATTTAAATAATCGGCGTGATGCTTTGCTTGCGTACTATCTACCGTACGTACCCAAGGTCATTACCATCCATACCAATTTTTTTGCTGCTGCTTTAGGTTTGTCACAAAACGTACGCAGCTTAATCATGCTAGTATTATTGAGATTTGCGAAGGATTCAATTCAGAAATATATAACAGTAACCCGATACGGTGCTGATCGTCTGGGGAAATATTTAAACGTGTCGGATAAGCACATTCATCCAATATACAATGGATTGAATTTGAAACAGGTCACAGACTCAACCCCTCTACATTCATCAGAAAAAACTGTTATTTGTAGTATTGCAAACCTCTCACGCAATAAAGGGTTAGAATTTCTTATTCGTGCACTTGCTCTCTTGCACGAGCTTCCATGGGAATGTCGCATTGTTGGGGAAGGGGCAGACCGGGCACGACTCAAAGCTTTAGTCTGTGAGTACGGCCTTCAGGGACGTATTTCATTTACAGGTACATTACCGCGCGACCAAGTATTTGAGTTATTGTCTCAATCTCGTATGATGGTGCTCCCGTCTTTATATGAAGGGTTTCCGTATTCACTTTTAGAGGCGATGTCTTTGGGAGTGCCTATTATTACTACACGCGTGTTGGGCTTGCCTGAAATAATTCCCGAAGGAAAGAATGGAATTTTGGTCAACCCAGGTGATGTGACAGGTTTGGCGAATGCTATACGTACTCTGCTTACTGATAATCAACTCGCTTTTTTAATGGGCAATGAGGGGCAGCGATTGGTTGATATGCAGTTCTCCTTAAACCAGATGCTTAGGCAAACTCATGAAGTATACAATGAATTACTGAATGAAGTTGGTGCTGCATGAAAATTGGTATAGATGCAAGATTCGCAGTTCACAAGCGTCGGGGTATAGGAAACTATTCTCTTATGCTGTTGCTGAATCTTGCAGAGATAGACCCGAAAAATGACTACGTGCTGTATACCGACGTGGATGATTTGGAAGGAGTGCTGCCGCGCAAACCGAACTTCTTGGTGAAAAAAATTTTGCCTGGTAATTATCTTGTTTGGGAGCAACTCGTGTTGCCGTTGCGCGCGGCGCGCGATGGGCTCGATATTCTTCATTGTCCCGGTAATACTGCGCCTATGTTTCTACACAATAAAGTAAAACTTATTTTATCAATACACGACGTTATGTTTCTAAAGAGTTATTCTGCAGTTCCGCAATGCTACTCACGTTATCAAAATATGGGGAGAATCTACCGAAAGCTTATTGTTCCTCGTACTGTAAGACGCTTGGCGAAGGTCATAACCGTATCTGATTTTTCAAAGACAGATATATTATTACACCTCAAATCTCTGCAAGAGAAAGACATACATGTCACACATGAAGCAGTAGATGAAAAATTCAAACTGTTCGAAAATAAAAATCTTTTTGAGAAGCTAAAAAATAAACATGGTATCCAGAATGATTATATTTTTACACTTGGTGCAACCGACCCACGTAAAAATACTGAAAGAATCATCAGAACATTTCTGGAATTAAAATCAAAATGTTCTATTTCCGAACAATTAGTAATATGCGGATTACCGAATTGGAAGACCACTCTATTTTACGAAATGGTTCAGGGCTCAAAATACAAAAGCGATATTGTTTTTCTTGATTTTATTACAGAAGATGAATTGGTCTGTTTTTATAACTATGCCAAAGTTTTTCTCTATCCCTCGCTTTATGAGGGCTTTGGACTTCCTCCACTTGAAGCTATGTCTTGCGGCGTTCCTGTTATTACATCAAACCTGACATCGATTCCTGAAATCGTTGGCGACGCCGCCTTGCTCATAGATCCCTACGACGACGAGCAGCTTCAAAGATCATTGCTTCACCTGCTAAGCGAAGAGGATGTCCGTAAAGAATATGTGGAGCGAGGTCTCAGACAAGTTCGAAAGTTTTCCTGGCGTAAGATGGCTTCCGAGACACTTGATATATACAAGTCACTCGCTTGAGAGGATTACCAGAATGAAGTTGCTTTTCATAACACCTCGTTTTCCTTACCCCCCGTTTAGAGGTGACCAAGCTGTTCCGTTTCATCGTATGCGTATTCTAAGCAGAAAGCATGAGATTACACTATTAACTCTGTACAAGCATGATGATGAGTTGCGCGGAATTGAAACGTTAAGCCAATATTGCAGTTCAATTCATACGGTAAAGCTTCCAAAGTGGAAGTCATTTAGAAATATGGCGTTTTGGGGACCTATTTCACGATTGCCGCTTCAGGTTTTGTATTATCGATCTAGTGAGTTTAGGGAATGCCTGAATAAGCTATTAACTAGCCGCCAATTTGATCTGGTTCACGCTTTCATGTTACGCCTTGCCCCTTTTTGCCAAGACTTATCAACTCCGGTAGTTATGGATCTAATTGATTCAATGCAACTTAATTTCATCCGCCGTGTAGACATGGCACGGGTTCCCAAGAAATGGGTTCTAGAGGAAGAACTGCGGCGTTTAAAGTGCTTTGAAAAAGATATGTGCAACCAATTCGATCGCTTGATTGTGGTTTCAAATAAAGACAAAGAATATATTGCTGCAGCAAATGTGGAAGTAGTCCCTCTGGGTATAGACACAGAGCGGTTTGCTCCAGGTGAAGTGTCTGTAGAAAATCCAACCATTATTTTTTCCGGAAATATGTTTTACGGACCTAATGTACACGCTGTGAAATGGTTTGCAGAAAACTGTTTTTTTCGTCTTCAGAAGAGAATACCCAATATCTCGTTTATTATAGCCGGTAATGGGCCCCCTCCTGACATCCGTGAGCTAGGAAATAAACCAGGAATAACAGTTACCGGTTTTGTAGAGTCAATGCCTGAAACATTAGCAAAAGCGACACTTGCAGTTGCCCCCATGCAATCAGGTTCTGGTATGCAGTTTAAAATTTTGGAAGCCATGTCGTGCGGTTTGCCGGTTGTTACTAATAAGCTTGGTTTAGGCGACATCAAAGCGAAGGATAGGGTAGAGTTACTGCTTGCAGAAACAGCGGATGATTTTGTAGCGCGGATAGTTGAATGTTTTGCGAGTGCAAAATATGCACAGGTAATAGGCGCCCGTGCACGAAATTTTGTCCTACATCAACATAGCTGGGAACATACTACAAAAATGGTGGAAAATATTTATATCCAAGTCATGACGAAGGCTTAAGGGTGGTGCGGAGGAAGAATGTCGCTCATCCACACTGATTTTTCTTGTAATTGAACGTCAAACTAGAAGGGGATTCCCATTGATGCTACAAAAAACAGTTGAGACTTTTTCTATTTTTGATAGCGAAAATTATTGAAATGAACCTGTTTATTGCTGGTGCAAGCGGTTTTATCGGTTCTGCCTTAATCAAAAGGCTTTTACTGGAGAATGTCAGCCTAATAGCTGCTGTTTTAGCCGGAGAGGAAGCCGGACATTTGCCAGAAGTAGTAGAGCAAGCTACTGTAGAACCTCTGTCCGAGTCCAGCGACTACACTGCAGCCTTGCAAAGTATAGACACTGTCATCCATCTGGCCGCCCGCGTTCATGTCATGCAGGAAGCAGCTACTGACCCATTGCAGGAATTCCGCAAGGTTAACCTTCATGGCACGGAACGACTGGCACGGCAGGCGGCCCAGGCCGGTGTGAGTCGATTTGTTTTCATGAGCACTATTGGAGTAAATGGTGATAATTCATCTGATAAGCCATACACAGAAGGTGATGTCGTTCACCCACACAACGCATATTCTGTTTCTAAATATGAGGCTGAACTTGTCCTAACGGAAATTTCAAAGCAGACTGGCATGGAAGTTGTTATTATCCGTGCCCCGCTCGTTTACGGTCCAGGAAATCCTGGAAACTTTCTCTCACTGCTCCGCATCGTCTCAAAAGGTTTCCCCCTCCCCCTTGCTTCCATAACCAACAAACGCAGCCTGATCTATGTCGGCAATCTGGTCGATGCCCTGGCAACTTGCGCAATTCATCCGTCTGCTGCCGGCAAGACCTACCTTATCAGCGACGGAGAGGATATTTCCACACCGGATCTGATTCGGCGAACCGCTTCTGCGCTTGGGGTTCCAGCTCGATTAATCCCATTCCCAGTTTCTCTCATGCTGCTTGCGGGCAAGCTGACCGACAAGAGCGGTGCGGTGAATCGGCTGACGGGATCGTTGACGGTGGATAGCTCGAAGATACGGCGGGAACTGGGGTGGATGCCGCCGTTTACGATGGAGGAAGGATTGGTGGAAACAGCAGCTTGGTTCAGAAATAAATTTTGAATTTTGGATTCTTAATTTTGGATTGTGAAAGCTTGTACATTCAGGCAAAAATAATATTGTACTGCACAAAAAAATGACATATTGTGCACTTAAGTATGCATAATATCGTAATGAGCCATAAAGTCGAACGCGACGAGTTGCTGAAAGGCGGGTTTGTCCCTCGAGAAGGGTTGGCGGAAGCGGCGCAGAGCATGGCAGGTAACCTGATCAAGGTTGTTATCGGGCCGCGTCGGGCCGGTAAATCGGTCTTTGCCCTGCAGATGCTGACAGCAGCGACCGGTTCCAATTTTGCCTACATCAATTTCGATGATGAGCGCCTGATACCGCCGCTTGATCTGGATGAACTGCTCAAGGCCATGATTCAAGTGTACGGAGACACCCGAACCATTTTTTTCGACGAGATTCAGAATGTGGCGGGATGGGAACTGTTTGTCAACCGGCTGCAGAGACGCGGCTACAATATTATCCTGACCGGCTCCAATGCCCATCTCCTGAGCCGCGAGCTTTCCACTCACCTGACCGGACGTTACCGCGAATTTCGCCTGCTCCCTTTTTCCTTTACAGAATTTCTTTCCGCCCGTTCGTTTGCGGTTGATGAAACCCTGTCTGCGCCGGAACGGCAGGGGCTCATGCTGAAACAGTTGGACGATTTTCTGAGGATCGGCGGCTTCCCCGAGGTTGTAGTACGGGGGACCGAACCGGCCGGATACCTGACGGCACTGTTCGACGGCATTCTGTTCAAAGATGTGGTAAAGCGCTACGGTGTGCGCTATTCCGCCAAGCTGCATGATGTGGGGCGATGGCTGATCGGCAATGTCGCACGGGAGTATACCTGCACCAGTCTGAAAAATGCCCTCGCGTTCCGTAGCGTCCATACCGTGGAAAATTACGTAGGTTATCTGATAGAGGCGTACCTTTTCATGTCGGTGACGCGTTATTCACCCAAGGCAAAAGTTCGCATGTCGGCACCCCGTAAAATATATGCATATGATACCGGGATGGTTAATGCGGTGCGTTTCCGGACCGGTAGTGATGCCGGGCGTCTGCTGGAAAATCTGGTGGCGGTGGAATGGTATCGACGCGGGGATGAGTTTTTTGCTTTCAAGACAACCGGCGGCAAGGAAGTGGATTTTGTGGTGCGCTCCATTTCCGGAGAGTTTCGACTTTTTCAGGTTTGTTATGAACTTGGCGATCCGAAAACTCGCAAGAGGGAGCTTCAGGCAGTGGTTAAAGCCGCCGCGGAGCTTGGAATAGCTGGTGGCACAGTGTTGACTTGGAACGAGGATGGGGTGGAGACGGTCGGCACCTGCCGGATACGCCTGATTCCGGTTTGGAAATGGTTGTTGCGGCTTTGTGACGTAGTAGAATAAGTGCTTGACTCATTGACGGTGGACAGCTCAAAGATCAGACGAGAGTTAGGGTGGGTACCGTCGTTTACCATGGACAAGGGGTTGCGGGAAACGGCGGAGTGGTTCAAAAAGCTTTAAAATCGGCCTCACGCAGAGACGCGGAGTGACGCGGAGAAAGGCATAAGATAAAATTTGGGGACAAACTAAAAGCATAAAGCTTTTGGGTTTTGAAGTTCTCGGTGACCTCTGCGGCTCTGTGCGAAACGGGTTTTAAGGCTTTTTTTTCACGCGAATCACACAATACCGCGTCAATTTATCCTTGCAATGCAGGGAGTAATATTCCATAATTGCACATATGATATCCCGCCTGCTTCAGCCTAAGCTATCTGAAACGCTTGCTTACTCTCCGGCTGTTGCCCTGCTCGGGCCGCGCCAGGTCGGCAAGACTACCCTTGCCCTTGAGATTGGCCAAACCGTCAATGCGCTCTATCTTGACCTTGAATCCGAGCAGGACCTGGCCAAACTCGCTCAGCCGGAACTGTATCTTGCCGATCATCAGGACCGGCTGGTTATTATCGATGAGGTGCATCGTCTCCCCGGACTGTTTCCGGTTCTGCGAGGGCTTATTGATCAGGGGCGCCGTGCCGGTCTGCGTGCCGGACGCTACTTGCTATTGGGATCTGCTTCGCTTGATTTACTCAAACAATCCGGCGAAACATTGGCAGGGCGCATAGCCTACCTTGAACTATCCCCCTTTAATGTAATGGAAACCGGTGAACTGCCATCGGAAAAACTGTGGGTAGCAGGCGGATTCCCGGAAAGCCTGCTTGCCCCTGACCCTCGGCAGAGTCTGCGCTGGAGACAGGATTTTATCCGTACCTACCTTGAAAGAGATATCCCTCAGTTTGGTCCACGAATTGCGGCTGAAACATTACGTCGTTTTTGGGTCATGCTGGCGCACAATCAAGGTGGACTGCTGAATACTGCTCAATTTTCCCGCAACCTGGGTGTCGATGTAAAAACTGTCAATGGCTACCTTGATCTGCTTGTTGACCTGATGCTGGTCCGGCGTCTGCCACCATGGCATGCCAATATTGGTAAGCGGCTGGTAAAGTCTCCCAAGGTGTATGTGCGCGATAGCGGGCTTGTTCACGCTTTGCTTGCCATACAGGATAAGGAGGGCCTGCTTGCTCACCCCGTTGTCGGGCAAAGCTGGGAGTGTTTTGTGATTGAAAACCTGCTTGCTGCCGGCATGGGCCGGGTACAGGGTTTTTTCTATCGTACCGGCGGCGGCGCTGAAATAGATTTGCTGTTGTTATGGCCGGATGGCAGTCTGTGGGCGGTGGAGGTTAAACGCAGCCTCAGCCCGAAGCTTGAGCGTGGGTTCCACGCTGCCTGTGCCGATCTGAATCCAGCGAAGAAGTTCGTTGTGTATCCAGGTGTTGAGCGCTACCGGATCGCGTCTGATATAGAGGCTATATCACTTGCAGCATTGGCTGCACAACTCGGAATGGCGAACTAACTACTATGAAACGTATATTTGATTTCTGCATGTCGCTACTGGCGATTACTTTCTTATCTCTGCCCATGTTGCTTACCGCCCTGGCGGTCAAGCTGACCTCACCGGGGCCGGTCCTCTACTGGTCAGACCGTGTTGGCAGGGAGAACCGCATCTTCAAAATGCCAAAATTCCGCACCATGCGCACCGATACCCCGGCAGTCGCCACCCACCTGCTTGGGAATCCCGACCAATGGCTGACCCCGGTCGGCAAGTTCCTGCGCAAGTCGAGCCTGGATGAGTTGCCTCAGTTGTGGAGCATCCTTACGGGGGACATGAGTATTGTCGGGCCAAGACCGGCTTTATATAATCAGGATGACCTGGTCGCCCTGCGCACCCAAAAGGGGGTGCATATACTCACCCCCGGCTTAACCGGCTGGGCGCAGATCAACGGCAGGGATGAGCTCCCTATTCCTGTCAAAGTGGAGTTTGATGCCTATTACCTCAGACGTCACTCCTTTCTGTTCGACCTCAAAATACTCTGCCTGACCTTTTTCAAGGTTGCCCGGCGCGACGGCGTATCCCATTAATTCCCTTTGTTTGTTGTCATGTTGCAGATAGTCTGCTTGCGTAACACCATTATTGACAAGATCTGTCCTTGCTGATAGCCTTCTGTTCAGTAAGGAGGGAGGAGTGGCATGCCAACAATCAGTATGTTTTACGGGATTATTGTTCGGATGTTATTCTTGGATACACAACAACATCACCTGCCACATATCCATGTAGAATACCAAGGCAAGGGATGAAGGCGGTAATCGAAATCCTTGGAGGATCTCTGCTGGAAGGGGAGATGCCAAGTAAAAAAATGCGTCTTCTGCAGGCGTGGATTGATATCCGCGAAGAAGAGTTGATGGCCGACTGGTCGCTGGCGGTGAAGGGTGAGCCGGTGTTTCCCATCGAGCCATTGCGTTAAAAGGGTTTTCGTTATGATCGAAGTGTGCGAGGTGACAACATCTCCGGATTTTACGTTGTGTTTGCTTTTTAATAACGGAGAAAATCGTACGTTTGATATGAGACCGTATCTGCAGTATCCGGTTTTTCGCCGTTTGGAGAATACAGCTTTCTTTTCGTTGGCTCGTGTAGATTACGGTACCGTAACGTGGCCTGGTGACATTGATATCGCTCCGGAAACGCTGTACGACCGATCTGTCCCTCTTTTATAATCCCGCCCCGTCTTATTTCCCTGGTTATCCTTACCAACCTATTGGGAATCTGCTCGTTCAACTCTGTCTGTACGTTGACCTGTTGCAGATTGTCTGATAGTCTCTCCTGGGATTGTTTTTGTAAAAATGATTCCAGAAGTTAACTATCTAATGTGGAGTGGCCTGTTATGCTGAACCAAAGAAGGCTTTTGGTCTTTCTTGTCGATATCCTCCTGGTCTCCGCCGCGTTCCTCCTCTCCTTCCTCCTCCGTTTCGACTTCTCCATACCAATCGATCAGCGCGAACTCTTCTTCCATGGCCTCGTCGTGATCCTGGCCATCAAGCCGGTGGTCTTCGTCTCGTCCGGGATGTACCGGAGCATCTGGAAATACGCCTCCCTGCAGGATGCCATGGAGATCTTCAAGGTGGTGACCATCTCCACCTTCATCACCACCTTTGTCATGGTCATCACCCGGGACACCGTGGGGATGCCCCGCTCCATCTACATCCTCGACTGGTTTCTCCTCTTTGCCTTTATATCGGCGGTCCGCCTTGTCTGGCGTGTCTATCGGGAAACGTACATCATACCCAGACAGAGCGGCAAACGGACCCTGATCGTCGGCGCCGGCGACGCCGGTAATCTCCTCCTGAAGGAGATCAGACGCCACCCCGATGCCCTGTACAATGTGGTTGGGTTTCTGGATGACAACGAGCACAAGCAGGGGATGCGCCTGTCCGGGGTGCCAGTCCTGGGCAATCTCTCCCGGATCAAGGGGATCATCAGGAAATTCCGGATCGAAGAGGTGATCATCGCCATTCCCACGGCCCACGGCGGGGTGATCAGAACACTGGTCGACAACTGCAAGAAGTGCCATGTTCGCTTCAAGACCCTTCCCAGCATCAAGGATATTATCGACGGTAAGATCGCCATCTCCCAGATCAAGGATGTGGAGATCGAGGACCTCTTGGGGCGCGATCCGGTGGTCCTGGATGAGGCGGGGATCAGGCGCTACCTGACCGACAAGCGGGTCCTGGTGACCGGGGCGGCCGGCAGTATCGGCAGCGAGATCTGTCGCCAGGTGGCAGGGTTCGGCCCAACCAAGCTGATCCTTTTCGACAACGCCGAGACGCCTTTGTTTCATATCGAGAAAGAGCTCGCCGCTAACCATCCTGACCTGCGGATCATCCCGGTGATTGCCGACACGCGTGACAAGTCCCGGGTGTCGGCCCTGTTCGACGAGTTTCTGCCCGAAGTGGTCTTCCACGCCGCGGCCTACAAGCATGTCCCGATGATGGAGTACAACCCGGTGGAGGCGGCAACCAACAACATCGGCGGCACCAGGGTGATGGCCGATGCGGCCCACCGGTTCGGGGTGAAGAATTTCGTCATGATCTCCACCGACAAGGCGGTCAATCCGACGAACATCATGGGCGCCAGTAAGCGGGCCGCTGAGATCTACGTCCAGGCATTGGCCAGGGCGAGCAGGACGAACTTTACGACTGTCCGCTTCGGCAATGTGTTGGGGAGCAATGGCAGTGTCATTCCGCTCTTCAAGGAGCAGATCAGGAACGGCGGGCCGGTGACGGTGACCGATCCCCGGGTGATCCGCTACTTCATGACCATACCCGAGGCCTGCCAGCTGGTGCTGCAGGCGGGCTGCATCGGTACCGGGGGGGAGATCTTCGTGCTGGATATGGGCGAACCGGTCAGGATCGTGGACCTGGCCGAGGAGTTGATCAAGCTTTCCGGCCTTGTCCCGTACAAGGATATTGACATCGTGTTCACGGGCCTGCGCCCCGGTGAGAAGCTGTACGAAGAGCTCCTGATCGACGGCGAGGGGGTCAAGCAGACCAGGCACAAGAAGATACGCGTTCTCCAGTCGGTCGGGCACGACATCCAGGGCGTTGCGGCCGATCTGGACAGTCTGGCTTGCCATGCCCGTGATAATGATGTGGCTGCAGTCGTTAACGCCCTGAAGAATTTCATCCCGGAGTTCACCCCCCAGTATTCCTTCAACGGTTCCCCTCCCATGGCCTTCCAACGGGTACGCCCCGATCTTTTTCCACCCCTGGCTGCGCCTGCCACCGGCAAGGTCGTGACCCTGAAAAAACAATAATCTGGTTGACTGTGTCTAAAGAGCGGGTTAACGTGTGGCCAGCCCGGACGGGGACTCCCGTTTTCGGACAACTGACCGTACGGGATGGTTCATGATCCGCTTCGTTACACTCGCTCTGATACTCTTGTTTTGCCTCGTCTTTCACGATGAGGCCCATGCCCTCTCCTCCGCCAACGTAGCTCTGGACAGCCCGATCTACCTCTATCTGGAAAAACTCGCCGGGATGGGGCTGGTCCACTCGGATATCTGGGGGGTGCGGCCGTTTTCCAAGGCTGAAGCGGCCAGGCTGGTCCTGGAGGCGGAGCAAAGCCTTGCCGACGGGGCAAGGGTCTCGCCCCCCATGGCCCGGCAGCTTGTAGCCCGGCTGAAAGAGCTCCTGCCCCGCGAGATAATGCTTCGTACGACGGGCGACAGGCCGCCACTCTTTGATGTCAACCCGTTTGTTTCGGCACGACTGCGCTATGTCCATCTGGATGGTGCCTCCCGGAGCTATGAACGACCGGTTCACGACCCGGGGAATGACGGTGTCTTCGGGATCGGTTCGGGCTTGCGGCCGGTCAACGCCTATCCTTCGCCGACTCAACAGCATGGCGTGGAGGGTACGCCGCTCCTGGAGGGGAACGAAGGGGTCCGCTACGGCAGGGGGCACAACGGACAGTTCCAGTTCACTGCCGAGGCATCGGTCAGCGACTTCGGGACGGTCCTGATAGAGCCGCTCCTCCTGTATCAAGCCGGTCATGGGGAGACCGTGCGGCTGAACAAGGGATACCTGAAGCTCGGCGGCGGCGGACTTGAACTGGAGGCCGGCCGTGATGCCGGCTGGCTCGGCCCCGGCAACCGGACCGCCATCACCCTCAGTAATAATCCGAAGAACCTGGATCAGGTGAAGCTCTGGAGTCCGGAGCCGATCAGGCTCAGGTACATAGGCGCTGTGAAGTATGCCCTGATTCTATCCCGCCTCGATCATACCGGCGCCGGTGACGCGGAGCGCCAGCCCTGGTTCTATGCCGTCAAGCTGGCAGTGAAGCCGATGGAGACCCTGGAGATCGGCCTGAATCTCGGCCGGCAACAGGGTGGGCCCGGGGTGAACAATAGCATCGGGGACAACATCAGGGGGCTATTGGGCGGGACCAGTGCCGACAACTCCAACAGCGTGGCAGGCATAGATCTGCGCCTGCGGTTGCCCTGGCTGCGCAATACCATCCTGTACGGCGAGTTTTCGGGCGAGGACACCGCCGCATTCTGGCCGATCGTGGAGAGCTACGTAGCCGGGGTCTACGTCCCCAACCTGACCAGCGACGGCAGAAACGAACTCCGCTTCGAGTACTACCAGGGGAACAGCATCCTTTCCACCAACGGTACCTTTCCCGAAGGATACCTGTACAAGGGGATGAACCTCGGTCCCTCCCAGGGAGGGGCTGCCCAGCAGCTGTTCTGGCGTTATACCCACTATCTGTCGCCGCGAATGAGTCTGTCCCTTGACTATTTCCATACCGAACGGGGGAACCGTGGACGGGTGCCGGTCAACAGCCAGGGGGCCTTCGATGCCAACGGGGTGATGCAGGCAGTGGAGCGCGCCAATGCCGGCCGCTTCTCCATGAACCTGCCGATTGTCGGTGATATCGACCTGAACCTCATGTACGGCGCTGAGCGGATCAATAACGTTAGCCTCGTTGCCGGTGTGAACCGCACCAACCAACTCTTAAAGGTGGATATCAGCTACCGGTACTGAAAGGCCGTAACTGGTGCTCGTGACTGGTAACGGCCGCTTGACGTTCGAGGCAATTGGTTCACAATAAAGGCAGCAGATTGACACCACCATGGTGCAAAAGAACCCTTTCCCGGCGGAAAGAAATTCACTATTCATCGAGGTGTACATGGAAACAGTTCTTGTTACCGGCGGCTGCGGCTATATCGGCAGCCATGTGGTCCGCCAGCTCTCCGAGGCCGGCTATGGCGTCGTGGTGTATGACAACCTCTCCACCGGCTTCAGGGATGCCCTGATTCACGGCGAGACCCTGGTGCAGGGGGACCTGGCCGATACGGCGCGGCTGGCTGAGCTCTTTGCCCAGTATCGGTTCAAGACCGTTCTCCACTTTGCCGCCGCCATCGTGGCTCCGGAGTCGGTGACCAATCCCCTCAAATATTACGGCAATAATACCCGCAACACCCTGAACCTTCTCCAGGCCTGCGTTGCCGCCGGAGTAGAGCGGTTTATCTTTTCCAGCACCGCTGCGGTCTACGGAATGCCGGACAACGGGCAGGCGGCGGAAGAGAGCCCGACTGTCCCGATTAACCCCTACGGGACCTCCAAGCTGATGAGCGAGTGGATGCTCAGGGACACCGCGGCTGCCCATTCCCTGCGGTATGTGGCGCTCCGCTACTTCAACGTGGCCGGGGCCGATCCCCTGGCGCGCATGGGACAGCGGACCCCGGAGGCGACCCACCTGATCAAGGTCTCCTGCCAGGCCGCACTGGGGATGCGGGATGAGGTGTCGGTCTTTGGTACTGACTACGAGACGCCGGACGGCACCGGCATCAGGGACTATATCCATATCGAGGATCTGGCCGCGGCCCATCTGGCGGCCCTGGGTTACCTGGAAAAGGGGGGCGACTCCACCAGGATCAACGTGGGCTATGGCTGCGGTGCGAGTGTCCGCGAGGTGATCGCCACGGTTAAAAAGGTGAGCGGTGTCGATTTCCGGGTGGTAGAGGCGCCGCGCCGGCCCGGTGATCCGGCCATGCTGGTGGCAAGGGCCGGACGTATCCGTGAGATGCTGGGCTGGGAACCGAGGTTCAACGACCTGACAACCATCGTTGCCGATGCCTGGCGGTGGGAAAAGGCCGTGACTGGTAACTCGTGACTGGTGACTCGTGGAGAACCTCGTGAATCACGAAGATCTCGATGCATGGAAATTCGCAATTGACCTGGCAGCTTCAGTATATAAAGTCACCCGAAGCTTTCCTGACGATGAGAAGTATGGACTTGTTTCTCAGATGCGACGGGCTGTTGTTTCCATACCATCGAATATTGCCGAGGGTGCCGCAAGAAGTGGGAGCAAAGAGTTCCTTCAGTTCCTTGCAATTGCCGCAGGATCTGCAAGTGAGCTTTCCACTCAGCTGATTATTGCTGGCAGAATTGGTCTGGGAAACCAGGATGAGTTGGCTGGGCTGCGACAGGAGCTGACAAGAATTTCAATGTTATTACAAGGGCTTATGCGCTCTATAAAGGCAAAGGAAACAAAATGACAACGAGTCAAGAGTCATCAGTAACGAGTAACGGCCTTGCGAGTCACCAGTCACCAGTTACCAGTCACCGCCTTTCCAGCATGACCGGTTACGGCAAGGCCGAGACGTCTACTGGCGATGGCAAGCTGTCAGTGGAGATCCGTTCGGTGAACCACCGGTATGGCGAGGTTTCCGTCAAGCTGCCGCGTGTCTTTCTTCCTCTTGAGACCGAACTGAGGCGGCGGATTGCCGATCGCCTGAAGCGGGGCAAGATCGATGTCTTTGTCCAGTTTGAGACCGTAACCGGCTCTGCCCAGGCGCCGCAGGTCAATCTGCCATTGGCCAAGGCCTACTACGATGCCTTTGTGGGGATCAGGCAGGCACTGGGGATGGCAGAGCCGGTTTCGCTCGGTCTCATCGCTGCCCAGCGGGATGTGCTGGTTTCCCAGGAGACCACCACGGACCTCGACCGGATTGCCACCGACCTCTACGCGGTGCTCGACAGCGCCCTGGAGAGCCTGGAAACCATGCGCCTCCGGGAAGGGGAGGCCCTGGCAGCCGAAATAGCCGGCCGACTGGGTACCATGACCGGCCTGGTACAACAGGTGGCCAACCGGGCACCGGTGGCGGTTGCCGGGAATACGGAGCGGCTCCGGGAGCGGATCAGCCGGCTCCTGGGCGAGACGCCGCTGGACGAGACGCGATTTGCCCAGGAAACGGCCATTATGGCCGACCGGATGGATATCACCGAAGAACTGGTCCGGCTGCAGAGCCACTTTCGCCAGTTCTCCGCCACCCTGGCCATGGCTGAACCGGTCGGGCGGAAGCTTGACTTTCTCCTCCAGGAGATGAACCGGGAGGTGAACACTATCGGTTCCAAGGCTAATGATGGCGAGATCGCCACCCTGGTGGTTGACCTGAAGGCGGAGCTGGAGAAGGTTCGGGAGCAGGTGCAGAACATTGAGTGAGGGGTGCGGAGGAAAAGGAAACGACCATGAAACGCGAAGGTGTACTCTATATCATCTCGGCGCCGTCCGGGGCCGGGAAGACCACCCTCTGCCGTGAAGTCCTTGACATCTTTCCGCGCTTGCGGCATTCTGTCAGCTTCACGACCCGCCAGATCCGCCCGGGGGAGCTGCATGGCCGGGACTATTTCTTCATCTCCAGGGAAGAATTTCTGCGGATGGTGGAGGCCGGGGAGTTTGCCGAGTGGGCCGAGGTTCACGGCAATCACTACGGTACAGCGCTGGAGACTCTCGAAGCGTATCGCCGCGACGGCATCGACGTCATCCTGGATATCGACTGCCAGGGGGCGCGCCAACTGAAGGAGAAATACGACGGTGGGGTCTTCATCTTCATCCTTCCGCCGAGCTTTGACGAGCTACGCCGCCGTCTGGACGGCCGGGATGCGGACAGCCCGGAGGTGATCGAACGTAGGATGGGCAATGCCGCCGGTGAGATCCGCGAATCCCGCTGGTACGACTACATCGTTGTCAATGATCTCTTCAGCCGGGCCGTGGAGGAGTTGAAGTCGATCATCGTTGCCGAGCGCTGCCGGACACGCCGGGTGCTCGAAGCAGTGTCGCAGCTGTTTGATATCTGTGAAGAGTGAAGAACGCTTTTTTACCTCACTCTTTACCCCTCACCCCTCACGTAATTTGAAAGGAGCAACACATATGGCACGGGTTACCGTAGAAGATTGTCTGGAGAAGGTGGACAACCGTTTTCTCCTCGTCATGCTGGCCTCCAAGCGGGTCAAGCAGCTGTACAAGGGGGCACGGCCGCTTATCGAAAACAAGTCGGAAAACAAGAATGTGGTCCTTGCCCTGCGGGAGATTGCCGCAGGTTCGGTCAACTTCGAAATCTCTTCGCGTCGCGGCGCGAAACACTGACGCCCGCGCGGGGGCTGCCTGTTGGCGGTACCCCGTTTTTTTGTCAACGGGTACATACCCACCAGAGTGAAGGGCGGCAACGCGAGAAGCCGCCTTTTGCCGTATTGGGACACTTCTTTATCCATCTCCATTGCGCAGTGACACTAACAGAGCGGCATGATCAGGCTTAACGACATACTGGACAAGGTTACGACGTACAATCCGACGGCGGATCTCGATCTGATCCGCAAGGCCTACGTCTACTGTGCCAAAGTCCACCAGGGGCAGACCCGTCTCTCGGGCGAGCCGTACCTGGTCCATCCCATGGAGGTCGCGGCAATCCTCGCTGATCTGAAGCTGGATGTGCCGACTGTGGTGACCGGACTTCTCCACGATACGGTTGAGGACACCCTGGCTACCCTGGAAGAGCTTGCTGCCATGTTCGGCGACGAGGTCTCCCGCCTGGTGGACGGGGTTACCAAGATCGGCAAGATCCACTTCAAGACCAAGGAAGAGAGCCAGGCAGAAAACTTCCGCAAGATGCTCCTGGCAATGGCCAACGACATCAGGGTGATCCTGGTCAAGCTGGCCGACCGTCTCCACAACATGCGGACCCTCCAGTATCAGCCCGAGTTGAAGCAGCGTTCCATTGCCCGGGAAACCCTCGACATCTACGCCCCCATCGCCAACCGTCTGGGGATCTCCTGGATCAAGAGCGAGCTGGAAGATCTCTCTTTCCGCTACATCGACCCGCAGGTCTACTATGACCTGGCCTCCAAGGTGGCCAAGAAGAAAAAGGAGCGGGAGGCGTACGTCGACGAGGTCAAGGCGATCATCAACGCCAAGCTGGCCGAGCACGCCATCACGGGCGAGGTGTCGGGGCGGAGCAAGCATCTTTACTCCATCTACAAGAAGATGACGAACCGCAACGTAGATATCGACCAGATCTACGACCTGGTTGCCATCCGCGTGCTGGTGGGGGATATCCGGGAGTGCTACGAGGTCCTGGGTATAGTCCACTCCACCTGGAAGCCGATTCCCGGGCGTTTCAAGGACTATATCGCCATGCCCAAGGGGAACATGTACCAGTCCCTTCACACCACGGTCATCGGTCCTATCGGCGAGCGGATGGAGGTGCAGATCCGGACCGGCGAGATGCATAGGGTCGCCGAGGCCGGCATCGCGGCCCACTGGAAATACAAGGAGGGGAAGGGGTACGACGAGCGGGAGGTGAAACGCTTTGCCTGGCTTCGCCAGCTCCTGGAGTGGCAGCAGGAACTGGCCGACTCCAGGGAGTTCATGGATAGCGTCAAGGTGGAGCTCTTCCCGGAAGAGGTCTATGTCTTCACTCCCAAGGGGGATGTGAAGAGTTATCCCAAGGGATCGAGCCCCATCGACTTCGCCTACAGCGTCCATACCGATGTGGGACACCGCTGCGTCGGTGCCAAGGTGAACGGCAAACTGGTTCCGTTGAAGTACGAATTGAAGAACGGCGATATCGTGGAGGTCGTCACCTCTCCCCACCATACGCCGAGCAAGGACTGGCTCAAGATTGTCAAGAGCTCCCGGGCCCGCAACAAGATCCGGGCCTGGATCAAGACCGAGGAGCGCAAGCGGAGCATAACCCTTGGCCGGGAGATCTGCGAAAAGGAGTTCCGGCGCTTTTCCCTCAATTTTTCCAAGCTGCAGAAGACCGGAGAGATCAAGCGGATTGCCGTGGAGTTCGGCTTTGTCGGCGAGGACGATCTTATGGCTGCCGTCGGTTACGGCAAGCTCTCCTGGACCCAGGTGGCCGGCAAGTTTCTGCCCGATGAGAAGCTGGAGGATGTCCGGGCGCGCAAGGAGTCGCGGGTCGCCAAGGTCCTGGACAGGATCAAGGGGAAATCCTCCAGCGCCATTCAGATCAGCGGGGTCGACGATGTCCTGGTGCGCTTTGGCAAGTGCTGCAACCCGGTCCCTGGCGACGAGATCGTCGGCTTCATTACCCGTGGCCGCGGGGTGACCGTTCATGCAGCGGACTGTCCCGTGGCTCAGGAGAGCGATCCGGCCCGGCGCATCGACGTTGCCTGGAACCGGGACCGCAAATCGGTCCTGCCGGTGAAGATCCGCGTTGCCTGCCACGATCAGAAGGGCATCCTGGCCAACATCAGCCAAGCCATTGCCAACTGCGAGGCCAACATCACCAGTGCCTCCATCCAGAGCACGGTAGACAAGATGGGGGTCAATATCTTCGAGGTGGAGGTGACGGATCTGGAACATCTGCGGCGGGTGATGAACGCTATCACGAAGGTGAAGGGGGTCACCCAGGTGGAGCGGATGAAGAACTAGCAGGTCGCTGAAAAACAGCCATCTCGCCGCCGTCCTCGAAAGCCGCCTTGTGCGGCGTAGCGTTGCTACGCCTCCGCGGGGCTTTCTGCGGGTGCGACGATCTGACTATTTTTGAGCAACCTGAATTTTTCAATTTTATAGGAGAGAATCCATGAGTAAAGAGATTATCACTACCGACAAGGCGCCACAGGCTATTGGGCCATATTCCCAGGGGGTACGGGCCGGCGGGTTCGTTTTTTTTTCCGGACAGATTCCCCTGTACCCGGCTACCGGCGAACTCTGTACCGGCGACATCCGCGAGCAGACCGAACTGGTCATGGCCAACATCGGAGCGGTGCTGGCCGCAGCCGGTCTCGATTATGCTGCAGTGGTGAAGAGCACCATCTATCTTGTGGACCTGGCCAATTTCGCGATCGTGAACGAGGTCTACGGACGGTTCTTCCCGGTAAATCCGCCGGCACGCTCAACGGTGGAGGTAAAGGGGTTGCCGAAAGGGGTGGGGGTGGAGATCGAGGTTGTTGCGCTGGCGAACTGACAGTTCAACGTTCTATGTTCACGGTTCAACGTTGGAAGACAAAAAGCCGCTAGCGCTGGGCGCGCTGCGGCTTCTGGCAGGGTTATAACCTTGAACCTTGAACTCGGAACGTCGAACCGGTGTTAGAGCGCTTTGACCACGTGACCGGAACGGATGCAGCGGGTGCAGACCTTGATGCTCCGGACAGTGCCGTTGCGCAGGGCTTTAACCTTCTGCAGGTTCGGCTCCCAGGTGCGGCGGGTCTTATTGTGAGCGTGGCTGACATTGTTCCCGAAACTCGGGCCTTTGCCGCAGATTTCGCATACTTTGGACATTGCTGAATTCCTCCTCGTTGACTGAAGCATTACTTTTTATCAAAAAGACGGTTAAGCTGCAAGAAAAAATTTCAATGGCCGGTTCTTGTCAGTCGGCCTAAGGGTTTACGTACCGATGGTTTTGTTAAAAGGGTTTTGCTCGCTGCTGACAATCATTGCACTGGTTCTGGCGGTGCTGTTCGTGGACTTCGTCTACAAGACCTTCTCCTTCCGCGCCAGGGATGTGCGCACCGATGCCATTGTTGTGCTCGCCGGTGGACGGGGAAGGATTGAAGAAGGGGTGAGGCTCTACCGGGAGCAGCCCGGAAGCGCCCTTTTTCTGATCGGTGTCGATCCGACGGTCCGTAAGGGTGACCTGTTCAGGGAGCGCCGCGGTGAGCGGGGGGGAGAGGATGTCTATCTGGAAAAGGTCTCCCGCAACACTCTGGAGAACGCCCTGTATGCACGGCAGATACTGGAGCGGCACCAGGTTCGGTCGCTTCGACTCATCACCTCCCGCTACCACATGAAGCGTTCCCTCCTGATCTTTCGTTCCATTCTGCCGAAGGATGTTGCCATCTATCCCCATCCGGTGACTGCCACCAATGTCAACAAGGACGAGTGGTGGAGTCACGGAGGGAGTTTACGACTCCTCTTCAGTGAATTCTACAAGTACTGTCTGTTCAGGTTCTTTTTCCTGTTTTCCCCGAACGAGCTCAGAACCGTGACACGTTACCCGTGACTCGTTAACAGGCTTTTTCCCGTCACGAGTTACCGGTCTCGGCATCTATCCTCGGGAAAAGGGGAGCAGCCTTGGTGATGACCGTTCCCGGCGGGAGAGATCCCCAGGCAAGCCCCGCCGAGGTGACCGGTTCCGTCCACCCCAGGTAGCCGAGGGCCTTTGCCGCGGTGCCCGGCATGAAGGCGTTCAGGAGGAAGTAGACCAGGCGCTGGGATTCGATGAGGGAGTACATCACCGTAGCGAGTCGCTCTTTCCGGGCCGGGTCCTTGGCCAGGGTCCAGGGGGCTGTTTCGTCGATGTACTTGTTGCCGGCCGACACCACCTCCCAGATGGTCTGCAGCGCCTTGCTGAACGCCTGCTCATCCATGTTGACAGCCACCTGGGTAACCATCGCCTCGCTCTTCTGCCGATAGGCCTGGTCCACACCGCTCGGTTCGCCATAAGGAGGCAGGATGCCGTCGAAGTACTTGTTCACCATGGCCGTGGAGCGGTTGAGCAGGTTTCCCAGGTCATTGGCCAGGTCCGAGTTGATCCGGTTGACCAGGGCCGCGTGGGAGAAATCGCCGTCCAGGCCGAACGGCACCTCCCTGAGGAGGAAGTAGCGGACCGCGTCGACGCCGTAGCGGTCGATGAGCATGTTCGGCTCCACCACGTTCTGCAGGCTCTTGCTCATTTTCTGCCCTTCCACGGTCCACCAGCCGTGGGCAAAGACCTTCTTCGGCACCGGCAGGCCGGCGGCCATGAGAAAGGTCGGCCAATAGACCGCATGGAAGCGGAGGATGTCCTTGCCGATCAGGTGGACGTCGACCGGCCAGTAGTCGGCGAAGTTCCCCCCTTCATCGGGATAGCCCAGGGCGGTGATGTAGTTGGTCAGGGCGTCGAACCAGACGTAGATGACGTGCCGGTCGTTACCCGGCACCGGAATCCCCCAGTTGAAAGAGGTGCGGGAGACCGAGAGGTCGCGGAGCCCTTCCTTCACGAAGGCGACGATCTCGTTGCGACGGCTTTTGGGCTGGATGAAGTCCGGATTGGCCTCAATGTGGGCCAGGAGCTGCTCCTGATATTTGCTCATCCGGAAGAAGTACGACTCCTCCTTCAGCTTTTCCACCGGACGGTTGCAATCGGGGCATTTGCCGTCCATCAGCTGGGTTTCGGTCCAGAAGGTCTCGCACGGTGTGCAGTACCAGTCCTCGTATTCGTCCAGGTAGATATCCCCGGCATTCATGACCTTTTCGAAAAAGTGGGTGACCCCCTTCTTGTGCCGTTCCTGGGTGGTCCGGATGAAATCGGTGTAGTCGATGTTCAGTTTTTCCCACAGGGCCTGGAACCGCTTGACCACCCGGTCGGCCAGTTCCAGAGGGGTCTCGCCGGCAGCGTTGGCCGCTTTTTCCACCTTCTGGCCATGTTCGTCGGTGCCGGTCAGGAAAAAGACCTCAAAGCCGCACATCCGCTTGTAGCGGGCCAGCACGTCCGCAGCCAGGGTGGTGTAGGCATGGCCGATATGGGGCACATCGTTGACGTAATAGATGGGGGTGGTGATGTAGTAGCGGCTCATGGTTTCTCCTTTTTCTCCCGCTGGTCACGGTTGCGACGTCCCCGGTTTTGAGGGCGTCCGGAGCCCTGCTTTTCTCCTTTTCCCCTCTCTTCGCGCTGGCCGCGGTTCTGTCCGCCCTGTTCGGCGGGTTGCGTGCGGGGTGGGGGCTGTGGTGCGGCGGTTTCGGTAATCTGTTCCCCGGACATGTCGTCCAGCCGGCAGTGTACCTCCCGGTTGTCAACGGTCCTCAGGGTGAAGGAGCGGTTGAGGATATCCAGCTTGGTGACTTCGCCGGAAACGTTGCCGCACTGAAAATGCTTGCCGCACTTGGGCATCCCCTTGCGCAGGTTGCAGTAGGTATCGAACTCGTATCCCAGGCAGCAGAGGAGCCGGCCGCACTGGCCGGAGATCTTGGTCGGATTGAGGGCCAGGTTCTGTTCCTTGGCCATCTTCACCGAAACGGGAGCGAACTCCCTGAGGAAGGAGCAGCAGCAGAGTTCCCGGCCACAGATGCCGATCCCGCCCACCAGCTTCGCTTCGTCCCGCACGCCGATCTGGCGCATCTCGATCCGGGTGTGGAACTGGTGGGCCAGGTCTTTTACCAGTTCCCGGAAATCGACCCGCCCTTCGGCCGTGAAGTAGAAGATGGCCTTGCTGCCGTCGTACAGGTACTCCACCTTGACCAGCTTCATGTCCATGGCCCGGTCCTGGATCTTGGCTATGCAGAAGTCGGCGGCCTCCTTTTCGCGGGTTGCGTTGCGGGCAGCGGCGGCAAGGTCGTCCGGTGTGACCAGTCTGAGAATCTGCTTGAGGCCTTCCGGTACCACTTCCGGCGGATACTCACGGGGAGGGGACACCACGGCGGCGATGCTCTTGCCCCGTTCGGTTTCGACGATAACCCGGTCGCCGGGGGCCAGCTCAAGGGAGCCGGCATCAAAATCATACAGCTTGTCGGCTGTATGGAATTGTACTTTCACGATTCTTGACAAAATTTCCTCCGGAACGACTGGTGTTAAGCTGCCAGGTTGATGAGCAGCCGGTCGATGGCCAGGCGCGTATTGACGTTTCGCTGTAGCGCCTGGCGGGTTTCCATAATCCGCTCCAGCCGGGTGGTAATCTCGGTGGTTGTCGAACGACCGGCAATGTCGGTCAGGAGCGGGATAAGGTCCTGGTTTGTTACCTCAAAGCTGCCGGCCAGCATCAGCAGCACGTCGCGGTAAAAGCTGGCCAGAAGGTCGAGCAGGCCGGGCAGACGCTCCTTGTCGGCTGAGAGTTGCTCGGCCGTGGTGAACAGGGTTGCCATGTTCCTCAGGGAGAGGGTCGTGACGCTCCGGCACAGCGGTTCCCGGCCGGCCAGCATATCCCCGTCGCTGAGCAGAAGGGCCTGGGTGAGGCTGCCGTTGGCCAGGGTTGCGGCTACTGCCGCAGTTTCGCGCGCAATCCCCTGACGACAGAGAGCTTCTTCAATGGTCTGGGTTGCCAGTCCCCGGAAGTTGACCTGTTGGCAGCGGGAGACAATGGTGGGCAGGACTGCGGCCGGGTTGTTGCTCACCAGGATCATGATGGCGTTGCCCGGCGGCTCTTCCAGGGTCTTCAGGAGCGCGTTGGCCGCTGCCGGGTGGAAGCGGTCGGCGCCATCGATGATACACGCCTTGCGGGGCGCCTCGTAGGGGCGGAGCGACATCTCCCGCTGCAGGGTGCGCACCTGCTCGATCTTGATGTAGGTGCCGTCCGGCTCAATACAGTGGAGGTCCGGATGGGAGCCGGCAGCCAGTTTCCGGCAGGCCGGACAGGCTGCGCAGGCGTCCGTTGCCTTGCTGCCGCAAAAGAGGGTGCTGACTAATGCCCTGGCAACGGTCCGCTTGCCGCAGCCGTCGGGGCCGCAGAAAAGATAGGCGTGGGCCACCTTGCCCGAGGCGATGACCCGTTGCAGCAGGGTGACCGTAGCGGTATGACCGACGATGTCGCTGAAGGTCACGGCCTGCCCCCGGTAAGGCAAGCCGAGACCAGGGAAAAGAGATCTACGGCGGTATCCTCTCTGCCGCGACTGGCGTCGACCGTGACGAAACGCCCCGTCTCCTGGCGGGCCAGGGTCAGGTACCCCTCGCGCACCCGCTCGTGGAACTGGCGCGCCTCCCGTTCGAAACGGTCCTCTTTTGGCTCGCCCGCTACGCCGCTACGGCTGTCGTTTCTCGCAATGGCCCGGCTGAGGCCGATTTCCACCGGGCAATCCAGTAGGATGGTAAGATCCGGGGTTGCCCCGGCAGAGGCAAGCCGGTTCAGCTGGCCGATGATTGTCCGGTCAAGGCCGCGGCCGTACCCTTGATAGGCGAGGGTGGCGTCGGTGAAACGGTCGCAGAGCACGGTCCGACCGGCGGCCAGGGCCGGGGCGATGACCTCCTGCACATGCTGGGCGCGAGCCGCCGCATAGAGGAGGAGTTCGGCGAGCGGGACCATGGCCGTGTTGCCGGCATCCAGGAGAATGGCCCGTACCTGGTCGGCAATGGGGCACCCCCCGGGTTCGCGGGTGAGGAGCACTTCGTGTCCCGCATCCTCCAGGCGCTCGGCCAGGAGTCTGATCTGGGTGGTCTTGCCGCACCCTTCGATCCCCTCAAAGGTTATGAACAGGCCTGTCATGGTGCTCCTTGCCCTGAAAAACTGAAAGTATAGAGGAAGGGGGTGGGATTAATCAAGCTGAAAATCCCCTCAACAGGCCATATCTATTGATAAAATGGGCTACTTTGCGTATAGTGCCCGGTCATGGATGATACCGTTTCCCGGCAACTGGTCGAACTACAGTCGGTCATCGGCCATCGCTTCGCCCGTCCCGCCCTGCTGGTCGAGGCCATGACCCACCGTTCCTTTGTGAACGAGAACCCGACTGGGCACGAGACGGATAACCAGCGCCTTGAATTTTTTGGCGACGCGATCCTCGATTTCAGCGTGAGTGGACTCCTTTTCCGGCGCTTTCCCGAGAGCCGGGAAGGTGAGTTGACCCGCCTCAGGGCACGGCTGGTGGATGAGGAAAATCTGGCCCGGCTGGCTGCGCATATCGGCCTCGGTGCTTGTCTGCGCCTGGGGCGCGGTGAGGAGCGGGACAATGGCCGCAGCAAGCCGTCGCTCCTGGCCGACGCCTATGAAGCACTCCTGGCAGCCGTGTATCTGGATGGTGGCATGCCGGCCGTCGAGGTGCTGGTCAGTGCCCAGTTCGCGCCGCTCCTGGACGAGGCCGCGCTGAACGGGCTGCGGGACGATTACAAGACCATGCTCCAGGAGCTTGCCCAGAACCTCTTCGGTGCGCCGCCGACATACCGGGTGACCGGGGAGAGCGGGCCTCCCCATCAGCGGACGTATGCCGTGGAGGCCGTTATCGGCGGCGAGACGATCGGCATCGGCGAGGGCCGGAGCAAGAAGGGGGCGGAGCAGGCCGCGGCGAGGGATGCCCTGGAGAAGCTTAACGAGCGCGAAGAGTGAAAAGATCAGTTCAAGACTTTTTCCACGCGTTCATACTTCGCCAGGTTGTTGTTTCGTGAAAACGCCCATCGTCCCATTTTTCATTCCCCATCACGGCTGTCCGCACCGGTGTGTGTTCTGCAATCAGCAGGCCCAGACCGGGTCCGGGGCGCGGCTTCCGGATGTATCAACGATCCTGGCGACCGTTGATGCGTACCGGGCAAGCAGTTGCTGCGATTCCCCGGAGGTGGCGTACTACGGCGGAACGTTCACCGCCCTGCCGCGTGCAGTGCAGGAGCGGTTCCTGGCGCCCCTCCAACCCCTGTTGCGAGAAGGGGGGGTGCGTGCGGTCCGCGTCTCCACCCGCCCCGATGCCATTACTCCGGAGGGGGTGGCGTTTCTGAGGGATAACGGGGTGGAGACGGTGGAACTCGGCGTCCAGTCCATGGACGATACCGTGCTGGCTGCGGCGGGACGGGGCCATACGGCGCACGACACCGTGGCCGCCAGCCGCATCCTCCGGGAAGCCGGGATGCGGGTCGGGATGCAACTGCTGCCCGGCCTTCCCGGCGACACACCGGAGAGTGCCGGGGCGTCACTCTCCGAGGTGCTGGCCCTGGCTCCGGACTTCCTCCGGATCTACCCGCTGCTGGTGCTGACCGATACCCCGCTGGCGGAGGCATACCGCTCGGGCGCCTTTTCGCCCTGGTCGCTGGCAGAGGCGGTGGCACTCTGCAAACTGCTTTTGCATCGTAGCGAACAGGCCGGGGTGCCGGTGATCCGGGTGGGGATACAGGCCTCGATCGAGTTGGCCGCGCCGGGAACGATCCTGGCCGGGCCGTGGCATCCCGCCTTCCGGCAGTTGGTGGAGGGGGAGCGCTGGTTCGACCTGGTTGCCACCCTGGCGGCCGCACTGCCGGCAGGGGCGCAGGTAGAGCTGTCTGTTCCTTCGGGGCGCCTTTCCGACCTCGTGGGGCAGCGAAGGGGGAATGTCTCCCGTTGGGAGGAGCAGATGGGTGTTCGGGTAACACGAACCTCTGAGAATCCCTCCCTGGGGCCCGGCGAGTGCCTGATCCAATGGCGTGGCAGAGAGCGCAGGGGCAGCCTGTTGCGGGATTTGGTGTACGAGGCGCAGTAATCGGGAATTGGCCGTTGCTTCATAGTTTTACTTCGTCAGATTACGTCCCGTAGGGACAGAATGCCGGTAGCCCGGCGATTTATCGCCGGGATTCGTGGGTCATCATATCGTTTTCGTCACGTACGTGACTGAAGGATTGCGCTATTCCGTTACCGGGGGATTCATCCCCCGGCTACAGGCGTTCTGTCCCGATGGGACGAAACCAAATGTGACAACGTAGGAATAGCGTGGCATCAACAAGGAGAAACATCGTGACAGAACCAACTTTCCGTTCGGGCTTCGCCGCCTTGGTGGGCCGGCCGAACGTGGGCAAATCGACCCTCCTCAATCAACTCCTGGGGGAGAAGGTCGTCATTACGTCGGACAAGCCCCAGACGACCCGCAACCGGATTCAGGGAATCCTGACCACGGACAGTTCCCAGACCGTCTTTGTCGACACGCCGGGCATACATGTTGCCCGTTCCCGCATCAATCGGATGATGGTGGAGTCGGCCCTGTCCGCGGTCCGGGACGTGGACGTGGTCCTGTTTCTGGTGGAAGCCGACGCCGAACCGAGCCGGGAGGAGAAGGCCCTGCTGGAGGTCCTGGCCAAGGCCACGGCGCCGGTGCTGCTGGTGATCAACAAGATCGACCGGCTGGCGAAGGATACGCTGCTCGCCAGGATAGCGGCCTATGGCGCCGCTCATTCGTTCCGGGAGATCGTTCCCATTTCGGCCCTGAGTGGTGACGGCGTGGAACTGCTGGCCCGGGTGGTGGCCGGTTATCTGCCGGAAGGTCCTCCCTACTTCCCGGATGACCAGCTGACCGACGTGCCGGAGCGGTTCATAGTCGCCGAGATGGTCCGGGAGCAGGTTTTCCGCCTGACCCGGGACGAGATCCCCTATGCGGTGGCGGTAACGATCGATGCGTTTACGGAGCGGCCGGGTCAGGAGTTGGTGGCCATTAGCGCTACCATTCATGTGGAGCGTGACTCCCAGAAGGGGGTCATCATTGGCCAGCGGGGGGCGATGCTGAAGAAGATCGGCAGCAACGCCCGCCGGGAGATCGAGAAGTTTCTGAACAGCCGGGTGTTCCTGGAGCTGTTCGTCAGGGTCAGCCACGGATGGAGCGAGAGCCCCGGCAAACTGAAGGAATTCGGGTACGAGTGAACTTCAATCCGTGAGGGCCGAGCACCCCGTGAAGCGAATGTCCCCGAGCGCCAGCCGCTGTAGGCGAAATGGAGCAAAGCCGGCCCATCCTGTCTGAGCCCGTTAGGGCGAGTTGATGGGCTGGCGCGAAATGAGCCGTACAGCGTCGGTGCGAGCGGGATGCCGAGCGGAGCGGGGCGCTCGGCCCTTGCGGATTCACATGAAAGAGAGCATGGCATGAAACCAGTAGTGGCAATAGTAGGCAGGCCCAATGTGGGGAAATCGACCCTTTTCAATCGTCTGCTCGGGCACCGTAAGGCAATCGTGGACGATCAGCCGGGGGTGACGCGGGACCGCAACTATGGCACCGTCAAGCGGTATGAAGTCCCGTTCACCCTGGTGGACACCGGCGGGTTCGAGCCGGTCAGCAACGACCGCCTGCTGCAGCAGATGCGGGAGCAGTCCCAACTGGCCATGGAAGAGGCCGACGTGGTCCTCTTCGTCATGGATGGCCGCGAGGGGTTGACCGTTGCCGACCGGGAGGTGGCAACCATGCTCCGCCGCCTGGATAAGCCGGTCTTCTTCGTGGTGAACAAGGTGGATGGCGACAAGCAGGAAAACCTGGCCGCCGAATTCTACGCCCTGGGGGTGGCACAGCTGTACACCATCGCGGCCGAGCACAACCGGGGGGTGGGTGACCTGATGGAGGACGTGGTGGCGGCCTTCCCCAGCCGTCCTGCCGTTGACGGGGACGACGCCGTGACGCGGATCGCCGTGGTGGGACGACCCAATGTGGGTAAGTCGTCCCTGGTGAACCGCCTCGTCGGCTTCGAGCGGAGCGTGGCCAACCCTGTTGCGGGGACGACGCGGGACTCCATCGACACCGTTTTTACCTGGCACGGCAAACGCCATATGCTGATCGATACTGCCGGCATCCGGCGAAAAGGGCGGGTCAGTCAGAAAATCGAGACCTACAGTGTCGTGGACGCCCTGCGAAGCCTTGACAGGGCCGATGTAGCCCTGATCGTGCTCAATGCCGAGGAGGGTATTACCGAGCAGGATACCAAGATCGCCGGCTACGCCTATGAGGCCGGTCGGGGCTGCATTTTCGTGGTGAACAAGTGGGATACCCTGGCCAAGGACAACAGAACGGTTGGCGTTTTTATCGACAAAATCAGAACGGAATTTAAATATCTGCCATTCGCTCCGATACTCTTTCTATCGGCCAAGACCGGCCAGCGGATCAACACGGTAATGGAAGCGGTGGCACAGGTGATGGCGGAGTATACCAAACGGGTTTCCACCGGCGACTTGAACCGACTCCTCAAGGAGGCGGTGGAAGAACATCACCCGCCGCTCCACCAGGCGCGACGGGTCAAGTTCTATTACGTCACCCAGACAGCTACCCGGCCGCCGGCCTTTGTGTTCTTTACCAACCAGCCCGACGGGATACACTTTTCCTACGAACGCTATCTGCTGAACAAACTGCGGGAGCGGTTCGGTTTCTCAGGAACCCCGCTCAGGATCATTTTCCGGGGACGGGACCAGGAAAAGAAACGATGAGGTTCGTTCCGACCGCCGGAAACGAACCCGTGCGGACGCGAATGAACGGGACGGACTTGAATAATGCCATTTCCCGGCAGAGGCAATGGCCATGAGCCTGGTCGGCAGCCTGGAAGAGCTGGGGCTGGGCGAGATCCTGCAGATCGTCAGCCTGAGCCGTAATTCGGGTATTCTTACCCTTCAGAGCAAAGGGCGTGAAGGGACGATCGTTTTCCGCTTCGGTCAGGTGATCAGGGCAACCTCCAGTAACTTTCGCCGGTTCCTGGGCGATGTGCTGGTGGAGCGTGGCGTTCTTGACGGGCCAACGCTGCGGAATGCCCTTGCCATACAGAAGGAGGAGGGGTATCGCGCCCCGATCGGCTCGATTCTGATCCGGGAGTTCCAGGTTTCGGCCGAGCGGATCGAGGAGGTGGTCCGGGAGCAGATCGAGCAGGTGGTTTATTCCCTGTTTGCCTGGCAGGAAGGGAACTTTGCCTTCGATCTTCAGGAGTCGGTGGAGGCAGTCGATGGCATCCGGATGGATCCGGTCCAGTTCATGCTGGAACAGGGGTTGGATACCAAGTTTCTGGCAATGGAGGCAGCCAGGATACTTGACGAACAGTCCGTTACGGGTGATCGGGGTACTGGCGAGGGGGGGGACGGACAGCCAAAGCATGCGGTCGATATCGCTTTTGATCCGATGCAGGAGTCGACGGAGGTCTCCGTTGCGGAATCGACGATCCGGCCCGCTGCCGCCAGCGGGACAATTGTCCTGGTGGACGACGATGAGGGGACACGAGAGTTTCTGACCACCATGTTCCGGGAACTCTCCTTTGAGGTGAGTGCCTATGCCGGGAGTGAAGACACCCTGATCGCCGTCGACACCCTCTACCGGCAGGGGGCACGGCCACTGGTCATGGTCGACCTGATCATGCCCTGTATGGACGGTTCGGGCATACTGGGGGGACTGGAACTGCTGGAGTTGATTCACCACCATTTCCCCGATCTCCGCGTTATGGTCATGTCCGACTACCATAACAGCGATGCGGAGCGCCAGGTGCTGGGGATGGGGATCGACTTTATTCTGAAACCGCGTCGTTCAGACCTCGACGACCCCTCGGCGCGGGAAGAGTTCGGCGGCCGCTTTCGGGAGCTCCTTGCCAGGGCGAAACCGGGAGCGACGGGAACCGGGCAGGTGAACCTCGGGGATGAGCTCCGCATGGAGATGGGGGAGATCTTTTCGCCGGTCTCTGCCATGCCGGTGCGGAGTACCGGCATTACCCTGCTCAGAGGGATGCTGGAAGAGCTCAACGATCCCGCCCTTGGTGGCGGCATCATCCTGCTGGTCCTGCGGTTCGCTTCGGAGTTCATGAACCGGGCGGTCATCTTCCGGCCCAAGGGTGGAGAAATCGTGGGGCTCGGTCAGTTCGGGATCGATGATGATGCCACGATAGCCGATCGAAAGATCCGTAACCTGCGCATTCCCAAGGAGGAGGCGTCGATCTTCAGCACCATCTTCGTCGGTCCCGGGTCGGTCAAGATGTCGCCGGGCGAGTCGTGCCGGGACAGCCAACTCTTTGCCGAACTCGGTGGGCCGCCGGTAGAGCTGTTCCTGGGACCGATCTTGAGCGGTGGTGAGGTTGTTGCCATCCTCTATGGTGACAATTTTCCCGAGCAGCGTTCGATCGGGGACACCGATTCACTGGAGATCTTTCTGTCCCAGGCGGGAATTGCCATGGGAAAAGCGCTCATGGAGAGCCGTCTGAAAGAAAAACGTCCGGAGGAGAGATGAAGCGTATTCTCATTGCCGAAGATTCGCCGACGATGCGTTCATTGATGGCCACAACCATTGAGTCTTGCGGCAACTATGATATCGTTGAGGCTGCTAACGGATTCGAAGCACTGCGCCTCCTGCCCAGGATCAAGGCCGACCTGATCATTACCGACATCAATATGCCCGACATCAACGGATTGGAATTGATCAGCTATGTCCGGAACAGTCCACACTACCGGGACATCCCCCTGTTCATCGTGAGCACCGAAGGGGGCGGGGGAGACAGGGGAAAAGGGCTGGCCCTCGGGGCAAACGAGTACCTTGTCAAGCCGTTCGATCCGGTCCTGCTGCAGAAGTTGATCCGGCAATATCTGGGTTAGCCGGTTTCCCGGCACCCTGCTGAACCTTAGAACAATCTCCGTAGGGAGCGGTATCCTGACCATATGAGCACATTAGGCAAGGCTGTCTCAGACTTTCTGGCGGAAGCGGAAGAGATCATCGACCAACTCGGCGGCGACCTGGTTGAACTGGCTGATTGTGCGGACACCGGCGATTGCAATCCGGACCTGCTCAATTCCATCTTCCGTGGTGCCCACTCCCTGAAGGGACTGGCCGGTATGTTCGGCTTCAGTCAGATTCAGGAGCTGGCCCATACCATGGAAAATCTTCTTGATTCTCTCCGCCTCGGCAAAGTTCCCCTTACCGATGCGGTCATCAGTGTATTGTCGGATTCGTCAGAGCTCCTGGGCTCCATGGTCCGCAGTGCCAGTGGCGGGTCCATGGATGCGACGGGACTTTCGGAGATCGTGACCCGCATTACGGCCTGCGTCTCCACCCCGAAGGCGGTCGACGGCCCATCCCCGCTGGCTTTTCTTGGCCTGTCGGAAGCCGTTTTAACCGCCCTGACCGAATACGAGGAACACCGGCTCCTGGAAAACCTGAAAAAGGGGCGGAACATCTATTCCGTCATGGCATCCTTTGACTTGACCACCTTCGACCAGGATCTGGGAAGTTTGACCGAGATGCTGAAGAGCTGTGGCGAGGTTATCAGCACCCTTCCCAGCGTGGGAAGCAACATTGAGTTGTCCATAGACTTCGAACTCCTCTTTGGCAGCGACCTGGAGTTTGACCAGGTGCGCGAACTGGTGGCAGCTACAACGGTTGCTGTCCGTCAGCTCGGTAGTGGTGTGGCGCCACCGCCTTCTTCTCATGCGGCAGTGTCCCCCTCCCCGACCATTTTGGCATCGCTTTCGGATGCAACGCCTGCTGTGATTTCCGTACCATCCTCCTCACCACCGGCAGCGCCAGGAGGGGGTGGCGACGCGGCCACGGCCAAGAGCATGAGCCGCACCGTGCGGGTCGACATCGGCAAGTTGGACGATCTGATGAATATTGTCGGCGAACTGGTTCTGTGCCATTCCTCGATTTCCGTGATCAGCGAGCGGATGCATCGTGACGGTCTCACCCCCCTGGTCCAGGAGTTGACCAAGGCAGCCAAGGGGCTGGAGCGGAAGCTGACCGAACTGCAGAAAGGGGTCATGGAGATCAGGATGATCCCGGTGGGCCAGCTCTACGAAAAAATGGGACGGATCGTGCGTAAGGTCGCCCGTGAGCAGGGGAAAAAAGTCGATCTGAAACTGTACGGGGCCGATACGGAACTGGACAAGCTCATTATTGAAGATATTGCCGATCCGGTGATGCACATTATCCGGAACGCCATTGATCATGGCATCGAGCCGCCCGAGGAGCGGCGGCGCGTCGGCAAGGAAGACGCGGGGACCATCAGGCTTTCGTCGTTTCAGAAGGGGAATCATGTTGTTATCGAGGTAGAGGACGATGGCCGTGGCATTGATACCGGCAAGGTCCGGAGGAAAGCCGTCGAGAAGGGGTTGATTGGCAGTGCCGATGCCCTCTCCGATCATGAGGCGATCGAGCTGATATTTCTTCCCGGCTTTTCCACCAGTGATACCGTGAGTGAGATCTCCGGGCGGGGTGTCGGGATGGATGTGGTGAAGAACAACATTGCCGCCGTCTCCGGCATGGTGGACATTGAGAGTGTTTTCGGCAAGGGGAGCCGGATCACCATCACTCTGCCCATCACCCTGGCCATCATCAAGGCGCTGATTATTGCCTCTGCCGGCCGTACCTACGCCCTGCCCATCACCTCGGTGCTGGAAACCATCATGATCAACCGTGAGGATATCCTTACCGTGGAGCGGAAAGAGGTCATCCAGCTTCGGGAGATGACGCTGCCACTGCTGCGTCTGGGTGATTTCTTCCATCTCCCCGCACCGGACAGGCCATCGGATGACATGTACGTCGTGGTGGTGGGGGCAGCGGAAAAAAGGCTCGGGATCATTGTCCACGACCTTCTCGGCCAGCAGGATATCGTCATAAAATCTCTCGGCACTATATTGGACTGGGTAAAGGGGATTTCCGGCGCTGCCGACCTGGGTGACCAGCGGACAATCCTGGTCCTGGACGTGGCCGGGATCATCAATGAAGCGACGCGTGGGGGCGGTTAGGTGTACAACGATTTCTATGGGTTCACGGAAAAACCGTTCAGCAAAACCCCCGATCCCCGTTTTCTTTATCTGAGTCGTGGACACCGGGAAGCCTTGGCACGGCTGCAACACGCGGTTGAAGAGCGTGAGCTCGCCCTTCTGACCGGCGATATCGGCTGTGGCAAGACCACGATCTCCCGGGCGTTGATGGATGCCATGGGCGAGCAGTATCGTTTCTGCTTCATCTTCAATCCGCGCCTCACTGCCCTGGAGTTCCTGCGGGTGGTGGCCAGGAGTCTGCTCAACGACCTTCCATCCGGCGGCAAGGACGAACTCCTCTCCCGGGTCACCGACACGCTGTATCAGCTCCACCGTGAAGGGTGCTGCCCGGTCATTGTGGTGGATGAGGCCCAACTGATACCGGACCGGGAGATCTTCGACGAAATCAGGCTTCTGACCAATTTCCAGTTGGATGACCGGAATCTGCTCAGTGTCATCCTCATGGGGCAACCGGAGCTCAGGACTATTCTTGCCAGTTCGATCTACGAACCTTTTCGTCAGAGGATAGGTCTCCAGTATCACCTGGAGCCACTCACCCTCGAAGAGACGCTGGAGTACCTGGATTATCGTGCCGTGGTGGCTGGCGGGGCCGAGGGGCTGTTTTCCCCGGACGCCGTTCAGCGGATTTATGAGCTTTCAAAAGGGGTGCCGCGTCGCATCAATTCGATTGCCACCAATGCCATTCTGGAAGGATTTGGCCGGGATGTCACATTCATCGATGCCGAGCTGATTGACAGTGTTGCCCATGAAATTATCGTGTAAAGGGATGATGGTTTTGCCATGAATCTGGCAGAGATAAGAAAAAAGGCCCTACAGGAAAAGGATGCGGGGGAAACCTCCCCGGGAGGTTCTTCTGTCGTGAGCGCTCCTACCTATTCGCTCCCTGTCCGGGAAGATCCGACCGGCCCCGCAGCGCCGGGCATTTCGGACGAGCTGGCAGTTCCGGGCGTGGAAGAACTCCCTGAACAGCAACCCATTCCCGTGGCCGAAGTAGTTGCCGTTTCGGCGCCGGCCATGCAGGAGACCGTGCCTGTGCCGGAACCACTCTCCTTTCCGGGAACGATGGCAACGGCTTCTTTTGACCCGATTGCCGAACTTCTGGCGGGGCGGGAGCTGGCAGGAGGAGAGGATGAGGACGAGCTTTCCGCACTTATCGAGGGGGCTGCTTCACTTGACCGGATTGAAGAGTATCTCTGTTTCCGGGTGGCAAACGAAAACTATGCCATCAATATCATGGAGATCAAGGAGATCATCAAGCCCCGCGAGGTGACCGAGGTGCCGCGGGTTCCCTCCTATGTCCTTGGCGTCATATCCTTACGGGGTGTGATTATCCCGATATACGACATGCGCCGCCGCTTGGGGCTCGATGATGTGCCGGGCGGGAACAGGCGGAGAATACTCGTGGTCCGTCATCGGGAGGAATTCGCCGGTATCCTGGTTGATCAGGTAAGCCATGTGGTAAAGCTGGGGGCTGCCGACGAAGAACAGCCACCAGCGGTCCTCGACGGAACCGGTCGGGAGTTTGTTCAGGGGATTGGTCACCATGATGGCAGCATGTTGATACTCCTTGACCTGGATAAGATCCTCGATATGAGTTTGAGCTGAGCAGGGCCTGCTGTTCAGGGCAACTGCAGGAGAGTGATTAATGACATCCGCGAAAAAATATCGGATTCTTGTGGTGGAGGATGAAGAAAGTCTCCTGAAACTGGAAAGTATTCTCCTCTCACTGAGGGGCTACGAGGTGACCGGCGTGACAGACGGTGTCGAGGCGTTGGCGGAGATCGAACGCAACAGACCGGACCTCATCGTACTGGATATCATGCTGCCGGGCATGGATGGTTTCGAGGTCTGTCGACGCATCCGCGAGAATCCGGAGACACGTGACATCCCGGTGGTCATGCTGACTGCCAAAAAGAGCACCCAGGACTATGCCAAGGGTATGGAATGCGGGGCCAATGCCTACATCACCAAACCGTTCAAGTCGAGCAAGGTGATGGACGTTATCGCAGAACTCCTCAAGCCTTGACAGACTGATAGCTCATGCTGATGGATGCCCGGAAGGTTACGCTATGACGTCGGAAATTCAGGAAATACAGGTGGCGTGTTTTCGCCTGGGGGAGGATGTGTATGCCCTCGATATCATGCGGATCAAGGAGATTATCCGCCCCCAGAAACTGTCACACCTGCCCAAAGCCCCTCCGTTCATGGAGGGGGTTATCAATCTCCGGGGAGCAGTGGTAGCTGTCATCGATCTCAGGAAGCGGTTCGATATGCCCCAAAGGGAGTTGGACGCTGCCTCCCGGCTGCTGATCGTCAAGGTGGCCGGCCAGGCAATGGGGCTGGTGGTGGACGATGTGACGGAAGTGGTCACCGTCCCGGTCAAGGACCTGAAACCTCCGCCGCGCCTTTCCGAGGTGAGCATTCACGACTATCTGCTGGGAGTATGCCTGGTTCAGGAGTCAATGGTCATGCTCCTGAATCTGGACAAGCTGCTTTCTCCCCGGGAAGTACATCAACTGCGGACAATTCTTTAGAACTATTCCAAGCAGGATACAGGTTTCACTCTATGGTACACGGGCCGAAAGATACTGCACGCACTGCCGACCCGCAGGGCGGCGCCGACGAAGAACAACGCCGTCAGGCGGTACTCGCCTTGGTGCAACTTCCTTGGGCAGAGAAGCGGGCCGCTCTCCTCCGGGCTTTGGGGGATGAGAGTTGGCGGGTGCGCAAAGAGGCGGTTGAGGCGCTCCTTGCCGTTCAAATGGATGTGGAAACGGTTGAGACCCTGATCGAACTCCTGGATACACAGGGAAATGCCGGACTGCGCAATGCGGCGGTTGAGCTGCTTCAGGGGCTGGGGGCGCGCTCGCTGACGACTCTTTGCCGCCATCTGTCCGATTCCCGACCTGGTGTGCGTAAATTCATTGTCGATATCCTGGGCGGCATTGGTAATGCCGATGTCGTCCCTTACCTCATCGAACTTCTTACTGATCCGGATTCCAATGTGCGGGCAGCTGTTGCTGAAAGCCTGGGAATCATCGGTGATCCGCGCGGGGTGGGTCCACTCCTGACGGTACTGTCTTCAGAAAACATTCAGGTTGCGTTTGCGGCACTGGATGCCTTGGTCAGAATCGGTCAGCCTCTGCCCATGGCTACATTTGACGGGCTGGCACGGGATCCGCTGCTGAAAAAGGGGGTTTTCACCAGTCTGGGGGCTCTCTGTGGCGCAGAAGCGGCGCCCCTTCTCATTGGCGGCATGCACGAGACGGGCAAGAGTGTCCGGGAGGCGGCCATTACCGGTTTGATGAACCTCCGTTCCCGCCTTTCCCCGGAACGCCGGCCGGCGGTGGTCGATGAACCGCTGCGGAGCCTGGCCGACACTCCTTGCGTGGAACAGGTCATGCTGTCCCTTACCGCTGCCGACCCGGTTGTTCAAAGAGCGGTGGTAACCGTTCTGGGGCTGATTGGCGATGGCCGGGCGGTTGCCCCACTTATTGCCGCATATCGCTATGAACATCTCCGGCAGAGCTGTATAGAAGCCTTGGCAGCCATTGGCTCGATTGAAGCGGAAGCATTGATCGGGGGCTTTGCCGGTGGGGATATCGAGACACAATGCCTCATTGCATTTGTGTGCGGCGAACTGGCTCTCGGAGAAGCGGAAAGTATGTTCCGGGATGGCATGCAGTCGCCTTCTCCGGAGCTCCGCTTCGTTGCTGCCCAGGCGGCCGGCAAGGCCGGCCTGCTTTCCCTTGCCGGGGAGATTGTCGCACTCCTCGATGACGAGGAGAGCCAGGTCAGGCGAGGGGCACTGGAGACGCTCACGCGGTTTGCCCGTGACGCGCAAGAGGAAATGGCCGCGATCGTTGCAACTCTCGTTGCCGCGACTTCGCCGACCAAACGATACTATGGGGTGCAGCTGCTTTCGTCCTGCAATCAACCGGAAAGACTCCTTCTGCTCGCCAAAGACCCTGATCCGAAGGTTCGACGGATGGCAATCGTGGCATTGGCGGAAATGGGAGCTGCTCAGAGCGTGGGTAGCCTTGTCATAGCGCTTGCTGACGAAGATGATGATGTCCGCACGGCAGTGGCAACCGCACTCGGCAGACTGGGGGGGGAGGAAGTCCGGGAGCCGCTCCTCCTGATGCTGCAGGATCATTCCCCATGGGTTTGCCGGGCTGCGGTGAAGAGCCTGGTCTCTCATGGGTTCAAAGAGTCGTTTCAGGCCTTGGCGGCCCTGGTGCATGACTCTCCCGGCATGGTCCGGCTCGCGGCATTGGAAGGGCTGGGCCAGCTGGATTGGGACCGGGCAGTGCCCTATATGATCGAAGCCCTTGCCGATCCGGACAGCGAGATGCTCAAAATTGTCGTGCAGGTTTTGACCCGCCAGGGAGCAGGGTGGATTGCCGAACATGGCCGGACACTGTTTGCCCATCCCGATGCAATCGTCCGGATGCGGGTTGCCGCAGCCGTGGCAAACTGTCTGGGGATAGGCGCCAAACGCCTGCTCATGGATGCCTTGGCAGAAGAGGTCGATCCGGCCGCCAGGGAACATTTGCAGACACTGGTGTCCAGTCTGTAATGCTCCTGTTCACCGAGTCCCATATCCCTCTGGGTGATGAAGAGTTCCTGCAGCTTCGCGATCTCATCTATAGCCACTGCGGCCTTTATTTCGACGATGACAACCGGTATCTGCTGGAAAAGCGCCTTGCCGGGCGACTTCACGCCCTGAACCTGCCGACCTTCAGGGATTACTTCTATTATCTCCGCTATGACCGTGGCCATGAGCAGGAGATGTCCAATATCATGGATCTCCTGACAACCAATGAAACCTATTTTTTCCGGGAAGCGTTCCAGCTGAAGGCGTTCACCGAGGAGATCGTTCCGGAACTGGTTGCGGCAAAGATCAAGCAGGGAGACCGGACCCTCAGAATCTGGAGCGCAGGCTGCTCGTCGGGGGAGGAGCCGTATACCATCGCCATGCTGCTTCTGGAAACGCCTGCCCTCAGAGGGTGGCGGGTGGAGATCGTTGGTACCGACATCAGCCAGAGGGTCCTGCAACTTGCCCGTAAAGGTCTGTACCGCGGATCGTCATTCAGGGCCACTGACGATCGGTCCATCAGCAGGTTCTTCAGTCGCCGGGAAGACGGCCACCAGATTTCCGATGAGGTGCGGAGCCTGGTCAGCTTCAGTCAGCTCAATCTCTTCGATCAGACGCGACTCGCCCTGCTGGGTAAAATGGACGTGATATTTTGCCGGAATGTCATCATTTATTTTGATCTGGCCGCCAAGAAACGGGTTATCGAGAGTTTCTCCAGGATATTGGTGCCGGGCGGTTTTCTGCTGCTCGGTCACTCCGAGTCGCTGATGAATATCACGACACAGTTTACTCTGCGCCATTTTGTGAACGATATGGTCTATCAAAGGCCGCTGGAAGGGAGTGGAGGCCTTACGTGAAGTTGGTACGGGTAGTGGTGGTGGATGATTCCGCCTATAACCGCCGTTCCATCAGCAAGATGCTCCAGGAGATGCCCGGCGTTGAGGTGGTTGGCTATGCTGCAAACGGTGAAGAGGGTCTCCGGAGGATCGTGGACCTCAGACCCGATCTGGTGACCCTTGACCTGGAAATGCCCAGGATGGACGGTTTCACGCTGTTACGGATCATAATGAACAGTTGCCCGACGCCGGTCATCGTGGTGAGCAGCCAGACCGGCGACGAAAAGGTTTTCAAGGCACTTGAGCTGGGGGCCGTGGACTTCGTACCCAAGCCGACCAATAAGATTTCAACCGAGCTGCTCAAGATACGGGAGAACCTGCAGGAGAAAGTACGCAACGTGCTCCACCTGAAGCTCAGGGGCCGGGCATCGGCAGCGTTGCCGTCACTGCCGGAGGGGCGTTTCATTCCGTCTCCCGTGCTGACGGGCAAGACCGACATCGTTGCTATCGGGGCTTCCACTGGCGGCCCGCCGGCCCTTTACGGGATGTTTTCCGTGCTCACCCGGAGTCTTCCGATTTCAGTGCTGGTTTCCCAGCATATGCCGCCTGGATTCACCCGTGCCTTTGCCGAACGGCTGAACCGGGCGTCGGCCTTCGAGATCAGAGAGGCGGCGCACGGCGATCCGGTACTTCCGGGCCAGGTGTTGATAGCTCCGGGCGGGTGTAACATGCTGTTCGAGCAGGTGGACGGCAGGGCTGTTGTCCGTTTGCAGGAGCCTTCCCCTGCAGATCGCTATATTCCATCCGTCGATGCCATGTTCGCGTCGTTGGCGGAAATTTACCGCGAAAGACTGCTGGCGGTGGTAATGACCGGCATGGGGAACGATGGCAGTCGCGGCATCAGGGCGGTCAAGGCGGCCGGCGGTAAAGTGGTAGCTGAAGCGGAGGAGACGACGGTGGTCTTCGGTATGCCCCGGGAGGCGATTGCTACCGGTGTTGTCGATCGCATCGTCCCGCTTGACCGGATGGTTCGGGAAATTGTCAATACCTGCGGCTTTATGCCGGCTAAGGCTTAGAGTTTGTTCTGGATCGCAAACTCTCCACCATCCAAGGCTTTCTTGACCTGCTGACAAAAAAATAATAGTATCCCGGGGATGCGAGCTATGCCAGAATACACCGCCCTTGTTGTCGAAGATTCGCCGACCATGCGTCAACTGATCGCCTTTGCCCTGAAACGGCTGAGGGGAATCAGGATCATCGAGGCCAACGATGGTGTCGACGGTCTGAAGAAGCTCACGACCGAACGGATCGATATCATCTTCACTGACATAAACATGCCGGTCATGGACGGGTTGAAACTGATCAGCCTCGTACGGGAAGACGAGAGCCACAAAAGGATTCCGATCGTGGTCATCACCACCGAAGGGGCTGTTGAGGACCGGGAGCGGGCCATTGCCCTGGGGGCGAACGACTATATCACCAAGCCGATCCAGCCGAACCGGATCCTCGATGTGGCCAAGGGGCTGTTGGGCATCCCCTGAAGGAGTTTGCGTGAACCGCCTGTGGGTACCGGCAGTGCTCATCCTGCTGCTCGGCGTACCGTTTTTCCTCCATGCCAAGGACTACAAGGTCGTCACCTTTAAGACCGTCAATGCCGGCAAGGTCAACTTTCCCCACGATCCACACCTGAAGAAACTGGGGAACAACTGTACCCAGTGCCACAACGCCCTGTATACCATTGGCAGGCAGAATCCGCCGGTCACCATGGCCGAGATGGAGAAGGGCAAGTCATGCGGGGCGTGTCATAACACGGTCAAGGCGTTCGGGCTGCCAGAGTGCACCCGCTGTCATATCACCAGGGAAGTGCCGATCCAGATCCCGGATTTCGGGACCATCACCTTCAGTCACGCGTTCCACCTCACCAGGTTCCAGTGCTGGGATTGCCATAACGGCCTCTTCATAGCCGGACCGGGGAATCCCCATGTTTCCATGGCCGACATGGAGGGTGGACTCTCCTGCGGCGGCTGCCATGACGGCAGGATCGCCTTTTCGGTCAAAGGTGACTGCGTCAAATGCCATGTCGTGAAGGATATCGCCTTTAGCGCCGACGCCCTGTTCAAGCATACGGTACACCTGGGCCTTGGCTACGGCTGCCGTGATTGCCACAGCCAGCACTTCATTGCCGGACCGAACAGCAAGCGCTACACCATGCTGGATATGGAAACGGGCAAATCGTGCGGTGCCTGTCACGAAGGGAAAACCGCGTTCAATGTTACCGGCGACTGCCAGCGGTGCCACGGAGGGAATCGGGAAATCACCTATAAGGCCGCTGCTGCGTATTTCCCCCACGTATTCCACACGAAGATCTTCATCTGTGCCGACTGTCACAGCGGGATATTTACCGGCGGCCCCACCAGCAGGCGGTACACCATGGCCGAGATGGAGCAGGACCGCTCCTGCGGCGCCTGCCACGACGGGAATATTGCCTTCGGTGTGACCGCCAACTGCGACCGTTGCCACCGGCAGACCAAGGAGCTGGAACTGGCGGTGCAGCCGATCGGCACGGTGCCGTTCAGCCACAAGGTGCATACATCACTGTTCACGTGTGGCGACTGCCACAACAAGGTGTTCGTCACCGGCAGCCAGGCCCGGCGCTTTACCATGAAGGAGATGGAAAAGGGCAAGTCGTGCGGGGCCTGTCACGACGACCGGACTGCCTTCACCGTCAAGGCCAACTGCAGCCGCTGTCATCCCGTGCGGGACATCCCCTATGTCCTGGACGCCTGGTTCGGTCATAACCGGCATCTGCAGATGTACACCTGTACCGATTGCCACAACGCCTTTTTTGTCGCCGGTCCCGGCAACAAGCGCCGGACCATGGTGGAGATGGAAAAGGACCAGTCGTGCGGGGCCTGCCACGACGGCTATATCGCCTTCTCCGTGGCCGGTGACTGCAATCGGTGCCACAAGTCGACCAAGGAACTGGTCATCAAGACCCGTGGCGCCGGACCGACTCCGTTCAGCCACAAGGTGCATGTCGCGCTCTTCACCTGCGGCGACTGCCATAACCGGATATTTCCCACCGGCGTTGCCGCCAAGCGGTTCACCATGGCCGATATGGAGGCAGGCAAGTCGTGCGGTGCCTGCCACGATGCCAAAACCGCCTTTACGGTCCGGGCGAACTGTGCCCGTTGTCACCCGATCAAGGAGATCCAGATGCAGCCGTCCGGTGCAACCTTCAGCCACAAGCTGCATACCGGGCTCTATCGCTGCAACGAGTGCCATGACCGGCTGTTCAACCCGGGTGCGGGGAACCGCCGGGTCTCCATGGCGGCCATGGAGAAGAAGCAGGAGTCGTGCGGAGCCTGTCACAACGACAAGACCGCCTTCAGCGTGACCGGCTCCTGTCTCAGGTGCCATCCGATCCTTAAGGCCATCAGCTACGAACTGCAGAGCAAGTCGGTAGGGGACGCGTTTTTCAGCCACAAGGTCCATCTGGGCCGGGGGTATACCTGTGCGGACTGCCATTATGCGATCATCAAAACCGGTGATGAGCGCAGGTCGTTCACAATGAGCGAAATGGGGCAGGGGCAGTCGTGCGGTTACTGTCATGGCGCGCTCATGGCCTTTTCGGTCAGGGATCAGAACGCCTGCAACAGGTGTCATAAAGATTAGTAGCAAGCCGGCCATTTGAGCCGGAAAGCCAACGGAGAATAAGGGCGGCCGGGCCGCCTTCTGTGATTTCAGGGAGGAAAAGACGTGGAAGAACGATACGTACCGAGTGCGGTGGAAGAAAAGTGGCAGGCCATCTGGGAGCGGAACAAGAGCTTCAAGGTCACGGAGGACGAGACCCGGCGGAAATACTATCTGCTGGAGATGTTTCCCTACCCGTCGGGCCGTATTCATATGGGACATGTGCGCAACTATTCCATCGGCGATGTGGTGGCGCGCTTCAAACGGATGCGCGGGTTCAACGTGCTCCATCCCATGGGGTGGGACGCCTTCGGCATGCCGGCGGAAAACGCCGCCATTCAGAACAAGAGCCATCCGGCTGCCTGGACCTACGAGAACATCGACTACATGCGGGGCCAGCTGAAGCGGATGGGTCTCTCCTACGACTGGGACCGGGAGCTGGCTACCTGCGACGTGGAATACTACCAGTGGGAGCAGCAGATATTCCTCCAGATGTACGAACGGGGGATGGCCTACAAGCGCAACTCTTCAGTCAACTGGTGCCCCACATGCGAAACCGTCCTGGCCAACGAGCAGGTGGAAGACGGGGCGTGCTGGCGCTGCGACAGCGTTGTGCAGCAGAAGGAGCTGGAGCAGTGGTTCTTCAGGATCACCGACTACGCCGAAGAGCTCCTGGCCTGTACCGAGCAGCTGACCGGCTGGCCGGAGCGGGTGCTCACCATGCAGCGCAACTGGATCGGCAAGAGCTTCGGCTGCGAGATCACCTTTCCGGTGGCGGACCGGGCCGAGTCGATCACGGTTTTCACCACCCGCCAGGATACCCTCTGGGGGGCCACCTTCATGTCCCTGGCCCCCGAGCACCCCATGGCCCTGTCCCTGACCACCCCGGACAACCTGGCGCAGGTCACGGCATTCATCGACAAGGTCAAGGGGACCGACAAGATCCGGCGCACGGCCGATGATTTCGAAAAAGAGGGGGTCTTCACCGGCTCCTGGTGCCTCAACCCGATCACCGGCCTGAGGATGCCGATCTATCTGGCCAATTTCGTGCTCACCGATTACGGTACCGGCGCGGTCATGGCCGTGCCGACCCATGACCAGCGCGACTTTGAATTTGCCCGCAAGTACGGCCTGCAACTGCAGGTGGTGATCCAGCCGGAGGGGGAGGTTCTGGACCCGGCCACCATGACCGCTGCCTTTACCGCCGAAGGGGTTCTGGTCAACTCGGGTCAGTTCGACGGGATGCCGAGCAGTGCGGCAAAGGAGGCGATCGCCGACTACCTGGAACAGCAGGGACTCGGCAAGAAGACCGTGAACTACCGCTTGCGCGACTGGGGTATTTCCCGGCAGCGGTACTGGGGGAACCCGATTCCGATCATCTACTGCGACAGCTGCGGCGCCGTGCCGGTGCCGGTCAAGGATCTGCCGGTGGTGCTGCCGAAGGATGTCGCCTTTACCGGCGCAGGGGGAAGTCCGCTGGCACGGCTGGAACCGTTTGTCAAGACCGCCTGCCCGGTCTGCGGCAAGCCGGCCCGCCGGGAGACCGATACCATGGATACCTTCGTGGAGTCGTCCTGGTATTTCCTCCGCTACTGCTGCCCGGACTTTACCGGCGGGCCGCTGGACAAGAAAAAGGCCGAGTACTGGATGTCCGTGGACCAGTACATCGGCGGTATCGAGCATGCCGTGCTCCATCTCCTGTATGCCCGGTTCTTTACCAAGGTCCTGCGGGATCTGGGGTATGTCAACGTGGATGAGCCGTTCACCAATCTCCTGACCCAGGGGATGGTCATCAAGGATGGCGCCAAGATGAGCAAGTCCAAGGGGAACGTGGTCGACCCCAACGCCCTGATCGAGCGGTACGGCGCCGACACGGCCCGGCTCTTCTCCCTCTTCGCGGCCCCGCCCGAGAAGGACCTGGACTGGAGCGATCAGGGGGTGGAGGGGAGCTTCCGTTTTCTCTCCCGCCTCTGGAAGCTGATGTACGAATGTCTTCCCTTCATCGCCGGCGTGGTTGCTGCCAGCGGCGAGCCGGCCAATGCCGAGGCCAAGGCCCTCAGAAGGACGGTTCACAAGACGATCCGCAAGGTGACCGGCGATCTTGACGAGCGGTTTCATTTCAACACCGCCATTGCCGCGACCATGGAGCTGGTGAACGCCATTTACGCCTTCACCCCGAAGAACGCACCCGAGAACGGTCCGGTCCTGCGGGAGGCGCTGGAATCGGTTGTCCGGCTTCTGGCGCCGTTTGTTCCCCACTTTGCCGCAGAACTCTGGGAGGTGTTGGGCAAGGCGGAGAGCATTGAGTCCGCCGGTTGGCCCGACTTCGATCCGGCGGCGACGGTAGACGACGAGCTGCTCATTGTCGTGCAGGTGAACGGCAAGCTGCGGGGGCGGATCACGGTTGCCGTTGACACTGCCGAGGAAAAGGTCAAGGCGCTGGCCATGGCCGATGACAATGTCCAGGCGTTTGTTGCCGGCAAGACACCGAAGAAGGTGGTGTACGTGCCGGGCAAACTGGTCAATATCGTCGTCTGACCGATGCGGCGCCTGAACGGACTTTGCATACTGGCTGTTGCGGCCTGGCTCCTGGTGGCCGGAGGGTGCGGCTATTTCCCCGTCGGTGGCGGCGATGGTTTTCTGGCCGGCAGGCCGGTCAATGTTGCCGTCTTTGCCAACCGGACCACCCGGCCGCGACTGGAAACCGTCCTGGCCAAAAGCCTGCGGTGGGAGGTTGCCCGGCTTTCGCCCGCCTCACTGGTAAGCGAGGATGGGGCCGAACTGATCCTGGGGGGGGCCGTCACCTCGGTTGCCATTACCCAGATCTCCTACTCGGCCAGTGACCGGGTCCGGGAGTACCGCCTGACCATGCAGGCCGAGGCGACCCTTACGGAGCGAAAGAGCGGCAAGGTGCTCTGGAAGGGGACCGAAACGGGTCAGGCCGAGTATCCGGTCAGTCAGGACCTGGCATTGCAGCTGAATGCCGAGGAGGCTGCCCTGAAGGAGGCGAGCCGGCGGCTCTCGGAGAGGCTCGTCAGGCATCTCTTGGAGAACTTCTGAAAATCTACTGTCTCCGCTTTGCAAGGTTACGTCCCGTAGGGACAGAATCCGGGTAGCCCGGCGATTTATCGCCGGGAATCGTGGATAATCATATCTCTTCGTCTCGTACGTGACTGAAGGAAAAGGCAAACCTATTACCGAGGGATGAATCCCCCGGCTACAAGCATTCTGTCCCGAAGGGACGTAATCGAATGTGACAACGTGGAATTATCTTAGCCACGGATGAACACGGAATTTCACGGATAACTCCTAGAGCTTTTCCTATCTGTGTCATCTGTGGCGAAATATTTTTGGAGTTATGGCTGATGCTGTTAAAACCCGAAGAGTTCAGCCAGGAGTTACAGAAAGGGCCGGTCGGACCGCTCTACTGCCTGTACGGCGAAGAGCCGTACCTGGTGGATCGCGCGGTGAAGAGGCTCCTTGACCTGGCCCTGCCCCCCGATGCCCGTGACTTCAATCTGGCGGTGTTGTACGGCAAGGAGTGCAAGGGGGAGGAGGTGGCCGATGCGGTCCAGACCTTCCCCATGTTCGCGGACCGGCGGGTGGTGCTGGTAAAGCGGTGTGGCGAGCTTTCCGCCGCAGCCCTGGAAGCGCTGCTGCCGGTGGTCCAGAACCCGGTGGCCACCAGCTGCCTGATTCTCCAGGGGGAGAAGGTCGACCAGCGGCTCAAGTTCTTTGCCGAGTTCAAGAAATCCGGCGTCCTGGTGGAGTTCAAGCGCCCCTACGAGAACCAGCTGGGACCGATCATCCGCGACGAACTGGCTTCCCACGGCAAACGGATCGAACCGGCCGCCGCCGACCTCCTGATCGGCTATGTGGGGAGCAACCTGCAGGAACTGGCCAGTCAACTGGAGAAGGTGGCAACGTTTATTGCCGAACGGCCGACGGTGACGGTGGCCGATGTCCGGGCGATCGTCTCCGACACCAAGGTGGACAGCGTCTTCGAGCTCTGCAATGCTGTTGGCAACAGGGACCTGGCCGGTGCCCTGCGCCGGCTCCACACGATTCTCAGGGACGGTGAGGCACCGCTCATGCTCCTCTCCATGCTGACCCGGCACCTGCGTCAGCTCTGGCAGATACGGGAGTGTCTGGACCAGCGCCTCGCCCCGCCGGAGATCGAGAAGCGGCTCGGGATCAGGTCGTTTTTTCTGAAAGGGTTGTTGGTTCAGGCGAAGAATTTCGATGGCGAACGGTACCGGCAGCTGTTCGAGCGGCTTTTTGAGCTGGACCTGGCCATGAAGAGCAGTGGCGGCAACCCGGCCCAGTTGTTGGAGTATTTTCTGCTGGAGGCTTGCGGGGGTAGGTGAGAGGGGACGAAGGGGAACGTAGCTGTTTTATGCATCACCTCGACTCCCACCACTCTCTGCACCCCTACTGCAAAGCGTATAGCTCTTCTCCGCGCCGTGATGCCCGGCTTACCGAAGAATTCCCCATACCGAGTAATGCTGTAAGGAGTATCTGCGGAAAAGGATACCTCATGTCTGCCGTGGCGGCAGATAGGCTGCCCTTCTTGCGTTTTCGGTAGTGTGACAGTATACTCCGGTCAGGCATACTCAAGGACCTGACAGATGAACCGAAAAGACCTCGCTATAGCCCGCAGCTTCAAACATCTCGTCCAGCAGCGGGTAAGTCCGCTCGATGTTCGTGTTTTCGGGTCCCGTGCTCGTGGTGACGCTGCCCCTGATTCCGATCTGGATGTGTTTGTGGTTGTCGCACATGCAACCTCCGATGTCGAACGATACATCAGCGATTGTGCCTGGGAAGCTGGTTTCGCACGGGATGTGGTCATCGTTCCGGTTGTGGTCGGCAAGGACAGAATCGACGGTCCGCTCAAGGAGTCGGTGTTCATTCTCAATGTCTACCGCGAGGGGATAGAGGTATGACCGAGAATCGCAAGACACTTATCGAATACAGGCTCACGCAGGCACGGGATTCCATCCGTGAGGCCGACGTGCTCAATCAATCCGGAATGAGCCGGCGCTCTGTCATGAATCGGCTCTATTACGCCATGTTTTATGCGGTGCTTGCCCTGTTACAGGAAAAGGAGATGGGGACATCCAAACATTCGGGCGCCATTGCACTTTTCGACCGGGAATACGTTAAAACCGGTGTGTTCTCAAAGCAGATGTCGAAGGCGCTGCACCGGGCTTTTGAGTTGCGTCAGAAGGGTGATTATATGGAGGAGGCGGAGGTAACGTCCGATGACGTTGCTGAAATCAGGCCCGCTACAGAGCAGTTTGTAGAATGTGCAGAGCAGTTGTTGCTGGGAAGCAATTAAGTCCTCGGAATTTCCACAAGAACAACCCTGAGTAATTTCCGGTAATCGACTAATGAACAACTCCCTTGGGCGCACGTCCATTGCCGCACCGACAACTAATCCATTAGTCGGACTGATTCAACGAAATATGGTCTTGCGTTGCTACTTCCTTTGCCATTTTGTGCAGTGAATCGGGAAGTCTCACATTGATTGCGCTCATCGGCTTGCTCCTGTCTGCCGCAAAAACTCTGCCGGCGTCTTAACCATAATACCGAATTTCCCGGCCCGTTTAAAATCTTTCACATCCCATGTTAGGCACGTCCGACCAATCGCTCTGCTTACCACTCCGTCCTTACCGGATACCTGGTGATGTGGGTATCAGGGGTGAGGATGGTCATGCTTCCGGCAATGGCCTGGCAGATGAGTATCCGGTCGAACGGGTCCTTGTGGTATTCCGGCAGGCGGGAGAGTTGCAGGACGGCTGCTTCATCAAGCGCCAGCGTTTCGATCCGGTGGCGGGTGCGGTTGTTCTTGATGAATTCGTGGGAAGGTACGGGAAGCGGCAGTTTGCCCAGGTTGTGCTTGACGATGATTTCCCACGCAGAGGCAACGCTCAGATAGACATCATTGTCCGGGTCGGCAAAGAGACGCCGGGCATTTTCGGAAAGGTCCGGACTGTCGGCCACAAGCCAGAGAAAGGTGCAGGTGTCCAGCAGTATGTTCATGGGGTTTCGCCGGAGAAGAGGGCCATCGTTTCGTCCGGCAATTCGTCAAAAAACGAGTCGGGCACCGTAAAGGTCCCCCTGGCAAGCCCGATGGGACGCTTTTCGACCGCCCTGGGGGGGATGGGACGGATTTCCGCAACGGGACGATTCCTCTTGCAGACAACAACCATCTCCCCCTTTTCCACCTCATCCAGATAGTGGGACAGATGCGCCTTGGCTTCATGTACGTTGATGGTTATCATGATGACTATATAGTAGGTTGTTAAGTTGACCATGTCAATGATGCTGCATGGTAAATAAAGAAGGAGCTGAACGAGACGAGCTATACTGATGGCAGCTAGGAAAGACAACAAAAAAAGGGACCGCGAACGGTCCCTTTTCAGTGCTCTATGCTATTGTCAACGGCCGGAGTCTAGCCGAGGGTGCTGACCAGCTTGGTGAGGCGGGAGACGTTCCGGGAGGCGTTGGACTTGTGGATGACACCCTTGGATGCGGCCTTGTCGATCACCGGAATCGCAGCGGCAAGGGCTTCCTTGGCGGCGTTCTGGTCCTTGCTCTCGACGGCCTCGCGGACCCGCTTGACAAAGGTGCGCAGGGTGGAGCGGGAATGCTTGTTCCGGGCGTTACGGACCTGATTCTGCTTGTTTCTCTTGATTGCCGACTTGTGATTTGCCAAACTGCACCTCCAGAATATGGAAAATTTTGGTTATATTGGTTTCTTTGAAAGAAACTTTTTAGCATCGGTGCTTTGGTGCTGTCAAGGATAAATTCATACTCCATCTGCCAACCTTGAGCAGAATGACTTTTCCCGTTCCCGATAGAGCGGGCGGCAGCGGCCCGTTATCGGGATGCTACCGCTCGCGGGGCGCGGAATCAGTTGACGAAAGAACGGCAAATCCCGTACTATTCCGCTTTATTCCAACTCGCGTAAGGACTGTCGTGAATCAGTTGAAACAGCTGTACCTGGAAACTTTTGGTTGCCAGATGAATGTCGAGGAGTCGGGCAAGATCGCGGCCCAACTGGCGGAGATCGGCTACGCGCAGACCGGCAACGCCGACAGTGCCGATCTGGTCATCCTGAATACCTGCAGTGTCCGGGCACGGGCCGAAGAGAAGGTCATCCAGCACCTGGAAAACTACAGTGGCCGCAAGCGTCGCCAGCCGGGCTTCATCCTGGGGGTGGGCGGGTGCGTGGCCCAGCAGGAGGGGGAGCGGCTCCTGAAGCGGCTTCGTCACCTGGATTTCGTCTTCGGCACCCACTCCATCCACCTGGTCAGGCAGATGGTCCGGGCCGCGGAACAGGGGCGGCGGACCGCGGAGGTGGATTTTCTCGACACCGAGACGCGGCTGAACCTCTTTCCGACCGACAGCAGCAGCGGCGGCGTGACCCGCTTCGTGACCATCATGCAGGGATGTGACAACTTCTGTTCCTATTGTATCGTCCCCCATGTGCGCGGCCGGGAGATCAGCCGCCGCTCCGGCGATATACTGGACGAGATCCGTCGTCTGGCCGACAACGGCGTCAGGGAGGTGACCCTCCTGGGCCAGAACGTCAATTCCTACGGCCTGAAGAGCCCGGACGAGATGGACTTTGCCGGGCTGCTCCGGGCAGTGGCCGCTATTTCGGGGATCGAGCGGATACGTTTCACCACCTCCCACCCGAAGGACCTGTCGCCGGCCCTCGTGGACTGCTTTGCCGACATGGACAAGCTCTGCTCCCATTTCCATCTGCCGGCCCAATCCGGGAGCGACCGGATATTGAATCTCATGAACCGCGGCTACACCCGGCAGGAGTATCTGGCCATGGTGGCGGCCCTGAAGACTGCCCGGCCCGACATCCAGATCACCGGGGATATCATTGTCGGCTTCCCCGGCGAGACCGACGCCGACTTCAAGGAGACCCTGTCGCTCATGGACGAGGTCGAGTTTTCCGACCTGTTCTCCTTCATCTACTCGGTGCGGCCGGAGACCGCTGCGGCAACCCTTGCTGACAATACCTCCCGCAAGGAGAAGCTGGCCCGTCTCGACCAGCTCCAGTCCAAGCAGCGCGAGATGTCCATGGCACGAAACCGGAGTTTCGTCGGCAGCCGGCAGCTGCTGCTGGTGGAAGGGCCGAGCAAGCGGGAGGGACAGTGCTACGGTCGGACATCGGGCAACCGGGTGGTCAATTTCCCCGGCACCCCTGATCTGGTGGGACAGCTGGTCGAGGTGACCGTTGTCACGGCCTACCAGAACTCGCTCCTGGGCGAGCTTGTTGTCCCCGGCATTCAGGCCGCGTGACGTTTTCGTTCCTTGATCCTATCATCTGAGGTTTTTCATGTATCACCGACTGAACATTCACGGCTTTTCCCTCGATTCTCTCAGCCAGCGCCCCATGGTGCTTCTCAAGGATGGTGACGGCAAGGTTACGTTGCCCCTCTGGCTCAACAAGCTGGATGTCCTGACCGTCGTGGCCGAGCTCCTCAACCGCGAACTGCTGAATCAGGGGGGACGGCGGGACCTGCTCGGCTCCTTTCTGAGGCAGATCGGCATGGATGTGGCGAGCGTCACCATCGACAGTCTGAACGATGGCCTTTATGCCGCCTCGGTCCGCTTCGAGGGGGCAGGGGAGGGGGTCACCATGCAGGTACGTCCCAGCGAGGCGATCGTGGCTGCCATGCGCTTCAACCTTCCGGTCATGGTGGCCGAGGAGGTGGTCAACCGGGCCACGGTCATGGATCTGCAGGACGAGCAGGTGCTGAAGGAAAACACGGCCCGCCGGCTGACCGAATTCCTGGAGAATATCGATCCCGCTTCCCTGGGCAAGTACCCCATGTAGGTTGGAGCGGTTGAACTGAAGAGTGATCAGGAGGGAGATACCGTAATGCACGATGAATCATATGCCTTTCTGGAGAATTTTCTCGCGGCGCCGAGCCCGTCGGGGTACGAACAACCGGCCCAACGGGTCTTCCGGAGCTATCTGGAACCATACGCCCAAGTGACGACCGATGTGCTGGGCAACGTCTACGGCCATATCCCGGGCAGCGGCAAGGAGCGGCCCCGTGTCATGCTGGTCGGCCACTCGGACGAAATAGGCCTGCAGGTGAAGTACCTGGACGACAAGGGGTTCATCTATTTCGGCGCCATCGGCGGCGTCGATCCCCATCTGACCCCGGGGCTCCGGGTGCAGATCCACACACGGCAGGGAGCCATCCAGGGGGTGATCGGCAAGCGGCCGATCCATCTGATGGAGCCGAAGGACCGGGAGACGGTGGTAAAGCTCGATGCCCAGTACATCGACATCGGCGCTGTTGATCGCAGCGAAGCGGCCGGGCTGGTGCGGGTCGGTGATCCGGTTACCTTCAGTGGCGGGCTTGCGCGGCTTCACGGGGACCGGGTGACTGCCAGCGGCTTCGACGACAAGGCGGGCAGTTTCGTGGTGGCCGAGGTGCTGCGCCGGGTGGCGGCCCTTACCAAAAAGCTGCCGGTGGATCTCTATGGTGTCTCGTCCGTCCAGGAGGAGGTGGGGCTGCGGGGCGGCACCACCAGCAGCTACACGGTGAATCCCGATGTGGGGATCTGTGTCGAGGTGGACTTTGCCACCGATCAGCCGGATGTGGAGAAAAAGCACAACGGCGAGGTGGCCATCGGCAAGGGGCCCATCCTACCGCGGGGCGCCAACATCAACCCGGCCCTGTTCGATCTGCTGGCCGAAACTGCTGAAAAGGAGAAGATCCCGGTTCAGTTCACCGGTATCCCCCGCGCGACCGGCACCGACGCCAACGTCATGCAGATCTCCCGTGGCGGGGTGGCCACGGCCCTGGTGAAGATCCCGCTCCGCTACATGCACACACCGGTGGAGGTCCTCTCCCTGGCCGACCTGGAGAATGCCGTACGCCTGATCGTGGCGGTCCTGCCGAAGATCAAGGACCGGCAAGCGTTTATTCCTGCCTGAGATTTCTTTTCCTCAGGGGCGGTGTCCGCATCGCCCCTGTACCTGCCCCACCTTTTCAGGCATTAATCCTTGATGCCTCCCCTGCTTTTGGGTATACTCAACCGCTATTTTCCTAATACATGAATATTTCCTTATCAGGAGGTTCTGCAATGATAGAGTTTCTCGGGGACTGGAAACGCAGCCACTACTGTGGCGCCCTTACCGCCGCCGACATCGGCAGGGATGTGGTTCTGATGGGCTGGGCCCACCGCCGCCGCGACCACGGCGGTCTCATCTTCGTTGATCTGCGCGATCGCGAGGGAATTGCCCAGATCGTTTTCGATCCGGAGCTGGGTGCCGAGTCCCATGGCAAGGCCGAGGCGATCCGGAGCGAGTTCGTGGTGGCGGTAAAGGGGAAGGTCATTCCCCGCCCCGAAGGGACCGTGAATCCGAACATGAAGACCGGCGAGGTGGAGGTGACCGTGGTGGAGTGCCGCGTGCTCAACCGCTCCAAGGCGCTTCCCTTCACCCTTGACGACTACGTGGACGTGGCCGAAAACCTCCGTCTCAAGTACCGCTACCTTGACCTGCGGCGGACAACGCTTCAGGAGAACATGATCCTTCGCTCCAAGGTGGCCCAGACCACCCGACGCTACCTGACCGACAACGGGTTTCTGGAGCTGGAGACGCCATTTCTCACCAAATCCACCCCGGAAGGGGCCAGGGACTTCCTGGTGCCGTCGCGCATCAACCGCGGCCAGTTCTACGCCCTGCCCCAGTCTCCCCAGATCTTCAAGCAGATCCTGATGATCTCCGGCTACGACCGTTATTTTCAGGTTGTCCGCTGTTTCCGTGACGAGGACCTGCGGGCCGACCGCCAGCCGGAATTCACCCAGATCGACTGTGAAATGTCGTTCATCGATCGGGACGATATCATCAAGGTAATGGAAGGGTTGATTGCCACGGTCTTCAAGGAGGCGAAAGGGGTCGACGTGCAGCTGCCGGTTCCCCGCATGACCTACCAGGAGGCGATCCGCCGTTTTGGGGTGGATAACCCGGACCTGCGCTTCGGCTTGGAGCTGGTGGAGTTGACCGACCTGGTCAAAGGGGCTGGCTTCAAGGTGTTTGCCGAGGTTGCGGCCGGCGGCGGCATCATCAAGGGGCTCAACGCCAAGGGGTGCGCCCGGTTCTCCCGCAAGGAGATCGACGACCTGACCGAGTTCGCCAGGATCTACGGCGCCAAGGGGCTCGCCTACGTGAAGATCGAGAACGGCGAATGGCATTCGCCCATTGCCAAGTTCTTCACGGCCGACGAGATTGCGGCCATGAACAAGGCCTTCGATGCCCAGGAGGGGGACCTGCTCCTCTTTGTCGCGGACAAGCCGAAGGTTGTCAACGACTCCCTCGGCAAGCTGCGTAACCACCTGGCCAAGCTGCTGGGGCTGGCGGACAAGGATACGTTCTGCTTTGTCTGGATTACCGACTTCCCGCTCCTGGAGTGGGACGAGGACGATAAGCGCTGGGCAGCGGTGCATCATCCGTTCACGGCACCGATGGACGAGGACCTGGAGTATGTGGAGTCCGATCCGGGGCGGTGCCGGGCCAAGGCCTACGACCTGGTCCTGAACGGCAACGAGATCGGCGGCGGCTCCATCAGGATTCACCAGGAGGCGATTCAGTCCCTCATGTTCAAGATGCTCGGCCACACGGAAGAGGACAAGCGGGCCAAGTTCGGCTTCCTGCTGGATGCCCTGGAGTACGGCACCCCGCCCCACGGCGGCATTGCCTTCGGTCTCGACCGTTTGGTCATGCTCCTCACCGGCAGCGAATCGATCCGGGACGTCATCGCCTTCCCGAAAACCCAAAAAGGGACCTGCCTCATGTCCGAAGCCCCGTCTCTGGTGGATGACAAGCAGCTGCGGGAACTGGGTATCCGCGTTACGACCAAATAGGGCGGGTGGGACTGGTGCGAAAAGCGGCTGGCCAGGCGTTGCTGCTGGCCCTCATCCTACTTACGCTGGTGGCTTGTTCCGAGCAGCTCCACAGCTGGCGGCCGGAGGCCCGGACCGCCATTGAGATCGCTCGGGGCAAAGGGGGTAAGACCTTCTTTCCCGAGGAGTTTGCCGACCTGGAAAACGCCTTTCGCCAAGGGGAACTGCTCCTCTCCGATGACGAAGAGGAAGACGCAGAGCAGTTCTATCTGCTGGCCCTGACAAAGGGAAAGCTGCTGACCGAACAGGTGGATGCCGAGCGCGTCCGGCGCGAAGAGGCGAAACGGCAGCAGCGGGAAGCGGCGCAAAGGGCTGCCGACCGTGAGCGGCAGGAACGGGAAGCGGCAGAGGAACGGCGCCGGGAGCAGGAACGAGAGGCGTCCCGGCTCAGGGCCGTGCAAGCCGAGGCACGGGCCGAAGCCGAGCGAAAGACCGTGGAAAAAACGCGCCAGCACCCACTTGCTGCCACCCATACCGTCAAGCGGGGCGAATCCCTGCCGCAGATCGCGGCCCAGCCCGATGTCTACAACGATGCGGCCCTCTGGCCCCTTCTCTACCGGGCTAACCGGGATCAGATCCGTGACCCGCGCATTGTCTGGCCCGGCCAGGTACTGCATATCCCCCGTAACTTTGGCCGTGACGATATGGCCGAGGCCCGCCGCTACAACCAGGAACATCCAATTCATTAGCTCAGTGCTCAGGCGATTATAAGAGCATTGGTCGTTGCCCGACCCCGACCCCTCAGAATTAACGTTTTGACATTTTTCTTGACAGAAAAAAGGGTTTTGTATACTGTATACAAAATTTTTAAGCCCCTGAAAAGTTTCGATTTTGCCAGTGCTGTAGTCTGTATGCGCCGCGACGGCGGTAAGGTTGCCGTTGGTCGATGAAGGTGATGATTGATGTGTTATTTCCTCCGGGGTGACCACGCCCTGTGTGGATAAGGGGCTGCAAGTTCCTTTCATTAAGTCTCAGGTAATTCCGGCATAAAAACCAAGGAGAGATCATGACAACGCAAACCGCAAAGATTATCTGGTCGAAAATTGATGAAGCGCCCGCACTGGCAACATACTCTTTACTCCCGATCGTTAATGCCTTCACAAAGGCCGCCGGAGTTGTTGTTGAAACAAGAGATATCTCCGTTGCCGGCAGAATTATCGCGAACTTTCCCGACTATCTGACGGAGAGTCAGCGGATGCCGGATTATCTGGCCGAACTCGGTGAGCTTACCCAGAAGCCAGAGGCCAATATCATCAAGCTGCCCAACGTCAGCGCTTCAATTCCGCAGCTGAAGGCCGCAATCAAGGAGTTGCAGGAGAAGGGCTACAAGCTCCCCGACTATCCCGAGGAGCCGAAGACGGATGCAGAGAAAGAGCTGCACGCACGCTATGCCAAATGCCTGGGCAGTGCCGTAAACCCGGTTCTGCGCGAAGGTAACTCCGACAGGAGGTCGGCCCGTGCGGTAAAGGAATATGCCAAGAAGCATCCGCACAAGATGGGTGCCTGGAGCCCGGATTCAAAGACCCATGTGGCGCATATGGACTGCTGCGATTTCTATCACAATGAAAAATCCGTCACCATGAAGAAGGCCGGTAATGTCAGGTTCGAGTTGGTCGGCAAAGACGGAAAGGTCACCGTTCTGAAAGAAAAGCTGCCCCTTCAGGCAGGCGAGATTCTCGACGGAACGTATTTGAGCTGCAAGGCCCTGCGCAAATTCATAGAAGAGCAGATTGAAGACGCCAAGGCAAAGGGTGTGCTGTTCTCCGTGCACCTCAAAGCCACCATGATGAAAATATCCGATCCCATCATGTTCGGTCACTTCGTCTCCGTATTCTTTAAAGACGTTTTTGAAAAGCATGCCGCCACCTTTAAAGAGCTGGGTGTCAATCCGGATCTTGGCCTTGGCGATCTTTATTTGAAAATCAAGAGATTGCCGGAAGCCAAGCAGGCAGAGATCGAAGCGGATATCAAGGCGGAGTACAAGAAGAGACCTGAGCTGGCCATGGTGGATTCGGACAAGGGCATCACCAACCTCCATGCCAGTAACGACATCATCATCGATGCCTCCATGCCGGTCGTTATCCGTGACTCCGGCGGGATGTGGGGTCCTGACGGCAAGCTTCACGACGTAAAGTGCGTGATCCCGGATACCTGCTATTCGGAGTGGTATCAGGCCTGCATCGATTTTGTTAAGAAAAACGGTCAGTTCGATCCCACCACCATGGGAAGCGTCTCCAACGTCGGTCTCATGGCGCAGAAGGCCGAAGAATACGGCTCCCACGACAAGACATTCAAGATTCCCGCTGACGGAACTGTGCGTGTTGTCGATGAGTCGGGTGCCGTATTGTTCCAGCATGATGTGGAGGCAGGCGATATCTGGCGCGGCTGTCAGGCAAAGGATCTGCCGATTCGCGACTGGGTCAAACTGGCAGTAAACAGGGCACGGGCAACCGGAGCACCGGCTGTCTTCTGGCTGGACAAGAACAGGGCCCACGATGCCCAGATGATTGAAAAGGTGAATACGTACCTGAAGGATCATGATACCAAGGGTCTGGAAATCCATATAATGCCTCCCGTGGAAGCGATGAACTTCGCGATGCAGCGGGCAAGAGACGGTAAAGATACCATTACGGTCTCCGGCAACGCACTGAGGGACTATCTGACTGACCTGTTCCCGATCCTCGAGCTGGGCACCAGCGCCAAGATGCTCTCCATTGTGCCGCTTCTGGCTGGTGGCGGTCTCTTCGAGACCGGTGCAGGTGGCTCCGCACCCAAGCATGTGCAGCAGTTTGTGCAGGAAGGATACCTGCGCTGGGATTCGCTCGGCGAGTTCCTGGCCCTTGCCGTATCACTGGAACACTTGGCTGCCACCTTCAAGAATGAAAAGGCGCAGCTTCTGGCAGACACCCTTGATCAGGCCAACACCAAGTTTCTTGAGAACAATAAGAACCCGGCCCGTAAGGTTGGCCAGATAGACAACAGGGGCAGCCACTTCTACCTCGCAATGTACTGGGCCGAGGCCCTTGCTGAGCAGACCAAGGACAAGGATCTGCAGACACGTTTCGCTAAAGTTGCTCAGCAGCTTCACGAGAATGAGACAAAGATCAATGAGGAACTGATCGGTGCCCAGGGCAAGCCACAGGATTTGGGTGGTTATTACCTTACGGACCCGGTAAAGACTGAAAAAGCCATGCGCCCCAGCGCAACCCTGAATGCAATAATCGACGCAATCTGATTTACCGCAGGCCATAAAAGAGTAGGCAACTAACAATCTATTCAAGGAGGAAACAAAAAATGGCACGTAAAAAGATTTCCCTTATCGGTGGTGGTCAGATTGGTGGCGTGTTGGCACAGCTTTGCGCGCTTCGCGAACTGGGTGATGTGGTTCTGTTCGATATCGTCGAGGGTCTGCCCCAGGGCAAGATGCTTGATATCGCCGAAGTCGGGCCGGTTGACGGCTTCGACGTTGAGCTGAAGGGAACCAACAGCTACGAGGATATCAAGGGCTCCGACATCGTCATCGTTACCGCCGGCCTTCCCCGCAAGCCGGGCATGAGCCGCGACGACCTGATCGAGGTCAACTCCAAGATCATGACCCAGGTGTCCGAGGGAATCAAGCAGTACGCCCCCAACTCCATTGTCATCGTAATCTCCAACCCGCTTGATGCCATGGTTACCCTGTGCCAGAAGATCACCGGCTTCCCTTACAGCCGCGTCATCGGCCAGGCCGGCGTGCTCGACTCGGCCCGTTTCGCGAGCTTCATCGCCTGGGAACTGGGCGTGTCCGTGAAAGACGTTACTGCCATGACCCTCGGCGGCCACGGCGACGACATGGTGCCCCTGATCCGCTATGCAAGCGTCAACGGCATCCCGGTCGTGGAACTCCTGGAGCGTAAGTACAAGGACAAGGCCAAGGCCAAGGAAGTGATGGACGCCATGGTCAAGCGGACCCGTGGTGCGGGCGGCGAAGTTGTTGCGCTGCTCAAGACCGGTTCTGCCTTCTACTCACCGGCTTCTTCGGCCATTGCCATGGCAGAGTCGATCCTCAAGGACCAGAAGCGGGTTCTCCCCACCTGCGCTTTTCTGCAGGGTGAGTTCGGCGTCAACGGCTACTATGTCGGCGTTCCCTGTGTCCTCGGCGAGAAGGGTATCGAGCGGATCATCGAGTTCGCGCTTGATGCAGAAGAGCAGGCCATGATGGACAAGTCGGTTGCGGCGGTCAAGGGTCTGGTAGATGCCCTGAAGTAGTAACCCTTCGTTGCCGGAAGTTGCAAACGAAAGAAGGGCGTCATGCCCTTCTTTCGTTTTTCTGCTGCGAATTAGAGTCGGTTCATAAGCTGTTTACGGCAATTACAAACGGCTTTTTCTTGAATCCGGATTCCTTCCGTGGTATGTTTACGCGGTTTTGGGGCCGGCAAGGCCTATTCAACGACAAGGAGCGTAAGTAGATGGAAAAGAAGCTGCCAACGATAGAGATCATCGAGCGGTACTGCAAGGGATGTCACATCTGCGTGGAGTTCTGCCCGACCAAGGTTCTGGAGATGCAGGGTTTTGTCGCGGCTGTCAAGAATCTGGAGGCCTGCATCAAGTGCATGCAGTGCGAGCTCCGCTGCCCCGATTTCGCGATCAAAGTAACGCCTTAATATTGAAAACAGGAGGTAGTGAACGTGGCTAAGAAAGTTGCTTTTCTCCAGGGTAACGAGGCTGCAGCACAAGGCGCGCTGTACGCCGGCTGCAAGTTTTTTGCCGGTTACCCGATCACACCGTCTACCGAAGTCGCCGAGGTCATGTCGGCCGAACTTCCCAAGATTGGTGGTAAGTTCATCCAGATGGAAGACGAAATAGGTGCCATGGCCGCCATTATCGGCGCCTCGCTGACCGGCGCCAAGGTGCTGACCTCGACCTCCGGCCCGGGACTCTCCCTGAAGCAGGAGTTGATCGGCTATGCCTGCATCGCCGAAACGCCTGCCGTCATTGTCAACGTCATGCGTGGCGGTCCTTCCACCGGGATGCCGACCGGTCCTTCCCAGTCCGACGTCATGAGTGCCAAGTGGGGCACCCACGGTGACCATCCGGCCATCTGTCTGGTTCCGGCCTCTGTTCAGGAAGTATTCGAAGAGACGGTCCGGGCCTTCAACCTGGCCGAGAAATACCGTACCCCGGTCATGATCATGCCGGACGAAATCGTTGCCCACATGCGGGAACAGATCGTGTTCCCCGAGCCGGGCGAGCTGGAAGTGATCGACCGCACCGCACCGTCCGTGCCGCCCGAGCAGTACAAGCCGTACGACACCTCTTTCGGCGACGTGCCGCCGCTGGCCGCTTTCGGTTCCGGCTACAAGTTTCACGTCACCGGTTTGAACAAGATGGCTGACGGTTTCCCCACCACCAAGGCCGAGATTGTCCAGGCCGAAGAAGAGCGTCAGGTCCGCAAGGTTGAAGCCAACGCGGACGACATCGTCAAGTTCGAAGAGTATCTGCTGGACGACGCCGAGGTCGCCATCGTTGCCTTCGGCTCCACCTCCCGCTCCGCCCGCTTTGCCGTGAACGAGGCCCGCAAGCAGGGGATCAAGGCCGGTCTGTTCCGCATCAAGACCTTCTGGCCGTTCCCGGAGAAGCAGCTGCTTGCCCTCTCCAAGAAGGTAAAGGCGTTCATCACTCCGGAGATGAACCTCGGTATGGCTACCGGCGTTCTCAAAGGGGTTGTGGAAGGTAATGCACCGGTTCACGGGATCTTCCGTGTTGACGGCGAACCGATCAATCCGGAGCAGATCCTCGCTAAGATAAAGGAGGTCAAGTAACATGGCATTCGATTACGATAAGTACATCCGTCCGGGCAAGCTGCCGCACATCTGGTGTCCGGGCTGCGGCCACGGGATCGTCATGAAGGGACTGATCCGGGCCATTGATTCCCTCGGCCTGGTGAAGGAAAATACTGCCGTTGTTTCCGGGATCGGCTGCGCCTCCCGTCTCCCCGGCTACCTTGATTTCTGCACCCTGCACACCGCCCACGGCCGCGCCGCTGCGTTCGCCACCGGCGTCAAGATGGCCCGCCCTGAGATGAACGTCATCCTCGTCGGCGGCGACGGCGACGGCACCGCCATCGGCGGCAACCACTTCATCCACGCCTGCCGCCGCAACATCAACATGACCTACGTCATCCTGAACAACAACATCTACGGGATGACCGGCGGTCAGTTCTCCCCCTGCACCCCGACCGGCGCCAAGGCCTCCACCACTCCCTACGGCAACCCGGACCCGGCCTTTGACATCGCCAAGCTGGCCATCGGCGCCGGTGCTACCTTTGTGGCCCGCGGCACCGCCTACCATGCTGCCCAGATTGACAAGCTGATCGCTGAAGCGATCCAGCACAAAGGTTTCTCCGTTGTGGAGATCCTCGACGACTGCCCCACCACCTATGGCCGCCGCAACAAATTCAAGTCGGTCATCGAGATGATGAACCGGCTGAAGGAGATCGCCGTGCCGGTTAAGGCTGCCGAGAAGATGACTCCGGAGCAGCTTGAGGGGAAGGTACTCACCGGAGTTCTCTACAAAGAGGAGAAGCCGGAGTACACCGCCGAGTACGCCAAGGTCATCGAGCGGTCAAAGAAGTAAAAATACCCATCAAAGGAGAACGATAGATGGCTGGAAGATATGAAATCAGATTTTCCGGTGCCGGCGGGCAGGGATTGATCCTGGCCGGCGTCATCATGGCCGAGGCTGCTTCGATCTACGACGGGAAGCAGGCGGTCCAATCCCAGAGCTACGGCCCCGAAGCCCGGGGTGGCGCCTCCAAGTCGGAGGTCATCATTTCCGACGAGGCCATCGACTACCCGAAGGCAACCGTGGTTGATGCCCTGCTGGCCCTTACCCAGGAGGCCTGCACCAAATATTCCCACGACCTGAAAGAGGGGGGGATACTCCTCATCGACTCCGATCTGGTCACCAAGAGACCGGAAGGGAATTTCAAGGTGGTATCCTTCCCGATCATCAATACCGCCAAGAACGATGTGGGTCGTGAAATTGTCGCCAACATCGTGGCACTGGGCGCCATCGTGGCACTGACCGGCGTGGTCACCAGGGAGAGCGCCGAGAAGGCAGTTCTGTCCAGGGTTCCCGAAGCATTCCTGGAGCTGAACAAGAAGGCGTTCAACACGGGGTACGAGAAGGCGATTGCCGCCAAAGGCTAATCCCCGGATCTGATCCTACAAAGGCCCGACACGCAAGTGCCGGGCCTTTTTTTATGCCGAAAGCGGTTGCTTTCTGACCCTGCCGCCGTTAAGATTGCCCTATTCTCAGGCCGGGAGGATAGGTGCACGAGATACTCACGGAATACCTGGCAGTGCACGGCTACTGGGTCCTTTTCCTCTGGACCTTCCTGGAAGGAGAGGCCGGGCTGATCCTGGCCGGATTCTTCGCCTTTCAGGGGTATTTCACCCTGCCAGGGGTCATTCTCACCGCCCTGGCCGGAGCCTTCTGCGGTGACCAGTTCTACTTCTACGTCGGCCGTTTGCAAGGCGCGCGTCTGCTCAGGATATTCACCTTCATCGCCCGGAAGTTCCACAAGGCCCTCAGGCTGATCGAACGCTACGGCACCTTCGTTGCCTTTGTCTCCCGCTACACCTACGGGTTTCGGATCGTTCTGCCGATCATCCTCGGCATGACCTCCTTTCCGGCGTCGAAGTTTTGCTGGCTCAACATCCTGAGCGCCCTGGCCTGGTCGCTCATCTTTTCCCTGGCCGGCTACCTGTTCGGGAAGAGCGCGTCGCTGTTCGTAGAGGATGTGAGCCGTTACGAGCATCAGCTGCTGGTCATACTTGCCGTCCTCATCGCCTGCATGTGGCTCGGCCATTTTGTCCATGGCTGGTGGCAGCGGCGACCGGCCCGTGCCCGGCTGCGCCGGATGCGGCACAAGGGGCCCTACAGCCAACGAACTATCAAGAAAGAGGAGACGAAGTGAACGAAGCAGTTTCACTCAAGAGCGCGGTGAGCATTGTCCTGGTGGAGACCCAGAGTCCGGGCAATATCGGCATGGTCTGCCGCGCCATGATGAACATGGGGTTGACCGATCTGCGGCTGGTGAATCCCTGCCGCGTGGACCATCCCGAAGCCCTGAAATTTGCCGTCTCGGCCAGGGAGTTGCTCTTCAAGGCGCGGATATTCCCCACCCTTGCCGAGGCCCTGGCCGATGCGCCGCTCTCGGTTGCCACGACGCGCCGCCATGGCAAGTACCGTCAGGAGATCATGACGCCTGACGAAGTGGTGCGGAGTGCGGCTGTGCATCTGCCCGCCAACCGTTGCGCCTTTGTCTTCGGCCGTGAGGACAGCGGTCTCACCACCGACGAGGTGGCCCTCTGCCGCTGGCAGGCGACAATTCCTACCGGCAGCGATTACGGCTCCCTCAATCTGGCCCAGGCGGTGCTGCTCTTCTGCTACGAGATTCATCGCGGGCTCGGTAGTAGCACTGATGCGGCAACGGAACGGGTCCTGGCCGATGCCGCAGTGACCGAGACCATGTTCGGCCAGATGGAAGAGACCCTGCTCAGGATCGGCTTTCTCAATCCGGAGAACCCGGCCCATCTGATGCGCACCTTCCGGCGGATCTTTGCCCGGGCAATGCTGGACGAGCGGGAGGTGTCGGTCATCCGGGGGATGCTCTCCCAGATCGACTGGGCTGCCGACAACTTCCAGGGGCGAAAGGGGGGGTGATGGACGCGACAACAATCGGCCTCGTTGCCGGTGCGCTCACCAGCTTCGCTGCTGTTCCCCAGGTGCTCAGGACCTGGCGGACCCGCCAGGCCCGCGACCTTTCCATCTGGCAACCGGTCATTCTCACGGTCGGCATGTTTCTCTGGCTCGCCTATGGCATGCTGCTCAAGGATCTCCCGCTCATCGTCGCCAATCTCTTCTCCATAGTCTGCTATCTGGTGCTGATCGGCATGAAAATTATCTTTGACCGTGCTGACAAACTGGCTCTGCGTGATTAACTTTGACACAACACAAAGACAACGGGAGGAACCTGATATGAGATCGTTACGGATGTTTCTGCCGGCACTCTGCTGCCTGGTCACCCTGTCCGGGTGCGGCTATAACACCATGCAGGCCAACGAGGAGGCAGTCACTGCCGCCTGGGGTGATGTGGAGGCGACCTATCAGCGGCGGGCCGACCTGATCCCCAACCTGGTGGAGGTAGTGAAGGGGTATGCCAAACACGAGGCCGACACCCTCAAGGCGGTCACCGAGGCCAGGGCCAAGGTCGGTTCCCTGCAGGTCTCGAAGCAGCTGGTGAACGACCCGCAGGCGCTGCAGAAGTTCCAGCAGGCCCAGGGGGAGCTTTCCGGCGCCCTTTCCCGGCTGATGGTGGTGGTGGAGAAATACCCCGACCTGAAGGCCAACCAGAACTTCATGGACCTGCAGAACCAGCTGGAGGGGACCGAGAACCGGATCAACGTGGCCCGCACCCGTTACAACAAGGCGGTGCAGGAGTTCAACACCAGCATCCGGACCTTCCCCAACAGCCTTACCAACTCCCTGATGCTGCATTTGCAGCGTAAGGAGCCGTTCAAGGCGGAAGAGGGGGCGAAGGTGGCCCCGAAGGTAAAGTTTTAGGAGAACTTAAATGAAACGCAAAGACGCAACGGCGCAGGGTCGCAAAGAGAATTTCAAAGGTTTTTTCTGCGTCCTGGCGACGTTGTGTCTTTGCGTTACGGGTCTTTATTCATCGATTGCTGACGCCTCCCTTGAGCTATTGCCATGAGATCGATAGTCCTGTTCATACTCCTGTTCCTCTTCCCCGCTGCTGCCCATCCGCTGGATGTGCCGCAGCTCCAGGGGCGGGTGAACGACTACGCCCAGATCCTGTCCCCGCAAGGGAAGGCGGCGGTGGAGCGGGAGCTGGCAACGCTGGAGCAGAGCGACTCCACCCAGGTGGTTGTGCTGACCGTAGCGTCGCTTGAAGGTGACAGCCCGGAGGAGTATTCCATCCGGGTGGCCGAGGCGTGGCGGATCGGGCAAAAGGGGTTGGACAACGGCGCAATCCTCTTGATCGCCAAGGCGGAGAGAAAGATCCGGATCGAGGTGGGGCGCGGGCTGGAGGGTAAACTGACCGACCTGGTTGCCGGCCGGATCATCCGCGAGCAAATGGCACCCCGGTTCAAGGCGGGCGATTTCGACGGCGGTGTCCTGGCCGGGGTGCAGGCCATTAGCCAGGTAGTGCGGGGCGAGTATCAGGCCAAGGGGGAGGCGCTTCGCCATGCCAGGAAGAGCGCGCCACCCATCTATGCCTTTCTGATCTTCCTCCTGGTGGCTGTTGTTTTTCTCGGCTCCATCTCACGCATCCTGGGAGGGATTGCCGGTGGCGCCGGGCTGCCGCTGGTGGCCTGGTTCCTCTATCCCGGCCTTGCCCTGGCACTGCTGGCAGGGCTCGCCGTGGCCGGTTTCGTTCTCGGCCTCGTGGTGACGCTCCTGTTCGGCGGAGGGGGTGGTTTCGGCGGCCCCTTCTTCGGCGGCTGGTACGGCGGCGGGGGAGGGTGGGGCGGTTCGTCAGGAGGGGATGACGGGTTTTCCGGCGGCGGCGGTGACTTCGGCGGCGGCGGGGCGTCCGGGGAATGGTGAAAGGCGGTGACTCGTGACTCGGGGTGAAAAGCATTTTTCCAGTCACGAGTCACCGGTCACGAGTCACGGGTTCTTACCAAAGCCTCTGCAGTGCCGGCAGGCTCGGCCGGTCCCAGTACGGCTCGGAACCATAGCCGTAATAATAGGGATTGTAGCGGCTGGGGGGGTAGAGGAGGTACTTCTCACTCTCCGAAGGCTGCCAGAGATAGATCTCCCTGATGGCGACCACCGGGTAGGTGTACTCCATCGCGTCCAGCGGAAGGGTCTTTTTTCCCTTCACCTCTCCCACCAGGGTCACCAGCCGGTCAGGCTTGTAGATCAGCGAATCGAGGAAGTCGACGCTGGTGGCCAGAAAACGGCCGTGGGAGATGAAGCTGTCCCGGGGTACGTCGCCGTCCAGTTCGAACTGGACGATTTCCAGCACGCCACCCTCCTTGGTGTTCCGCGCCGAGGCGATCCTCCCCCCCAACAGGACGGTTTTGCCGATATAGTTGTCCGGGTTATCCCGCAGTTTGGCGAACTGAACCGTCGGATCGACCAGGCTTCGCGACTGGTCGCTGATGACTCTGGCACAGCCGCTGAGCGCCATCAAACCCATAACCACCAGAATAGCAAGACCCTTCATTGAGACCTCCTTTGCTGCACTTCAGTTTTACCCAACTCCCTGAACAATGTCAAACCGCCTGAATGCAAGTCAGGTGCCCAGTTTTGGCAATTGACAAAGACGTGCAAAAAATTGTATACAGTATACACAATTTTTTGTTTCATTCCGAGTTTTGAAAAAACGTTGTAGATAGCACAATTACAAGGAGGTTATCAATGATCGAAGCATATCTCGCCCACGAAGCGGAGCGCAAGGCCCAAGGGATACCCGCTCTGCCGCTCAACCCGGAACAGACCGCCGAACTCTGCACGCTGCTGGAGGCCCCGCCGGCCGGCAAGGAGGAGTTCCTGTTGAACCTCCTCAAGGAGCGGGTCTCCCCCGGTGTCGATCCGGCTGCCGAAGTCAAGGCCGCCTTCCTGGCAGAGATCCTCACGGGAAGCAAGAAGTCGCCCCTGGTTTCCAAGGTCGATGCTATCCGCATCCTTGGTACCATGATTGGCGGTTACAACGTCGGTCCCCTGGTCGAGGCCCTGAAGAATGCCGAGCTTGCTGACGAGGCCGCTTGTGCCCTCTCCGGGCTGACCCTGGTCTATGACGGTTTCGACAAGGTGGTGGAGCTCTCCAAGTCCAACGGTGCCGCCAAAAAGGTCCTGGAGTCATGGGCCAATGCCGAGTGGTTCACCAAGCGCCCGGGCGTGCCCGAGACCATCAAGGTCAAGGTCTTCAAAGTGGAAGGGGAGATCAACACCGACGACTTCTCCCCGGCCGGCGACGCCTGGAGCCGCCCCGACATCCCTCTGCACGCCCTGGCCATGGGCAAGACCCGCTTCCCGAACCGGCTCGGCCAGATCGCCGAATGGCGGGCCGCCGGCAATCAGGTTGCCTTTGTGGGCGATGTCGTCGGTACCGGCTCGTCCCGCAAGTCGGCCTGCAACTCGGTCCTTTGGCACATGGGAGAGGCAATCCCCTGCGTCCCCAACAAGAAAACTGCCGGCGTGATCATCGGCGGAGTCATCGCCCCGATCTTCTTCAATACCGCCCAGGACTCCGGCGCCCTGCCGCTCAAGGCAGACGTGACCAGGATGAACGATGGCGACATCATCACCATCAACACCAAGAAGGGTGAGATCTTGAGCGACAAGGGTGAGGTCATCTCCACCTTCAAGATCTCTCCCAATACCCTGGCCGACGAGTTCCGCGCCGGCGGCCGGATTCCGCTGATCATCGGCCGTGCCATCACCGACAAGGCCCGTGCCGCCCTCGGCCTCGGCGCAACCGACGTCTTCACCCTGCCGGTCAACCCGGCACCCAAGGCTGCCCAGGGGTACTCCCTGGCCCAGAAGATGGTCGGCAAGGCCTGCGGCGTAGCCGGCGTGCTGCCCGGCACTGCCTGCGAGCCAAAGATGACCACGGTCGGTTCCCAGGACACCACCGGTCCGATGACCGCCGACGAGCTGAAGGAACTCGCCTGCCTCAAGTTCCTGTCGCCGATGTTCATGCAGTCGTTCTGCCATACCGCCGCCTATCCCAAGCCGGCAGACGTAAAGATGCACAAGAATCTGCCCAAGTTTATCACCGAGCGGGGCGGCGTCCCCCTCAAGCCGGGCGACGGCGTCATCCACTCCTGGCTGAACCGCCTGCTGCTGCCCGACACAGTCGGGACCGGCGGCGACTCCCACACCCGCTTCCCGATCGGTATCTCCTTCCCGGCCGGTTCCGGTCTGGTGGCTTTTGCCGGCGCCATGGGGTTCATGCCGCTGGATATGCCCGAGTCGGTGCTGGTCCGCTTCAAGGGCAAGCTCAACCCGGGCATCACCCTGCGGGATGCGGTCAACGCCATTCCCTACTGGGCCATCAAGCAGGGCAAACTGACCGTACCCAAGAAGAACAAGATCAACGTGTTCAACGGCCGGATACTGGAGATGGAAGGGCTTCCCGACCTGACCGTGGAGCAGGCGTTCGAGCTGACCGACGCCGCTGCCGAGCGTTCCGCTGCCGCCGGCTGCATCCAGCTCTCCAAGGAGAGTGTGGCAACCTACCTCCGCTCCAACGTGGCACTGATGAAGCAGATGATCAAGGACGGTTACCAGGACGCCAAGACCCTGCAGAACCGGATCGATGCGGTCAACGCCTGGCTGGCCAAGCCGGAACTGCTGGAGGCTGACAAGAATGCCGAGGCGACCGGCGCCTATGCCGACGTGATCGAGATCAACCTGGCCGAGATCACCGAGCCGATCCTCGCCTGCCCGAACGACCCGGACGACGTCAAGCTTCTCTCCGAGGTTGCCGGCACGCCGATCCAGGACGTGTTCCTCGGCTCCTGCATGACCAACATCGGTCACTTCCGCGCTGCCGCCGAGATCTGGCGCGGACTCAAGTTCAACCCGGCCGTCCGGACCTGGATCTGTCCGCCGACCCGCATGGATCAGCAGAAGCTCAAGGACGAGGCCTACTTCTCGGTATACAGCGCCTTTGGTGCCCGGATCGAGATCGCCGGTTGCTCGCTCTGCATGGGTAACCAGGCCCGCGTGCCGGACGGGGTGAACATGTTCTCCACCTCGACCCGCAACTTCGACGACCGGATCGGCGACGGGGCCAAGGTGTTCCTCGGTTCCGCCGAACTGGGTGCGGTGACCGCCACCATGGGCAAGCTGCCGACGGTGGCCGAGTTCATGGCCGTCTACAAGGAGAAGGTCGAGCCGAAGAAAGATGCGATCTACCAGTATCTCCAGTTCGACGAGATGCCGGAATACAAGTAGGTACGAATACGCCTGTGGCTGAAGGCGTGATGTGAAAAAAACCCCCGCTCCGGCTTGTCCGGGCGGGGGTTTTTCGTTCTCGCTTCTTGCAAAGGGATGAATAGAATTCATCCGCACTTCGGTAGTTGCTGGGCCTCCTTCTTACCGGCTGGCAACGGGCAGGCCAGCTCTCCTGACAATGCCGGTATCATGGTATACTCAAAGCAGAAATGGGGTTGCCGGCATGTTACGGCGAGGAGGTGGCTTATGCGATGGATAGTGCTGTTATCCGTGTCATTACTGCTTTTTGTGGGGTGCGCCCATATCTTCAGCGACCGTGCCGAGAGGCTGGTCGATCGGACCGTTACCTTTGAGCAGGTAAGGAAAGAGCCGCTGGCGTTTGTCGGTAAGTATTTGAAAATAGGCGGCACCATTGTGGATACGAAGAACACCAAGGAGGGAACGCGGATAGAGGTGGTTCAGTTTGGTCTGGGCCGCAGCGATTTCCCCAATGAAGAACATGGTTCGGCTGGCCGGTTTCTGGCAACATCCCGCAGCTATCTCGACAGCATGATCTTCAAGGCTGGTCGACCAGTGGTGCTCATCGGCGAGATACGGGGTGAGAAAACATTGCCTCTGGGAGAGATCAATTATCGCTATCCGGTTGTGACCATTGCGGAAATCCATGTGTGGAAGCAATCCGAACTGCGCCCGTATTATCCGCCTTACTATGACCTGTTTTACTACGACCCGTTCTACTACCCGTATCGATGGTACGGACCGCCTTATTATGGGTATTGGTACGGGCCGCGGCGCAGATAAAGCGCGGTTAATTCCATCCGTACAATCTGAGCCTTTTGGGGGTTCTAATCTGCTGCCCTATTTCGTTTGTGCGTTAAAAGAAAAGCTGTTACGTTTTTAATGGTGTAATATATTGAAATTATATTGATTTAAACTTTTGGATGTTGTACTTAATTTAAGCTATTTAATATTTTCGTGAGTGTTTCTGCAGATTACGTGGGGGTGCGGGGGAATGAAACACGAAATTCTGATAGTCGATGATGACAAACTCGTACTTACGTTTACGGCCGATGTGCTGCAGAAAATCGGGTCCACTCCCCTGGTTACCACCTCGCCGCTCGAAGCGCTTGAGATCGTTGCCAACCATCCCATTGCCGTTGTCGTGAGCGACCACTACATGCCGGAGATGACCGGCAACGAATTACTGACCCGGATCAAGGAACTGAGCCCCAGTACGACCAGGATCATGATGACCTCGGCAGCGGACATGAACGTGGCGCTCACGGCCATCAATTCGGGAGAGGTCTTCCGCTTCCTTCCCAAGCCGTGGAAGGTGAACGACATGGTCAAGGCGGTCAAGGATGGTCTCCGCCGCTATCGACTGATGGAGTCGGTCAAAAACGATGACGATTTCATCCTGCGCTCGCTGGCGGAAACCATCGAGCTGAAGGACCCGTATACCAAAGGGCACTGCGAGCGGGTCGCCGACTTCGCCTTGATGATTGCCGATGAGCTGGCTCTCGGCGAAGGGATCAAACGGGAGATCAGGCACGGCAGCTGGCTCCACGATTGCGGTAAGATCGGGGTTCCGGAGGCGATTCTGAATGCCAACCGCAAGCTGACGGGCGAGGAGAGGGAGGTTGTTGCCATGCACCCCGTCTGGGGGGCCAATGTAGTCGAGAAGGCCAATCTTTCGTCAACGGTCATCAATATCGTCATGCACCACCACGAGCATTACAATGGCCATGGTTATCCGATGGGGCTTGCCGCTGACGAGATCCCTCTCGAAGCCCGCATCGTTACCGTTGCCGACATCTTCGACGCCCTCCGGTCGGACCGTCCTTACCGGATCGGCATCCCTTTGGCGAAGACCCTGAACATGCTGGCGGAGATGAAAGGGGCGGAACTCGATCCGGTTCTTGTTGACCTGTTCATCCCCCTTATCTGCGACAGAGAAGGGGGCTCATAGGAGGCAGGGCGTGTTGTCAGATCAGACTCTTTTTGTCAACTTTGTGGCACCGGTACCCGCGGATTGTGATATGCTTTTAATGCAGTATGGGGGAGGAGGTGGCGATTATGAGAGGCACGAAAGGCACTACAACCACGACGCGGCGTACGGCACGGGCGGCCACGCCCGGCAAGCATGAGTTGATGATCCGGCGCGCTGTCAACCACAATGCCCACGTCATTACCCCGCACGGCAAAGTCCAGGCTGGCCGTAAAGGGCGGAAAGGGTGAGAAGGTAGATGTAGGAGTTCAAGCGTTTATCAGTAATTGTAGTCTACGTTTTTAACTATTGCCCAAGACTCCCGGCAATGGTATAAAATCGCAGCCTGTAAACCACAGGGGGAACCTCCTGTGGTTTTTTATGTGCCCGGAGCATGGCGCCAGCTGGCGTTGCACGATCCATCAAAGGAGTTTGTGTGAAGTCCCACAGTTTTTCCAGAGTCCCCTCCCTGGTTATCCCCTATCTGCTCATCCTTATGCTGGCCGGTTGTTCAAACGAGAAGCCCGGCGACCTGTCGGCAACAAAAAATGCCCGGAACGCGACCGCCGCCCCGACCGCACCCTTTGTGCCGCAGAGCAGTGCCACCCCTGCTGCGGCCCCGTTTGCGGCCAGTTCCACTGCGGTGCGTTCGGCACCACGGGCCGGGGTCGCGGCGCCCAAGGTCAAGTACAACGCGGGCGAAGACCCCGAGTATGCCACACGGTGCGGTTGGCCCGTACAGTGCCCGCCGCCGCTGCCGGGGTCGATCCTGCCGCAGAAGCGGATCGTGGCTTACTACGGCAATCCGCAGTCCAAACGGATGGGGGCGCTGGGCGAGTTCCCGAAGGACGAGATGCTCCGGCGGCTGAAGGGGGAGGTGACCAAGTGGGAAAAGGCCGACCCGTCACACCCGGTACAGCCCGCTCTGCACCTGATCGCCGTGGTGGCGCAGGGAGATCCGGGTAAGTCCGGCAAATACCGGATGGTCATGCCCGATGCCATCGTCAACCAGGTGTACGGCTGGGCCAAGGAAGCCGGCGCGATCCTGTTCATAGACATCCAGACCGGCCACGACGATATCAGGACCATTCTGCCCCGCTTCGAGTGGATACTGAAGAATCCTGACGTGCACCTGGGGATGGACCCGGAGTTCAACCTGATCAAAAGCCGGAAGAAGCCGGGGACCAAGATCGGCACCTATGATGCGGCCGACATCAACTACGCCTCCGGCTTTCTGAGAGATCTGGTGAAGAAGTACAACCTGCCACCCAAGGTGTTCACCGTGCACCGTTTCACCCGAAACGGCGTCACCAACGCCAGGAACATCGTGCTGCGGCCCGAGGTGCAGATCGTCATGCATATGGACGGCTGGGGGGCGCCCTGGCTGAAGCGTGATTCGTACAAGGACTATATCGTTAAGGAACCGGTGCAGTACACCGGATTCAAGCTCTTCTACCACAACGATACCAAGAAGGGGGATCAACTGATGACGCCACAGGATCTCCTCAAGCTGAACCCGAAACCGATCTATATCCAGTATCAGTAAGGCTGCCCCGAATCCGTGAGGCATGGAGATTTTGTAGCAAGGCTGTTGGGTTACGCGATGAGGCCGCTACCCAACCTACGAAAAAATATGGGTTACAGGGTGCTAGCCGAAGCGATAGATCTGTCTGCCGTCCTGGTACAGTTCGATCGGTCCGTCCTGGGAGACTTTGATCACCTTGCCGAAAAATGAGGCGGCGCTGGCCGCCGTGGTCCGCCCGCCACCGGTCACCACCTCCCGTGCATGGGATGTGTCGATGATGAAGCCGGTCTCCAGCAGCCTGCCGTTTCGATTGAAAACCGTCATGCCGTCGGAGGAGAGGATGCGGAGCAGGGTGCCCGACTGTTTCAGCTCGCCGACCGGCCTCCCCTTTACCTGGCTGATCAACAGCCTGCCGATGGCATCACTTCCCCCCACCGACCCCTTCTTGAGGGCAGCCAGCTGCCGCGCCCCCTGGTTGTAGATCAGCACCACCGTGCCATGCCGGATCTTGGAGAGTGCATACAGGGTCCAGAGCAGATCGTCGATGGCACTCTCTTCGATGCTTCCCCTGAGAAACGACCGGACAATGTCCGGGTCGAAGATGGCCCAGACCCCCTTGCGCCGCACCAGGAGCTTGTCGGGATTGATCATTACCTCGATCTCCGACGCCTCGTTCACGGTCACGGCAAAGGCGCCGGAACCGGCGTTCCTGACGATGGAGAAGATCGCCCGGTGGGTCAGCCGTTCCACGTCGTTCTGCTCGTCCGAGCCGCTGGTCCTGATGACGCCGGTGACCTGCATCAGGATGTTGGCAACAAAGAAGAGGTTGGTGCCGTCGATGAAGCGGTAGGTGAGGGGATTGTCGAAAAAGTCGGCAGTAACGGTCTGGGACGGTTTCAACGCGAGGAGCATGTGCTTCCGGTAGCGGATCAGCTTGCGGAGTTCGGGGAGCGTTGTCCGGTGGACAATGAAGCCGGTGGTGGCCGGTTTGCCCTCGTAGCGCTGGTAGGAAAGGTTCTTCAGGAGCTGGATCAGCTGCTGGATGGGCCAGAACCCTTTTTTGTTGTCCCCCCGAAGGGCGCGGGCCACGGCGATGTCCATGATGGAGGCGAGCAGGGCCGTCCGGAAGTGGGCGGCGTACCCTTCCTGGCGGAACCCTTCGTACATGGCGGCAAAGGCGGTGAGTAGCTCCTGGCAGAAGGCTGTTTCGGTTGTGGTGAACGGGAGTGCGGCACGGCGGGCGGTGAACAGGTACGGTTGCCCCTCGAAACTGGCGACCGCGCGGATCGGACGCTCCTGCGTTTCCTCCGGTGTGGGCTCTTCCCCGACCAGGGTGAGATCAACCTCGGCTCCCCCGAGGAAGGAACATATATTGCTCCTGATGGCATCGAATGCGGTGATCGGCATGGTTGCTCCACGTGCGTGATATTGGTTGATTGTACCAGAAGGGAGCGCAGGGACAATTGTGCTGGACGAATTGACCGGGGGAGGCGTTACCCTGGCGCCGGAACCCGTGCCATGCGGGCTCCGGCGCCAGAGAGGTACGGGCGCTAGAACTTCACCCTGAGACCCACCGCCACGTTGTGACTCTCCAGTTTCAGCTCGGTGGTCCGCGTGACGTCTTTGTCGAAGGTGGCGGTGGAGGTGCCGAAGTAGCGGTAGCCCAGGTCCAGGGACAGCTGCCGGTTGAGCGCTATTTCTACACCGCCGCCGGCCTGGTAGGCGAAGACCGTGTCGTTGGCCCCGGAGTAGATGAAATCCCGTGATCCGGTGGTGGTGTTGGTACCGAAGGTGTCGCTGAGGTTGAGTACTGCCAGGCCGGCACCTGCGCCCCAGTAGGGGGTGACCCGGCTATTGTTGTGCAGGTCGAAGAAGACGTTGCCCATCATGGCCAGGGCACCCAGGCTGCCGTCGATGCTGCGGTACCGGCTGCCGGAGCTTTTGTCGTCAATGGCCTTTAACTCGGCATGCTTGTAGGAAAGCTCCCCTTCCAGGCGCAGGAAACCGAAGTCGTAGCCGCCCGTGCCGCCGACGGTAATGCCGGGATCGAATTGAATCCGGTCATTGAAGTTTTTGGGGACAACATAGTCGACCGTGGTTGCATCGGTATCCCTGGTTATGCTGGCACCGATGAAGCCGGAGACGTATCCCCCGGGACGGGCCGGGGATGCCGTACAGATTGCGGGGAGCGAGAGGGCCGTGAATGCTGCGGCAACGGTAATGAGATGTTTTTTCATGGAATTCCTCCGTACAGTTTGGTGCTGGCCATCCAGGACGGCGCCCGAAACGGATAATGACAATGCAATTGTAACGCAAAGAGTCCCGATTGGTTTACCGTGCGGGCCGTGTGTAAGAAAAATCAACATTCGGGCATGCTTAGGCAAACTATTGTTGGTGGATTAATGATCTAAAAATCAGTGGGTTACAGCCGGCATTAGTTGTTGCGTCTGTCGAAAAAATTTACATTGAGAACCAGCGTTGTCCGGTTAGGAAATTGCACAGTTTTGAAGCCCCGTTAGGGGCGCTCGCATGTAGCCGGGGGATTCACCCCCGGATATGTAGCCGATATATCTCTGCGTCACGTACGTGACGTGAGTGGCAATTTTGCCAAGACCGGGGAATAAATTCCCCGGCTACAGGCATTCTGTCCCTACGGGACGTAGGCAAAACCTAATCGGATGCTGCTGAGCGCAAACCTCGTTGTGCAGTGGCGTCATCCGGGTTACGCGATACAATACAATAGCTGTAAGTGCACAAAGGAGAGTTCTGTTTTGAAAATCTGGATCGATGCCGACGCCTGCCCGAGGGTCATCAAGGAGATCGTGTTCAGGGCCTCGGCGCGGCTGCAGATGCCGGTCTGCCTGGTGGCGAATCAGGATCTGTCCAAGGCCCATACCGGGCTGGTGACGTCGGTCAGGGTGAGCGATGGCTTTGACGTGGCAGACGATTATATCGCCGAGCACGCTGCTCCGTCGGACTTGGTTATTACCGCCGACATACCCCTGGCAGCCCGGATCGTTGCCATCGGCGGGGTTGCCCTTGATCCGCGGGGGGAGCTCTACACCGAGGAGAATGTGGGGGAGCGGCTGTCCGTCCGGGACCTGATGCAGGAGTTGCGGACTGCAGGGCTCGTTCAGGGTGGTCCGGCCCAGTTCGGCCAGGCTGACCGGCAGCGATTTGCCTCGGCCCTGGACCGGCTGCTGACGCAGATGAAAAGAGGGGATTCGCCCATCTAGAAAAAGGCCGGGAAGGGGGCTGCAATGCATCTTGTGCAGATACTGCTGCCGCTGTACGACAATGAGCGGAAACTGTTTCCCCAGCACGAATACGAACGGGTGAGAGATGAGCTGACCGAGCGGTTCGGCGGCCTTACCTCCTATGTACAGTCGCCGGCCAAGGGGCTCTGGAGGGAGACCGGGGCCGGGACCGTGCACGACGACATCGTTATCTATGAGGTGATGACCGAACAGCTGGACCGCGGCTGGTGGCACGGCTATCGCCGGGACCTGGCTGAGCGCTTCCGTCAGGAACTGCTGATCGTGCGGGTCAGCGAGGTACAGCTGCTCTGAGCCGGAGGGAGCAGTCTCTGCCGTTGTAAGGAGTCTCGGCAGCTCACGCACACCAGATCATGGTACAATTAAGCCAAAGGGTGCTGACGTGCCAGTTGGCGTGGGTCGTATGTCGGCACAGGAGGAGGTGTTTGGGATGGCACGGTTCTATGATACGGTGAACGAGTCTGACCTGGCTCGGGTTGAAGGGGTGTTGAGGCGTGGCGGGATCGAGTACTTCTGCCGGGATAGCAGGGTCGAGCCGGCTCTGAAGGAGATTCAGGTAGCCGAAGAGGATTTGGCGCGCGCCCAGGAGTTGCTGGAACGCTTTTGTGCACGGTGCTGAGCCGACCTGCCATTGGTGTGAACGAGAAAAGCCCGCGTTGTGCGGGCTTTTCTCGTTGTTGTGCGCCAGGTCACCGCAGGAAATCCTTGACCAGGATCAGCATACCGCCGCTCTCCCGGGTTATGGCAGCCTCCCGTTCCTCAAGGGTGAGCATTTCGTGCAGTTGTTTGCGGGCCCGCTTCCGGCTCCCGGCGATTGCTTCGGCCATCTTGCAGAGGATGCCTACCGGCAGGCCGTTGCGGTATCCTTCTACCAGTTTGGTGATTTCGTCCCGGCGCTGGGTGTTGCTCCAGCTCTTGTAGACCGATGCTCCCAGATCGTCATTCGCAAACATGCCGTCCCCCCTGCTTAGAACTGAGGCGTTAACATACTGCAAGGAGAGTAGGGTCGTCCAGACTTTTTCGCTGCACAAAGAGGGGGGAAGGGATACGGCGAGGTGCGGCCTGTCCTTGATCAAAGAAGGCCGCAGTCAGTGGCAGGCAGGCCTGCTGATCGGTCAATAGCGGACCACCGCCCCGACCGGCGTCTCCCGTACCAGCCAGTAGTAGATCAGTTCATGGGTCCGGCAGATGTAGTCGCCAAGGCTGTCGGCATCGGTTTCGTCTTTGACCCGGACCGCGAACAGGCAGATGTCGTTGCTGTCGAAGCAGTTCACAAACATGGGCCACCTCCGTTTCGTGACGCTGCAGGATTATTTCTGCTGTATTTATTGGTAGCATAAACGGTGCCAAGGTTTAATGAGAACTCCGGACGGGCCGAACGAATGGCGCCGACAGCGCCTGTGCCCGAAAAGGAGGCATCCAAAGCAGTGGTGCATATTTTGTCATCTGGTTGTTTTGCGGCATGAGTGTCGGAAATGGAGCAAACTTGACCTTTGCCCTGAATCTGGTTCACTTGAAGTCAGCGCATACGCGTTCACAACAGGTAGCCAAGAACGGATAAAGGAGGGCGGAACATGAAGGGGAACGAGACGGTGATCGAGCATTTGAACTGGCGTCTGGCCGAGGAGTTGACCGCCATCAACCAGTACTTCGTCCATGCCGAGCTTTGCGAGAACTGGGGGTACGAGCGGCTGCACGGGATGATCCGCAAGCGGTCCATCGATGAGATGAAGCATGCGGAAAAGCTGATCGCCCGGATCATCTTTCTGGAAGGAAAACCGATCGTCAGCAATCTGAACAAGATCCACATCGGCGAAGAGGTGGCGAAGATGCACAAGAACGATCACTCTGCCGAAGAGGCTGCCATCAAGGGGTATAACGAGAGCATCCGGGTGGCGGTGGAGATGGGGGACAACGGCACGCGGGAACTCCTGGAATCGATCCTGCGGGAGGAGGAAGTGCACATCGATGAGTTGGAGTCCCAACTGGACCAGATCAAGCAGATGGGGGTGCAGAACTACCTGGTGGAGCAGATCGACTGATACGTGACAGATGTCAGTGCAAAAAAATGGGGACCCGGTTTGCCGGGTCCCCATTTTCACGTCAGCAGAATTTCGACAATCATTACTCCAGGGGGAGTTCCGACAGCCGGACAAAGCGGAAGCCTCTTTTTTTCAACTCCGGCACGGCGTCCATGACGCCGGCCGCGGTGCCGCCGGCCGGGTGGTTCATGTGGAGGATGACGATGGACCCTGGGCCGGCTCGCAGCATGGCCTGCTTGACCTGCTGCCGGGAAAAGGTTGCTCCGGCATCCCCCAGGACGGAAAAGCCGGCAACCTGTTCCCCGAGGGCCTCGGCGACCTGCACCGCCACCTCGTCGTAATAGGCGGTCCCTGCGCGGTAGAAGCGGGGCCGTTTGCCGGTCAGCTCTGCCAGGTTCCGGGCATTCAGTTCGATTTCGTCCACCAGTTCGGCCACGCTGTTTGTCCCGCTAATGCCGTAGACCGATCTGCCGGTCATCGATGCCGGTTTGTGTCTGAGGCCGTGGTTGGCAATCTCGAAAAGGGGGTTGGCAGCCAGCCGGTCGAAGGTGGCGCGATTGGGTCCTATCCAGCGGGCGTTGACGAAGAGGGTGGCCGGCACCTGTTCCCGCTCCAGGAACTCCATGAGCCGGCTGTCGTACCCCATCCCTTTTGCGCTGCCACAGGCATCGAAGGTCAGGGCGATTACCTTGTCCCCAGTCCTGATACGGCTCTTCACGCCGCTGACGTTCTCGCCCCACTGCTTCGGGGGTACGCTTCCGAAACGTTCTACCAACCGTTGCTTAAGAGCCGTGTAGTCATGGTCTGCAGCCGCATCTCCTCTCGCACTGCTGACGAAGCAGAGGAAAAACAGTAACAGCCCGACAACTGCGTGAACGATCTTCATCAGTGTCGTCCCTTTCCAACCTCATCCCAAGTGTTCCTGATGGAAATAAATCTAGCGGGAGACGGCCGGCAATGCAAGCGTTGAGCGATAACTCCCAATTATCATTGAGTAGTTGCCGCGGCAAATTAGTGGAATTGTATCCATGAGCAAATTTCCCCTTAAGGGTCGGGCTATTGGACCCGAAAAACAACCAAACCCGCCTTTTTCATTAAGTAGATTTTCAGCCATTCCATTTATACCTGTTCAGTCGTTACATCTTCGGAGGAGAGAAAAAGCATGGCCCTTAAAGCGTACAAAGACTGGAGTATTTTTGCAAAGATCATGAGCCTGTCGATCCTGACATGGCTGGTGCTGGTGCTGGCAACCATGTTTGCCCTGGTGCCGTTTGTCCGCGGTCTCATCCTGAAGGAAAAACAGGCCACCGTCAGCTCCCTGGTGCAGGAAGCGACCACGATGCTCGCTTCGTACCAGAAACAGGTCGACGCCGGGATGCTCACCAGGGAGGACGCCCAGAAACGGGCTGCCGAGCGTATCGCCAGTATCCGCTATGATGGGTCAAACTATCTCTGGATCAACGACATGAACGCGAAGATGATCATGCATCCGATCAAACCGGACATGAACGGCAAGGACCTGCGCGAGCTCAAGGACTCCAATGGAAAGGACTTTTTCATGGAGATGGTCAAGGTCTGCAAGGATAAGGGGAAGGGGGTTGTCGAATACACATGGCCCAAACCGGGCAGCAGCGCGGCAGTACCCAAGATCTCCTATGTTGAGCTGTATCAGCCGTGGGGCTGGGTCATCGGCACCGGTATCTACATCGACGATGTGACCGCCCATATGCGAACCATCCAGGCCAGCATCGGGGTTGCCCTGCTCGCCATTCTGGCACTCAGCATACTCCTGGCCTGGGTAGTGTCCGCCACCATTACCCGACCGGTCAAGACCATAGTCAATGCCATGAAAGATATTGCCGAAGGAGAAAGTGACCTGACCAAGCAGCTGCCGGTCCTTGCCGACAATGAGATCGGCAAGTTGGGCCGGGAGGTCAATATCTTTATTGACAAGCTCCACAGCGTTGTCAGCAATGTGTCTGCTTCGTCCATCAAGGTGGCAATTGCCGCCAACCAGCTGCACACCACGGCCGAGCATATCGCCACCGGGGCCGAGGAGGTCGTTGCCCAAAGCACGACCGTTGCCACAGCCGGCGAGGAGATGTCTGCCACTTCCGGCGATATTGCCAGGAACTGCCAGCTTGCCGCCGAAGGTGCCCAACGCGCCACACAGTCGGCCCATCGTGGCGTATCGGTAGTTGATGCCACCATTGCGGTCATGCAACAAATCACCGAGAAAGTTCAGTGTTCAGCAAAAACGGTCGAAAGCCTGGGGGCGAGAAGCGACCAGATCGGCGCCATTATCGGCACCATTGAGGACATTGCCGACCAGACCAACCTGCTGGCCCTGAATGCCGCCATCGAGGCGGCCCGGGCCGGCGAGCAGGGGCGCGGTTTTGCGGTGGTGGCCGATGAGGTTCGTGCCCTGGCTGAGCGTACAACCCGCGCCACCCGCGAGATCGGGGAGATGATCAAGGCCATCCAGTCGGAAACCAAAGGAGCGGTCGAAGCCATGGGGCAGGGGGTACGTCAGGTGGAGTCCGGCACCCTGGAGGCGGGCAAGTCGGGAGAAGCCCTGCGTGAGATCATGGAACAGATCAACGACGTGGCAATGCAGGTGAGTCAGATCGCCACCGCTGCCGAAGAGCAGACCGCTACCACCAGCGAAATATCTAACAACATGCACCAGATTACCCTGATCGTCCAGAACACTGCGCAGATGGCACACGAGTCGCTGGAAGACTCCAGCCACATGAACGGCAATGCCGAAGAGTTGATGTCCATTCTCGGCAGGTTCAAAATCAACGAGGATACGTCTATTATTCTCAATAAGGCCAAGAGCGCGCATCTGATTTTTATTGGCAAGATCAAGTCACATCTGGACGGTTCCGCCCGCATCGACCCCAATACCCTTCCGACCCACCTGACCTGTGCCTTTGGCAAGTGGTACCAGAGCAAAGGTAATGAAAACTGCGGCCATCTCGGCATGTTCCGGGAGATCGATGCACCCCATGCCAAGGTGCATGACCTGGGCAAGCAGGCGATCAATGCCTACAACGCCGGTGACAGGAACAAGGCGTACCTGCTCTGCGAGGAGATGGTGTCGAACTCCAGGGTCCTGCTGGAGATTCTCGATAAATTGGCCATCAATTGTAAGGACCGACATTAGCCCGCCCGCCCCCCCCCCCCCACCCATTCACGGCCTCCCCTTCCAAGGGAGGCCGTTTTCCTGCCACGGCAGCCCGAGAACTCCACAACCGAAAGAGAAAACGGCAGCGTGGAGTACGTTCTGCCGGCAAGCCGCTTCAACAGACTGTGCTTGCCTCATCACACAGCGGCAGGTAAACTTGCCGTCTGCGAGATGGCGCGACAGGGACGATGGGAGCATATGGCACAACATGAAGAGAAAAACGTAGCGGCTGGCGGCGCCTGGCTGATCCTGCTGGCTGCCATGCTCTGGGGTACCACCGGCACGTCCCAGGCATTGGCCCCCACCGGCGCCAACCCGGTGCTGATCGGGGCATTGCGACTGGCCGTAGGGGGGGTGGCCCTCCTGGTGCTGGCCGGTGTGCGGGGGCGCCTGCGGATAGAGGGCCGCTGGCCTGTTGTGCCCACGTTCTGGGCCGCTGTCTGTGTTGCCGCCTATCAGCTCTGCTTCTTTGCCGCCGTGTCCAGGACCGGCGTGGCAGTCGGGACCATGGTCGGCATCGGCAGCTCGCCGGTGGTTGCCGGCATCCTTGCCTTTCTGGTCCGGGGTGAGCGGCCGGGACGCCGTTGGTTCGGGGCCACGGTACTTGCCATTGCCGGCTGCACGCTGCTACTGGCAACCGGCGGCGGGGTGAGCGTCAACCCGCTCGGCATTCTCCTTGCTTTTGGCGCCGGTGCCTCCTATGCCGCGTACACCCTGGCGATCAAGATCCTCCTGGACGGCCGCTCGCCCGATGCGGTGGTGGCCGTGGTGTTCTCCCTCGGCGCCCTGCTGCTGGCGCCGTTTCTTATCTCCTCCGATCTCTCCTGGCTTGCCGGACCGCGTGGGCTGCTGGTGGTACTCCATCTGGGGCTTATCGCCACGGCCCTGTCCTATCGGCTCTTTGCCCGGGGGTTGAAGACGGTGCCGGTGGCCACCGCTGTCACCCTCTCTCTGGCCGAGCCGCTCACTGCAGCCCTGCTGGGGGTCGTGGTGATCGGGGAGCGGCTCACCCTACCGGCGCTGGTTGGCATCTGCCTCCTTTTCGGCGGGTTGGCGTTGCTGGCTGTAAGGCCACGGCGACCGACATGTACCGAATGATACCGATGCGAGCAGTCCGAGGAATGCCTCGCGCAGCGGGGTGCCGTCGGTTTCGGCAATGGCGTAGCTGACCCGCAGGATCGGCGTCTCGACCCGGACCAGGCGGGCCAGGTCGATCGGGGTGGCGGCCAGGACCAGATCGCACGGTACGGCCGCGATGGTGGCGGCCAGCTCATCCACCTGCTCCGGCCGATACCCCAGGGCCGGCAGGACCGGCCCGAGATGGGGATAGCGGCCGTAGACCTCCTTGAGCGAGCCGATTGCCCAGGGGCGCGGATCGATGACCTCCCGTGCACCATACTGCCCGGCCGCGGCCAGCCCGGCACCGCTCGGCATGGAGCCGTGGGTGACGGTCGGTCCGTCCTCCACCACCAGCACCCGCTTTCCCTTGATCCGCTCCCCTTCGGCCGCCGTCACCTTTGATTCGGTCCGCACCACGGCCGCTGCCGGGTTGCCCCGGCGGATCGCCTCCACTACCGCCTCGACAGCCGCCGGTTTCGCGGCATTCACCTTGTTGATCACCACCATGCCGGCCCGCCGCAGGTTCACCTCTCCCGGATACCAGGATGTCTCGTGTCCCGGCCGAAGCGGATCGGCCACCACGATTTCCAGGTCGGGCCGGAAGAACGGCAGGTCGTTGTTGCCGCCGTCCCAGATGATGAGCCGGGCCTCCTTTTCGGCCCTGCGGAGGATGGTCCGGTAGTCCACGCCGGCATAGACCACGGCGCCATGGGCCAGCAGGTGCTCGTATTCCTCCCGCTCCTCGATGGTGCAGTGGAAGCGGTCCAGGTCGGTGTCGTCGCTAAACCGTTCCACTGCCTGGGTGGCCAGGTCGCCGTACGGCATCGGGTGGCGCACCACCACCGGCCTGATCCCCAACTCGACCAGGATGTCGCAGAAGTAGCGGACTACCTGGCTCTTGCCGCAGCCGGTCCGGACGGCGCAGACCGAGACCACCGGCCGTCTGCTCTTCAGCATGGTGGCATTGGGACCGATGAGCCGGAAGTCGGCCCCGCAGGCCAGGACGCGGGAGGCGGTGTGCATCAGCTCCGCATGGGAGATGTCGCTGTAGGCGAAGACCACCTGGTCGACCCGGTGGCGGCGGATCAGTGTGGCGAGCTCCTTCTCCGGCCGGATCGGAATCCCCCGCGGGTAGAGCGGCCCGGCCAGGGAGGCCGGGTAGCGGCGCTGCGCGATGTAGGGGATCTGGGCGGCGGTGAAGGCAACGACCGAGTAGGCCGGATTGTTGCGGAAGCAGCAGGCAAAGTTGTGGAAATCCCGGCCTGCTGCCCCCATGATGATGACCCGCACCGGTTTCATGCCACCGCTCCCAGCCCTTCGTCGATGATTGTCAGGGCCTGATCCAGCTCGTCATCGCTGATGGTGAGCGGCGGGACCAGGCGGAGCACGTTCCGGTCCGTGCCGCAGTTAATGATGAGAAGCCCCTTTTCGCGGCACCAGTCCAGGAGCCGCTCGCAGGCTGCGCCGGCAGGGGTGCCCACGTTATCCACCAGCTCTACGCCGATCATCAACCCCATTCCCCGGACGTCGCCGATCAATGGGCGGTGTTCCTGCATGGCCCGCAACCGCTCCATGGCCCGTTCCCCCAGTTGCTGGCAGCGGGGGAGGAGCCCTTCGTCGCGGATCGTCTCGATGGTGGCGATGGCTGCCGCGCAGGCGATCGGGTTGCCGCCGAAGGTCGTACCATGGGCGCCGGAGGGCCACTGTTCCATGATCTGTCGTTTTGCCACCACCGCCGAAAGCGGGAACCCTGAGGCGATCCCCTTGGCCACGGTCATGATGTCGGGAACCATGCCGTAGCGCTGGGCCGCGAACCAGTCGCCGGTTCTGCCCATGCCGGACTGGACCTCGTCGAAGATCAGGAGGATGCCGTGGTCGTCGCACAGGCGGCGCAGCCGTTTCAGAAAGGCCGGCGGTGCCGGTGCGTACCCCCCTTCGCCGAGGATCGGCTCGATGAGGATGGCCGCCACCTCATTGGGAGTGATGAGCCGCCCGAGCATCTCCTCCAGCGCCCCGAAGCAGGCAAGGGAGCAGGTCTCCGGTCGGCAGTGCATGGGGCAGCGGTAGCTGAAGGGGTAGGGGGCGTGATAGACCGACGGCAGGAGCGGATGATAGCGGGACCGGTAGCGGGCCGAACTGGTGGTGACCGACACCGCCCCCAGGGTCCGGCCATGGAAGGCGCCGCTGAAGGCGATGATCCCCTGCCGGCCGGTGACGAACCGGGCGAGCTTCAGGGCACCGTCGACTGCTTCGGCGCCGGAGTTGCTGAAGAAGAGCATGTCGAGCCCCGGTGGGGTGATTGAGGCGAGGAGTTCGGCCGCGGCCACGGTGGTTTCGTTATAGTAGATCCCGCCGGTGTGGACGAACTGTTCCAACTGACCGGCCACCCGTTCCCGCACCCGCGGATGGTTGTGGCCGAGGTTCAGGACGGCGATCCCGGTGGCGAAGTCCAGGTACCGCTTTCCTTCCCGGTCGATCACCCAGCTTCCTTCGCCCCGCTCGATGGCCAGCGGGTGGTAGAGGTGCAGGGCAGGGGTGAAGACCCGCTCCGCGCGGGCGACGATTTCGGCATTAGCGGTCATGGTGTTGGTCCTTTCAGCCTGATAATATTTTTGTCCCTGCCTTCCCTGCCACGGCTAGGGCGATGTCGTCCAAGTGGCAGATGACGGCACACCGCCCCTTGTTCCTGATAAAGGCAACAGCCGCTTCCATCTTGGGTCCCATGGAGCCGGGCGGGAATTCGCCGGCAGCCAGCCGTTGTTCCGCCTCGGCCAGGGTGATGCTGTTCAGGAAATGCTCCGCTGGGGTACCGAACCCAAGGGCAACCCCTGGCACGTCTGTGGCGATGACCAGGCCGGCCACCCCCACCTCGGTTGCCAGGCAGGCGCTGGCAAGGTCCTTGTCGATGACCGCGTCAACGCCGTGAAAGGCGCGTCCCTCCCGGATCACCGGGATGCCACCGCCGCCGCAACAGATGATGATGAAATCCAGGGCAATCAGTTGCCGGATCTCTTCCTTTTCCACCACGGTCAGCGGCCGCGGCGAGGCCACCACCCGGCGGTATCCCCTGGCGGTCGGCATTGTCGGCCACGGGAGGGTCGCTGCCTGTTCCGCAGAGTAAACCGGACCGATCGGTTTGGTCGGCGCCGCGAATGCCGGATCGTGCTCATCCACCACCACGTAGCTGATCAGGCTGACCAGCTGTTTTCTCAGACCGATGCCGGCGAGGGCCTCGTCCAGGGTGGACTCGATCATATAGCCGATCTGCCCCTGGGTCTGGGCCACCAGGATCTCCAGCGGCATGGGGGGGACCTGGGGCGAGCACTCCTGCTGCAGGAGGAGGTTTCCCACCTGGGGGCCGTTGCCGTGGGTGATGATGAGCCGGTAGTCCCGGGCCAGCCCTGCCAGCTGTTCCATCGGAACCCGCAGGTTGGCGAACTGTTCGGCTGCGGTTCCCTGTTCACCCTGCCGGATCAGGGCATTGCCACCCAGCGCCACCAGGATGATCTGCTTGTCGCACGCCTTCTTCATCTGCCGTCTTTCGGAAAGGTGTCATTGTCGTTAAAGTTTCTGTTCTAACCTTAACATAGACCGCCAGCCGTTCAAGTAGACCGGAAACAGACACGGAGGCGCCGGCAGAAGAAGCGGGCGCAACGATTGGTTCTCAATTTTTGGTGGTAATATTTTAATTCAATCATGTTAACTTGGTTGCATTTGCCGGATGAAATAATATACCATTCTCATCTGCACCTATGACGATGGGTGGGAGCACTGGGTCGTTCCTATTTCGTGAGGTTTTGATGCTGTGGATGATGAACTATGAGGATTGAGACCCTTGGCAGATTCAAACGCGTATCGCTCAATCCGGGCGAATTCCACGCTTCGGCCGAGCCGGTGACCATCTCCACGCTCCTTGGTTCATGTATTGCCGCCTGTCTCTATGACCCGGTCAACCGGGTCATAGGCATGAACCACTTTCTCCTCAGTAACCGTCGCTATTCCCGCGAACTGCCGAATACCCTGTCCGAGGCTGGACGGTACGGCATCTACGCCATGGAGCTCCTGATCAACGACATGATGCACCGCGGGGCCAAGCGGAAAAACCTCCGCGCCAAGGCATTCGGCGGGGCAACCATCTTCAGCCAGTCCAGGGAGGTGGGGAATTTCTACTGCGTCAGCGAGGTCAATGTCCGGTTCATCCGCGAGTTCCTGGAGAACGAACGGATTCCGCTGGTAGCCGAGGACCTGGGGGGGAAGGTGGGGCGGGTAATCCATTTTTCCAATGGTGATTTTGCGGTTCATGTGCGTAAAATGCAGGGCGATCGGAGTAAGGTGCTTGCGCGCAGGGACCGGGAATGCTGGCTGCGAAGCATCGAACGCCAGGAAACGACCATGCCCCAGGTGGAACTGTGGCTCTGAGGCGGGCTTGGGCTGCCTCAGGAACTCCTTGACATACTGTCACCCGAACTGGTAGGGTCACCTATCACAACTGCTGTTCCCGGACAAACACGAAATCATCGTAAGCCTCGGACCGCCTCCGGGGCTTTTTCTTTGAAGGGCACAGACAATAAAAGGAGTTTCATGAGTTTTCAGGCTTTCACGTTTCACCCCCAGGTCACCGCCGGCGTAACCGCGGCCGGGTATGTCACACCGACCCCGATCCAGAAGGAGTCGATCCCGACGGTCATGGCCGGTCGCGATGTCATGGGGCTGGCCCAAACCGGCACCGGCAAGACCGCGGCCTTTGCCCTTCCCATTCTCCACAGGCTCGTTCAGGAAGAGCGGGGTCGGGTCCGGGCGCTGATCATCGCCCCCACCCGGGAACTGGCCGAACAGATCCACCAGTCCTTCACCACCCTGGGCAAACAGACCCGACTCAGGAGCGTCACCGTCTACGGCGGCGTTGGTGTCAATCCCCAGGTGGAAAAGCTGCGGCGCGGCGTTGAGATCGTCGTTGCCTGCCCGGGCCGCCTCCTGGACCTCATCGGCCAGGGGGTCATCGACCTTTCCCACTTGGAAGTGCTGGTGCTGGACGAGGCAGACCAGATGTTCGATATGGGTTTTTTCCCGGATATCCGGCGAATTCTCGGCCATCTGCCGACAAAGCGCCAGACCCTCCTGTTCTCGGCTACCATGCCTGCCGAAATCCGGCGGCTGGCCCAGGATATCCTGATCGATCCGGTAACGGTGCAGGTCGGATCAGTTGCCCCGCCAGTGACGGTCACCCACGCACTCTATCCGGTGGAGCAGCATCTGAAGACGCCGCTGCTCCTGGAGCTCCTGCGCCACACCGACACCGACTCGGTGCTGATCTTCACCCGTACCAAGCACCGGGCCAAGCGGCTCGGGGAGCAGTTGGAGAAGGCCGGCTACCGGGCTGCGTCCCTGCAGGGGAACCTCTCCCAGAACCGTCGCCAGGCTGCTCTGGACGGGTTCCGTGACGGCACTTTCCAGATCCTGGTGGCGACCGATATCGCGGCGCGGGGGATCGACGTGTCCCAGATCTCCCACGTGATCAACTACGACATTCCCGATACCCCCGAGGCCTACATCCACCGGATCGGTCGGACCGGCCGCGCCGCCAGGAGCGGTGACGCCTTCACCCTGGTGACCGGCGAAGACAGTGCCATGGTGCGGACCATAGAGAAGACGCTCAATGCCACTCTGGAACGGCGAAAAGTGGACGGGTTCGACTACGCGGTGCCTGCCCCCAGGAAAGATACCGAGTTTGCCCGCCCGCCGCGTGAGCAGGGCCAGGGGCGCTCGTCGGCCGGGCCGAAGAAGCCCTCGCTGCATGGGGGAGCTGCGCCGGCTGGAGCGGCAAAGCTCCCTAGCTCCGGCCGCCCGTATCGGCAACCCGAACAGACGAGAACCGCGACAGCGACGAACCGTGGGAATCAGGCGCGTCGCGGCAGGTAACGCAGGGATTCACCGAAAGGATCGACAGAGGGGCAGGCCGTGGGGCCTGTCCCTCTGTCGCGTTTCAGGAGAGAAGGTAGAGCGTGTCGTCGTGGGCAGGTGGGGTATATTTCCGCGTAAGTCCCTTGATCCCCTCACGGGAAAAGAGGTTGTCCATTGAATCATCCGAGAACAGCTCCCCCATCTCCTCTTCCAGCTTTTCCGGGTCCTCCCCGGCTTCGAGCCGGCGCATCGCCTCCTCGAACCCGGAGCCGAGGCTCATGCCGGTGGCGTCGGAAAGCCGCCGCATGAACCGGGCCATCTGCCGCGGGTCGTTCTCATCCATCCCTTCCATTTCTCCGGCCAGCCCCATCATGGCTTTTTCCAATCGCGCCTCGTCGATGTCCGGCATGCCGTCAGCGCCAGGCTCCTCTTTTTGTCCCCTGGATATGGCGAAGCGTGAGACCTGTCGCGACAACTCCGGCCGGCCGCACTTGGGGCAGTTGGGTTGCTTGTCGATGTTCACCCGTCGGGAGAGGAAGTTGTAGATGGTGTGGCAGTCGGCACAGTAAAACTCGTAGACCGGCATTACAGACCTCCGTCATGGTTTTGCTCAATATAATCAAGGTTTCCGGTTCATATGGTACGGATGAAAAAACCCGGCTGGAACCGGGTTGTTGCGCGACTGGTCTGGCGCTCGGTCAGGTTACGGCGATGTCCAGGCTCGATTCCCAGTAGCCGTGGAGGTTGCAGCGCTGCGTTGCCACCAGGGTCACCTTGCCGGTTGGGGCGGCCTCTTTCGGGAGGACCATGGTAAAGGCCACCTTGGGTTTCAGATACCCTTTGGGCTGGAAATCCGCCCGGCCGGCCGGTTCGTTGCCGACCTGGAGCTCGACGTACTCGATCCAGTGGGCCGGTCCCATGTCGTGGAGGGTCTCTCCGACCGCCACCTCGACGGTGAACGGTTCGCCCGCCTTTACCGTGGCCGGCGCCGTGATCGCCGGCGCATGCTTCTTTTCCAGCGGACTCTTCTTGGCCGGGTCCTTGACCCGGTTGATCCCCTCGAACAGCGACTGGTCAACCTTCAGGGGAAAATAGCGCTCGGCAGCCGTTGCTGCCGAGCCGAAGCCGGCGATGACCGAGCCGGTCAGCGCGGTCTGCAGGAAACTCCTTCTGTCCATTGTCTTCTCCTTTCGGGGAACCGCCTTCGGGAACAGAAACCGTATGCAGTATTCTACCGTACGAGACCATCTCGTCAACGGCAAATCACTTTTCATTGTGCCTGAATAATGCTATGGATTAGCGGGGTTTCAGGATTGACCGTAGCGTTGATTACCGACAGGTCAGGAGTTTACGGCATGACACAGGAGGACCTTTCGCGATTGAAGATCGAAAAGCGGGCACTGAGCGGAAAGCCGGCACGTTTTCGCCGGCCGTTGAAGTGGGGAGCTGTCCTGGTTTGTCTGGCGCTGCTCCTGATAGTGGCCAGGATGGCGTTTGTCCCGAAGGTTCAGGTGGAGGTGGGAACCGTTTCCATGGTCTATCCTTCCCAATCCTTTACCGTCCTGAACGCCAGCGGCTATGTGGTTGCCCAGCGCAAGGCCGCACTGGCGGCCAAGGCAACCGGCCGTCTCGTGTGGCTCGGGGTGGAGGAGGGGAGCCGGATTCGCGCCGGAGAAGTGATCGCCCGCCTGGAAAACCGGGATACCACCGCTGCCCTGCAACAGGCCGTTGCCGGGGTCGCTTTGGCCACGGCCAACGTGGAACAGGCGAGGGCCGAACTGAACGATGCCGGTCGTTCTTTCCGGCGGCAACAGGAACTGATTAGCCAGGGGATCGTGGCCCAGGCCGATTTCGATGCCGCTGAGGCGCGCTATCAGCGGGCCAAGGCGGCAATGGCGTCCGCCGAGGCCAGCCGGAAGGTGTCCGAGGCGGCAAAGGCAGGCGCCCGGGTGTCGGACGACTACACCCAGATCCGTTCACCGTTCGACGCCGTGGTGCTGACCAAGAACGCCGATGTGGGCGATATCGTCACCCCCCTCGGTGCGGCCGCCAATGCCAAGGCATCGGTGGTCACCATTGCCGACCTGGGGTCGCTGCAGGTGGAGGCGGACGTTTCCGAGTCGAACCTGGCAAAGGTCAGGTCGGGGCAGCCGTGCGAGATCCAGCTGGATGCCTTTCCGGACCTGCGCTTTCCGGGAGCGGTCCATGCCGTGGTGCCCACTGCCGACCGGAGCAAGGCCACGGTCATGGTCAAGGTCCGCTTCAGGGACCGCGATCCCCGCATCCTGCCGGAAATGAGTGCCAAGGTGGCCTTCCTGGAACGGGCAACGACCCCGGCCGAACAACGGCCGAAGATCGCCATAAATCCTGCTGCCGTGGCCACGCGGACCGGCAAAAGCGTGGTCTATGTCATTCAGGGGGACAAGGTGAAGGAAACGCCGATTTCCCTTGGTGCGAAGGTCGGTGACCTGGTGGAGGTGCGGGCAGGCGTCAAGGTCGGCGACAAGGTGGCTACCAAGCCGCTTGACAAGCTGAAGGACGGGTCCGGGATAAAGACGGGGGAGAAGTGATGGATAGCGCTAGCGTTCCCATTGTTGCCCTGAATAACGTCGTCAAGTCCTACCGCCGGGGGGACCAGATCGTCCCGGTCCTGGAAGAGATCACCCTGGATATCGCCACCGGCGAGTTCCTGGCGCTCATGGGGCCTTCGGGATCGGGCAAGAGCACGCTCCTCAACCTGATAGCCGGCATCGACCGGGTGGATGACGGCTCCATCCGGGTCAACGGCATCGAGATCACCACCCTGTCCGAGACGGAACTGGCCGCCTGGCGGGCGGTCAACGTCGGTTTTATCTTCCAGTTCTACAACCTGATCCCGGTCCTTACCGCCTTCGAGAACGTCGAGATGCCGCTCCTTTTGACCGGACTCTCCCGGCGGGAGCGGCGGGAGCATGTGACGACGGTCCTTTCCCTGGTGGGACTCTCGGACCGGATGGACCATTACCCGTCGCAGCTCTCCGGCGGGCAGCAGCAGCGGGTTGCCGTGGCCAGGGCCATGGTGACCGATCCGGCGATCCTGGTTGCCGACGAGCCGACCGGCGACCTGGACCGGGTCTCGGCCGGCGAGATACTGTCCCTCATGGACCGGCTGGTGAAGGAATTCGGCAAGACCATCATCATGGTCACCCATGACCCGCGGGCCGCCGAAAAGGCCCGGATCGTCAGGCACCTGGAGAAGGGGATACTGACGAACGAACATGAGACGTCGATCTCCCCGGTCCCCGGTCCCTGATCCCGGTCCCATGTTCTACTTCAAGCTCATTCTGCGCAATGCCTTCCGTCACAAACTCCGGGCAACCCTCACGGTGGTCGGCGTGGCGATCGCCATTCTCGCCTTTGGCCTGCTGAAAACCCTGGTGGGGCTCTGGTATCTGGGGGTCGAGACCTCGTCCGCCACCCGCCTGGTCACCCGCAACTCCATCTCCCTCGTCTTTTCCCTCCCCATTGCCTACCAGGACCGGATTCGCCAGGTACCGGGCGTAACCGGGGTGGGGATCATGAACTGGTTTGGTGGGGTCTATGTTTCGGAGAAGAACTTCTTTCCCAACTTTGCCGTTGAACCTAAGTCCTTTCTGGAGCTCTATCCGGAATTCGTGCTGTCCGACGGGGAAAAGCGGGAGTTCATCGTCGACCGTCAGGGGGCGGTTGCCGGACGGAAACTGGCGGAAAAATACGGCTGGAAGGTGGGGGACCGGATCGTCCTCAAAGGGACCATCTTTCCGGGGCAGTGGGACCTGGTGCTGCGGGGGATCTACCATGGCGCCCAGAAGAGCACCGACGAGACCCAGTTCTTTTTTCACTGGGACTATCTCAATGAGTCGTTGCGCCGGACTGTGCCGCGGCGCGCCGATCAGGCAGGGATCTACGTGGTCAGCGTGGCGAGGCCCGACCAGGCGGCGGAGGTCGCCGTGGCCATCGACGCCACTTTCAGGAACTCCCTGGCAGAGACTCTGACCGAGACGGAGCGTGCCTTTCAGCTCAGTTTCGTCTCCATGACCGAGGCGATCATGGTGGCGATCCAGATCGTCTCCTACGTGGTGATCGTCATCATCATGGTGGTGGCGGCCAACACCATGGCCATGACCGCCCGGGAGCGGCTCGCCGAATATGCCACCATGAAGGCCCTGGGCTTCCGGGGGATCCATATAGCCGGGACGGTCTTCGGCGAATCGCTTTTCGTGGCCGTTGCCGGCGGCTTGCTGGGGATCGTCCTTACCTTCCCGGCTGCCCGCTGGATCGAGGCCACGCTCTCCCAGTTTTTCCCGGTCTTTAACGTGGCGCCGGCCACCATTGCCCTGCAGTTTGGCGCTGCGCTCCTGGTCGGGGTGGTGGCCGGCATCTTTCCCTCCTGGCGGGGGGCGACGATCCGGATCGCGGAGGGGTTGAGGAGGATCGGGTGATGATCATTACTCTGCGGGCTGACACCTAAATTCTCTGTCGCAACCATGCCGGTAACTTCTGCCTGATAGTTCGCTACTGAAATTTAATTTGCCAACTCGGAAAGCTGAATATATACTTCACGTATATATTATTGCGGAGGTTGATCATGAAAACTGCAAAATTGTTTCAAAATGGACAAAGCCAGGCAGTCAGGCTTCCCAAAGAGTTTCGTTTCGACGATAGCGAGGTATTCATTAAGAAAAGTGGAAACATTGTCCAGTTGATTCCCCGCAGTGATTCATGGAATTCCCTTTTCGGAAGTCTGAAAAAGTTTTCCAGAGATTTCATGTCCGAACGTGTTCAGCCGCAAATGGATAAGCGGGAGAGCTTCTGATGAAGCTAATGCTCGACACCAATATCTGCCTCTACATCATCAAGCGGCAACCTGCTGCCGTGCTTAATCATTTTTTGGAGTACCAAGTCGGCGATATTGCCATTTCTGCCATTACCCTTTCGGAATTGCGTTATGGCGTGGCCAAGAGTGCCCACCGCGAGAAAAATGCCAAAGCGCTTTCTGAATTTATTGTCCCCCTGGAAATTGTCCCGTTTGATGAAGCAGCTGCCTTGGCTTATGGTGATATCCGCACAAGTTTGGAAAAGGCGGGGACGCCCATTGGTTCCATGGACATGCTGATTGCTGCTCATGCTGTATCGTTAGGCATACCCATGGTTACCAATAATGCCCGTGAATTCGTACGCATTCCTTCACTCAATATTATCGATTGGACAGCCTAGTTTTTCCTCAGCGAACGGGGGAGAGCGCAGCGGCGGCGCGAAGCGAAGACGGTCTGCCGCCGGGTGTTGGACATCCGATGTCCCTGACCTGGCCTTAAGAGCAGAGATCGGCGTGTTAGCGGTGAGGTCCGGATTACCACGGCAAAACCGTAGCGCCCGGGCTTCCGGGGAAGCGGAGTGAATGAGGACTCCATGCAACTGCCGACTTCCCTATGAACGTCAGATCCCCAGTACCTCAGCCAGGCGCAGCACCTCGTCCTGCGGCCGCTTTTCACCTTTGACCACGTCCTCGATGGGGGTGGCCAGGATGGCGTTGCAGGAGAGGCCCACCATGATCCCCTGCTGCCCGGCCACCAGCAGTTCCACGGCCTGCTTGCCGAAACGGCTGGCCAGGAGCCGGTCGAAGACCGTCGGGGCGCCGCCCCGCTGGTAGTGGCCGAGCACCGTGACCCTCGTCTCGAAGCCGATGGCGTCCTTGATGGTGTCGGCAAGCTCCTGGCCATGCCCCACCCCTTCGGCGAGAATGATGATGGCGTTGTCGCGACCCTCCTCGTAGCGTGCCCGCAACTGTTGACAGATCTCGGTCAGGTCGAATTCCCGCTCCGGCACCAAGGCGAACTCCGCACCGGAGGCGATGGCCGCGATGCTGGCCAGATAGCCGGAGTTGCGGCCCATGACCTCGATGACAAAGGCCCGGGCATGTGAACTGGCCGTATCCTTGATGCAGTCGACGGCGTAGATGATGTTGTTCAGAGCCGTGTCGACTCCCATCGCCATATCGGTGAACGGGATGTCGTTGTCGATGCTGGCCGGAATGCCGACTACCGGAAAGCCGAGCCGGTGCAGGGCCAGGGCGCCGTTCAGGGAACCATCCCCCCCCAGCACCACCAAGCCGTCGATGCCCAGGCTCCGGAGGTTCTCCAGGGCCTTCTGCTGCCCTTCGGCGGTACGGAATTCCGGAGAGCGGGCCGACTGGAGAAAGGTGCCCCCCCGGTGCAGGATGCCCGATACCGCCTTGTTGTCCAGCGGGATGCAGTCCCCTTTCATCAGCCCCGCGTACCCCTTGCGGAACCCCACCATATCGATGCCGAGCCGGAGCCCCGTCCGTACCGCGGCCCGGATGGCCGCGTTCATGCCGGAACAGTCGCCGCCGCTGGTCAGAATGCCGATTTTTTTCATTGTTCCTCCGATTGTCCAAGGTTTCTATAGGGCTGTCACCATCATGCACGAAACGCCGGGTGCATGGTGTGGAAGTTTACTGATCTTTGGCCCGTATGCAACCGTTGGCACGCGAATGGGGGTTAGATTAAAATTTTTCTTGAGGCGATGGTTTTTTTGACGATATAGCTTTAACTGGTTGAAATGATGTCATCGGTCAGTTGGAGGGAGTGTATGGTGTCGCTGTGCTGGCTCACGAGATCTGTGCCGGTTTTGTGCCTGATGATTGGCATTGTCGTTTTGTGTGCCGATGGGGAGAGTGCCCAGGGAGCGGAGACCATCAGGATCAATGGTTCCGGGAGCGCACTCGATATGATGGAGCCTATGGTTGCTTCGTACCGGAAGATACGTCCGGATGTCAGGATCGTCATGGAAAAACCGTTGGGAAGTTCAGGCGCGATCAAGGCCCTTATTGCGGGGGTGCTGGATATTGCGGTAAGCAGCAAGCCGTTGAAGCCGGAGGAGGCGGCGCAAGGTGCCCTGGCGCGGGAATACGGTAAGACTCCGGTACTGTTCGTGACGCACAGAAATGTTCACCGGACGGATATCTCCACCCGGGAGGCAGAAGAGATATATCGCGGGAAGGTGCGCACCTGGCAGAACGGTAAGCCGCTCCGGCTGATCCTGCGTGCCGAGGGGGATATCGATACCACGATTTTGCGTGGACTGTCTCCCGGTATGGATGCTGCCATAACTGCGGCCCGCAACCGGAAGGGAATGATCGTCGCGGTTACGGACCCGGAATCCAATGAGATGGTGGCGGCAACACCCGGTGCCCTGGGAGCTTCGGGCCTGACCTCGCTCTTGGTGGACAAGCCGGCGCTGAATCCGCTCTCTCTGAACGGAGTCAAGGCCACGGTGAAGACGCTGGCCAGCGGGACCTATCCGCTTGCCAAGGAGATCCGTTTTGTCACCACAAAGAATACGCTGCCAGCCGCGCTGAAATTCCTGGAATTTATCTATTCTGCGCCGGGGCGGGCACTTGCCGAAAAGTTCGGCGTGCTCGTTTCTGCCCGTGACAGGGGCGACAAATGACGCCACAGGAACGCTCAATACATCGTGTCACCACGACGATTGCCGGCATCATTGCCCTGCTGCTGTCGGTTCTGATTCCGGCGGGCTATTTTTCCGTTTCCTATCAGTATATGGTGGGAAGTCTCGATAGCCAGGCCGAGATCAATGCGCACGCCGTCAACTCCATGGTGACGGCCAATCCCACCATGTGGTACTTCGAGCAGATCAGGCTGGCCGAACTGCTCGAACGGCGGAGCTCGACGGAAATTTCCGAGGGGCGGCGGATACTGGATCGTCAGGGGGCCATTGTTGCCGAGCATGTCGATTCTCTGGCTCCACCCATTGTTGTGCGTAGCCATGATATTTACGATGCCGGCGTTCCCGTTGCGAAGATCGAGATTTCCCGGTCCCTGCGACCGCTGCTGTTGGAAACGGCAGGAGTTGCCTTTGGAGCGCTGCTTTGCGGGGGGCTCGTCTTTGTGGTGCTGCGCACGTTGCCGCTGCGCGCCGTTCGGCGGGCGCACCGGTCACTGAAGGAGAGTGAGAACAAATTCCGCTCCATTTATGATTCGATGAAGGAAGGGTTGGCACTGTACCGGGTTGTCACCGGCCCTGACGAAAGGGCGATCTCGTTCAGTGTGATCGAAGTCAATCCCGCCTGCGAATCGATCCTCGGTCAGAAACGGCAGGATGTCATCGGCAGTGATGGCGCCGAGCTGTTCAACGGCGCCATACTGGAAAACCTGCCAGAGGCCGTGCGTATTATGGGCAGTGGCGAGCAGTACACGTTCGAGCTGGAACAGCCCGAGACAAAGCGCTGTTTCAACGTTTCCCTGTTTTCCCCCCAGGAGGGCCTGTTTGCCACACTGTTGGAAGATGTCACCGAACGCAAGAAATATGAAGAACAGATTCAGCGGCTGGCCTATTTCGACAGCCTGACCGGACTCCCCAATCGCTCGCTCCTCCTGGACCGGCTGGAACAGGCTCTGGCGAGGGCTGCCAGAGAGAGTGGGAAGGTTGCGGTGTTGTTCCTCGACCTTGATAACTTTAAGGACATCAACGATACCCAGGGGCATGCCAGTGGCGACCTGCTTCTCATGGCGGTTGCCAGGCGTCTGCGGTCATGCATCCGGACCAGTGACACCCTTGCCCGGCTGGGAGGTGACGAGTTTGTCGTATTGTTGCCTTCGATAGGCGAAGAGCTCAATGTCGCGCACGTTGCCCAGAATCTGCTGGACTGCATCGAGCCTCCCTTCGCGATACACGGTCGTGATGTCTATTCGTCGGCAAGCATTGGCATTGCCCTGTACCCGGAGGATGGTCGGGACGTGGAAACGCTTCTGCGGAGCGCGGATATGGCCATGTACGCGGCCAAGGATTGTGGGCGCAATGCTTTCAACTTCTTCTCCCAGGAGATGAATCGCAAGGCTCACGACCGGATGGAACTGGAAACAGAACTGCGACATGCGCTGGAGCGGAAGGATTTCCGGCTTGAGTTCCAGCCGATCATGGGTGCCGGAGGAGATGAGATCGTGGCGGTGGAGGCCCTCGTCCGCTGGCAGCATCAGCGGTTGGGACGGATCATGCCCGATGCGTTCATCCCGCTGGCAGAGGATTCCGGGCTGATCGTGCCTCTTGGTGAGTGGGTGCTGAGAAGCGCCTGTCAGAAGATGAAAGCGTGGCGCGATGCCGGCCTTCCGCTGCTCAGGGTTGCGGTGAACGTTTCCGCCCGGCAATTCAGTCAGAGTTCATTCATCAATACCGTGAGCAGCATTCTGGACGAAACCGGCGTTGATCCCCGTTATCTGGAACTGGAACTGACCGAGACCACGCTCATGGTCAATGCCGAAGCCACGGTGAACACGCTTTTCAGGCTGAAGGCGCTCGAGCTCTCCATTGTGGTGGATGATTTCGGGGCCGGATATTCGTCGCTGGGCTACCTGAAGAACTTTCCCATAGACCGGTTGAAGATAGACCGCTCGTTTGTGCGTGATCTCTGCAACAACTCCAATGACCGGGCGATTGTGGAGGCCATCATTGCCGTGGCGAGCCGCATGCGCCTTGAAGTTATTGCCGAAGGGGTCGAAACCGGGGAGCAGTTGGCATTCCTGCAAGGGCAGGGGTGTAAAGAGTTCCAGGGGTACCATTTCCATCGGCCGATGCCGGAGGAGCAGCTGCTTGCCCTGCTGAGAGAAGCCCCCGATAACGCTGCCGTTGCCTGACAACGGCACAGCGCCTCATTCCCCCCCGTCACCGCGTTTCCTGCCCGTTCCGCCTTTTCCCCCGTACTGCTGCCGCAGCCATTCCATCCGCTCCTTGATGGTCTTTTCGTAGCCGTGCCCTTTCGGGTCGTAGTACTTCGTTCCCTGCAGCCTGTCCGGCAGGTATTCCTGGGGGACATAGCCGGTTGCCGAGTCGTGGGCGTACTTGTACCCCTTATGGTACCCCAACTCCTTCATCAACCTGGTGGGGGCGTTGCGGATATGGAGCGGGACCGGCAGGGCGCCGCTCTTTCTCACCTCGGCCATGGCCGCGTTGATTCCTGCATAGGAGGCGTTGGATTTTGGGGCCGTGGCCAGGTAGGTGACTGCCTGGCCGAGGATGATCCGCCCCTCGGGCAGGCCGACCAGCTGGAACCCCTGGAGGGCGGCCACCGCCATCTGGAGCGCCCGCGGATCGGCGTTGCCGATATCCTCCGAGGCCAGGATCACCATCCGGCGGAGGATGAAGAGCGGGTCCTCGCCCGCCTCCAGCATCCGGGCCAGCCAGTAGAGCGCGCCGTCCGGGTCGCTCCCCCGCATCGACTTTATGAAGGCCGAGATGACGTTGTAATGCTCCTCCCCCCCCTTGTCGTAGAGGAGCGGCTTCTTTTGCAGCGCCTCCAGGATGGCGGTCTGGTCGATCACCTGGCCGGTTGCCAGGCGGGCCGCCGTCTCCAGGGTGTTCAGGGCCACCCGGGCGTCGCCGTCGGCACTGTCGGCAGCCAGGGTCAGGGCATCGTCGTCGATGGCCAGACCCTGCACGCCAATTCCCCGTTCCGGATCGGTGAGTGCCTGGCGGACGATCCGCTCCAGTTCCTCCGTGGCCAGCGGTTTGAGGACCAGCACCTTGCAGCGGGAGAGGAGCGGCGCGATCACCTCGAAGGAGGGGTTTTCGGTGGTGGCGCCGATGATGGTGAAGGTGCCCCGCTCCACGTAGGGGAGAAAGGCGTCCTGCTGGGACTTGTTGAAGCGGTGGATCTCGTCCACGAAGAGGATGGTGTTCCGACCGCTGGCTGCCTGCTCAGCCTCCGCCTCCTTGACGATCTCCCTGATCTCCTTTACGCCGGAGAGGATGGCGGAGAAAAAGATGAAATGTGCCCGTGTGGTTTCGGCGATGACCCTGGCCAGGGTCGTCTTGCCGCACCCCGGCGGGCCCCAGAAGATGAGCGAAGGGAGGCGGTCGGTCTCGATCAGGCGGCGCAGCATCCGGCCCGGCCCCAGCAGATGTTCCTGGCCGATGAATTCGGCCAGGGTCCGGGGGCGCATCCGCTCGGCAAGCGGGGCAGTTGCGGGGTTGGTGCTGGAAGTGGTGCTCATGGCTGGTACTGGTAGCGGAATCGCGGTCAGATGTCAAGCCCGTGGAGCCCGAGGTCTCCCAGGGCGGAACGGCGGGCATCGGTGCTGACGCAGTGGGTCTGTACTCCCCAGATACCGTTGGCGTATTCGTCGATGGTCCGGTCGCTGGAGAATTTGCCCATACCGGCAGTGTTGAGGATGGCGCGCCGGGTCCACTCCTCCTGGTCCAGGAACAGCCTGCCCACTTCCTCCTGGCAGGCCGCGTAGGAGGCGTAGTCGGCCAGGAGCAGGTAGTTGTCCCCCTTGTTCAGGAGGGTGTCGACAAGGGGGAGGAACAGGTCCGGGTCGGTCGGGGAGAAGTCGCCGCAGGCGATCATGTCGATGACCCGTTTCAGCTCCCGGTTTTCGTTGTACCACTGCCTGGGGTTGTAGGTGGGGCGGAGCTTCAGGACCTCGTCGGTGGTGAGGCCGAAGATGAAGATGTTCTCGCGGCCCACCTCCTCCATGATCTCGATGTTGGCCCCGTCCAGGGTGCCGATGGTCAGCGCCCCGTTCAGGGTGAATTTCATGTTGCCGGTACCGGACGCCTCGGTGCCGGCGGTGGATATCTGCTCCGACAGGTCTGAGGCCGGGAAGATCATCTCGGCCAGGGAGACGCTGTAATTGGCCAGGAACAGGACCTTCAGCCGGTCCCCTACGTCCGGATCGCAGTTGACCACGGAGGCGACCGCGTTGGCCAACCGGATGATCAGCTTGGCGATGAAATAGGACGGCGCCGCCTTGCCGCTGAAGATGATGGTCCGTGGCGCCATTTTCAGGTTCGGGTTGTCCTTGATCCGGTTGTAGAGCGTGATCACATGCAGGATATTGAGCAGTTGGCGTTTGTATTCGTGGATCCGCTTCACCTGGCAGTCGAACATGGAGTCAAGGTTGACCTGGAGGTGGTTGTGGTGGGCGATGTAGCCGGCCAGGCGGCTTTTGGCATCCCGCTTCACCTCGCGCCAGCGGCGGCGGAACTCGGCGTCCCCGGCCAGGGGGCGGAGCTTCTGCAACTCGTACAGGTCGGTGACCCAGCCGTCGCCGATCGCCTCGGTGATCAGCCCGGACAGGCTCGGATTGGCCTTTTTCAGCCAGCGGCGCTGGGTGATGCCGTTGGTCTTGTTGTTGAACCGTTCCGGGTACATCTCGAAGAAGTCCTTAAACAGGTCTTTCTTGAGGATTTCCGAGTGCAGGGCCGCCACGCCGTTCACCGAATGGCTGCCGACAATGGCCAGGTTGGCCATCCGCACCCTTCGTTCCCAGTGCTCCTCGATGATGGACATCCGTTCCACCCTGCCTGCATCGCCGGGGAAATGTTTGCGCACCTCGCTCAGGAACCGTTCGTTGATTTCGTAGATGATGAGCAGATGGCGCGGCAGGATATGCTCGAAGAACCAGACCGGCCACCGTTCCAGCGCCTCGGGGAGGATGGTGTGGTTGGTGTAGGCAAAGGTCCGGACCGTGATCTCCCAGGCTTCGTCCCAGGAAAGCCCTTCCAGGTCCATGAGGACCCGCATCATTTCCGGGATCGCCAGGGCCGGGTGGGTGTCGTTCAACTGGATCGCCACCTTGTCCGGCAGGTCGCGGAGGTCGGTGTGCATCTTCTTGAACCGGTAGAGTACGTCGTGGATGGTGGACGAGGCGAGGAAGTACTCCTGCTTGAGGCGGAGTTCCCGCCCTTCCTGGACGTTGTCGGCCGGATAGAGAACCTTGGAGATATTCTCGGACATCATCTTCTTTTCCACGGCCCGGATGTAGTTCCCTTCGTTGAAGAAGTTCAGGTCGAACTCGCGGGTGGCCTTGGCGCTCCAGAGCCGCAGGGTATTGACCGTGTGGGTGTTGTAGCCGGGGGTCGGGATGTCGTAGGCCATGGCCATGACATCCTCGCTGTCAACCCACTCGTAGCGGACCGAACCATCGGCGGCCAGCCTGGTGGTCACCTTGCCGTAGAACTTGACCAGGTGCAGGTGCTCCTGACGGTCCAGTTCCCAGGGGTTGGCGTAGCGGAGCCAGTTGTCCGGGATCTCCAACTGGGCGCCGTCGTGGATCTTCTGGCGGAAGATGCCGTATTCGTAGCGGATGCCGTAGCCGTAGGCCGGGATCGACATGGTGGCCATGGAGTCGAGGAAACAGGCGGCCAGTCTGCCCAGGCCGCCGTTCCCCAGGCCGGCGTCCTGCTCCTGGTCCACGACCTTGGCGAAGTCGTAGCCCAGGGTTTCCATCGCCTCCCGGAACTGGTCCAGCATCCCCAGGTTCACCAGGCTGTTCTCCAGGGTCCTCCCCATCAGGAATTCCATGGAGACGTAGTAGACCCGCTTGGGGTCTTCGTTATAATAGGCCTGCTGGGTGTCGAGCCACCGCTCCACCAGCCGGTCCCGCACCGCATAACTGAGGGCATTGTAGATATCGAACGTGGTTGCCGAGTATTTGTCTTTCCCCAGGGTATACTCAAGGTGCTCCAGGAACGACTTGATGATCAGCATCATCGGGTCAAGTTCCGGGGTGGGAAGATTTTCGGCGGGCGTTTCAGGCATTGTGTTATCCTTGTGAGCGGTCGTTAATGGCCCTGCGCATCGTCACCAAGTATAGAGTAATTGGCCAGGATTTCCATAGACAGTCATAATTATCTATGTTAGTTAAAATCGTACCTATACCACAACCGGGGCGGAAAGATGAAGAAAATTGCGGTACTAGCCAAGGTGCACGACCCCCGCTGTCAGGGGGTGGCAAGCGAGCTGTTCGAGTGGCTGACCGCCCGGGGGCTGGAACCGTTTGTGGATGCCCACCTGGCCCGGCATCTGCTGCTTCCGAGCGGCATCGAGAACGTGCTGTTCACCGAGCAGGCCGACCTGGTCGTGGTTCTTGGTGGGGACGGTACCCTCATCTCGGCGGCCCGGCAGATCGGCGACCGCGGCATCCCGATCCTGGGGGTGAACCTGGGGAGCCTCGGCTTTCTCACCGAAATCACCCTGGAAGAACTCTATCCCACCCTGGAGCGGTGCATTGCCGGAGAGCACCGCATCTCCGAGCGGATGATGCTGCAGGCAACCGTGGAGCGGGACGGTGCGGAGATCGCCTGCCACGCGGTGCTGAACGACGTGGTGATCAACAAGGGAGCCATGGCCCGGATCGTCGATCTGGAAACCATGGTCAACAAACAGTACCTGACCACCTTCAAGGCCGACGGTCTGATCATCACCACCCCCACCGGTTCCACCGGCTACTCCCTCTCCGCGGGCGGGGCGATCATCCATCCGGCCATGAACTGTATCGCCATAACCCCTATCTGTCCGCACACGCTTACCAATCGCCCCATCATCGTCGACGATGATTCGCTGGTCATGGTCTCGGTCAGTTCGCTGGCGGACGAGGATGTCTTTCTCACCCTGGACGGCCAGGTCGGGCTGGAACTCCGCAGCGGGGACGTGATCCATGTGCGGCGGGCCAGTCACTGCGCCCGGCTGATCATGTCCGGCAGCAAGGACTATTTCGGGGTGCTCAGGGCCAAACTGAAGTGGGGGGAAAGATAGTTCGCGTCGAAAAATACCCATCTGCGTCGTTGCCTTCGTCGCTCGTCGCTGCAGCGTACCTCCGGTACGCCTCACTCCTCGCTCCTTGGCGCCTAGCACCTGGGCATTTTTGAACGCGAACAGGGATTTATGCTTACCGACCTTTCCATAAAAAACGTTGCCATCATCGACAGCCTGCGGGTCTCTTTTAGCCCGGGGCTGACGGTGCTGACCGGGGAGACCGGTGCCGGGAAGTCGATCATCATCGACGCGGTCAACCTCCTGTTGGGGGGGCGTGCCTCCAGCGACCTGATCCGGACCGGCGAGGAGGAGGCGAGCGTTGAGGCGCTGTTCCAGGTCGATGCCCGGCCCGAGGTGGTGGCTGCCCTGGCTGGGGCCGGAATAGACTGCGACGGGGAACTGGTGGTGAAGCGGACAGTTGCCCGTTCCGGCCGCAACCGGGTCTTCCTGAACGGCAGCCTGGCCACCACGGCCCTCCTGGCCGAGGTGAGCCGCCAGCTGGTGAACATCTACGGCCAGCACGAGGCCCAGAACCTGACCCGCCCGGAACAGCACCTGCTGCTCCTGGACAGCTACGCCGGCCTGGTGGAGATCAGGAGCCGCTTTGCCGCTCTCCATACTGCTTTTCGGGAGACGCTGGCCGAGATCGACCGTCTGGCGGCCGGCGAGCGGGAGACGGCCCAGCGGCTCGACCTCCTTGCCTTCCAGGTGGAAGAGATCGGCGCGGCCAAGCTGGTGCCGGGTGAAGAGGAGGAACTGGAACAGGAGCGGAATATCCTGGCCCACGGCGAAAAGCTCCTGGCCCGGAGCCAGGCGGCCTATGAACTCCTCTACGACGGCGAGGTGACCGTGCTGGGGAGCCTGCGCCAGATTCAGGCCGCCATTGCCGAGGGGACAGCAATCGATTCATCACTGGCGCCGCTCCAGGATGCGGTGGGCTCGGCCTTTGCCCAGCTGGAAGATACGGCCCTCTCGCTCAGGGATTATGTCTCGCGCATCGAGGCCGACCCGGCCCGTCTGCAGGCCGTGGACGACCGGCTCGACCTGCTGCGGAGGCTGAAGAAGAAATACGGGGCCACCATTGCGGAGGTCCTTGCCTGGCAAGGGGCCGCGGGGCGCGAGCTGGACCAGTTGCGCAACCTGGACCGCTCGCGGGATGAACTGGAAGAGAAACGTGCCGCAATGGTGCAGGAGATGGCCGCTCTCGGCGGCGAACTGTCCGCCCGGCGGGCCGAGGCGGCAAAAGCGTTCGCAACGGCCGTGACCCGGGAGCTCGGCGAACTGGCCATGGCCAACGCCCACCTGGAGGTGCTTTTGGAGCCTCTGCCCGAGCCGCGGGAGAACGGCCTGGAGCGGGGGGAGTTCCTCTTTTCCGCCAACCCGGGCGAGGCGCCGAAGCCGCTGGCCAGGATCGCATCAGGCGGCGAACTGTCCCGCCTGATGCTGGCCATCAAGCAGGTCCACCCGGAAAGCGACGTGCCCACCCTGGTGTTCGACGAGGTGGACACCGGTATCGGCGGTGCAACGTCGGCCCTGGTGGGGCGAAAGCTCCGCAACGTGGCCGCGAGGCAGCAGGTGCTCTGCATCACCCATCTCCCCCAGGTGGCTGCCTGTGCCGATCACCACTGCCGGGTTGCCAAAGGGGTGGTCGACGGAAGGACAACGACCACGGTCACCCCCCTGGACCTTGAGGAGCGGGTCGCGGAAATAGCCCGGATGCTCGGCGGGGTGACCGTTACCGACACCACCCGGCAACATGCCCGGGAACTCCTGGCAGAGGAAAGGAGGGGCGTATGCTCCGCAAAGCCCAGATAACGGACGTCAAGGAGATCCAGAAGCTCCTCACCACCTACGCCAATCGCGGGGACATGCTCTCCCGTTCCCTGTCCGAACTGTACGAGTCGATTCGCGACTTCTACATCGTGGAAGAGGATGGCCGTCTCCTTGGGACGTCGGCCCTGCATATCGTCTGGGAGGACCTGGCCGAGGTCCGTTCCGTGGCCGTGGCCGAGGATGCCTGCCGCAAGGGGGTCGGCAGCCGGGTGGTGGGGGCCTGCATCGACGAGGCGCGGGAATTGGGGCTGAAGAGGATCTTCTGCCTCACCTACAAGCCCGACTTCTTTGCCAAGTTTGGCTTCACGATCGTCGACAAGAGCCAGCTCCCCCACAAGGTGTGGGGCGACTGCATGAAGTGCGTGAAATTCCCCGATTGCGACGAGATCGCCATGATCATGGATCTTTGAACCGGTGACTGGTGACTGGTGACTGGTTAAGAACTGCGTGAAACTGGAGAAACGTTTATGAACCTGGAACATCTTGCCGACCGCGTGGAGGCGCTTTTGAAGGGGCGCGGACTGGACGGGTACGAGATCATGGCCGGCTCTTCCCGCAACCTCTCCATCGAGGTGAAGGAACGGAAGGTGGATACCTTCAAGTGCTCCAATCCTGTCGGAGTGAGCGTCCGGCTGCTCAAGGGACAGGGGATGGGATTCTCCTATTCCACCAGCCTGGACCAGGCAGACCTTGATCTGATGATCGACAACGCCCTGGTGGGGGCAACGACCCAGAGCCCGGACCCGGACAACGACCTTCCCGGTCCCCAGGTGTATCCGGTCATCGATGGCCTGTTCGATCCCGATCTGCAGGGGGTGGCGGAAAGCGACAAGGTAGGGCGGGCACTGGAGCTGGAGCGGCTGGTGCTGGCGGCCGACCCACGGGTAAAGCGGGTGCGCAAGGCCACCTACGGTGAGAACGACTATAGCGTCTACCTGCGCAATTCCCGCGGGGTCAGCGGCGGCTACCGGGGCAGTTCGGTCTCCAGCAGCGTGGTGCCGATTGCCGAGGCGAACGGCGATTCCCAGATGGGGTGGGACTTCGGCTTCAGCGCCCGCTTTGCCGACATCGATATTGCCCGGATCGCCGCCGGGGCCGTGGAGCGGGCCGTCGGCCTGCTGGGCGCCCGGAAGATCCCCTCCATGCGCTGTCCGGCAGTGCTGGACAACCATGTGGCGACCGACATCCTGGAACTGCTCGCCCCGTCGTTTCTGGCCGAAAATGTCTACAAGGGGAAATCGCTCCTGGCCGGCAAGGAAGGGGAGCACTGCTTCTCTTCCTGCCTGCGCATCAGGGACGACGGCATTCTGGCGGGCGGCATGGCCACTGCCCCGTTCGACGGCGAGGGGGTGGCCCAGCGGAACACCCTCCTGGTGGCGGACGGCGAGCTGAAGGGGTTTCTCTACGATACCCTCTATGGCCGGAAAATGGGGCGGGCATCCACCGGCAACGCGGCCCGTGGCGGCGTGAAAGGGCTCCCGCACCTGGGAGTGACCAATTTCATCATCGAAAACGGCCAGACCCCGGCCTCCCGACTTCTGGACGGAATTGAGCAGGGGATTCTGCTCACCGACGTCATCGGCATGCATACCGCCAACAGTATCTCCGGTGATTTCTCCGTCGGTGCTGCCGGCTATCTCGTGCAGAACGGGGCGATTGTCCACCCGGTGAAGGAGATCGCCATCAGCGGCAATATCATGGATCTCTTCCGCTGTGTCGAACAGGTGGGGGACGATCTGCGCATCTTCGGCGCGGTCAGCGCCCCGTCGCTCAGGGTCGCCGCGCTGGATGTGAGCGGCCATTAACGGGGCGATTCGTCAATCGCCCCTACATCTGCATTGACATCTGCATTGAAAGGAACGTTGATACATGTACGTCGTAATTCTTGCCGGCGGCTCCGGCACCCGTTTCTGGCCCCTCTCCCGGACCCGTACCCCGAAGCAGCTCATGTCGGTATTCGGCGGCAAGTCCATGCTCCAGCGGACCGTGGAACGGGTGCTTCCCCTGAAGCCGAAGCGGATTCTGGTGGTGACCAACGCCCTGCAGGCGGCGGAGTCCGGCAGGCAGCTCGACATGCTGCAGGGGGTTCCCTTCGACATCATTGCCGAGCCGGTCGGCCGCAACACGGCGCCGGCCATCGGCCTGGCCGCAAAGATCATAGCCCGCCACGACCCGGCCGGGCTGATGGTGGTGCTGCCGGCCGATCACTACATCAGGGACGAGGCCGAGTTCTGCCGGACCATCATGCGCGGCCGGGAGGCGGCCCTGAACGGCTACCTGGTGACCCTGGGAATAGAGCCGACCAGGCCGGAGACCGGCTACGGCTATATCGAAGCAGACCTGGAAAACCGTGGCAGCGGGCCGTTTCCGGTGAAACGGTTCGTGGAGAAACCGAACCTGCAGAAGGCGCTGGAATTCCTGGAGGCCGGGGGCTTTTTCTGGAACAGCGGCATGTTCGTCTGGCGGACTGATACGATTCTCGAAGCCATTGCCGGCCATATGCCGGCCCTGTCCACGGCCCTTGACCGGCTCTCCTTTTCGGCCGACGTCTGGGAACTGGCCGACCTCAAGCCCCAGATCGAGAAGATTTACCGGGATATTAGCGGCGAGTCCATCGATTACGGGGTGATGGAACGGGCCGACAACGTCCAGGTGGTGCCGGCCTCCTTCGGCTGGAGCGATGTGGGAAGTTGGAGCGCCCTGCCCGAGGTCATCGATGGTGACGAAAACGGCACGGTGGCCATCAATGTCAAGGAACTGGTGTCGGTTGATGCCCGCGAATGCCTGGTTTACGGGGACGCGAAGCTGGTGGCCCTGGTCGGGGTGGAGGGGCTGGTGGTGGTGAACAGTCCTGACGCCCTCCTGGTCTGCCCCCGTGAGCGGGCCCAGGAGGTGAAGAAGGTGGTAGAGGAGTTGCAGCAGAGGGGACTTACGGAGTACCTTTAAAGCCGTGACTGGTAACTGGTGACTCGTAAAAACCTTACAATCGGGTGAAACGAGTCACGAGTCACGAGTCACGAGTCACGAGTCACGAGTCACGAGTCACGAGTCACGAGTCACGAGTCACGAGTCACGAGTCACGAGTCACGAGTCACGAGTCACGAGTCACGAGTCACGGATTTTAATGAACGGCTGGACCGGAAAGATACTGCGTGTTGACCTGACCGAAGGGCGCGCCTGGCGGGAGGAGATCCCGCAGGAACTCCTCCACGCCTACCTCGGCGGGCGGGGGCTCGGGGTGCGTCTGATGCGGGACCATTTCCGCCTCGACCCCTTGGCACCGGAGATGCCGCTCATCTTTGCCGTCGGCCCCCTCTGCGGTACCACGGCGCCGACTGCGGCACGGCTGACCGTGGTCTCCCGCTCGCCGCTCACCGGTACCATCTACGACTGCTCGGCCGGTGGCCGCTTTGCCTGGCGGCTCAAGGCGGCCGGGCTCGATGCCCTTTTCATCACCGGTCAAAGCGAAAGACCGGTGCTCCTCGCCATCAATGATGACGCAGTCGAACTCCTACCTGCCGAAGAACTGTGGGGCGGGCGGATCAGGGAGACAGTTGCAGCCCTTGCCGACAGAGGGAGTGTGGCGGCCATCGGTCCGGCCGGCGAGAACGGCGTCCTGTTCGCCAATATCATGATGGGGGAGGGGAACTCGGTTGGGCGCGGCGGCCTGGGTGCGGTCATGGGGGCCAAACGGCTTAAAGCGATAGTGGTGGGCGGCAGCCGGCCGGTGACAATCGCCGACCAGGCCCGTTTCGACCATGCCCGCCAGGACGTGATGCGGCTCTTCCGGGCCTCGCCGGTCATCTTCGGCGAGTTGGGAATCGCCGAGTACGGCACGCCGGCCCTGGTGGACCTGATGCGCCAGCGCCGGATGGCGCCGACGGAGAACTTTGCCAGGACGGTGTTCGCCGGGTCGCACCACTATTCGGGACCGGCGATCCGCCGGGAGTGCGGGGCAAAGAAAGACGGCTGCTACGGTTGTCCCATCCAGTGCAAGAAGAGCACACCTAGCGGCGAACATCTCCCCGAATACGAGACGGTCTCCCACTTCGGCGGCCTGAACGGCATCGCCAGCCTGGCTGCCATTGTCGAGGCCAACACTCTCTGCAACCAGCTGGGCATCGACACCATCTCCGCCGCTGTCACGCTGGCGGCCTGGGGTGAGGCCCGCGGCCGCTTTCCCGTGGCCGACGAACTGCCTCCCCTGCTGGAAGCGATTGCCATGCGAAGCGGCGATGGTGAACACCTCGCCCTCGGCTCCCGCCGCGTGACGGAGCAGTTGGGGCGTCCCGGACTGTCCATGAGCGTCAAGGGGCTGGAACTGCCGGCCTATGATCCGCGGGGCGCCTATGGCATGGCCCTGGCCTACTGCACCAGCAACCGGGGCGGCTGTCACCTGCGGGCCTACCCGATTGCCCACGAGATCCTGCGCAAACCGGTGGCCACCGACCGGTTCTCCTTTTCCGGCAAGGCCCGGATCATCAAGATCGCCGAGGACACCAACGCCGCGGTCGACTCGCTGGTGGCGTGCAAGTTCTCCTTTTTCGGCGCCACGCTGGAGGAGTATGCCGAGCTGCTGTCCGCCACCACCGGCGTGGAGTATTCTCCCCAGAGCCTCAAGGAGATCGGCGAGCGGATCTACCTGACGGAGCGGTTCTACAACTGTGCCAATGGCTTTACCGCCGGCGACGACATCCTGCCGGCACGGTTTTTTGCCGAGGCCGGTTCCAGCGGGGAAGGGATTCAAATTCCCCCCATCGATCGTACCCGCTTTGACGAAGAGTTGCAGAAGTACTACCGCATCCGGGGGCTGAACCCGGACGGAACCTTTCCCGATGACACCTTCCTGGATCGCCAGCCATAGCCCATGTCTCGTTGATCAGTCGATCTCCCATTCCCCCCGGTCCCACCGTTCGATGGCCATCCCGGCCCTGAATCCCAGCAATCCCGGTTCCCCGGCAATCCGCCGAAGAACCGGCAACGCTTCCTGCGGAGCATAGCGCAGGGAATAGACGGCAGCCATACCGGCCACGGCCGGCTGTTCGCTGGTCAGGAGACCGAGCAGCCTTGCCCGGCCGGCAACACCGTGCGCAACAATGCCGGCAAAAAGCCGACTGATAAGGAAGGCCTGCCGGTTGGCCCCTGCTTCGTCCATCGCTTCCAGAGCTGCATTGTGACGTTCCGCGGCACGGGCAAAGCGAACAGTGAGTCTTTCCAAGGTCTCGTCGGGCATAACCATCCATGATGCCCATCTGGGCAAAATTTTCCCCGCAGCATACCATGATCTTCGGGCAGATGCCGCTTTTTCGCAGTGCACCAGAGCTGGTGGTTCTTCTCCCGTCGCTGTTCATGGCACTTAACCGTCTTTTTGACAAAAAATCGCATTTTTTTGCGGAATTGGCTTAAGTAAGTTTAATATTCCCCGATAATTCATACATGCAATAGGGGGATATCTTTTTGATGGTAACCGGCATTCAGCCGACAAGGCCTGCTCAGCCCCCCAATGCAATGCATTACGGAGTTTCTGATTTCTCAATCCCGATGTTGTCAAAAGAAAAATAAAGGATACAGTTATGATTACATTAAAACCCGCCAACCTTGTACTGACCAGGGCATTTGAGAGAGCTGTACCTTATCCTGATCGTTCCGATACGCTGGCTTGGTAATCCAACATGTTCGAACATAGTACAGAATCCAGGCATAACAACTTCCAGAACAACAACGCCTTTGGCGACTGGCAGGAGATTCTTGGCAGTCAGGCCAGATCCCTGGGAGCGGTAGCCGTTGCCAGCGAGCGGGAGTTCCTCGCGCTGGGCGGTCGTTTTCAAGGCCTTTGGGGACAGGCGCGCGGTGTGACTACTCAGTCTGACCAGATGGTGAGGGTGGTCAGCGGAGAGAAGATCACCGCGACCATGACGACCATCAACAATATCGTCAGCCGGCTCGGTCTCTACCTGTCCAATCTACAGAGAGAAATGGACGAGATTAGCGGAGACTTCCGGGAAATCATCAGCATGCTTGAAAACGCCAAGGCGCCGTTGGTCGGCTTCGGCAAAATCAACAAGGTGCTGCGCATGCTGGGGATCTCCACAAAGATCGAAAGTTCCCGCCTGGGAGGGAATGCTGCCGGTTTCGAGACGTTGGCCAATGACGTGGCCCGTCTCTCGGTGGATGTGGTGAGCAAGTCGGAAACCATAACCGGCCAGTTGAACAGTCTGGAAGGGCTGATCGGCGAAACTCTCGAACGGGTACGGGGGGTGGAAGCGCACCAGCACGCCCAGGTTCACGCGACGCTGCAGCGGGTTCGGGAAAGCCTGGAAACCCTGGAGACGGTAAACAGCCAACGTGGTGAGGCGGCAGCAGTCATCAGCGCCATTTCCGCCGAGATGGAACAGAACCTGGGTGAAATCGTTACGTTCATGCAGTTCCACGACATTGTCCGGCAGCAGCTGGAGCATGTTCAGGAGGCCTTCGACGAGCTCAGTGCCGCCATCGACAGGATGGATGACCTTTCTCAGCAGGCTCGGCACAACCTTGCCGTCGAGATCGGCGACATCTGCGAACTGCAGATGGCTCAATTGAAAAACTCGGACAATGAACTGGAACATGCCATTGGCACGATCACTAAAAGCCTTGAGTCGATCAGCACCAAGGGGGGAGGGCTTGCCGGTGAGGTCAGAAAGATGGCCGGGGTCTCGGATCAGACCGACCAGACCTTTTTTTCGACCATGGAAAAAGAGCTGGCAGGCGTGACCACGGTGCTTGCCGAGAGCGCCCGGGAAAACGGCAGGCTGATCAGTGCCATGGGGACGGTAATCGGGACGATCGGCGAGATTATCACCTTTGTCCGCGACATCGAAACCATTGGCACAGAGATCGAACTGATAGCTCTGAATGCCCAGATCAAGGCTGTCAGGGTCGGCAGCGAGGGGGCAGCCCTGGGTGTGCTGGCAGAGGCGATTCAGCGGCTCTCCCTTGACACCATGGAACAGACGGCGTCTGTTTCACGGCCGCTCCAGGCCATCACGGCGGTGACCGAGCGGCTGCAGGGACGGGTGGCCAATGATTCTGCCTCCATTGACCGGGACGTTAAAGGGATGCTCGACGAGTTGACCATATCCCTGCAGGAGATCTGTGCCGTCCAGAACGAAGTATTCGAGCTGGTTGCGTCGATCGACGGGACCGTTGACAGTCTGCAAGGGGAGATCGTGGAAGGGATCAGGGGGATTGCTGCCCACGAGGAGCTCTCGCAGGCGATTGCCGACTCGTTGCAGGCCGCAGAGCAGGTCTGCACGGCCAGCCGCCGGGAGTTTCCGCCACCGGTCGGGCAACCGGCTGCCGAACGGCTGAAAGTCTTGGCTGCCCGCTATACCATGCATAGCGAGCGTAAAGTGCACGAAGTCGTTACCCGGACAGAGCGCGGGGCAGCAGCGTTTGACAAGGCGGTGCCGTTTGGGGGAAGCCCTGCCGGCGATCAGGCGGCTTCAGCGGACAGCCTGGGCGATAACGTCGAGCTTTTCTGATATCAGGGGGATCGGGAATGAGTGACCTTTCAGTACAGACCTTGGCAGCGCCAGACGATCCAGCCGCGGTTGTGGTGACCATCGCCGGAGAGATGACCATTCCGTATGCCGGTGAGCTCCGGGAGCATCTGCTGGCAGCCTTCCAGAAGGCGAACCGTATAACTGCGGACTTGACCGCGGTGACGGGGATAGACGTTGCCGGGCTGCAAATTCTTTGCTCGGCCCACCGGAGTTCGGTGTTTATGAAAAAAAGTTTTACCATTATCGGCGGACCGGGGTCGGCGGTCTGGGAGGCAGCGGACGCTGTCGGCCAATTGCGGCAGATGGGGTGTGTGGTGGATGTCTGCCACACCTGTATTTGGACGGGAGGACGAGGCTGATGGCGAAGATGATCATGACTGCCGACGATTCGGCAAGTGTCAGGCAGATGGTGAGTTTTACCCTCAAGCAGCACGGTTATGACGTCGTCGAGGCGGTTGACGGTAAGGATGCCCTGCAGAAGCTGCAAGGGCAGAAGGTCGACATGCTGATTACCGACCTGAATATGCCCAACCTGGACGGCATCGGCCTGATCAAGGGGGCGCGGGCCCTGCCGGCCTGTCGCTTCATCCCGATCGTCATGCTCACCACCGAATCGCAGGATACCAGGAAACAGGAAGGCAAGGCAGCGGGGGCCACCGGGTGGATCGTCAAGCCGTTTCAGCCGGACCAGCTCATTGCGGTCGTAAAGAAGGTGCTGGGATGATCGATCAACATCGGCAGGCATTCAAAGACGAAGCCTACGAACTCCTGGCAGAACTGGAGAGTTCACTGCTTGAGCTGGAGGAAAATCCCACTGACAGCGAGCTCATCGGGCGTGTTTTCCGCGCCATGCACACCATAAAGGGGTCCGGGGCCATGTTCGGCTTCGAGACCATTGCCGCCTTTACCCATGAAGTGGAGGCCGTCTTCGATCAGGTGCGCAGCGGCAGGCTGTCGGTCAGCCAGAACCTGGTGGATTTGAGCCTGGGGGCCAGGGATCGGATCAAGGCGATGCTCGATGGTGACGGGGTCGATCCGGATACCGCTGCCAGCGAGGAACTCATTGCCGGGTTCAAGGCGCTTTCCGGCAATGGGGAGGTGCAAGGGACCAACGTTTCTCCACGTCCCGTAGACCAACTGCCAGCCGCGGAAGTCGGCGGCCAGGTTACCTATCGTATCCGGTTCAAGCCGTTTGCCGGGGTTTTCATGACCGGTACGAACCCCTTGTCGCTGCTGAATGAACTCCGCGGACTGGGCAGGGCCAACGTGGTTGCCCAGATGGCCAATCTTCCCGTTTTGAGCGATCTCGAACCGGAGAGCTGCTATCTCTATTGGGACATCATTCTCACCACCAACCGGGGTGAAAATGCCATCCGCGACGTTTTTATCTTTGTCGAGGACGACTGCGATCTGACCATCGAGATGATCGATGACGGCGGCCGGCTTGATGTCGACGAAGATTACAAAAAGCTGGGTGATATCCTGGTGGAGCGCGGAGAACTCCGGCCCGAGGATATGGAACATGTTCTGGCCCAGCACCGTCGTTTCGGCGAACTGGTAGTTGATGCCGGCCTGGTGAAGGCGGAGCAGGTAGTGTCTGCCCTGGTCGAGCAGCGGCACGTCCGGGAAGTGCGCCAGGAGAGGCAGGTCCAGGAGTCGGCATCCAGCATCCGGGTACCGGCCGAGAAGCTGGATGTTCTGGTCAACCTGGTGGGAGAGCTGGTTACCGTGCAGGCGAGGCTCACCCAGTTGGCCCAGTCCACCAAGCAGGCCGACCTCCTGGCCATTTCCGAAGAGGTCGAGCGGCTTACCGCCGACCTGCGGGACAATGCCCTGAATATCCGCATGCTTCCCATCGGTACCACCTTCAGCAAGTTCAAGCGGCTGGTGCGGGATCTTTCCCAGGAACTGGGCAAAGAGATCGAGATGACCACCGAAGGGGCCGATACCGAACTGGACAAGACAGTCATCGAGAAACTGAACGACCCGCTCGTCCATCTCATCCGCAACAGCATCGACCATGGCATCGAAGCCCCGGACAAACGGGAACGGGCCGGCAAGCCGCGCCAGGGAACGGTCCACCTGACCGCGGTCCATTCCGGCGACAGCGTTCTGATCACCATCAAGGACGACGGCGGCGGCCTGGACCGCGAAGCCATCCATGCCAAGGCGGTTGAAAAGGGGCTCATTGCGGCCACGGCCGAGATCGACGACAAGGAGATCTTTGCCCAGATATTCGAGCCGGGTTTTTCCACCGCCAAGCAGGTAACCAGCGTCTCCGGCCGCGGGGTGGGGATGGATGTGGTCAAGCGCGCCATTGAAACCCTGCGTGGCACCATCAACATCGACAGCAAGAAGGGGGTGGGGACGACCATCACGGTCAAGCTCCCCCTGACCCTGGCCATCATCGAGAGCCTGCTGGTACGGATCGGCCCCGACTGTTTCGTCATTCCCCTGGCGCTGGTCAATGAATGCGTGGAACTGACCCGCGAAGATGTGGAAAATTCCCACGGCCGGAACATTGCCAATGTCCGGGGACGTATCGTTCCGTATGTTCCCCTGCGGGAACAATTCTACATGCACGGGGAAAGGCCGGACATCGAGCAGATCGTCATTACGACCGTCGAGAACCACCAGGTCGGTTTTGTGGTCGATCATGTGATCGGTGAACACCAGACGGTCATCAAGTCCCTGGGCAGGGCCTACAAAAATATTGACGGCATTTCCGGCGCCACGATCCTTGGAGATGGCTCGGTTGCCCTGATTCTCGACATCCCGCATCTGATCAGGCGGGTTGAAGCGCTGGAGCGCAGAGTGGAAGCTGCTTGATCCTTCGGTTCGGACCGCAACCGTCTGCATACGCTGAAGCAGGTGGATAATGGTTCTCCGTTCAAACAAATCCGGATGAAAAGGGGGAGTTATGGCTGCGACAGAAGTCGGTGAATCAACCCAGTATTTGACCTTTACCCTTGATGAGGAGCTTTTCGCCCTGGACATTGCCAAGGTGCGGGAGGTGCTGGATTATACCAGTATCACCAAGGTGCCGCAGACGCCGGATTTCATGCGCGGCGTCATCAACCTGCGGGGGAGTGTGGTGCCGGTGGTGGACATGCGGAGCAAGTTCAACATGCCGGTGGCCGAAACCACGGTCAATACCTGTATCATCATCGTCGAGGTGGATATCGACGGCGAAGGGACGGTGCTGGGGGCCATGGCCGATTCGGTTCAGGAGGTGCTGGAACTCGGACCGGAGCAGATCGAGCCGCCCCCCCGCATCGGCACCAAGCTGAGGACCGATTTCATCAAAGGGATGGGGAAGCGGGACGACCATTTTGTCATCATTCTGGATATCGACAAGGTGTTCTCCGCGTCGGAGCTTACCATGGTGGAAGAGGCCCTGGTGCCGTCTGTGGCGGCGGTTTGATCGGGGCGTATCCGTAATCGAGACGAGTGTCTGTAACGGTGCCAGGCGTTGAAGGCATAGATCACAAGGAGGTTCGAGATGCTGAAGAACATGAAGATCGGAACAAGGCTGATGCTGGCGTTCGCAACGTTGCTCATTTTCATGGTGGGACTCATCTGGATCGGTATTGCCAATATGGCACACATTCATGACAAACTGGACCGGATTGTCAAGGTCAACGTCGTTCGCCTTGAAGAGGCGAACCATATGGGCGAATGCGTCAGGGAAGTGTCGATCCAACTGCGCAATATCCTCCTGGAGAAGAGCCCGGAAAAACGACAGGAAACCGTGAAAAAGATCTCTGTCGTCCGGGATGGTTACAATGAAGCCTACAAGAAGCTGGAAGAGATGACCCCGAAAGACGACAAAAAAGCCTACGAGATGATCGCCAAGGTCAAGGAGGCTGGGGACTCGGCGCGGTCGATGAACAACAGGGTAATAGAACTGGCAATGGCCGGCAAGGAGGAAGAGGCTGCCGGCGTGATGATGAAGGAGGCCCGTCCCCTGGTCCGCAAATGGCTGGACAATATTGATGAAGTAGTAAAGTTCCAGCATGAACGGAATACGATCCGCTACGAGGAGGCGCTGAAAGCCTATCAAAATGCCCGTAGCCTGATGCTTTTCATCGGCGCGGCAGCAATCGTTCTGGCAGGACTTGTCGCAGTTTTCCTGACCAGAAGCATAACGAAACCTCTTGTTGAGGCTGTAGACGTATCCAACCGCCTGGCGGAGGGTGATCTGACCGTCAAAATCGAATCGCACAGCACGGACGAGACCGGGCAGCTGCTTGCCGCCATGAAGAACATGGTTGAAAAACTCAAGGATGTTGTCAACGATGTCCGCTCCGCTTCGGACAACGTGGCGGCCGGGAGCCAGGAACTGTCGTCCGGCTCGGAAGAGATGTCCCAGGGGGCGAGCGAGCAGGCGGCGGCGGCCGAAGAGGCCTCATCCTCCATGGAGGAGATGTCGTCCAATATCCGCCAGAATGCCGACAATGCGGCCCAGACCGAGAAGATCGCCCTGAAATCGGCAACCGACGCCAAGGAAGGTGGGGAGGCTGTCACCCGGACCGTGGCGGCCATGAAGGATATCGCAAGCAAGATCTCGATCATCGAGGAGATCGCCCGGCAGACCAACCTGCTGGCGTTGAACGCGGCCATCGAGGCGGCACGGGCCGGCGAGCACGGCAAAGGGTTTGCGGTAGTGGCATCCGAGGTACGCAAGCTGGCCGAGCGGAGCCAGAAAGCGGCCGCCGAGATCTCGGAGCTGTCAGCCTCCAGTGTCGATGTTGCGGAACGGGCCGGGGAACAGTTGACCAAGATGGTGCCGGACATCCAGCGGACCGCGGAACTGGTGCAGGAGATCTCTGCCGCCTGCCGCGAGCAGGACACCGGCGCGGACCAGATCAACAAAGCGATCCAGCAGCTCGATCAGGTCATCCAGCAGAACGCCTCGGCCTCCGAGGAGATGGCGTCCACTGCCGAGGAGTTGAATTCCCAGGCCGAGCAGCTGCAAAGTGCCATTTCGTTCTTCAAGGTCGATTCCCGATCGCGGGCGGCTGCGTTGCCGGCCGGCATTGCCCATGCAAAACCGGTCATAAAAACCGAGAAGGTCAAAATATCCCATCTCGGGCAAACCGGGCAGAAGGCCAAAGCGGGAGCAACTGGCGGACGCGGCGTGAGTCTGGATATGGACGAGGACCGGCTGGACGAAGCGTTTGAAAAGTTTTGACAATCAGAGTGGTCCTTGAATCGAACGGAGACGTCAAACCATGGGGACGACGTCTCCGTTTTTCTTTATTAAGGGATTCACAATAATACCGATAACCACCTAAAGGGATTGGTCGGGAAGTGCCCTGACAATTTTTTCCAGGTACCGCGGAGGAGAACAGCGTGTTCAGTAGTGCGACCAGCATGCCAACTGCAGAGCGCAATCCTGCCCTCTCCGGCAAGGATTTTACGCGATTGAGCAGCTTCATCTACGAGCATTGCGGCATCAAGATGCCGCCGGCCAAAAAGACCATGCTTGAGGCCAGGCTGCAGAAGCGGTTACGCGCACTTTCAATGCCGTCATTTTCCGACTATTGCGAGTACCTCTTCTCTCAAGAGGGGTTGCGGAACGAACTGATCATGATGGTCGACCTGGTGACGACCAATAAGACCGATTTCTTCCGTGAACCGGCCCATTTCACCTATCTGGTAAATACCGTCATCCCGGAATGGCAGAAGAAAACGGGCGGCCGTCGGCCTTTGAATGTCTGGAGTGCCGGCTGCTCCACCGGTGAGGAACCGTACACGCTGGCCATGGTCTTGAGCGAGGTGGCCGCAGCGCAGCAGGACGGTTTCTCCTATCAGATCATGGCCACGGATATCTCGACCCGGGTTCTGGAAAGGGCTAAAAAGGCCGTATATGACGAGGACCGGATCGATCCGGTTCCCATGCAACTGAGGCGCAAATATCTGCTCAGGAGCAAGGATAGGACTAATCCCCTGGTGCGGATCGTCCCGGAACTTCGCTCCAGGATACGGTTCAGTCGCCTGAACTTCATGGACAGCGACTTCGGTTTCAAAGAGCAATTGGATATCATTTTTTGCCGGAACGTGATCATCTATTTTGATCGCAAGACCCAGGAGCGGCTTCTGAACAAGTTCCATGGGCACCTCAGGGCAGGAGGTTGGATCTTCATGGGGCATTCGGAAACGCTCAACGGGCTCGATGTCCCACTGGTCCAGGTGCATCCGACTGTCTACAGGAAACCGGCATGAGGCACCACGGCAGCCATCTGTCGCACCATTACCTCAAGCCGGGTGAGATGTTCATTGCACAGCAACCGACCATAGTCACCACCCTTCTCGGTTCGTGTGTGGCTGTTACCATGTTCCACCCGCAAAGGAGGATCGGGGCGATCTGTCATGGACTGCTCCCATCCTGTCGTGACAACGACGCCAGCAGATGCGATCGCAATTGCCTGTTGGGATTCAAGTACATGGATTGCTCCATCCGACGGATGCTGGAACAGTTCAATGCCTTGGGGATGTACCACAGCGAGTTGGAGATCAAGGTGTTCGGCGGGTCGGACATGTTCGGTGTTCCCGAGGCGGGCCAGCGCATGACCATTGGCACACAGAACGTGACGGTAACGAAAAGGATATTGGAAGAGGCGGGTCTTCTGGTGCAGGCCGCCGACATCGGCGGGCAACAGGGGCGGAAGATCTATTTTTACACCCATACCGGGGAGATACTGCTCAAGCGGCTCAACAACAGACCTTGACCAGAGCTGCATTATCATGGTTACGGCGTGGAGGGGCATGTGCCAACCAAAAAGATACGGGTATTGATCGTCGATGATTCGGCCGTGGTGCGTCAGACCATGGCGGATATCCTTTCTTCAGACCCTCAGATCGAGGTGATGGCAACGGCTTCCGACCCGTTCATCGCTGCAGAGCGGATGCGTGATGAAATCCCCGATGTAATCACGCTCGATGTGGAAATGCCGAAAATGGATGGCATTACCTTTCTGCACAAGATCATGAGCCAGCATCCGATTCCGGTCGTGATGTGCTCGAGTCTGACGGATCAGGGTTCGGAGACCGCGCTTAAAGCCCTGGAATATGGTGCCGTGGAGATAATCCAGAAGCCCAGGCTGGGCACCAAGAAATTTTTGGAGGAATCGCGCATCAGCATCTGCGATACGATCAAGGCTGCTGCTCAGGCGCGGGTCAGGCCCGTTGCCGCTACACCCCGCAAGATTGCCCCCAAGCTCTCGGCAGACGTAATCCTGGAAAAGCCGGCAACAAAGGCGATGATCCAGACAACGGAGAAGGTGGTCGTTGTCGGGGCCTCGACAGGCGGTACCGAGGCGCTGCGCATCTTTCTTGAGGCGCTGCCGGCCGACACGCCCGGAATCGTTATTGTCCAGCACATGCCAGAAGGGTTCACCAGAAGCTTTGCCCAGCGCCTGGACAGCCTCTGTCGGATTAATGTCAAGGAGGCGGATAACAATGACACGATCATCCGCGGCCGCGCCCTGATTGCCCCGGGAAACCGGCACACGCTACTCAAGCGGAGCGGGGCACGTTACTACGTGGAGATCAAGGACGGTCCGCTGGTTTCAAGGCACCGGCCGTCCGTGGATGTGCTTTTCCGGTCAGCGGCCCGCTATGCCGGGAAAAATGCGGTTGGTGTCATTATGACCGGCATGGGTGATGATGGCGCCAACGGCATGCTTGAAATGAAGCAGGCAGGAGCCTATACGGTTGCCCAGGATGAAGCGAGCTGCGTGGTCTTCGGTATGCCGCAGGAAGCGATCAAGAGGGGGGGCGTCAACCTCGTCATTCCGCTCGAAAGGATCGCGCGGGAAGTTCTGCACGTCTGCTCTTAATCCTCGTCTCAACAGGTTCGGACCGTTTTGGGTGGGCAATATGCCGCTCATATGCTAGGATTATCCCCTCTTGAGTTAGCCTGTGTTCGAGAGGGTGCCCTGTGAATGGAGATGCTTCCTACTCTGAGCTGTTTAACGCCTGCCGCGTGCTGTTTGGCCATGAAATCGACCTGTCCGTTGATTTTCTGCGGTATCTGCATCACGATGGAGTGAAGGCAGCCTTCCGCAGAAAGGCCAAGGAAACCCACCCCGACCTTGCTGCCCATGTCTCGCCCCACAATGCACCTTCTGGTTCCGAGCTCTTTCATCGGGCGAATGAAGCCTATGAACTGCTTGGTAATTTCATTCGGAATCGGGGCATACGGCTGAAGACTGACCACAATTTCAATCCCACCCGAACATACGAAAAACCACCAGAATCTGCCCGTCACACGTACCATCACGGTTCTCTTCCCCCTCGCCCGCTCCCCTTTGGCCGGTACCTCTATTATCGTGGCATCATACCATTCCGGGCGTTATTGGATGCCGTGACGTGGCAAAGGGGAGGCCGGGTGACAATTGGCTCCATTGCCCGTGAATGGGGCTGGCTGTCGCACTCTGATGTGGAGGCCATTCTTTCGGTCCGTCCTGCTGGCAGATTCGGCGAGAATGCCGTCCGTAGCGGCTTGTTGAATCCCTTTCAGGTGAAGCTGTTACTGATGAATCAGAAATCGCGAATGCGTCGTATCGGGCAGTACTTTGTGGTCCACAAGATGATCAGCGGGCAAGAGATGGAGCGGTTGGCAAGAGACCACTACACGCACAACCTGGTATTCGGAAAGTAGCAATAAGCCTTACGCATCGGGATTGGGACGATTCGAGGAGTGAAGGGCGCGGAACTGAAAAAGGGCTACGGCAATGCCGTAACCCTTTTGTTTTTTTTGGCGGGCGGCATGGGATTCGAACCCACGACCCCAGGCTTCGGAGGCCTGTACTCTATCCAACTGAGCTAACCGCCCGTGAGCTATCCTTTCTACAATATTTCATCACTAAACTCAAGACCTTAATGTCGATATTGAGCAAATTCTTTAGATAGCCGCAAATGTGTCGAAAATGTTACTATAATTTCGCACGGAGGTTCGATGAAGCGTTTTATACTGTTTCTGGTTTGCACGACCATTGTTTTTTTTGTGCCGGTGCAGGTGCGGGCGGCTTATTATTCCATCCAGAAAATCGGAGACGGTGTGTATGGCGCCATCGCGCTCCCGGAGGGAAAAGCGGCCAGCAATGCGATGATTGTCGTCACCAATTACCAGGTAATCCTGGTCGGAGCCCATTTTCTTCCAGAAGGGGTCAGGGAACTGGTTGCCGAGATTGCCAAGATTACCCCGCTTCCGATCCGTCATGTGATACTCACCCACCATCATCCGGGATTCAATTACATCGACTTTGACCTGCCCGCCAATGCGGAGATCATCACTTCATGGCAAACCTGGCAAGCACTGAAGAATGAGCTCAGGCCCTTCAAGAACCAGGTCATCATTTTCGACAGTCAGCTCACGCTGCAGCGGGATAATATTTCCCTGGTGCTGAACAATACGGTAAGTGGTCACAGCGATGGGGATGTCATTGTGTATGTCCCCAGCGAAGGGGTGCTCTTTGCCTCGGACCTCCTCTTCAATGATGCTGTCGGTTATATGGGGGATGGGCATATGCGGGACTGGGTCCTCAACCTGGACATGATGGAGCAGTTGAATCCACGGGTGGTGATCCCGGGGGTCGGGAAGGTGACGGATGCCGAGGGGATAGTCCGCTTCCGCACCACTATGCGTGCCTTCCTGACAGAGGTTTTGCAGAATATTGAAAAAGGATACACTTTGGCTCAGACCAAGAAGGCTTTTTCCCTGCCGGAATATCAATCGCTCCCCGGCTTCAAGGTTTTCTTTGACGTGAATCTGGAACGGGCTTACAAGGAATTGAAGGAAGACTACTCTACACCGCCCAGTTCTAGAGCCCATTAATGGTTTGACACTCATCTTTGTTTCTGTTATAGACGGGAATCGACAAAAGCTTGTAAAAGAGGGATATGACGGTGTTTTTGTCCAGTTACGGCATCTCTCCTTGTGGAGGGTTTCATGATTATTCAGTGTGAACAGTGTAATACCAAGTTCAGGCTCGATGATGCAAAGATCAAGGGTCGAGGTGTCAAGGTTCGCTGTTCCAAGTGCAGACACGTGTTCCTGGTGCAAAAGGAAGAACGGCCAGGTACCACGTTTGGCGACCTGTTGGGGCAGTACGGTGAGAGCGGGGGGGCTGCTTTCGGAGTGGAGTCGGGATCGGAGTTTGCTGGCACCACATCGGCCAACCTTGCTGATGAATCTGTTGCCAGTGCCCCTTCCGTGGTGCCAGTTGTCGCTGCGACCTCTGAAGTTCAAGAGGGGGCGAGTATCTCAGCATCACCGCAAGCTACGTCCATAGACGCAGAGCTCGCTTCGCTTGATAATCCCGACGCTGAACCCGGTCGATTTGACTCGGACAGGTTGCCTGCAGAATATGGCCCGGAGCCCGGCATCTCCTCCATTCCCGGTGAACCGGCCGGATTCGACCTTGACTATGATTTCAATGACGCGGACCAGTCCCAACAATTGGGTACGACGAACAGAGATGCTTCCTTCGATACCACCCCGCAGACGGATGCTGCTCCGGAGTCGACGGCGGCGGAAGACTTCAGTATTGATTTCGACGAGGTGAGTCTTTCCGGGGAATCGGTGGCCGACAGGGCTCCCGTGGCTGATGGCGAGGCGTCGGCGCGGGACGAATTTAATCTTGATTTTGATGATGTGTTCGGCGATGTCCCTTCGTTGCATGCTTCGGCATCTTCCACTCCTACAGCGATTCCCGATGGCGATTCGGCATCGGCACAGTCTGGGGAAAAAAGCGACGACGACCTTGGTGGGCTTGATTTGGGTGAGGTGTCGTCGTTGACGCCGAGCTCGCGGGGTGCAACAACAGGCGTTGCGCAGGATCACGAAGTTTTTCCCAAGGCCGACCCCTCTACTCCCGCACAATCTGCGCCACCTGCTTCCACCCCACCGGGACTCTCTGAGGGTACCGTCGATGAACTACCGCCCCTCACTATTTCGTCTCGTCGTAAAGGGGCCTCTTTTTTCCCGGCAGCCATTACCATTACCGCCATTTTCATTGTTGTGATTTTGGCAGGCGTCGGTTTCTTTGTTGTCAGTGGTCCGGAGACCATGACTAAAATGGGACTTGGCTTTCTGGTTTCGCTGACCGGTGGTGCTCAGGAAGAAGGAAAGATATCGCTGGGCAAGATAAGCGCAGAGTTCGTTACGAACAATGAGGCGGGAGAGCTTTTCGTCATCAGAGGGGAGACGATTAACAACTATAGCAAGCCACGGGCTTCGATCCAGGTAAAGGCAACGCTGTTGGGTGCAAATGGACAGCCGATACTTAACAAGCAAGCCTATTGTGGCAACAGTCTGACCAAGGAACAGCTCACGATGCTTTCCCTGAACAAACTGGAAGAGGTGATGAACAACCAGTTCGGAGATTCACTTTCCAATCTGGGAGTGCAACCCGGGAAGTCTATTCCCTTTGTTGTCGTATTTGCGAGTGTTCCAAAGGAAGCTGTTGATTTCAGTGTTTCCGTGGCAGGCTCTACCGTTGCTGCGAAGTGATGCTGTGGTTCAACGTTGCAGAACATAAACAAAAAAGGCCGACGGTAAGTCGGCCTTTTTTGTAACTACTTCGGGTGCAACTAGGCGCTGATGGCGTTAACCGGGCACGTATCAACACAGGCGCCGCAGTCGATGCAGGTGTCAGCGTCGATAACCCTCTTGGCACCTTGCTCGCTGATGGCGTTGACCGGGCAGGAATCTTCGCAAGCGGCACAGTTGGTGCAGTCGTCGGAAATCTTGTGAGCCAAGTTATTCACCTCCTTTGCTGTAAGTTTGACTGTAAGTTAGGTCGTATTGACTATTTTCTGATACATAGCATAAGGGGCGGGTAAAGTCCATAAAAAGCTGTTTATAGATTAGGTGTCATTTTGCCAGGCAAAACAAAAACCTTGAATTGATACATGACCTCCTGTAATATAAAAAACAGTTTTATTAGAGCTAAATTTCACTTTCTCTTTTTTTAACTTCACGGAAATCACAATTGAATCGGTTTGATTTATTCTAGATAGATCCTTAGTGGAGGCTTGCATGGATATTCTTGCCCTTAACTGCGGTAGTTCGTCGGTCAAATATCAGCTATTCAACTGGGATACACGTGAAGTCATAGCCAAGGGGATGGTTGAGCGGGTCATCATCGGTGATTCCTTTATCCTGCACGAGGTCCCGGGACGGGAAACCCACCGTCTTGAGCGCGACTGTCCGGACCACCAGGTGGCGATAGATTTGATCATCACTACGCTGACCGACCCGGTTCATGGTGTGTTGACCGACATTAACCAGATTTCGGCCGTGGGGCACCGGGTGGTGCATGGTGGCGAGAAGTTCACCTGTTCAGTCTTGATTGACGAACAGGTGCTTGACGCGGTCAAGGACGTTCAACATCTGGCTCCCTTGCACAACCCTCCCAATATTTCCGGCATCGAGGCGGCCCAGGCGGTTCTGCCCAACGTTCCCCACGTGGCGATATTCGATACCGCCTTCCATCAGACAATGCCGGAACACGCCTATATCTATCCCGTGCCGTACGAGTGGTACGAAAAGCACGGAGTCCGGCGCTACGGCTTTCACGGCACGTCCCATCTCTACGTCTCCAAGCGGGCTGCGGTGCTTCTTGGCAAGAAGCCCAGCGAGTGCAATATCATCACCATGCACATAGGTAACGGTGTCTCTCATTGTGCCATCAAGAACGGCATCTCGGTCGACACCACCATGGGGTTGACCCCTCTGGAGGGGGCAATGATGGGGACCCGCTGTGGCGATATCGATCCGGCGATTCCTGCCTTCATGATGCAGAAGGAAAACCTCTCGGCCAAGGAGATCGACAGCATCCTGAACAAGAAGAGTGGCGTCATCGGGGTCACCGGTCGTTTCACCGACCGGCGGGACGTCATTGAGCATGCCCATGCCGGCGATAAACGCTGTCAGCTTTCGTTGAAGATCGAGGGCTATCGCTTGAAGAAGTATATCGGGTCTTACCTCGCTGCCATCGGCCGGCTTGATGCGGTGGTGTTTACTGCCGGTGTCGGGGAGATGGGATGGCCTATTCGCGAGAAGGCCATTGAAGGGCTTGAGCACATCGGCATTGTTCTCGATAAGGAGCGGAACAAGGGGGCAATGACCCGTAAGCGGGAGAGCCTGATTACGACCGATGACTCGCCGATCAAGGTGTTCGTCATTCCGACCGACGAGGAGCTGGTATTTACCGAGGACGTGGTGGCCATTCTCAACGGTACCTACACCGATCACATGAACTTTGAGTATACCTTTGCCAGGAACGATTTCGTGAGGAAGTAGCGCAACTACGAAAGACGAAGAAGGATGACGAACGAAAAGGCCGTCGGGATTCCCGACGGCCTTTTCGTTTGGTCTTGTGAAGTCTGTGCAAGGGGTTCCTCGCCCAGATAGAACTACGCCTGCGCCTGCACTGCGGTAATTGCCACAACATTGACGATGTCGTCCACCGAGCAGCCGCGGGACAGATCGTTGATCGGCTTGGCCAGCCCCTGGATGACCGGGCCGACCGCCTCGGCCCCTGCGACCCTTTCGACCAGCTTGTAGGCAATGTTGCCGGCATCCAGGTCGGGGAAGATCAGGACATTCGCCTTGCCGGCCACCGTGCTGCCGGGGGCCTTCTTCTCACCCACCTTTGGCAGCAGGGCCGCATCTGCCTGGAGTTCGCCGTCGATCTGCAACCCGGGTTCGATCCCCTTGGCAATCTCCAGGGCCTTGAGCACCTTGTCGGCATCGTCGTGTTTGGCGCTCCCTTTGGTGGAAAAGGAGAGCATGGCGACCCTGGCGGGGACATCGAGAAATGCAGTGCAGTTGCGTGCGGTAGCAACAGCGATTTCGGCGAGGGCCTGGGCATCGGGATTGGGATTGACGGCGCAGTCCGCGAACAGCAGGATGCCGTTTTCGCCGAACGAAGGGGTCTTGGTGACCATCAGGAAGAATGACGAAACGGTTTTGATGCCCGGGGCCGTGCCGACGGTCTGAAAGGCTGCACGCAGGACATCGCCCGTTGTGCCGGTTGCTCCGGCAACTTCGCCGTCCGCGTCCCCGGTTCGTACCATCATGCCGGCAAAGTAAAGATTGTCCCTGGCGGTCAGAAGGTTAGTGGCTTCTTCTCTGGTGAGCCCCTTGCTTTTCCGGAGTTCGACCAGTTCGTCGACGTAGGCGTCAAGACGAGGAGCCGTAGCCGGCTCAATGATCTCCACGCCGGTCAGGTTGACCCCTTTGGCGGATGCGGCCGCTGCAATCTCGCCCGGATTGCCAAGGATGACAATTTTAGCCAAACCTTGTTCCATGACTTTCTGAGCGGCAAAGAGCATCCTTTCGTCGTAGCTCTCCGGCAACACAACGGTCTTCAGGGTTTTCCCCGCCTTGCTTTTGATCTGTTCGACGAGTGACATAGACACCTCCACGATGTTTTGTAGAACGGAATTGTGTGTATAACGTAACACTTGCTTCGGGTCAACAGAAAAGCCATGGGAGGTTAAACTAATGAAGTAAAATAAATAACTTTCGGGGGGGAGCTCGTCAGTGCTATGGGGAACACCTGCGTCAGGATGAAGGTGGCGGTGAGTCGGGCTTTCCGTGCTCCAGCCAGTAGAGCCAGGCCAGAATCTCGGCTATGGCCATATAGAGTTCGGGCGGGACAAAATGATCCAGGTCCACCTTTATGAGAAGGGAGACCAATTCCGGCGACTCGTGCACGTAGACTCCCGATTCTTTTGCCAGGGCGATAATCGCTTCGGCAGTGGCACCTCGCCCTTTGGCGATCACTCGTGGGGCGTAATCACCGGCCTTGTAGGCGAGTGCGGCAGCCAGTCGTTCACGGTCACTCTTTTTTGCCATGACGGATTACCATGTTTTCCAGATTCAGACCTGCCGCGGCAAGCCGTTCCTCAAGGTTAGGGGCTTCCTGCTGCATCAGGTCGGTTGTGGAGCCGGCGTCTGCCGTTAGCGAGAGGTGCAGCTTCTTGCCGCGGATCTTCAGGGACGCAACGACATTCCCCAGGTTCGGCAGGTCAACCCGCAGTTCACTGTGCCATCTTCCTTCCGAGGCTTCCCGATGTCTGGCTTCCCGGTCCTCGATCTTCCATTGCAGAGGCTGACCGGGCCATGCTTCGCCGTTCCAGGTGACAATGCCGCTATTCAGTGCCGACAGTTGCTCTTTTATGATAGATGCCGCGCGTGGGTCGGCAACTTCCGGCCGCTCCGCTCCCCGGCCAGTTGACGCTTCGTGGGTGGGCTTTGCCGATAGGGCGCTGGCAGGGGCGTTCATCTCCTCCGAGGCAACCGGATCGATATGCTGCAAAGGATGCAGCGGCTTTTGCCGGGACGACGCTGGTTGCTGGCTGGAAGAGATGGCACCGGTCTCGGTATGCAGGGCCGGGAGCGAGGCTGTCGTTGGCTGTTCGCGAATGATGCCGTTTTCCGGAGGAGGCATTTCGGACCTTGCAACGGGCGGGGAGGGGACTTGCTGCTGAAAAGGTGTTTGAGCCGCTGGCGGTGGTGCTGTTGGAGCTGCGCCGGTCTGCTGCGATGTTTCGGCGCCGGGGCGGATTGCTGCGGGCTGAGTGCCGGCAGGTTGAGGCACCGTGCCGGTGCCGCTGTCACGGCCGGTGTCGACCGTCAGTTCCCCTGCCGAGGGACCGACAGACGTGGTGGCTGCACGGCCTGGTTGCGGAGCAGACGGTAGTTGTGTATCTTCCGGCTGCCCTTCGCCCGAGCCTAGTGGTGCCTTGGCGCCGGCCGCCTCTGTCGCAGTAGGCGTCTCTGGCAGTGGGGATGCGGCGGCTGGAGGTTGCTGTGTGGCTGAAGCGCTTCCCGGCGCGGGTTGCGAAGGTTGTGCGGCTGATTCAGTTCCCTTGGTTGCTCCGGGAACGGTAACGGCGGGCTGTTCATTGCCGGAAAGAGGGGGGGCTGGAGTCTCGGCCGGTTGGGGCGAGAGAGAGGCCTGCGGTTCCTGCATGATGCTGGAGAGCTGACGCTTGCCGGCCGCCCACTCGACCAGGTGGGATTCGTAGAACAGGCCGCTGGTGGTCAGCGCCTCCCGGAGTGATGCTGCCAGCCGCGCCGTATCGACCGGCGGGCCGTCGCTGAGCCTGACAGAGCGGCCGAGCTGTTCCGGCCGGGACATGGTGCCGGTATCGCCCTGAACGATCTGGCCGAGCCAGCGACCTGTCTGGCTGATGGCCACCGGTGTGGCGCTGTTTTGCCGGAGCGACAGGGAAAAGGTGGGGCGCGGCTCTCTCCCCAGAAAGGTCATGCGCACCGAATCCGCAGTTGCCAGGGATTCCGGCAGCTCCATGGTCAGTACTTCTCCGGCGACCCGCATCAGGGTTCGACCATTGGCCATTCTCCCCAGTACCTCCGCCCGTACGTCGGTCCCCGGCGCCAGCTGCAGAATGGCCGACGGGATGGCGCTCACCCTGACCGGGGTGATGGCCTCGCCGATGGTCGGTGACTTGAGAAGGATGATGATGTCGGTGGATAGTTCCATGGGTCAGTTGGTGGCGCAGTCGCTCTTGTCACCCTGGATCTTGGCCACGGTGTGGGGAATTGCAGGCCAAATGGCCTCCAGGTTCTCGATGGCCCCCTTGGGACTGCCGGGGAGATTGACGATCAGGGCCTGTCCCCGGATGCCGGCCATGGCCCGGGAAATCAGGGCATGGGGGGTCTTTGCCAGGCTTTTGCGCCGCATCTCTTCGCCAAAGCCGGGAATTACCCGCTCAACCACCTTTAACGTCGCATCGGGCGTGACGTCCCGGGGGGATACCCCGGTTCCGCCACAGGTGAGAAGCAGGTCCAGGGCGCCGCTGTCGGCCCACCCCATCAGCTTAACCTCGATCAGTTCCTGCTCGTCGGGGATCACCTCCAGATGCATCACCTTGGCACCGTGCTGTGTCAGCCACTGTTCCAGAGCCGGGCCGCTGGTATCCTCGCGCTCTCCCCGTGCCCCCTTGTCGCTCAGTATCAGAATTGCCACTTTCATTGCGTCTCCTTTCGCCGGTAGACCCCGCTCTTGCCCCCCTCCTTGAAGAGAAGAACGATTTCGCCGATGGCGATGCCCTTATCGCGCCCCTTGCACATGTCGTAGATGGTGAGTGCCGCCACGCTGGCCGACGTCATGGCCTCCATCTCCACGCCGGTCCGCTCGAACGCCTTGACCGTTGCTTCCACCCGGATGGTACCGGCGGCCTGGTCGCTGGTAAAGTCGATGGAGACGAAGTGGATGGCCAGGGGGTGAGACAGGGGGATCAGGTCAGGCGTTTTTTTGGCGGCAGCAATACCGGCCAGTCTGGCCACTCCCAGCACGTCCCCCTTCGTGGTCCTTCCTTCCAGGATGGCGGCCAGGGTCTCCCGGCCCAGATGAACGGTAGCAGACGCAATGGCACTGCGCATGGTCGGCTCTTTCGCACTGACGTCCACCATGATTGCCTGGCCACGGTCGTCAAAATGGTTGAAGCTCATGATTGGTCCTCCTGTATCGGAAACTGATTTCCATCGCGTTTTTCGTTGATTCGCGGCATTTGCCGGAGTTGCTCCGCTTTGTGGCGGTAGTATCAGATCCTGATGTTACGCCAAACGGCGATTACCACGCCAATGATCTGCGTGGACGGATCGGGTTTGAACGAGGTGTAGAGCGAATTGTCCGGCGAAAAATGGGTCTCGCCGTCCTTGATCCGGTGTCTGCGCAGCATCGGCTCCCCCCAGCGGTTCTTGAACAGTACGACCATTCCGTGCAGAACCGGTTCCTCCGGCTTGATGACAATGATATCACCATCGCGGATGGTTGGAGCCATGAATTCTCCGGAATAGACCAGGCCAAAACAGCCCTTGGGCAGGTTCGGGAAGGCAAGAAAGGTCTCGATATCTCGGTCATCGATCTGGTCCGGAAACGTATCCGGAATCCGTTTTAGCAGAGGGAAACGGACCTGTCCATTATCAGTTTCCCGTACGGGCGCCATGGGTCCTGTGCCGGAAACGAGCCACTCCATATTTATCTCATAGAGATGCGAAAGGGCGATGAGCAGGGTGTCGGAAGGGAATTTTTTCCCCCGCTCAATGCCGCACAAGAACCCTTGCACAATGCCCAGTGATCGGGAAAATGCCTGTTGTGTCAGCTTTCTGGAGAGTCGGACCTCTCTTATTCTCCGGCCAATCTGGCTGTCTTCGTTGCTTGAGGTATGCAGTAGTATTTCTGTGTGCATAAAGCCTTGCTTGGTTGAGGTATGAGTATTGCTGTAACATAGATAACACTCAAAGAATTGTTGCGCAAGGGTAATATTTCCTAGAGATATTGCCCGACATCAACCTGCAGAGGCAGGGGGAGGTTACGGCCATGAAACCGGACATTCTTTTGGTTGAAGACAACACGGATGAAGTTGATCTTGCCATGCGTGTACTGGCAAAAGAGCTGCCCAAATGCCGTGTGGCGCGCGTCCGGGACGGGGTTGAGGCCATCGACTACCTTATCAACAGGGAGTTGAAGGTGTTGCCGAAAGTCATTTTCCTGGACCTCAAACTGCCTCGCCTCAATGGTATTGAGGTGCTGAGGATACTCAAGTCGGACTCGAGAACCAAAAGCCTCCCCGTCGTCATCATGACATCGTCGCAGGAACAGCATGACGTGATCGACTGCTATGCTTTGGGTGCCAACAGTTACATCGTGAAGCCGATTGACTTTCGTGAGTATTTCCTGGTGATCTCCAGCATTGCCAGGTACTGGCTGGCATTCAACCAGCCGGCGCCGCAGCCGGTCTGGTCGGCGGCATAATGGGATAGAAAATTCTTTTTGGTGTGCGGAAACGGGGTGCTTTGGCGCCCTGTTCCGTTAATTGTCACACGGTGACCGGTGCCCCAGCGGCAGAATGACCCGGAATATGGTCCCGTCCTCCTCGGTGCTGATGGCGCTGATCTCGCCGCCGTGATCCTTGACGATACCGTACGATATGGAGAGCCCCAGGCCGCTGCCGTTCTCCTTGGTGGTGAAAAATGGCGAGAATATCTGTTCCAGGTTGTCCCGGGGGATGCCGCACCCCGTGTCAGCCACATCGATGGCACAAATTCCCTCTGGCGCTGAGATACAGGTGGCCAGGGTCAGTACCCCGCCACCCGGCATGGCCTGGATGGCGTTCAGCACCAGGTTGCTGAAAACCTGGTGGAGCTGGTCGCCGTCGCCGGGAATGGTGGTCAGGTCAGGGGCGTAGTTCCGTACCACCCGGATCGCGGTCATCGGGACCTGAAAGCCGATCTGGGCGACGATGTCGTCCAGGAGCCCATGGATGGCGACGGTCCCCTGGCGGAGTTTTCCCTCCCGGGCAAAGGTAAGCAGGTTGGCGACGATCCGGGCAATCCGCTCGGTCTGCCGGGAGATGATGTCGATCTCCTCCCGGTTCTCGTGGCCGGCCGGGAGGCTCATCTCCAGGACTTCGGCATTGCCGCGGATAATGGCCAGCGGCGTGTTGATTTCGTGGGCCACGCCGGCAGCCATCACCCCCAGGTCGGCGAGTTTGGCGGACCGGGCAAGGTCGGCCCGGGTCTGCAAAAGCAGGTGGCTCTTCTCCTCCAATTGGGCGGTTCGCTCCTGCACCTTCTGTTCAAGGCTGCGGTTCAGGTTCCGTACCTCCGTTTCCCGCTGATCCAGTGCCCTGGTCATCTGGTTGAATTCACCGGCCAGCTCTTCCAGCTCATCGCCTGTCCGCACCTCGATCTGCAGGTTGCGCTCGCCGGCCGCCACCCGTCTGGCAAGGGTTTCCAGCTCCCTTATCGGCCGGGAGAGCTGGTTGCCGATAACCCCGGAGATGGCCAGGCCGATGACCGTGCAGACCAGCACGATGCCACCGAAAATCAGGTTCACCTCTTTCTTCAGCTCGGCATAGGGCCTCTCCAGTATCCCCACATACAGCGAGCCGACCGCCGTTCCCCCCAGGTCGAGGATCGGCTCGTAGGCGGACAGGTACCAGTCGGACACGACGAACGCCTTGCCCACCCATTTCGCCTTCTCCAGGATCACCCGGTTGTAGACCTCCTCGGAGAGGCGGGTGCCGATGGCGCGCCTGTTGTCCGGGGTCATGACGTTGGTGGCGATACGCAGGTCGCCGAGGAAGATGGTGGCCGTTCCCACCTCCTTGTTGTTGAACCGCACCCCCTCGTAGACCGTGTCCTTGATCTTGTCCACCAGGGCGTTGTTCCGGTTCAGGAGCAGTCCGCCGGTGAGAGCCCCCACGATGGCACCGCTTCGGTCCTTCACCGGCGCCGCGGCAACCAGCAGCAGCCCGGCGCCCTCCATCGAGGCCGGCGTCGGTCTGGCCCGCGGCGTTGCCACCGCCTCGATCTTCGCCCGGCGGGCCAGCTCTTCCTGCTCGTTCTGCAGTTCACGGGACGAGAACAGCTCGGTGCCGCTGACCGGCTCGCCGTGCAGCGCCCTGGCCACGGAGCGCCTTGTGCTCAGGTCGTCGCCGGCATGGGCCGGATTGTGCGCCCGGTAGAGGACGCGTCCGCTCCTGTCGACCACGGTCAGGAAATCCAGCTTCTTGCGCTGCCGGAGCGGGGTCAGCAGGGCGGCGATCCCTTTTCTGTCGCCGGTGGCAACGGTCTCGGCATAGAGCGGAATCGTGGCCGTGAACTGGATCAGTTCGTCGATATGGGCCAGTTCGTTCTGGTAGGCCTCCCGAGCCGAATTGATGTCGGTCCTGACCTTCTCCTGGGCCTGGTGGGCCACCCGGGAGTCGATGATGTACAGACCGGTGCAGGAGCAGATGACGAGCGCCACGAAAAAAGGGGTGAGGGCGCCGATGGTCAGCTTGGCCCTGATGGAGCGGCGCCGCATCAGCGGTCTTCTCCGTCGTCAAGCACGCTGTCCGTGAGCCGGTATTCCTCGATCTTCCGGTCCAGGGTCCGGCGGGCAATGCCGAGGATGCTGGCCGTCCTGCTCTTGTGGTAGCCGGTTCTTTTCAGCACGAACTGGATATGCTCCTTTTCCACGGTTTCCAGGGGGACGAGCCTCCCTAGCCGTACCGTTTCTCCAGGCGGTTCGCCGGCCAAAAGCGGGAGCTGTTCGGCGGTAATCGATGCGTCCCGGGCAAGGATCACGGCGCGCTCGATGACGTTCTCCAACTCCCTGATGTTGCCGGGCCAGGGGTAGCCGGTCAACCGGCGGATGGCGTCGGGAGTCAGTCCGGTCACCTCTTTCTTCATCCGGAGGGAGAACCTGTTGATGAAATGCCGGGCCAGCGGTTCGATATCCTCGGTCCGCTCCCTAAGCGGTGGCAGATGGATCGGGATGACGTTCAGCCGGTAGAAGAGGTCCTCCCGGAACCGGCCCAGCTTGACCTCCTGGAGCAGATCCTTGTTGGTGGCGGCAATGAAGCGGACGTCGACGCTTTTGGCCTTTGTTGCCCCCACCGGGATGAAGTCTCGCTCCTGGATGACCCGCAGCAGCTTGGCCTGGAGCACCGGGCTCATGTCGCCGATTTCGTCCAGAAACATGGTGCCGCTGTCAGCCTCTTCCAGGAGCCCCTTCTGCGGGGTGACGGCGCCGGTGAAGGCGCCGCGGACATGGCCGAACAGCTGGCTTTCCAGCAGGGTGTCCGACAGGGCCGCACAGTTGATCGACAGGAAGGAGCGTCCCCGGCGCGGGCTGTTGTGGTGAATCAGCCCGGCGATCAGCTCCTTGCCGGTCCCCGACTCGCCGAGGATCAGGATGTTGGCGTCGCTGGCCGCCACCTGCCGCGCCAGGTCGTACACTTCGCGGAAACGGGCGCTGGCGAAGACGATCTTCTTCCGGCTGGCCGGCTTGCCCAACTCCTCCTTCAGGGCCTGGTTTTCCTGCCTGAGCAGCTTGCGCTCGATGATGTTTTCCAGCAGTCCGAGCACCTTTTCCTTGGGAAACGGCTTGGTGACGTAATCGTAGGCCCCGAGCCTGATCGCCTCGATGGCCGAATCGATGGAGGCATAGGCGGTCATGATCAGTACCGGGATCTCCAGCCCCAGTTCCCTGATCCGGCCCAGTACCCTGATGCCGTCCATATCCGGCATCCTGATGTCCAGCAGGATCAGGTCCGCCGCTTCGTCAGAGCTGTTCTCCAGGTGATTCAGGAGGGCGCTGCCGGAGGTGAAGGTCTCCACAGCGACCCCTTTGGCCACCAGGATCTTGCGGAGATAACTCAGTATTTCGATTTCGTCGTCGCAAATCAGGATGCGCGCAGTCATAAAGGTCTCTGTTGAGTAAAAATATTAGTTTTTGATAATCATATGGTCAAAATGTTACATCCGTTGACTAAATTAAACAATACAAGTTTGTTTTAATCTGCGAGCTGCATTCCCATTCCGTGCGCCCGGTGCCTGTTTTCAGCCGGTTAGCCAGCATAACCAGCCAATACTGCGGCAAAATCCCCATGGCATACCGGTTGCTGTATACGGCTGGCGTTAAGGAACAGGCAACATGTATGCCTTTCGAATATCAGCAAGGAGGCGGGAATGGGAATTTCACGCAGGCAGTTTCTGCAGGGTGGGGCGCTGGCAACGGCCGGTATCGCCCTGGCCGGAAAAGGGGAGGCCAGTGTCGACTCCCCGGAGATGCGCACCAAGGGGCTGAAGAGCTCGACCACCATCTGTCCGTTCTGTTCGGTCGGCTGCGGTCTGCTCGTCCATACCAGGAACGGCAGGGTCGTCAATACCGAGGGTGACCCTGAGCACCCGATCAACCAGGGGGCGCTCTGTCCCAAAGGGGGTGCGCTCTTCCAGATCGCCAACAGCGAACACCGGCTCCAGAAGGTGAAGTACCGTGCCCCCGGTTCGGACCGGTGGGAAGAGAAATCGTGGGACTGGGCACTTGACCGGATCGCCCAGCGGATGAAGGAGACCCGCGACAAGAGCTTCAGGAAGAGCGAGCTGAACAAGAAGGACAACAAGGAATACCTGGTGAACCGGACCGACGGCATGGCCTTCTTCGGCGGCGCCGGCCTGGACAACGAGGAGTGCTACCTCTGGACCAAGTTCGCCCGTGCCATGGGGGTGGGGAACCTCGAACACCAAGCCCGACTGTGACACTCGTCAACAGTCGCCGGTCTGGCGGCTTCATTCGGTCGTGGTGCCATGACCAACCACTGGATTGACCTGAAGAACTCCGATGCGATCCTCGCCATCGGCTGCAACCCGGCAGAGAACCACCCGGTCTCGTTCAAATGGATCGAAAAAGCGCTGGAGAGCGGGGCGACCCTCATCTCCGTTGACCCGCGCTATACCCGGACCTCGTCCAAGGCGGACATCTACGCCCAGATCCGCCCGGGCACCGACATCGCCTTCCTGGGGGGGATGATCAACTACGCCCTCCAGCACGAGCTGATCCACAAGGAGTACGTCCGGGACTACACCAATGCGACGTTCATCGTTTCCGAGCAGTTCGACTTCCGGGACGGGATGTTCTGCTCCTTCGACGACCGGGAGAAAACCTACGATCTCAGCTCCTGGGCCTATGCCAGCGGCAGCGACGGGAACCCCAGGCGGGACATGGGGATGAACGACCCGCACTGCGTCTATCAGCTCATGAAGAAACACTACACGCGGTACGACGTGGAGATGGTCTGCGCCATCACCGGTACCAAGAAAGAGGATTACCTGAAGGTTGCCAGGGCGTTCTGCGGCACGGGCCGCCCGGACCGGGCCGGAACCATCCTCTACGCCATGGGGATCACCCAGTCGACCCACGGCAGCCAGAACGTCCGGGCCGTGGCGCTCCTGCAGATGCTCCTGGGGAACATCGGCATCGCCGGCGGCGGGGTGAACGCCCTGCGCGGCGAGTCCAACGTCCAGGGTTCCACCGACTACGGCCTCCTGTTCCATATCCTCCCCGGCTACCTGAAGTCGCCGGAGTTCGACAACGTGAGCCTTTCGGGGTACGTCGAGAAATGGACCCCCAAGACCAAGGACCCGAAGAGCGCCAACTGGTGGGGGAACACCCCCAAGTACATCACGAGCCTCCTCAAGGCCTGGTACGGCGACCACGCCACGAAAGAGAACGGCTTCTGCTACGACTATCTCCCCAAACGGTCCGGGAACTACGGGTACGTCAAGATCCTGGAGAAAATGGGGAAGGGGGAACTGGAAGGGCTCGTCTGCATGGGGATGAACCCGGCAGTGGGGGGACCCGACTCGGGCAAGGCCCGGGAGGCGCTGGGAAAACTCACGTGGCTCGTCACCGCCGACCTCTGGGAGACCGAGACCAGCATCTTCTGGAAGCGCCCCGGCGTCGACCCGAAGACGATCCGGACCGAGGTCTTCATGCTGCCGGCCGCCTCGTCCATCGAGAAGGAGGGCTCCATCTCCAACTCGGGCCGCTGGGCCCAGTGGCGCTACGCCGCCGTCAAGCCCCTGGGGGATGCCCGCAGCGACCTCCGGATCATCGACGAGTTCTACAAGCGGGTGAAGGCGCTCTACCTGAAGGAGAAGGGGGCATTTCCCGAGCCGATCACCCGGCTTGCCTGGAACTACGGCACCGGCCATGAGCCGGACGTGCACCTGGTGGCCAGGGAGATCAACGGCTACTTCACGCGGGACACGATCATCAAGGACAAGGACAAGACCTTGGAGTTCAGGAAGGGTGACCAGGTCCCGATGTTCAAGTACCTCCAGGACGACGGCTCAACCAGTTCCGGCTGCTGGATCTACTGCGGCTCCTACACGAACGAGGGAAACCAGATGGCCCGCCGGGACGCAAGCGACCCCACCGGCCTCGGCCTCTTTCCCAAGTGGTCCTGGTGCTGGCCGGTGAACCGCCGGATCATCTACAACCGCGCCTCGGTCAACCCGGCCGGCGAGCCGTTCAACCCCAAACGCCCGCTCATCGCCTGGGACAGCCAGGAGAAGAAGTGGCAGGGGGATGTCCCGGACGGTCCCTGGCCCCCCATGAAGGACGACAAGGAAGGGAAGTACCCGTTCATCATGCTTCCCGAGGGGCATGGCCGGCTCTACGCCCTGGACATGAAGGACGGCCCGTTCCCCGAGCATTACGAACCGGTGGAGAGCCCGGCCAGGAACCTCCTCTCCCGGGTGCAGACAAATCCTGTCGTTAAGGTGCCGAAAAACGTCTCCAGCGACACTGCCCGGTTCCCGTACATCGGCACCACCTACCGGGTGACCGAGCACTGGCAGGCCGGGGCCATGACCCGGAGCCTGCCGTGGCTCGTGGAGCTGGTGCCGGACATGTTCGTGGAGCTGTCCGAGACCCTGGCCCGGCACAAAGGTATCAGGCAGGGGGACAAGGTGCGGGTCACCACCGAGCGCGGCAGCATCGAGGCGAAGGCACTCGTCACCTCTCGCCTCAAGCCGTTCAACGTGGGGGGGAAACAGGTCGAGCAGGTGGGGATGCCGTGGCACTTCGGCTATGCCGGGGTTGCCACCGGCGACAGCGGCAACGTCCTGACCCCGACCGTTGGCTGCGCCAATACCGGCATCCCGGAGTTCAAGGCGTTCCTCTGCAGCATCGAGAAAGGGGGTAAGGCCGCATGAACTCCTCGACCATGGACTACGCAAAGACCAGGGCGTTCCTGATCGACACCACCAAGTGCACCGGCTGCCGCGGCTGCCAGGTTGCCTGCAAGCAGTGGAATCAGCTCAAGGGGGAAAAGACCGTCTTCTTCAGCGGCGAAGGGTACCAGAATCCGCCGCAGATGTCCGAGTACACCTTCACCCGGGTGAAGTTCAAGGACTATGAAAAGAACGGCCAGCACGAGTTCGCCTTCTACAAGGAGATGTGCATGCACTGCAATGATCCCGCATGCGCCTCGGTCTGCCCGGTGGGCGCCTTCCGCAAGACCGCGGAAGGGCCGGTGGTCTACGACTCGCAGAAATGCATCGGCTGCCGCTTCTGCATGGTCGCCTGCCCGTTCGGGGTTCCCAAGTACGAATGGAGCAAGGCGTTTCCGCTGGTGAAGAAGTGCACCGGCTGCTACAGCCGGATCAAGGAAGGCCTGCACCCGGCCTGCGCCACCGCCTGCCCGACGGCCATCACCTATGGCAGCCGGGGCGAGCTGCTCAAGGAGGCCGAAAAGCGGATCGCGGCCCGGCCGGGACGCTACTGCAAGACCATCTACGGCAAGGAAGAGGCCGGCGGGACCAGCGTGCTCTACCTCACCCAGCAGCCGCTGGACGAACTCGGCTTCCGGCCGGTGACCAAGCGGCCGCTCCCCTCCTACACCTGGCAGGCGCTCCGTTTCGTGCCGGGGGTGTTCCTGACCGTCGGCGGGACCCTGTCGCTCGTTTCCTGGTTCCAGCACCGCAAGGACCGGGTGCGGAAGGAGGAGGAGCAGAGGCGCCAGGCCGAAGCCGAGCGCAAGGAGGAGAATCGATGACCGCTGCCCGTCTCATTGTGAATGAAATAAAGGGGTACCACCGGTTCCTCAAGTTCATGATCTTCCTCGTCGCCCTGGGGGCGCTGGCCTCGGCCATCCGCTTCGTCTTCGGGCTCGGCGTCACCACCCACCTGAACGACACCTACCCGTGGGGCCTGTGGATCTCCTTTGACGTGGTAACGGCCGTGCCGCTGGCTGCCGGCGCCTTTACCATCGGTATCGTGGCCCACGTCTTCCATATCAGGAAGCTGGAGCCTCTGGTGCGGCCGGCGATCGTCACCGGTTTCCTGGGGTACTCCCTGGTCTGCGTCGGCCTGCTGCTGGACCTTGGCCAGCCCCAGCGGGGGATCAACGTGCTCCGCTTCTGGAACTTCCACTCCCCCATGTTCGAGGTCTCCATGTGCGTCATGGCCTACACCACGGTCCTGACCCTGGAGTTCCTCCACCCGGTCGCGGAAAAGTTCGGCTGGCACCTGCCGCTCAGGGTGCTGCGTACCCTGGAGCTGCCGTTCGCCATCCTGGCGGCCATGATCTCCACCCTGCACCAGTCGACCCTGGGGACCTTCTTCCTGATCGCCGTGGACAAGCTGCACAACCTCTGGTACAACCCTCTGCTGCCGCTTCAGTTCTGGCTTTCCGCCATCTTTACCGGCCTCTCCATCGTGATCCTGGAGGCGAGCCTGGTGCACAGGTACATGGGGCAGCCGGACGAGTCGGAGCTCCTGGCGACCTTGACCAGGATCATCCCCTGGGTGATGGCGGTCTACCTGGGAGTGAAGGGGTATGCCCTCATCTTCCTCAGCCACGGACCGCTGTTCGACCGGCCGGTGCTGCTCCTGCTGTTCATCGTCGAGGTCGTCGTTGGCGTGCTGGTGCCGTTCGTCCTGTTCCTCACCGGCAGGATCCGCATTGACAAGCGGCTCCAGCTCAGGGCCGCGAGTCTGGTGGTCTTCGGCCTGGTCCTCAACCGGTTCAACGTCTCCATGTTCGGCATGGAGCAGGCCAACCAGCAGGTCTATGTCCCGTCCCTCATCGAGTCGCTGGTGACCATCGGCATCATTGCCGCCCACATCCTCTTTTTCGTGCTGGTTGCCAAGTATTTCCCGGTCTTCGAACATCACCCGGAGGCGACCGACTACACCATCCCGGACCGTTTGCGCAGGATCGAGCGGCATGGTGAACGCCAGGCAGCTGAACTGGAAAATCCGGTTTGATGTGATGTCAACAGGGGGACTGTATGAAGCCTACCGTAAAAGGCATATTCCCGGGATAACCGGCGTCATCCTGGCCGGCGGCGAATCCCGCCGGATGGGGCGCACCAAGGCGCTCCTTCCCTACCAGGGGGGGCGCCTCATCGAGGCGATTTACCGGCAGCTGTCGGAACTGTTCGATGAGGTGATCGTGGTCACCAACCGTCCGGAGCTGTATGCGTTTCTCCCCTGCCGGAAGGTCCCCGACCTTTATCCCGGCAGGGGGGTCCTGGCCGGCATCCAGGGAGGGCTGCACCACAGCCGTTTCCCGCGCATCTTCGTGACTGCCTGCGATATGCCGCACCTGAACAGTGGCCTGATTCGTAGGCTGGCAGCGCTCATGGGGGAGAATGCCGCCCTGGTTCCCGCCAGTGACGGCGGTCTGGAGCCGCTCCATGCCTTCTACGACAAGGCTGCTCTGCCGGCGATCAACGCGGCCCTCGCCAGTGGTGTGCTGCGGATTGTGGAGCTGTTCGACCGTTTACCGGTCAGGATCGTTTCCGCTGCCGAGGTGGCCACTCTTGATCCGACATTTGCTTCATTCCGGAACATCAACACCCCTGACGACTACTGCCGGCTCCGGGACCGGGACGATACCTGTGATACTGACACTGACCACAACGATACGATGATGGCGAACGCAACGTCATAGCGGCTCGCCGTTCTTTCCCGTATTTTGGTTATTATATCCAATCTGTTTTGGGTATTCCTCTTGCCAGCAGACAGATCCCTTGGTAACGTTTCCGGCGAAAACGTTACCAAGGGAGGAGTTGAACAGTATGCCGATGATCGAGTGGAACAGTAATCTGGCGACCGGTATCGACGAAATCGACGACCAGCACAAGGAACTCTTCAGCAGGGTGAATCTCCTGATGGAGGCGTGCAACGTGGGCAAGGGCCGGGAAGAGGTCTCGCGGCTTCTGCAGTTTCTGAGTGCCTATGTCAGGATTCATTTCGAGAGCGAGGAGCAGATCCAGGTCGAATCCGGCTATCCCGGTTACCCTGAGCACAAGCTGGCCCACCAGCAGTTCAGCAAGGATATCGAACGGCTCAATCACCAATTTACTGCAGAAGGTGCCGGCCTGGTACTGGTCATCGAGACAAACCAGATGGTGGCGGCATGGCTTACCCAGCATATCAGCAAAATGGACAAGGCGCTGGCCGTCTATCTCAGGGACAAAGGCATGCCAGCGTCATGCTGCGCGTAACCCCCTGACATGCCCGAGTTTGGAACTCCCTTTAGCGGTCTGGTCAATGACCTTAAGCTGACCCGTGAGGACCTGGTGCGGGCGGTCCGCTTCATATCCCGGATTTGCTATGGTTATCACTGGTGGATACCTGCGGAGCATTGTCCGATTCCCCCTGTGCATTCGGAGCCGTTATAGGTCTTATTCGCCTCGCGGGTAAAGCTGCCCACATGGTCGGGCCCCACCATGTACGGCGCCGGATCCGTCTTAAGGACAAACATGGAAGGCCGCGGGGAGCCGTGGATGTTCGCCGCATGGCACATGGAGCATTTGTACCCGCTGATCCCCTGGCGGAAGGCGTGCTCCAGGTGCAGGTTGTTGGTGCCGGAACTGAAACCGCTGGAGCCCTGGGTACCGGTCGGGTCACTGGATGAAATACCGTACGACAGGGGATTGTGACAGAGCCCGCACTGCTCCGCCGGCCCGTGGAGAGACATGTCGACCGTCGCGGCCAGGGTCGGCTGATAATTCCCCCGGAGCATGTAGGGGTTCGTCGAGGCATGACCCCCCTTTGGATCGTTGGGTCCGTTGTTGCTGTTCACGTGGCAGTCGGTGCAGGTCAGGATGCTGTTCTTGTTCCAAGGGGTCCCGGCTGCGAAGTTGGAGGGTGAATCAGCCGGTACCCTGGAGTTTCCGATGACAGCATGGCCCGACTTGTAGGTGGGGTTGAGCTGTATCGCCAAGTCGGCCCCGTCGTAATTGGTGCCGACCCAGCCGGCCTGGTTGGTGTTGTAGCTGCTGTGGCATTTGAAGCAGATCTGCCACTCCTCCGAGGCCGGCACCAGGGCGTCCGGCCAGGTGACCGTTGTCCCGGCGGCCCGGGCGGTCGACCATGCAATCCAGGTCGGTGGCGTTACCCCCATGGCCCCGGTCAGGGCCGGGGAGAGGTTCCGCGGTCCCCCCTGCACATGGAGCCCCTTTTTCGCGCCGTGATGGTTATGGCAGTCGTCACAGGTGACATGCTTGTTGGCGGAGAGCTCGGCCCTGGTTTCGCCGGGCTTATGTTTGCCTATATAAGCAGCAAGCTGGACCTGGTGCTTGTGGGTCAGAGCCGGGTCGTTATAGTCGGCGGCGATGTTCTTGGTTCTGGCGGTCATGGAGGTCGTGCTGTACCAGTCGAATTGAGACGTGGAGCGGTAGACGTTGATGTTCGGGGTCGTGGTTCTGAACGGGTCCACATTGCCATGGCACTTGAAACAGAAATCGGCCTTCTGCGACGAGGTCACCTGAGCGCCGAAGGTGGTCAGCATCTGGGGGATCGAGGTGGTATGGTTGCCGAATTTGACACGGGAGATGCCCTGGGCGTTGTAGCCGGACTTGGGGTTTAGCGTATCGTTGTGGCACTTGGTGCAGTTGGCGGCGAACGTGTTGGTGCCGGTGCCGGAAAAGGTGGATGTTACGGTATAGTTGTGGGCCGAGCTCATGAAGACGAACACCTGCTTCTGAACCGTATCAGGATAGGGAATAGCCGGCTTTCTCAGCGAACCGTCCGGCTGGGTGTAGCCAAGATTCGTCTGCGCCGTCCGGTGGCAGGACATGCAAATGCCGCCGTTTTTCGTGGCGTCGGGCAGGAAGTCGGTGTTCGCATAGCTGGCCGTATTCGCGGCGGTGGGGGTTGTCGAAATATCGGCGCGGAGGTTATTTCCCCTGCCGCTGCCCGGGTTCGGGTTCAGATCGGGACGGAAGATGTCGTGGTCCACATGGCACATGAGGCACGTGCGATTCGTGTCCGCCGCTCCCCCCATGGTGACGGGTTGCGCAACATTCCCGTATGTGGCGGTATCGGTGCTTTGCAGATAGTGGTGATAGCCGTTTGTCCCCTTCAGAGCGGAAGCGAAGCTGCCGCTGTTGTGGCAGGTGGTACATGGCTGGCCGCCGCTGGATTCTGACCCTTTGAACGCCGCCTTGTGCGAATGGCAGCCGACGCAGTCGGTGCTGTTGTTATGCATCGTTCCGCCGGAGTTCCGTGTGGTGTTGTAGTTGTGATACTTGTTCCTGCTGTGGCAGACTTCGCAGATGCGGTTCGAGGTGGTGTGATTGTCATTGTCACGCCCCATGCCGGTCAGGTTCAGGAACGTCACCGACACGCCCGGAGTGCTCGACGAACTCCAGTTGCCGAGCGGAGCGGTGATTGTGCTCCGTACTTGTTTAATGTTGGAACTGTCGGGGGTATGGCAGGTGGAACAGTTAAAAGCGCCGTACTGGCCGCCGGCAATTCCCCAACCGTTCGGCCACTTGGTAGAGCCGGGAAACTCGTTGCTATTGTGGAGCAGACCTGCATGGGACAGCCCGGCAACCGACAACGTGGCAAGAGCCAGCACCAGCCCCACCTTGGCCCCGGTGGTTATTCTGCGGATTTTCCTTAGTAATGACGTTTCCATATTAATCCCCCCTGGTGTCGTACCGGAGCCGCTATTTCGTATTCGTAGAATTCCGCAGATCCTTGCTCTTCAGCGCAAAAATCGCTGAACGGAGCGTTTTCATGTTGCATATATAGGTTCTGACCGATGCCGGCTGATCTTCATAGGACGCCGCATCCGGTGTGAGATCCTGCGCCGCAGCTATCAACTAACGGCAGGTAGTTGGAGAATGTCTGTAACGTTATGGTCGAAGGGTTAGTTGTGTAAGACCCAATTTATGCCGGAGGGGCACGAGAAGAGATCAGAGCAACGGAACTGACCTGATAGCGGGGAAGAGCGTCGATGAAGGTAGGAAATGCAACGAGCGGAGCATGGAAGGGAGAAGCGGTCCCATTCAAAACAACAACAGCCTGCTGAAAATACTTCAGCTCGTTGTCAGTACGATTTACCAGGTCGAGTTCGCCGTTATCAGCATCGATGTGGCAAACGTTGGGCACATGGAGCGAAAGTACGACCCGCGTAGAGCTCTCCCCGAAGACGAGGAAGGCAACCATGAGGATAAGCGCTACCGCAGCAAGGTTTTTCTTGAGTATGGTCATATATGCAATCGTAGAGCAGACGAACTTGATATGTAATGTACTGTTGTGCAATCGGGAATGTCAGCTTCATTGCAACTGCTGAAAATAAAGGAATTTTCAATTTTAATGAAAGCAATAAATGTGCCGTAGAATGGCGTATTGGGTTGCTGTTTGGTACGGTAACCGCTTGAAATATTTAGCATAATAGCTCATTGTTGTAGTCGCAAATTGAAAAGGCTACGATTTATATTTCGGCTGGATAGTGCGAGGTTTGCGGTGAAATGACGCAGTCGCAAATTGATTGCCCGCCATTTCCCCACGTGAAATATGTAGGGGGATATTCTTGTTGACTCTCGTGTTGAACCATCGCCTCAGCTGACGGTCTTTTTGAACCGCCAGATGGCAAAGAAGAGGATGGTGCCGCCGAGGATCAGCAGCCCGACGAGTTCCGGCCAGAGGATGCCGAAGCCGATTCCCTTGAGGAAGACCCCGCGTACGATGACCAGGTAGTAGCGAAGCGGGTTCAGGTAGGTGAGCCACTGGATGGTCAGCGGCATGTTGGCGATGGGGAAGGCGAACCCGGACAGGAGCATGGCCGGGAAGGTGAACATGAACGAACTCATCATCGCCTGCTGCTGGGTATGGCTGACCGTGGAGATGAGCAGTCCGAAGCCGAGGGTGCAGAGCATGTAGGCGGCCGTAGCGGCGATCAGCACCGGGACGTTCCCCCGGAAGGGGATGTCAAACCAGTAGATCGCGACCAGTGTCACAACCAGGAGGTTGGTGTAGCCGATGCAGGCAAACGGGATCGTCTTCCCCAGGATGAACTCCCAGCGCCGGATGGGGGTGACGATGATCTGCTCCATGGTGCCGATCTCCTTCTCCCGCACCACGGCCATGCTGGAGAGCATCATGGTGGTGATGAGGAGCAGCAGCGCCGTCACTCCCGGCACATAGTAGTTCCGGCTTTCCAGGTTTTCGTTGAACCAGCTTCTTCCCGCCAGTTCCACCCGGCCGGTCCGTGGGCGTACCCCCTGTTGCCGGGCAAGCCGCTCCACCAGGATACTGTCGCTGAATCGGGTGGCAATGGCGGTCACGTGGCCGACGATGATCCCGGCCGACGAGGCTTCGCTGCCGTCAACGATCACCTGTACCGGCGCGCTCCGTCCGCCGGCCAGGGCGCCGGCAAAGCCGGGACCGATCTTTACCGCCATGGTAGCCTTGCCGCTGTCCAACAGCTCGCCCAGCTGGTCCTCACGGTCGACCTGCATGTCGATATCGAAGTAGCCCGACCGGCTGAGGCGGGCGATAAACTCCCGGCTTTCCCGGCTGTTGTCCAGATCGTGCACCGCGGTTGCCACATGCTTTACATCTGTGTTGACCGCATAGCCGAACATGACGATCTGGAAGAGCGGCACCACCAGGATGACAAAGCGCATCTTCGGGTCCCGGAGGATCTGGATGAACTCCTTGACGAGCATGGTTTTGAGGCGCTGAAACATGGTGGCTTCCCGGTTTGGTCCTGGACGCGGAGATTCCCGATAGCGACCGACTCTAGCATATTTCCCGGTTTCGATTAAGATTATTCCATGGGACGACGTTTCGTGATCGGTGATGTGCATGGCTGCGCCAGAACCTTGAGGCGGTTGGTGGAAGAGCGACTCGGGCTGACCCAGGAGGACGAGCTCTATCTTCTCGGGGACCTGATCGACCGTGGACCGGCCGTGCGTGAGGTGCTGGAGTTTCTCATCGGCCTGCAGGAGGCGGGATACGCGGTCGCGTCGATCATGGGGAACCATGAGGATATGTGTCTTGAGGCCTGCCGTGACCGGAGTCGGTTCTACCTCTGGATGCTCAATGGTGGCCATGCCACCCTGCGGAGCTTCGGGGTGGAGGATGCCTGCGAGATCCCTGAGCGCTATCACCGGTTCTTCGTTGCCCTGCCGACGCATATCCTGCTTCCCGACTTCGCTCTTGTTCACGCCGGCATGGACTGTGGACAGCCCGATCCCTTCGCCGACCGGCAGACCCTCCTCTGGAGCCGCTCCTGCATCGTCGACCCTGCCAGGATCGGCGGCCGGCGCGTTGTCAGCGGCCACACCCCCCGGACCCGCCAGGAGATCGAGGCGTCCGTTGCCGAGAACTGGATCGTGCTCGATAATGGCTGTGTCTACCGTGGTGTTGCGGGGTTCGGGAACCTGGCGGCGCTGTCTCTTGATACCCTGCGACTCTATTTTCAGGAGAATTGTGACTGCTGACCGAGGTGCTCTATCCGGTGGTGTCTGTGTCGTTTGCTGTGGTTCCGGGAACACGGGACGGGCGAGATTTGCTCCCGAGGAGGACAAATCGCGACCCGGGCCGCGACCACGGTACACTGACCGTGCTGATGCCGCAGCCGGCCGGACAGTCTATTAGGGGGACGCTGGCGTGGAGATAGGCAGCGTAGCGGAAAAAGTCGACATGATGCCAGAGTTCTTCACGGATGTCGCGGACCTGTGCATCCTGGCCGCAAACGGGGCAAGAAAAGCGTGCCCCGCTGCTGCAGGTGAGGAACAGATCGACCCGCCCGATTTCATCGACAAAGCTGATCCTGTCGATCTGCCATGGTTGCGACAGACCCAGTGTGGCAGCGAAGATACCCGTGTGGTCCATGGGAAAGCCTTTATTTCGAGTTGGGGAACGTTCTCTTCTGTTTGCGGCACCGGTATTTTTTGTTAGAGTCTAACACCAGACCGCATGTTCTTTTCATGATAATGCTCGTAGAGCAGATTTGGTGCCGGCAAGGCAATGTATCGTAGAATGGCTTTCCGGGCCGTTATTCAGGCTAGCCCGGCAGGGCGTCACGCCCACAGGGGTGTCGTGATTACCCGGGAAACTGGAGCCGGTTGGCTGTAACACCGCATGGAGCAAGGCATCTCGCTTGATACCCGCCGGTGACAACTGTAAATTTATTTGCACCAGTGCCGGGAACGATATGAACGCCGAACCATCCCACAATCGCAACTCGTTGCTGTTCAGACGGTATGTACGTCTGTTCCTGATCCTGTTTGCGATCGAACTCCTGATCGACAGCGCCTTGGAACTGCTGATACCCCGGTCGACGGAAACGGTGATGCAAATCGTCGACGGGCTTGCCATGGCCATCTGCAGTACACCTCTGATCTGGTGGCTGGTGGTACAGCCGCTCAGAAAGGACTTCACTGCCGAGAAGGCCCGTTTCGAACAGGTCATTAACCAGGTAATCGATTCGATTGTGGTGATTGATTGCCAGGGGCGGATCGAGGCGTTCAACACCGCTGCCGAGTTGACCTTCGGGTACCGGGAAGAAGAGGTGTTCGGACGCCAGCCGGATATGCTGGTGGTGGAGCCGGATGGCTATCTGCGGCAGATTCTGGTCCGGGCCGCGTCCGGTCAGGTCCCTACGGACTGCATCCACCATGAGATCATCGGGCTCCGTCGCAATGGCAGCCGGTTTCCCATGTCCATCTCGATAAGCCGGGCCGATCTGGGGGACCGGTCGAGCCTGATCCTGATTATCAGGGATATCAGTCCCATCCGGGAACAGGAATTGCGCCAGCAGCGGATGCTGTTGGCTCTGTCGGACAGCGAAAAGCGGTTCCGGCAAATCTTCGAACAGACCGAGGACGCCATTGTGCTCCTCACCGGCGAGAATTGGTCGGTGCTCGACATCAACCCGACCGCCGAACAGCTGTTCGGCTACGGCAAGGATGAGTTCGTCGGCCGGCCGCTGGTGATCTTCCGTAACAAGGGAGACCAGACCTCTTTTGAGGCGTCGCTTGCCTCGCTCAGGGAGAAAGAGCTGGTCCGGATGGAGCACGTGCAGGTGGTGCGCCGGGATGGAACCGGGATTCACGTGTCGATCCATGGTAAGCTGATCCAACTCCAGGGAGAACAAGCGGTCTATTGCACGTTCCGGGATGTCACGGAACGGATCCGGTTGGAGGAAGAGGCCCATGCCATCCAGTCCCGCCTGATCATGACCAATAAGATGACCTCCCTGGGACTGCTGGTGGCAGGTATTGCCCACGAGATCAACAACCCGAACAATGCCATCCTGGCCAACGCCCAGCTGCTGGAGCGGGTCTGGACCGACCTGGACAAACAACTTCAGGAGTATGCGAAGGAGCATGGCAGCTTCAGTGCCGGTGGTCTGGAGTTCAGCCAGCTGCATGCGGCCCTTCCCGAGATCCAGGAAGGGGTTATCGGCGGTGCCCGGCGGATCAGGGATATCATCGGTAACCTGAAGAACTACTCCCGCCAGGGGCGGGTGTTTCCGGATGCGACGATCGCGGTGAATCTGAACCGGGTGATCTCTTTGGCCATGGCGCTCTTGAATCACCATGTCAGCAGGCATACCGACCGGTTTTATCTGCAGCTGACCGAGGGTATTCCGCTGGTGAACGGGAGCCCGCAACAGCTGGAGCAGGTGGTGATCAACCTGATCATGAATGCCCTCCAGTCGCTGACCGCAATGGATCGCGGGGTGTGGGTCTCTACGGCGTATGATCCGGACCGGCGGGAGGTGAGCATGACCGTTCGCGACGAAGGGGAGGGGATTCCTGCGGAGCTGCTGGAGCGGGTCATCGAACCGTTTTTCACCACCAGACTGGACAGTGGCGGCACGGGATTGGGGCTATCGATAGCCAACTCCATAGTCAAGGCCCATGGCGGCACCATGACCATCGTCAGCCAGCCGGCCAGCGGGACTGCCGTGACCATCGTCCTGCCCGCTGTCCTGCCAACCTGTTTCTCATCAAGAAATTCCGCATGAAAACTGGTTGGTTCCTATTCCGGGGAAAACCTTTCCGGACGGAAGCCAATTACTGAAGGAGCAGTAACCCATGGAACGATGGAAGCGTGAAGAGAACCCTGCCACGATATTGCTGGTGGACGACGAGCTCCCCCTGCTCAAGGTCTCGAAGCTATCCCTGTTGAGCCAGGGGTTTACATCGGTGGTTACCTTGAACGACAGCCGCGAGGTTATGCCATTTCTGGCGGCACACAATGTTGCCGTGATGATGCTCGATCTGTTCATGCCGCATGTTGGAGGGCTCGAACTGTTGCCCCGGATCATCCGCGACTATCCCGAAATCCAGGTCATCGTCGTGACGGCGCTGGATGAGACCGAAACCGCGGTCCGCTGCATCAAGTCAGGCGCCTTTGACTATCTTACCAAGCCGGTGGAGAACGACCGCCTGATCACCAGTCTGCGCAAGGCCCTGGAACATTGGAGCATGTACCGGGAGATAAACCAGCTGCGCGACCGTTTTTTCAACGATCGGTTGGAGAACGAGGCGGCGTTCAGCGAGTTCGTTTCCTGCAACGAGAAGATGCGGGCGGTGTTCAGATACCTGGAAGTCATTGCCCCTTCCCGGCAGCCGGTCATGATCACTGGCGAGACCGGGACCGGCAAGGAGTTGGTGGCGCGGGCAGTGCACAAGCTGTCCGGTTGCCAGGGGGAGTATGTGGCCGTCAATGTGGCCGGTCTGGATGACACGATGTTTGCCGATACGCTGTTCGGGCACCGCAAAGGGGCCTTTACCGGTGCCGAACAGCATCGTGAGGGGCTGGTGGCCAGGGCGTCCGGCGGTACCCTGTTCCTGGACGAGATCGGCGATCTGAGCGAGCAGTCCCAGACCAAGCTTCTCCGGCTGCTTCAGGAACGGGAGTATTATCCGGTCGGTTCCGACACCCCCAGGAAGAGCGATGCCCGCGTGGTGCTCGCCACGAATCACGATCTGCAGCAGATGATCGCTGCCGGCCGGTTCAGGCGTGACCTCTACTACCGGCTCTGTACCCATCAGGTGTCAATCATTCCGCTCCGGGAGCGGCCGGATGATATCCCTTTGCTCCTGGATCACTTCCTTGCCGATGCTGCCCGCGAACTCCGCAAGAAGAAACCGACCGCTCCACGGGAACTGTCCGTGCTGCTTTCCACCTACCCGTTTCCGGGCAACGTGCGGGAGTTGGAGTCGATGGTGCATGACGGGGTGGCGCGCCATAGCGGCGGGGTTCTTTCGATGGAGAGCTTCAGCGCAGCGATCGGTTCGTTGCGCGGACAGGGAGTGGGCATGTCGCTTTCCGTGACCGAAGGGGAGCCTCTTCATGATATTTTCGGCCATTTCCCCAATCTGAGGGAGGTGGAGGAGTACCTCATTGCCGAGGCCATGAAACGGGCCAAGGGGAATCAGGGGATTGCCGCATCCCTCCTTGGTATCACCCGGCAGACCCTTAACAAGCGACTTCAGTCCCTGACGCCTCACTCGTGATGGGCGGACGACAGCCATACCGGTCCGGGAACCGTTGAGCGTGGAGCGGGAGATTTCACGCACGATAGCGGCGCACCGGCTGTTCACGGCAGGAGAGACCGTGGTCGTGGCGGTTTCCGGCGGTGCCGATTCGGTGGCGCTCCTGGACTTTCTGGCAACCGGGAGTGGCCTGGGACTGCGGCTGGTGGTGGCCCACGTGAACCACGGTCTGCGCGGTGCCGAGGCCGATGACGACGAACGGTTCGTGCGCGGGCTTGCAGAGCGGTATGGCCTGCCTATGGCGACTACCAGTGCCGATGTCCGGGCGCTCAGCCGGCAGCGGCGACTTTCGCTGGAAGAGGCGGGGCGTGAGGCGCGCTACGCCTTCTTTGAAGAGGTTGCCGGGCAGTATGGGGCGGCACGGATTGCCCTGGCCCATCACCGTGACGACCAGGCGGAAACGGTACTGATGCGCCTCATCCGTGGTGCCGGCGTTGACGGGCTGTCGGGGATGCGTCCCCGATCCGGCGATGGGCGGTATGTGCGGCCGCTCCTGTCTGTTACGCGCCGGGCGATTGTCGGCTATCTGCGGAAAAAGGGACTCGCCTGGCAAGAGGATGCCAGCAACCGGGATCAGCGTTTTCTGCGTAACCGGGTCCGCCACGAGCTGCTCCCCCTATTGGCCAGTTACAACCCGGCCATTGCCGAGCGGCTGGCAGCGACCGCCGAGTCGCTTGCCGCCGATGGCGAACTGCTGGAGCGGTTGACCGCTGAACGTTATGCGGTCTGTCGTGACTGCGCCGGGGAGGGGCTGGCAGTCCCCCTGCTGCGCCGGGAACCGGACGGTATCCGCCTGCGTCTCTATCGCCGTGCCATTGCCGCGGTGAAGGGGGATCTGCGCCGCCTTAGCCACCGCCATCTGCAGGCCATCGACCGGTTGGTGCTCGCGGCCAGGTCCAATGGGGCACTGGCGCTCCCCGACGGTGTCCGGATCACCCGTTGTTATGATGCCCTGACCGTTACGGTCGGTGATTCCGGGGAGGATTACGGGTATGAACTGCTGGTGGAGGGACCGGGCAGCTACCGGTTGCCCGGCGGCTGGAACCTGACGGTGACAGTGGGGAAAGCCCCGGCCTCCTGGGAAGGGGCTGCACTGGATACCGCCTGGTTCGACCCGGTAGCCGTCCCGTTCCCGTGGCTGGTCCGCACCTTTCGCCCCGGCGACCGGATCAGGCCGTTCGGGATGACAGGGGAGAAAAAGGTCAAGGATCTCCTCATCGATCTGAAGATCCCCCCGCTTGAGCGGCGCTCCCTGCCGCTCGTCTTTGCCGGCGGCGTGCTCGCCTGGGTTTGCGGTATCCGACGCGGGGCAGTGGGGGAGGTCGCACCGGGGAGTGACCGGGTGGTGGTCGCGGTCTGCTCACGGGAGCGGTAAGGCTTGTCAAGCCGGGCACTCTGTGCTAACTTTCCGTAACTTTACGACCCGATAAGCCTTAAAGCCCGTTGACGGGCATACACAACGAGGGGGTAACCTTGAATCAGTTTTACAAAAACCTGGCATTATGGCTGGTTATCAGCCTGATGATGATCCTATTGTTCAACCTGTTCAATAAGCCGAAGCCGGCACAGGACACTCTTACCTACAGTGATTTCATCACTGCTGTCGAGGCGGGCAAAGTCAAATCCGTTACCATTCAGGGGAACGATGTCCTCGGCAAGTACACGGATGGTAAATCGTTCAGGACCTACCGGCCGAGCGATGCCCAGGTTTCCGAGATGCTGATGGAGAAGAAGGTCGAGGTCTCGGCCAGGCCGGAAGAGGAGAAGTTCTCCTGGTTCTCCATCTTCATCTCCTGGTTCCCCCTGATCCTCCTGGTGGGGGTCTGGATCTTCTTCATGCGCCAGATGCAGGCCGGCGGCGGCAAGGCCATGTCCTTCGGCAAGAGCCGGGCCAAGCTCCTCACCGAGGCCCAGGGCAAGATCACCTTCGAGGATGTGGCCGGTATCGAGGAGGCCAAGGAGGAGTTGCAGGAGATCATCCAGTTCCTCAAGGATCCCAAGAAGTTCACCAAGCTCGGTGGCCGCATCCCCAAAGGGGTGCTCCTGATGGGGCCTCCGGGTACGGGTAAGACCCTGCTGGCACGGGCCATTGCCGGCGAGGCCGGGGTTCCCTTCTTCTCCATCTCCGGCTCGGACTTTGTCGAGATGTTTGTCGGCGTCGGCGCCAGCCGGGTGCGGGACCTGTTTGTCCAGGGGAAGAAGAACGCGCCGTGCATCATCTTCATCGATGAGATCGACGCCGTGGGGCGGCACCGTGGCGCCGGCCTCGGCGGCGGCCACGACGAGCGGGAACAGACCCTCAACCAGCTCCTGGTGGAGATGGACGGCTTCGAGTCCAATGAGGGGGTCATCCTGATCGCCGCCACCAACCGGCCGGACGTCCTTGACCCGGCCCTGCTCCGCCCCGGCCGCTTCGACCGGCAGGTGGTGGTGCCCCGTCCCGATGTCAAAGGGCGGGAGGCGATCCTCAGGGTGCATGCCAAGAAGACGCCGCTGGCGCCGGACGTGAACCTGGAGATCGTGGCCAAGGGAACCCCCGGCTTTTCCGGAGCCGACCTGTCCAACGTGGTGAACGAGGCGGCCCTCCTTGCTGCTCGCCGCAACAAGAACTTCGTTGACATGAGCGATTTCGACGACGCCAAGGACAAGGTGCTGATGGGGGTGGAGCGCAGGAGCATGGTCATCTCCGAGGAAGAGAAGAAAAACACCGCCTATCACGAGGCCGGTCATACCCTGGTGGCCAAGTTTCTTCCCGGCGCCGACCCGGTCCACAAGGTCTCCATCATCCCCCGCGGCCGCGCCCTGGGGGTTACCATGCAGCTTCCCATCGAGGACAAGCACAGCTACTCCCGCGAACTGCTCCTCGACCGGATCGCCGTCCTCATGGGGGGGCGTGCCGCGGAGGAGATCATCTTCCGCACCACCACCACCGGCGCGGGGAACGATATTGAGCGGGCCACGGAACTGGCGCGCAAGATGGTCTGCGAGTGGGGTATGAGCGAGAAGCTGGGGCCGGTTACCTTTGGCAAGAAGGACGAGCAGATCTTCCTCGGCCGTGAGATGGCTTCGCACAAGAACTACAGCGAAGCCACGGCGGTGGAGATCGATGGCGAGATCCGCCGGATCGTGGAAGACAACTACAGTCGGGTGAGAAGAATGCTGACCGCCCAGGTCGACGTGCTGCACCGTCTGGCCGGGGTGCTGATCGAGAAGGAAAATCTGAGCGGTGCCGAGGTGGACGAGATCATCAAGGGCGGGACATTACCCGTGTCGGCACCGGCGGTGTCCGAGCCGGCCCCGACCCCGACCGAGGCATGACACTGCCTCCTCTGCCTGCAGGCCGGGTATGGCGGTTCGGGAATCGCTGTTACGACCTGAGCCGGCGCCCCCTGGTCATGGGGATACTGAACGTCACTCCCGACTCCTTTTCCGACGGCGGCCGCTTCGATTCCCCGGAGAGCGCCGTTGACCGCGCCCTGGCCATGGTTGCGGAAGGGGCCGACATCATCGACATCGGTGGCGAGAGCACCCGTCCCAATGTATCGCCGGTCTCCGCCGCCGCCGAACTGCGCCGGGTGGTGCCGATTGTCGAGAAACTGGCACCGCTCGTTTCCGTTCCGCTTTCCATCGATACCTACAAGGCGGTGGTGGCCAGGGAGACCATTGCCGTCGGGGCCGAGATCATCAACGATGTCAGCGGCTTCACGTTTGATGATGACATGGCCGGAACCGTCGCCTCTTCAACTGCCGGAGTGGTCCTGATGCATACCCGCGGCCGGCCGACGGAGATGCAGCGAGATACGGTCTACACCGACCTAGTGAGCGAAGTGGCGGGCTGTCTTGCCGAACTGGTGGCCAGGACCGAAGCGTCGGGCATCGGCCGGGAGCGGATCGTGGTCGATCCCGGTATCGGGTTCGGCAAGAGTGTTGCCGGCAACCTGGAACTGCTGCGGCGTCTGGGTGACCTGACCGGAACCGGTTGCCCTCTGCTGGTCGGTACCTCCCGGAAATCGTTCATTGGTACCCAGCTGGGACGGGACGTTGATGAGCGGCTGTTCGGCACCGCCGCCACGGTTGCCGTGTCAATAATGAACGGTGCGCGGATCGTGCGGGTTCATGATGTCCGGGCCATGCGCGACGTGGTGGACATGACCTGGGCGATCATGGGGGGCGGGGAGGTGGCCTGACCGCCAATAGCAAAGCGGATGGAGAGGGGATGGCTGAACTCCTGCACAGATCGGACTGGTTGACGCATCTCGTTGATATCGCGCTGGTGGCCTTTCTCGTCTACCGTCTGGTTATCCATCTCAAGGAAACGACGGCCATCCGTCTGCTCCTTACCCTTCCCATTGTCCTCATCGCCTACCTGCTGGCCCAGTTGAGTGACCTGCGCGCGTTTCAGTGGCTTTTGGACAACTTCCTCGGTTCACTGGTCGTCATCCTGGTGGTCATCTTTCAGTACGATATCCGCCGGGCTTTCCTCTCCTTCAGCAGAAACCATCTCGTGAAGCGGTGGGAACCGGACGAGGACGAGTCCCACGCCGTCATCGAGGAGTTGCTGGCGGCGGTGGAGGGGATGGCCGGCAAGCGGATCGGCGCCCTGATCGTGGTCGAGCGTGAGGTGGCCCTGGATAACCTGATCGCCATCGGCACCGAGATCGATGCCAAGGTGACCAGCGAACTGATCTCTTCCATCTTCCTGCCGTATTCGCCCATTCATGATGGTGCGGTCATCATCCAGCATGGCAAGCTGACCAAGGCCGGCTGTTTTCTGCCGCTGACCCAGAACCCGGAGGTGGCCAAGGAGTTGGGGACCCGCCACCGGGCGGCCATCGGCCTGACCGAACTGTGCGATGCCGTGGTGATCGTGGTTTCCGAAGAGAGCGGCGGCGTGTCGGTGGTGGTTAGTGGCAGAATCACCCGGGATCTTGATCTCCAGGCGTTGCGCAAGGTGCTCAAGCGGCTGATCGAATCGAGGTGGCTGCAATGAACTGCATTGCTTCCACCAACCGTATCTGGCTCATCCGACTGCTTTCCCTGCTGCTGGCCGTCGTGATCTGTCTCTTTGTGGACCTGGAACAGCAGGATGAGGCCGAACTGGCGGCAACTGTCCGGGTTGAGAATCTCTCCCCGGGACTGGTCATAACCGGCGGGCAGCTGCCGGCGGTGCGGGTGAGGCTTGCCGGCCCCAAGATCCTGCTCATCCGCTACCAGGGGTTCTCTCCCATCCTTCCACTGGAATGCGGCGGCCTGCGGGAAGGGGTGACCAGGTTCGTGGGGCTGGAAAAAGGGGTGCGGGTTCCGGTCGGCATCCGGGTAGTCGGGGTTGTCCCGGCCACGGTTGAAATGAAGCTGCTAAAGCGTGACAAAGGAGGCAGGCGCCAATAGCCATGAAGAAACTTTTCGGAACCGACGGAGTACGGGGGGTGGCCAACGTCTATCCCATGACCACTGAAATGGCCATGCAGATCGGCCGGGCTGCGGCTTACATCTTCAAGGACGGTAACCGCCGCCACCGGCTGGTCATTGGCAAGGACACCCGCCTGTCCGGCTACATGATCGAGAATGCCCTGGTGGCCGGCATCTGCTCCATGGGGGTGGATGTGCTTCAGGTCGGCCCGCTGCCGACGCCGGGGATTGCCTATATTACCTCGTCCATGCGGGCCGATGCCGGAGTGGTCATTTCCGCCTCCCACAATCCGTTCCAGGACAACGGCATCAAGTTCTTCTTCAAGGACGGCTTCAAGCTGCCGGACGAGATGGAGCTGAAGATCGAGGAACTGATTTTCTCCAAGAAGATCGACTCGCTCCGCCCCATCGCCACCGAGGTGGGCAAGGCATACCGGATCGAGGATGCGATTGGCCGTTACGTGGTCTTTCTCAAGAGCACCTTTCCCAAGGAGCTTGATCTGGCCGGGATGCGGATCGTGCTGGACTGCGCCAACGGCGCGGCGTACAAGGTGGCGCCGGCGGTCCTGGGCGAGCTGGGGGCCGAGGTGATCCCCATCGGCGTGAAGCCCAACGGCACCAACATCAACGCCGGTTGCGGCTCGCTCCATCCCGAGATCATGAGCGAGGCGGTGAAGGAACACCGGGCCGACCTGGGGATAGCCCTGGACGGTGACGCCGACAGGGTGATCTTTGTGGACGAATTCGGCAATTCTGTGGACGGCGACCAGATCATGGCCATCTGCGCCACCGAGCTGATCCGGCAGAAAAAGCTCAGGAAGAACACCCTGGTGGCCACGGTCATGAGCAACATGGGGCTGGACATTGCCCTGCGCAAGGCCGGCGGCAAGGTGATCAAGACCGCGGTAGGTGATCGCTACGTGGTGGAAGAGATGGTCAAGGGTGGCTACAACCTGGGTGGCGAGCAGTCGGGTCACATGATCTTCCTTGACCACAACACCACCGGTGACGGGATGCTGTCGGCACTCCAACTGCTGGCCATCATCCGGCGGCAGGAAAAGACGCTCTCCGAACTGGCCGAGGTGATGATTCCCCTTCCCCAGGTGCTGGTGAACGTACGGGTGGCCGAGAAGAAGGATATCATGACCATCCCGGCAGTGGCCGGGCTGGTGCGGGACGTGGAGCAGAAGCTGGGGGACGAGGGGCGGATACTGATCCGTTACTCCGGCACCGAGCCTCTCCTGCGGATCATGCTGGAAGGGCAGGACAAATACCGGATTACCGGCTGGGCCAAGGATATTGCCGAGGCGGTTGAGACATCGATCGGAGGGAAGTAGGATGGCACGACTGGGCGTCAACATCGACCACATCGCAACGGTCCGCCAGGCCAGGGGGGGCACGGAGCCCGATCCTGTGGCGGCGGCCGCCATTGCCGAGCTGGCAGGTGCCGACGGCATCACCATTCATCTGCGTGAGGACCGGCGCCATATCCAGGATCGGGACCTGAAGCTGCTCAGGCAGACTGTGAAAACCAGGCTCAACCTGGAGATGGCAGCGACCCACGAGATGGTCGGCGTCGCCATTACCGTGAAGCCGGAGATGTGTACCCTGGTGCCGGAAAAGCGCCAGGAGCTGACCACCGAGGGGGGGCTGGATGTCCGGTATAATCTGGATCAGGTGAAGGCGTCGGTGGAGAGCCTGCAGAACGGCGGGATCGTGGTCTCCCTGTTCGTCGACCCCGACCCGGACCAGATCAAGGCAGCCACGAAAGCCGGGGCCGACTACATCGAAATCCATACCGGCGCCTTTGCCGAGGCAAAGGAGTGGAAGGCGGTGGACCAGGAGCTGATCAAGATCGAAAACGCCGTCAAGCTGGCCCAGAAGCTGGGGCTCGGCGTCAATGCCGGGCACGGGCTCAACTACACCAACATCAAACTGATTTCCGCCATCCGCGGCATCGAGGAGTACAACATCGGCCATTCCATTATCTCCCGGGCCGTGCTGGTAGGGTTGGACAAGGCGGTGCGGGACATGGTGGAACTGGTACGATTCGTCTGAACCTCACGAGTTGTTTGCTGAAAAAATATGCAATATGAAGGGCTGGTGCCGGAGACCAGCCTTTTTTTTGTGCCATCATTTTGTGCTGTTCATCTAACGCATCGAATTCATTAATTGTGCTTTGCTTCTGAAACACTGGCACGGCCTGTGCTTTAGCATGGAAACAGTGAGCCGGGCGCGACGAGTGCGCCGGAATAATGAATGACGATCAGTATGGCAAAGGCGCCATATCACCGCACGGTGATAGGTGCCTTTTGTTTTAATGCCGTTTTCGGCAAACAAACCCACGCAAGGAGGCTGGAAATGAAGAAGTTGATTGCAACGACCGCACTGGCAGTAACCACCACCCTGGCAGCAGCAGGGGCAGCCCTGGCAACCCCCTCCACCCAGATCTGGATACCGTCGACGGATATCCAACCCTACAAGCAGTTCCACCTGAACATCGACAACTACTTCAGGGCATCGGGTGTGGCCAAGTCTGCTCCTACCACGACGGCCACCCGGGATGCCAACGTCATGGATATCGGACCGACCGTCGGCATCCTCCCCTTCGAAAAGGTGCAGGCGGAAATCGGCTTCGACTACCTAGTCATTGCCAACGATCCGAACGACAACCACCCGTTTTCCTTCAACGCCAAGCTCGGCACGCCTGAAGACTCCATCTGCAAATTCTCCCCGGCCCTGGCCGTCGGCATCTACAACGCCGGTCCGACCCAGGACTCGGGTACCGCACCGGGAGTCATTTCCGGTCAGAACATCGTCTATGCGCTTGCCGCCAAGACCCTCCCTGCCATCGGTCCGGTTCCTTCCCTCGGGCGGATCTCTGCCGGTTACTATCGTGGTGCCAAAAGGGCTCTGATCAATACCAGCGGCAAAGCGGACAACGACGGGCTCCTCCTCTCCTGGGACCGGACCATGAGCGAGATCTCCGACAAGCTCTGGCTGGCGGTCGACTACATGAGCGGCCACAACGTGGACAGTGCCACGAACGTCGGCTTTTCCTGGAACTTTGCCAAGAACGTCTCCGTGATCTTCGCCTACGACATTTACAAGGAGAAGACCCTGGCCGGCAATAACACCTTCACCACCCAGCTGGACATCAACTTCCCGTAGTGCCTCCTTCAATGTGATGGGGGCTGGCCACCCGGCCCCCGGTTTTTCGAGGGAAAGACTAAACGACAAACAGCGAAGGGAAGGGTCAACGGTGCCCCTTTCGAGACTTAATTGAAAGGAGCATCCAATGGCAAATGAACAACAACCCACCAGGGGGACCCTGGGGCTTACCGGCCTGACAATGAATGCGATGGCGCTGATCGCCCCCGGCGCCTTCCTGTGGCTCACCTTCCAGATGCAGTCCCTCTACGGCGCACCGATGGCCGGCAGCGCCATGTGGTTCGGCATCCTCTTCGCCCTGTTGCTCTGTCTGGCAACGGCCTACAGTTATGCCGAGCTGTCCAAGCTCTATCCCGGTCCCGGTTCCTCGTACCTCTACGCGGAACAGGCGTTCCTGTCCAAGACAAAAGCCTTCAAGTTCGCCCGGATCGCCAAGTTCGTCACCGGCTGGGCCAGCCATCTCTACTACTGGGTCTATCCCGGGGTCATGGTCGGTGTCACCGCACTTCTGGCCGGATTCCTGCTGAACCAGTTCTGGCCGGACACCTTCAGCGGCACCTACAACAGCCCGCTATTCATGTGGCTCTTCTGTATCATCTTTGCCCTGGGCGTGGCCTACATCGCCTTCCGCGGCGTGACCGGGACCACGGCTGTCAACGTGGTGATCAACATCGTCCAGATCTCGGCCCTGCTGGTCTTCTCGGTGATCGCCATCGGTTACCGTACCCAGCACCCCCAGGGTTCCACCGGCTACCACCTCTCCAACGGCGTGGCCGTGACCTACCAGGTCGCCCAGGAGCCGGTAAAGGACGACAAGGGACAGCCGGTGCCGGTCATGGTCGACGGCAAGCCGAGCCTGGACAAGGACGGCAAGCCGGTCTACCAGATGCAGGACATGAAGGACGAAAAGAGTGGGGACCCGATCGGCGCGGACAAGGACGGCAAGCCGGTAAAGGATCTGAAGCTCGCCGCACCGTTTACCGTCGACTATGCCGATGGCGCAATCACCAAGGACGACAAAGGGGTTGAGACCTTCAACTACCACAAGGATGCGAAATCGGTCGTTGCCCCCCACGGCTTCAACTACATCTTCATCCAGGCGGCCATTGCCATCCTGATCCTGGTCGGTTTCGAGACCGTCACCGCCATGGCCGACGAAGCGAAAAACCCGAAAAAGGATGTGCCGAGGGCAGTGCTCCTCTCCCTGGTGATCCAGGGGGCGGTCTGCTACCTGATCGAGTACTTTGCCGCCAACTACATGCTGCACAACGGCTACACCATGCCGAACGCCGGCGCCTCGGGCGCACCGCTGGGCGACATGATGGTCATCACCGGCACCTGGCTCTTCGGCAGTGCCGCTGCCGGCAAGGCGTTCATGCTGGTCCAGGCCTTCACCGTGTTCCTTGCCCTCATCGGCACGACCCTTTCCTGCCTTTCCACCGGTGCCCGCGTCACCTACGCCATGGGGCGCGACGAAGAGGTGCCGTCCCACTTCGGCCTCCTCCACGGCAAGACCATGTCCCCGTACAAGGCGATCTGGGCACTGGCTGTCATCTCGGCGATCATCGGCATCGTTACCGTGTCGGTGTACCAGGGGGGAACGACCCCGGCGGCGCTGGACAAGCACAACTTCTGGTACAGCATCGGCATCTTTGCGCCGGAACTGTACGCCAAGCTCCCCAACACCCTGGTCATCGTCACCCTGATCAGCAATTTCGGCACTTTCCTGCTCTACATGATCACCTGCTGGATCGCCATGGTGGCCTTCAAGGAGCACCACACCTTCAACACCTTCAAGCATGTGGTCATCCCGGTTTTCGGCCTGCTGGCGAACTTCGTGATCATGCTCTTCTATCTGATCGGTCCGTTCATGGTGTCCGGCATGAGCTGGAAGGAACCGTACATCGCCCTTGGAGTCGTTGCGGTGTGGGGTATCTACGGCGCCCTCTACTTCCTCCGGGCCAGCAAGGCCAAGGGGAAGGAAGTGCTCTTGAGCAGCAGACCGGTGGTTTCCCACTAGGAATATTCCGGCTGTAACTTCAAGGGACGGTCACCTCCGGGTGGCCGTCCTGTTTTTCACCCGCATCCTTCCAACGACGGAAGATACATGCTAGAGTCCCAAACCTATGGAACTTATCTACGCTGAACTCTCATCGCCAGGCCCGGTCCGCGATAACAACGAAGATTTCGTGGGCTTCTGGCAGCCGCAAACCCTGGAGGAAAAGCGCAGTCACGGCGCCGTGGCCGTGCTGGCCGACGGCGTGGGGGGGCTGAATCATGGCGAAGTGGCCAGCCAACTGGCCGTGGAAACCGCGCTCCAGACCTTTCGCGAAGCCCCTGACGGCAAGAGCCCGCAGCAGCTCCTCACCCAGATGTTCAACGCGGCCAATCTGGCGGTGTATGACAAGGGGATGGAGGACCACGGCAAATCCCGCATGGCAACGACCCTCTGCATCGCCGTGTTCCGGAACAACGAAGTCGTTGTGGGGAACGTGGGTGATTCCCGGGTCTACCTGGTCCACAAGGGGGAAATCAAACAGCTCTCCACCGACCATTCCTACGTCGGTATGCAGCAGAAATTCGGCCTCATTTCCGAGCAGGACGCCAAGACCAGCGAGCACCGCAATATCCTGACCCGCAGCGTCGGGCAGGATCCCGTGATCCGGGTCGACGTGGAGGACGCCACGGTAGGCAAGGGGGACCGGGTCGTGCTCTGCTCCGACGGTCTCTACACCCACGTCGCTGACAACGAAATCGCCGACATCGCGTCCCGCCTTTCTCCGGCCCAGGCCTGCCGCCAGCTGGTGGCGCTGGCCGAGCAGCGAGGCACCGATGACAACCTTTCCGTCCAGGTCATTCAGATCAATGACGTCGAGGAGATCACCTACTATCGGGGGGCACCGATGTACCACAAGCCGTCTGCCCCGTCCGACGGTTACGAACTCCATCCCGGCCAGACCCTGGACGAGCGGTTCTTCATTACCGAGACCATCAGCCGGAGCGGCATGGCGACCATCTTCAAGGCGACCGACCTGAAGACCAGGGAAACCGTGGCCGTGAAGGTGCCGTTCATGGAGTTCGAGAGCGATGCCGGTTTCTATGCGCGTTTCGAGCGCGAAGAAGAGATCGGCCTCCGCCTGGATCATCCTTACATCCTCCGTTTCGTTCCCGTGGAAGAGCACCGGAGCCGGCCGTACATCGTCACCGAGTATCTGCGCGGCTATACGCTGGCACATCTGCTGAACAATGTGCGACCGATGCCGGAGAAGGATGCGATCAAGCTGGCCAGCCGTGTCTGCGAGGCGTTGGCGTACATGCACGAGCACGGCGTTATCCATCGCGACCTGAAACCGCAGAACATCATGATCTGCTACGACGGCACCATCCGCATCATGGACTTCGGCATCGCCAAGGCCGAAGAGGGGCGACGGATTACCTTTGCCGGTTTTTCGCCGGCAGTGGGGACTCCCGATTATATGGCCCCGGAACAGATCAAGGGGAAGCGCGGGGATGCGCGCACCGATATCTACAGCCTGGGCGCCATGCTGTACGAAATGGTGGTCGGTGCCACCCCGTTCGAGGGGGAGAATCTGTTCGTGGTCATGAACGCCCGTGTCACGGGCGATCCGGTGGCCCCGCGGGAACTCAATCCGAACGTCTCGCCGCAGCTCGAAGAGGTCGTCCTCCACGCCATGGAGCGCGATCCGGCAAAGCGCTATCCCACCGCCGCCGCCATGAAGGGGGAGCTGGACAATCTGGCCGCTGTGTCTTTGACCGGGCGTTGCGACCGGCTGCAGAAACCGACCGCTTTAAAGAACGGCTGGAACAAGGCACGCTGGGTCGTCCTGGCTGTAGTGATCATGGCCATTGTCTTCATCCTGTTGTTGCTGCTGATCCTCCAGCGTGGGCCGGCGCACTGACCCCGTGAAGGTCTCTCAACAGCAGAGGGTGAGACTGTCCGCAAAATGAGTAAGGAGAGGAGGTAAGAATGACTGTTGTTGCCTGGCTTGTTTTTATTACCGCGGCCATTCTGGAGGTTGCCGGTGATGCCGTGATCAGAAAAGGGCTGCGCGGCAGCGTCGTCTGGTTCATCGTCTTCGGTTTCCTGATGCTTGGGTGCTATGGCGTGGTCGTGAACACGGTCAAGTGGGATTTTTCCCGGCTGTTGGGGGTCTACGTCGCCGTCTTTGCGGTCGTGAGTATTCTTGCCGGTCGCCTGGTCTTCAAAGAAACGATTCCGGTCACCACCTGGGTGGGGCTTGCCATCATCGTTGTTGGCGGGGCGGTGATCCAGACAGGGCAGGGTTAGCCTAAAAAATAGACAGTAGTGGTCCTTCTTTACCTTGCTGACTCATAATGTGCCGTAATTATAATGGTTTATGTCGTGATAAGCTGTGGCGCGTTTTGTGCTAGAGAATTGCGACGATCGAACGCACAAAGGTGTGCAGATCTATATTCGGAACGGGCAAAGGCGCCTCGTCACCAGATGGTGAGAGGCGCCTTTTTTTGTCTGATTTTGAGGGAACGCGGGCAAAGACCCCGGAGATTGCTGCGAAGAGTGCGGATGGGCCATGACAGGTTCTTTCCGAGTCTGAGAGAAAGGAGTGCACCGTGAAAGGGGCGTATAGAAAATTCACCGGCATACTTGGCGTTATGGTTCTTGCGCTGATAATTGCGGTTCCGGTCTTCCCGGAAGACAAACCAGCGCCCGCGGCAGCTCCCGGCCGGGCTCAAGCTCACGTCATCACGGAAACGTCAACAACAGCTATCGCTGCATCACCATCACCCACGGTGATCAAACCTGATCCGTCCGGCGCCAATACCGGCGGCGTTGGCGACGTGCCCGGCGGTTCCGCCAACGCGCCGACCAGGGAGGAGATCACCAAGGCGGCCATGACCGAGCCTCTGGCAGTCAAACTTGCCGACGTCATCGGTCACAACAGGATCGCCATCAATATCGCCTGGACCCTCGTGTGCGGCTTCCTCGTCATGTTCATGCAGGTCGGCTTTGCCTTGGTGGAGACCGGTCTCTGCAGGGCCAAGAACGCCAGTCATACCATGGCGATGAATGTCATGATTTACTGTATCGGCCTGCTCGCCTACTGGGCCTGTGGTTTTGCCATCCAGATGGGAGGGGTCGGCAGCCTCCCGACCCTTGGCGGGGGCCAGGTCCTGAACGGAGAATTCACCCTGCACCTGTTTGGTAAGGCGTTCGGCCTGTTCGGCACCAAGGGGTTTTTCCTTTCCGGAAGCACCTATGACGCCTGCGTGTTCACCATTTTCCTCTTCCAGATGGTGTTCATGGATACGGCAGCCACTATCCCCACTGGAGCCATGGCAGAGCGTTTCAAGTTTTCCGCCTTTGTTGTCTATGGGTTCCTCATGGCCGGCCTCATCTATCCCCTCTTTGCCAACTGGGTCTGGGGTGGTGGCTGGCTTTCCGCACTTGGTTCCAACTTTCATTTCGGCCATGGCCACGTGGATTTTGCCGGCTCTTCCGTGGTCCATATGACCGGCGGGGTCTGTGCCCTGGCCGGGTCTCTGGTGCTCGGGCCACGGTTTGGCAAGTACGGCAAGGACGGTTTCGCCCGCCCTATTCCCGGTCATCACATCCCGATGGCGATCACCGGCGCCCTGATTCTCGCCTTTGGCTGGTTCGGTTTCAACACCGGTTCCACCCTGTCGGGAACCGACCTCCGGATCGGAGTGGTGGCCACCAATACCATGCTGGCGAGTGCCGCGGGCGGATTCTCCGCCATGCTCTACATGTGGCTCAGGTTCGGCAAACCCGATCTCACCATGAGCGCCAACGGCCTGTTGGCCGGCCTCGTGGGCATTACCGCCCCGTGCGCCTTCGTCAACTCGGTCTCTGCGGTAGCCATCGGTCTGGTGGCCGGCGTACTCTGCTGTCTCAGTGTCTTCTTCTTCGAGCGAGTCGTAAAGGTTGACGATCCGGTCGGCGCAGTGTCGGTCCATGGCGTTTGTGGCGCCTGGGGGGTGATTTCCCTCGGACTCTTTGCCGACGGCACCTATGGCGATGGCTTCAACAATGTCAAGGGCAGCGTACGGGGGCTCTTTTATGGCGACTCCAGCCAGCTCATCGCCCAGTGCATTGGTATTGTTACCAACATCGTCTTTGTGTTCGCCATTTCCTATGTCGCCTTCAAGCTCATCGATCTGGCCATCGGCATGAGGGTCTCCAGAGAGGTGGAGATAGACGGGCTCGACCATCATGAAGTGGCGGTGGAGGCCTATCCTGATTTCAGCCAGAGGAGAACATAGACGTCTCCTCCTACGGCTGATGTTTTTTTGTGCAGGGTCGTGATGAAGTGGGCAGGATAGTGCCGAAATGAGTTTTTTTGTTGTATAACCACTTGTAAACAAAGATGTTATGATGACGGCACCCTTTATGCTTACTGACAATAAAGGCTGCCGATCAAAAAAAGACGGAGGTAAGCAATGAAGCTTATAGAAGCCATCATCAAACCGTTCAAGCTGGACGAGGTGAAAGAGGCCCTGAACGAAATAGGGGTCGAGGGTATCACGGTATCGGAAGTAAAGGGGTTCGGCCGGCAAAAGGGCCACACCGAGCTGTACCGCGGCGCGGAGTACGTGGTGGATTTCATTCCCAAGGTCAAACTGGAAATTGTGGTCCCCGACGATCTGGTTGTCAAAATCATCGAGACCATTGAAACCACGGCCAGGACAGGCCGCATCGGCGACGGGAAGATTTTTGTCATACCGCTGGATGAAGCGATCAGGATCAGGACCGGTGAACGGGGTGACGAGGCGATATAAACTGATGGCTGGGCCATCTACCAAATCGAAACAAAGGAGGATGTACCGATGGTACAAGGATGTATCAAGTTGTTGTCGGCTATGAGGCCGAGTTACCTAATGCACAGTGTGGCCGCACTGAGTCTGGCAGGACTGCTCAGCGTCTCTGCCGCCGCCTTCGGCGAAGAAGCCAAGGCGCCCGCTGCCCCGGTCCAGACACAGACAGCAGTCTCGTCAGCCGGGGCCGCCGCAGTCCCTGTACCTGCAGCCGCACCTGCGGCGGCCCCGGCCGAGGCGGCCAAACCGAAGAACGTCGACCCGGTCCTCAATACCGGCGATACCGCCTGGATGCTGGTTTCCAGTGCCCTGGTCCTGCTCATGATTCCCGGTCTGGCCCTATTCTACGGCGGCATGGTCAGGCAGAAGAACGTCCTCTCCACCATGATGCATTCCTTCGTGGCCATGGGGATTGTCGGGGTGCAGTGGGCGGTCATCGGTTATTCGCTGGCCTTTGGCCCCGACGTTAGTGGTGGCCTGATCGGCAACTTTTCCAAGGCGATGCTGAGCGGTCTCATCTCTTTCAAGGCTGGCGTCCCGATCTACGCCCTGTTCCAGAATGTGCCGACCGAGCCCGGTGCCATTCCGGAATACGTCTTTGCCATGTACCAGTGCATGTTCGCCATGATCACCGTGGCCCTCATCTCCGGTGCCCTGGCCGAGCGTGTCAAGTTCTCCGCCTACTGTCTCTTCGTGCTCCTCTGGACCACGTTGGTCTATGATCCGCTGGCCCACTGGGTCTGGATGACCGATGGCTGGCTGTTCAAGAAAGGTGCGCTCGATTTTGCCGGTGGTACGGTCGTCCACCTCTCCTCCGGTATCTCGGCCCTGGCCTTTCTCATTTTTCTTGGCAAGCGGCGCGGTTTTCCGCAGGAGCGGATGGCTCCCCATAGCCTCCCGCTGACCCTGATCGGTGTCGGTCTTCTCTGGTTCGGCTGGTTCGGCTTCAATGCCGGCAGCGCCATTGTCGGTGCGAACTGCTCCGACGCCGCCGGCGGTCTCGCCGGCCTCGCCTTTGCCACCACCACCATCGCTCCTGCTGCCGGCGGACTCGCCTGGATGATCGCCGAGTGGATACACTCCGGCAAGCCTTCGGCCCTTGGCTTCGGTTCCGGCGTCGTGGCCGGTCTGGTTGGTATCACTCCCGCTGCCGGCTTCGTCCAACCGGGCTCTGCCATCATCATTGGCCTGGGTGCAGGGGGCATCTGTTACCTTGGTGTCATGATGAAGGCCAAGCTGAAGTACGACGACTCCCTTGACGCCTTCGGCGTTCATGGTGTAGGGGGAACCTTCGGCGCCCTCATCACCGGCGTCCTGGCTACGGTCGGGGCTACCGGCCTGATGTCGGGGAACGTGGGGCAGTTCGTTACCCAGGTGATTGCCGTGGTCGCTGCCGGTGCCTACGCCTTCATCGTCACCCTGATCATTTCCTTCATTCTCGACAAGACCATCGGTCTTCGTGTGGAAAAGGAAGACGAGATCATGGGGCTCGATCAGACCCAGCATTCGGAGAGCGCGTACAACTAGTCCATCTCGTCGTTACGGAGATGACGGGGCCGCCTTGCGGGGCGGCCCTTTTTTGTGCCGATAAATTGGGCACTATTGATGTTTGATTGGGCAGTTTTCCGTGATTGGGACGCGGTTGCAGGGAGCGCCGGAAGCGGCAAGTTCCCGTTAAACGGTCATCATGTCCACGTTGCTGGAGTTTGGCACACCTTGTGCGTTTAATGGGTTAGCCATAATTTCGTGGCGACCGGAGTGGCAATGACCCATCCAACCCACAACCTGAGCAGCGAACGGAACGCCCTTGATGCGGGCATGCTCGAACAGCTCGCGTCAAGCGAGCGGTTGGCCGAGCTGGGACGGATCTCCGCCGGCATAGTCCACGAACTGAATACCCCCCTGTCGGTAATCGCCTCGGCTGCCCAATTGATCCTCCGGGAGGATGAACTCCCCCCGTTTACCCGGGAGATGGTGGAGCGGATCGGCGAGGAGGCCCACCGTCTCTCCGGCATGGTGCGAGGTGTCCTCACCTTTGTGCGACAGGATGAGCGGCAGGAGGGGGAAAGCGATCTCAGTCAGGTCGTGCGCGAAGTGCTGGCCCTTCTCCACTACGAGGCCCGTAAGCGGTCCGTAGCCGTAGTCGAGGAACTGGACTTCACCCTGCCATCCGTTGCCGTGGAGAGCAACGTCCTGAAGCAGATACTCATCAACCTGGTGATGAATGCGCTCCAGGCCATGTCCGACGGCGGAACGCTCCATTTGCGGACGTTTCTCGACCTGGATCGACGCCCTACTCTTTCCGTTGCCGATACCGGCTGCGGCATCCCGCCGGACCGTCTTGGCCGTATTTTCGAGCCGTTTTACACCACCAAGTCAGCCGGCGAGGGGACCGGGCTCGGACTTTTCGTCACGGCCAGGCTCCTGGAAGCGGCTGGCGGCGAAATCACCGTGTCGAGTGTGGCCGGTGAAGGGACCACCTTCATGGTCACGGTTCCTTCGGTCGACTGACTATTCCGGGGCGTCCTCCCACCTTTCCACATATTCCCCTGTTTACCCTGCCGTAAAATTGTGCAAAGATGCTTTGCTACCTACCAGCCCATGCAGGAGTGACCGTATGCACAACTATCTCGAAGCTGCCATCGATGCTGCCAGAATCGCGGGTGAACTGCAGCGCAGCCGGCTTTGGAGCGATATCGATATCCGGTTCAAGGGTGAAACCGATCTGGTGACGGAAGTGGACCGGGCCTGCGAAGAGCGGATCGTCTCATTGCTGCTGAGCCGCTTCCCGGATCACGATATCCTGGCCGAGGAGAACGATTACGGCGAGCTGAAGGGGTCACACCGCTGGATTATCGATCCGCTGGACGGGACCACCAATTATGCCCATGGGTTCCCCTGGTTTGCCGTATCCATTGCCCTGGAGATCGAGGGCGACATTCGGGTGGGGGTGGTCTATCAGCCGGTGCTGGACGAGCTCTTCACGGCGGTGAAAGGGGAGGGGGCCTGGCTGAATGGGGAGCGGCTGGCCGTTTCCCGGCGGCAACCGTTACGGCAGTGCCTGCTGGCCACCGGTTTCCCGTACGATGGCACCTGCGACAACGAGAACAACCTGGACCATTTCTGCAGGTTTCAGCTGGCGGTCAGGGGCATACGGCGTGCCGGGGCAGCTGCCCTTGATCTGGCATATGTGGCGGCCGGACGCCTGGATGGATACTGGGAGTGCAAGCTGAAACCGTGGGACATGGCGGCTGGCGAGCTTCTGGTGAGCGAGGCGGGTGGCCGGGTAACCAACCACTCGGGCGAGCCGCATTCGGTTTACGATCACCGGATCGTGGCCAGTAACGGACTTATTCACGAAGCGATGCTGGAGCTACTGGCACGGTAGGGTCGAGGCAATTGCCTATTGGCAGAGTTCGAATTCGTAGGTCTCCACGACCTCCCGTTCCGTATTCCGTTCCGTGACAATGGCCTTGCAGCCGTCGATTTCCGCCGTGTACATGAAGCCGTTATAGATGCCCGGCCGGTTAGGCGCTTCCCCCGCCCTGGTCTGGCGGGCTATCATCAGGGCATTCTCCCTGCGCCGCGGATCGATTTTCCGTGGCGCCTGCTCGTATACCGGGTCGGCGTATGCCACGATCCGGCTGTCCTTGACCAGAAAACGCCGGATGGTATCCACGTCACCGTCTCCACCGGTGAGACGGACGGATACCTGGGCATACTCTCCCCGCTCGCCGTCGTACTGCACGGTATAGCGGCCGCGCTGTAGCAACTGTTCTTGCTTCGCTATCAATTCCACGGCCAGTTTTTCCTCTTTCGTGGCCGGTTCAGGTGCTCCGCTCCGTTTGCGCCACCGGGTGTTTTCGCCCGGTGCCATCGTATCTGCCATCGAGGCCGACGCAACGAGCAACAAGAGCAGGGTGACGGTAATGGTTCTGATCCACGCAGACATATAAGCATCTCCTTCCAACTAAATTCCCGGTGACATTTTTTATCATGCCTCACCCTGTTTTGCAAAGGGGGCAGTGGATAGTTGCTTTCTTCTTCTGTCCGGATAGGGTATAAGAAATTTTTTGTATACAGTGCGCAGCCGGGGAGTGTTCGTGCATCATTATCTCTTCAATGTCATAAACAACCTGAAGCTCCGCTGGAAGATGGTGGTGCTGGTGTTGCCGCTGGTCACCATTCCGATCTTCATCGTTGGCGGGGTTACCGGTTACATCGCCACCAAACAGGCCTATCGCGGCATAACCCAGACGAGCAAGGACGATCTGGACCACATGGCCTCCTTTACCGGCGACCTGCTCAACTCCCATTACCAACAGTTCCAGGTCTACAAACAGGACAAGGAGCGGAGTTTCCGGCAGGAACTGGCCACCCTGGCCAACCTCTCCTACAATCTGGTGGAAACCGAGTACCGGCAGGCGGTCAGCGGTCAGATCAGCATGCAGACCGCCCTGGAGGAGGCGCGCAAGGCGCTCAAAAGGGTTAATGTCGGTGAAACCGGCTACATCTACGCCATGACCAGTCGGGGCGACCTGAAGGTGCATATCGCCCGCGAAGGTGAGAACGTTTACAACGAGAAGGACGAGAACGGCCGCCACTTCATTCGGGAGATGTGCCAGAAGGCCGTCAAGTCACGACCGGGAGAGGTGCTGTTCATCATCTACCCCTGGCGCAATGCCGTCCTCGGCGATCCGACGCCGCGCAACAAGGTGGTTGCCTACCGCTACTTCCGGGAACTGGACTTGATCATTGCCGCCGGTGGGTACCTGGAAGAGAGCTATGAAAGCGTGGAGTTCGAGCGCCGTTCCTTTGCCGCGCTCAAGGAGAAGATCAAGAGCAAGCAGGTGGGAACCACCGGTTACATCTTCTGCATGGACCGCAAAGGGACCTTTATGGTCCATCCCACCGGCGAGGGAAAGAATTTTTTCGATACCCGGGATACGGACGGCCGGCCATTCATCCGGGAGATGTGTGAGAAAAAGAGCGGCTGGATACGGTATCCCTGGAAGAATGTGGGTGATCCGACACCACGGATGAAGATCGTCAGGTTCGAATATTTCGCCCCGTGGGACTGGATCGTGGCGGTCGGCTCCTACGAGGAGGAGTTCTACCACGAGGCCAACAAGATCACCTCGCGGATTCTGGTCTGGATGATGATCCTGACCGCCGTCTGTTCGTTGGTGGCCCTGGGGATGGTGGTTTTCGCCTCCAAGGTGCTGACCGATCCGATCAACCATATGATCGACATCATCCGCAAGGTAAAGCGGGGGAGACTGGATGAGCGGATGGAGGTCACAACGGGCGACGAACTGGGTGAACTGGCAACCGCCTTCAACCGGATGACCGCCATGATAAAGCACAACCAGGAGATGGAGGCGACTCTGGCCCAGCAGGGGAAGATGGCGTCCCTTGGTGTTCTGTCGTCCGGGGTGGCCCACGAGATCAATAATCCGCTCGGTGTTATTCTGGGGTATGCCGCCTACCTGGAGGGAAAGCTTCCACCCGAGGACGCGAACTACCGCTACATCCAAGAGATCAAGCGCGAGAGCAAGCGGTGCAAGAAGATCGTTCAGGACCTTCTGAATTATGCCCGAACCCCCAAGCCGGCCCGGGAGGAGACAGATCTCAATGCGCTGCTCGACCAGATTGTCGATTTTGCCGCCAACCATACGGACATGCACAACGTGACGGTGACCAGGGCGTTCGGTCGTGACCTGCCGCCGGTCATGCTGGACGGCGACCTGATGCGTCAGGTGGCGATCAACCTGATCCTGAACGCCGGCGCCGCCATGACTGACGGCGGTACCCTGACCGTGGCCACCGGTCTGGATGGGGATGATGTGGTCATGACCTTTCGCGATAACGGTAACGGCATTCCGCAGGAGAACCTGGAAAAGATCTTTGAGCCGTTTTTTACCACCAAGGCCAAAGGGACCGGGCTCGGGCTTGCCATTACCAAACAGATCGTTGAGCAGCACCACGGCCGGATCGTTATCGACAGTACGGTGGGGGAGGGGACCACGGTGACGGTGCGCCTGCCTGTGGAGCCGGAGGCGCTTTGATCCGGGGCACCGGTATTCTCCCTTGACACCTGTCTGATTTACGCTTAGACATGCTTTTGTCGCGTGGCGGACCGAAGTAGCCGGCTGCCCACAGATACATTCTTTCCGGAGCGGGTGCAGTGTGACCGATAAGAAGAGAATCCTTTTGGTCGACAACGAGGAAGGGCTCTGTCGGATGATGGAGGCGATCCTTCTCGACAACGGCTATAGCGTGAAGGCCTTTACCCGCTCGTTCGACGCCGTCGAGGAATTCCGGGCCGGGGAGTGGGATCTGGTCATATCCGACATCAAGATGCCGGGGATGGATGGCCTGGAGGTGCTGCAGCGGATCAAACAGAAGGATCCGACACTGCCGGTCATCATGGTCACTGCCTATGCCACGGTGGAGATGTCGATTCAGGCACTGCGCCGCGGGGCCTACGACATGCTGACCAAACCGTTCGAGCCCGAGGAACTGCTCTACCGGGTGAAGAACGCCCTGAAACAGACCGAGCTCCTGGAAGAGAACCGTGAACTGAAGGCGGAACTGGCCGGCAAATTCAACTTCGACAACATCATCGGTGCCTCGGGTGGCCTCAGGCAGTTGCTGGAGCGGGTGGAGAAGGTGGCGATCCGCGACACGTCGGTGCTGATCACCGGCGAATCGGGCACCGGCAAGGAACTGATCGCCCAGGCGATCCACTACAATTCACCTCGGAAACAGAAGCGGTTCGTTGCCATCAACTGCGGGGCGCTGCCCGAGTCGATCCTGGAGAGCGAGCTGTTCGGCTACCGGAAAGGGGCCTTTACCGGGGCCAAGGAGAACCGGCAGGGGCTTCTGGAGGCGGCCGACGGAGGAACCCTGTTTCTGGACGAGGTGGGGAACCTGCCGATGAACGTGCAGAAGACCCTGCTCCGTTTCCTCCAGGAACAGGAATTCCTCCGGATCGGCGACACGACACCGACCAAAGTGGACGTCCGGGTACTGTCGGCCACCAACTCCGACCTGAAGGGTGCGGTGAAGAGCGGCGAATTCAGGGAAGACCTCTATTACCGTCTCAATGTGGTGAATATCCATCTCCCTCCTTTGCGGGAGCGGCAGGCTGACATCCCGCTCCTGGCGGCTCATTTCATTCGGGAACAGAACGACAAGTTCGGCACCCGGGTAAAAGGGTTCTCCCCCGATGCCCTTGCCGTGGCCTGTGCCTACGAGTGGCCCGGAAACATCCGGCAGCTGAAGAACGTCATCGAGGCCTCGATGGCGATGGAGAGCGAAGACTCCATCAGTCTTGAGGTGCTGTCCCAGTTTGTCGAACTTCCGGAAGGGGAGCCATTGGGGCCACTGAGCGAGATCTGCGGTGACAGTGACTACGCGGCGGTCATGTCCCGTTTCGAGAGCGAATACCTGCGTGGCCTGCTCGGCCGGCATGGTTGGAACGTGGAGTCCGCAGCCAGGGATGTGGGGATCAACATGGCCACCATGTACCGTAAGATAAAGAAGTACGGACTGAAAAAAGAGTGATTTTACTTTCACTAAAGGGCTGTTGAGGGGGTGGCCCCGTGTTGTTAGGTAACTTCATGGTGTCACGGTAACGGGGTTTTAGTTTTGATGAAAAAGGATTGTGCTGGAGAAGCAATATATGCTACATAGCAGAGTCTTGAAGGCTGGCCGTCTCCGTTCCGAGCTCGGCCTGGATGCCCTGATCTTCACCGGCCTGCCGAACATCCGCTACCTGGCCGGGTTCACCGGCAGCGACGGCGTGTTGGTGGTTGCCGGGGATGGGGCCTGGTTCCTGACCGATTCCCGCTATACGACCCAGGCGGGTCAGGAGGCTTCCCACTGCCGGGTTCGTGAGTACCGGGCCAAGGTGGAGGGGGTGGCTGAGCTGTGTACCGAGGCCTCCCTGGTGCGGGTGGGGATCGAGGCGGAACAGACCACGGTGGCGTTTTACCGCGCACTCACCGATGCCCTTGCCGGTGTGGAGCTGGTACCGCTGGAAGCCGAACTGAACGGCCTGCGACTCGTGAAGGAGCCGGCAGAGCTGGAACTCCTGTCGGACTGTAGCGCCATTGCCTCGGCAGCGCTGGAAGAGATTCTCCCTCTGGTACGGCCGGGCGCGGTGGAGCAGGAGCTGGCCCTGGCACTGGAGGTTGCCATGCGTCGGCGCGGCGCCGACGATCGCTCATTCGACTTCATCGTCGCGTCCGGGGAGCGAGGGGCGCTGCCCCACGGCCGGGCCTCGGAGAAGGTCGTGGCTGCCGGGGAACTGGTGACGTTCGACTTTGGTGCCCGTTACCGGGGGTACTGTTCCGACGAAACGGTCACTGTGGCGGTAGGGCGTGCCGATGACCGCCAGCGGGAGATCTACCGGGTGGTGAAAGAGGCCCATGACCTGGCCATCGCTGCGGTTCGGCCGGGAATCGCCTGCCGTGACCTGGACCGGATTGCCCGCGGCTATATCGAAGAGAAGGGGTTTGGTCCGTACTTCGGCCATGGTCTGGGACACGGAGTCGGTATCGAGGTGCACGAAAAGCCGGTGGTTTCGTACCGGAGCGAGCAACTGGTTGAAGAAGGAATGGTCTTTACCGTCGAGCCGGGGATCTACATTCCCGGCTTCGGTGGCGTCAGGATCGAGGATACGGTGGTGGTGACCGGTAACGGTTGCCGACTCCTCACCGGCGTATCAAAGGAACTGCGCATCGTCTGAGAGCCCCGGACGGACATCGGCCTGCCGGTCTCATGGGGTGCGTTTACCATAGTGCAGTACAACACAATCAATCAAAGGAGACATCGATGGATATCAAGGATCTGAAGCAGCTCATCACGATAGTGACCGCTAGCGACATCACCGAGTTCGAGATCGAGACCCAGGAGGAAAAGATCAGCATCAAGCGTGGTTCCCAGCAGGTGGTCCACCTGGCAGCCCCGGCGCCGGTCTACGCTCCTGCGCCTGCTCCGGTGGCTGCCGCACCGGCAGCGACCGTCGATGCCGAGCCGGCCGGCGACAAGATCACCTCCCCGATCGTCGGCACCTTCTACCGTGCCCCGGCACCCGATGCCGACCCGTATGCGGAGGTCGGCCAAGTCGTGGAGAAGGGGCAGGTCCTGTGCATTGTCGAGGCAATGAAGCTGATGAACGAGATCGAGGCCGAGTACCGCTGCAAGATCGTCAAGATCTGCAAGGAGAACGCCCAGCCGGTGGAGTATGGCGACCCGCTCTTCATCGTTGAGCGGCTGTAGGTGAAACGGTCAGTAAAGAACTGAGATCGGAGAACTAACTTCATGTTCCATAAAGTGCTCATCGCCAACCGGGGCGAGATCGCCATGCGCATCATCCGGGCCTGCAAGGAGCTCGGGATCAAGACCGTGGCGGTCTACTCGACGGCCGACAAAGATTCGCTCCACGTGAAGCTGGCTGACGAGAGCGTTTGCATCGGCCCGCCTCCCAGCCTTTCGAGCTACCTCAACATCAACGCCATCATCAGTGCTGCCGAACTGACCGATAGCGAGGCGATCCATCCCGGCTACGGCTTTCTCTCCGAGAACGCCCGCTTTGCCGAGATCTGCGAGCAGTGCGGCATCACCTTCATCGGCCCCTCCTCCCACAGCATGCGGGTCATGGGTGACAAGATCAGCGCCCGCCAGGCGGTGATCAAGGAGAATGTGCCGATCCTCCCCGGTACCAAGGAGGGGGTGAAGGATGTTGACGAGGCGGTCCGGATCGCCAAGGAAATCGGTTTTCCGGTCATCATCAAGGCAACGGCCGGTGGCGGTGGACGGGGGATGAAGATCGTTCATTCGCCGGCAGCACTTCCCAATGCCTTTGCCACGGCCAGGGCCGAGGCCCAGTCCGGTTTCGGCAATCCCGAGGTCTACATCGAAAAGTACTGCGAGCGGCCGCGGCATGTGGAAATCCAGATCCTCGGCGACAAGCACGGCAATGTCATTCACCTGGGGGAACGGGACTGCTCCATTCAGCGGAGGCACCAGAAGATCATCGAGGAGGCGCCGTCGGTGATCAGTACTCCCGAGCTGCGGGCCACCATGGGCGAGGCTGCCGTGCGGGCCGCCAAGGCGGTTGGCTACTCCAGCGCCGGCACCATCGAATTCCTGGTGGACAAGGACAACAATTTCTACTTCATGGAGATGAACACCCGTATCCAGGTGGAACATCCGGTGACCGAGATGATCACCGGCATCGACATCGTGCAGGAACAGATCCGCGTGGCCTTCGGGGAAAAGCTCCGCTACGCCCAGAAGGACGTGAAGATCAACGGCCACGCCATCGAGTGCCGGATCAATGCCGAAGATCCGGTCAAGTTTACCCCGTCCCCCGGGAAAATCACCTCCTACCACACACCGGGTGGCCTCGGCGTTCGGGTTGACTCCTTCGTGTACGATGGGTATACTGTCGTTCCACATTATGACTCGCTGATCGCCAAGCTGATCGTGCATGCCGAGACCCGCGAGGCGGCAATCCGCCGCATGGCACGGGCGCTTGACGAATACATTGTGGAGGGGATCAGGACCACCATCCCCTTCCACAAGCGGATCATGGCCAACAAGGACTTCATCGAAGGGGACATCGACACGAGTTTCCTGGAGCGCATCGTTCTGGAGTGATTTATGGATTTGCCGGAAGAGCTGAAGTACAGCAAAGAGCATCTCTGGATCAGGGTTGAGGGGGACAGGGCGATTGTCGGTATCACCGATTATGCCCAGGAGGAGCTGGGGATAGTCACCTCCGTGGAGCTCCCGTCGGTGGGGGACGAACTGGAGCAGGACGATTCATTCGGCTCCATAGAGGCGCGCAAGACCGTGGCCGATCTCTACGCCCCGGTCAGCGGCACCGTTCTGGAAGTGAACAGCGAGGTGGCCGATTCCCCCGGTCAGATCAATGACGATCCCTATGACAGCGGTTGGTTGATCATGGTCGAGATGTCCGATCCAGAGGAGTTGAAACTGCTGTTGACGGCGGATGACTATGCCGAGGCGGTTGAAGAAAGCGAGTAGGCCGGGTCTATCATAGAAAAGTCAGGGCGAGAGAAGGTCTCGCCCTTTTTTTGTGCGCATGAGGCCGGAGGAAACCGCGGATCGTTTTGTGGTGGATATAGTATTTGATGGGTGATGAAAGGAGTGACCATGCTGACCATTGGCCAGATTACCTATGCCAACTGTACGCCGATCTTTCATGAACTGATGAAGGACTTTCCTGCAGACCGTTACCGGATGGTGCGCGGCGTGCCGGCTGTGTTGAACGGGATGCTGCGCCAGGGTGAGATCGATCTCTGTCCTTCTTCGTCCATTGAGTACGGGCGCCGGTCAGACCGTTATTACCTCCTGCCGGATCTGTCCATCAGCGCCATCGGTCCGGTGAAGAGTGTGTTTCTCTTTTCCCGGGTTCCCATCGAGGAGTTGGCGGGTCAGACCATCGGCCTGACCAGTGAATCCGAGACCTCGGTGGTGCTGCTCAGGATACTGCTCCAGAAATACCACGGCGTAACCGCCCGGTTTGAGCCGACAAACGGGCTTGATCTTGATCGGTTCGCCGCTTGCCTCCTGATTGGCGATACCGCCCTCAAAACGGCACTGGCGAAGCCCGACGGATTCTGTTTCGACCTCGGTGAACTGTGGCATGCGGCCACAGGGTTCCCCTTTGTCTTTGCCCTCTGGATCGTTCGCCGGGAGGTCGCGGAACGACAGTATGGCGAACTGAAGCTGCTTCTGGCCGACCTGCTGGCTGCCAAGCAGCGGGCCGAGGGTGCCTACGGGGAAATTGCCGAAAGCAGTCAAGAATCGACCTGGATGGACCGAAAAGAGCTGGTGGACTACTGGCAGACCATCTCGTACGACCTGACGCCGGCCCATCAACAGGGGGTCTGTCGCTTCTTCCGGGATGCTCATGACCTGGGTATTCTGCCAGTAGCCCCGGAACTGCGTTTCGTAACATAATTTCCTGCCGCTGGCAGGAGGTTCGGGGTCTGGATGGCTAGAAACAATCGGGACGTGTCGTGGGTGGATTTCCTCACCCGGAACATAAACGGCACCCGTCTCTTCGGCATTTCTCTCGATGGCGACAGAGAAGCAGAGCAGTTATGGCGGAATCGCCTGGTAGCTAAGATGCGCTGGCTGCTCCTGCTCGTCACCTCACTGTATGGTCTTTTCGCTGCCTGCACGTTTTCCCTCAGCCGGTACGGTTTCTTCCTTTCCTGGCAGCAGGTTCTCATCCTCCTTCTCTCCATTCTGGTGGTAGCGTGCTACAACAGCGTGTACCACTTCCTCTACGACCGGATTCAGCACCTTCGATACATCGACCATCTGGAAATTCTGCTGGACTTTCTATTTGTCACTGTCTTGACCCATTTCAGCGGCGGGGCAGCCAGCTGGTTCTGGCCGGTCTACCTGATCGTTACCATTGAGGCGGCATTCCTGCTGGAACGGTATCGCGGCGTCTGGTTCGCCGGTGCCATGGGGGGGATGCTCTACGGCCTCCTCCTTATCCTCGAGAACCGGTCTCTGGTCAGCTATGTGCCGATGCCGTTCGTCAATACGCAGCTGCACGAGGACTGGCTCTATGTCGTGCTGATCATCTGTTGGGTCGGGCTGCTCAATGCGGCAGCGGCCATTATCGCCTCCTTCCTCATGTCGGTCATCCGGGCCGAGACTGCTTTGGCGCGGGAGAGCGAGCAAAAGCTCCTCAATTTCCTGGACACGGCCAATGACCTTATCCACTGCGTCAGCCTGGACGGCCAACTCCTGTTTGCCAACCGTTCCATGCTGCAGACGCTTCAGTACAGCAAGGAAGAGCTTGTCGGGAAAGACTGCAGGGTATTCATGGCCGATGACTCGCGCAACCTGTGTGAACAAGGGGTGGCCCGGGTGAGTTCAGGCGAGACCCTGACCACCCTTGAGGCGGTCTTCAGGGCAAAGGATGGCCAGGATATCAGTGTGGAGGGGAGCCTCACCAGCAGTTTTCGCGACGGGATGCCCACGGCCATCTGGGGGATCTGGCGCGACGTTACCGAGCGGAAGCTGGCCCAGGCAAGGCTGTACAATCTTGCCCACCACGACAATCTGACCGGTCTTCCCAACCGGATACTGTTCCTGGATCGGCTGAAGCAGGCCATGTCCCTTGCTCACCGGCACCACAAGCTGGCAGCCCTCTTATTCATCGATCTGGATCGCTTCAAGGTGATCAATGACACGTTGGGGCACCCGACCGGCGACAAGCTTCTTGTTCAGGTGGCAAAGCGGTTGTCCGGGGCGTTGCGGGAGATCGATTCCGTGGCCCGCTTTGGCGGTGACGAGTACACGATCATTCTCTGCAACCTGGAGCGCCGTGAAGATGCGGAGTTGGTGGCCCACAAAATCCTGAACATCATCGCCAGACCCTATAACATCGACGATCATGAACTGTTCGTGACGGCGAGTCTCGGCATAAGTGTCTATCCCCTGGATACGGAGGATATGGACAGTCTGATCAAGAAGGCCGATGTCGCCATGTATCATGCCAAGGGGCTGGGAGGTGGCGTGCTGCAATACTACGACAGCTTCATGGATGAGAATTCCCACCGGCGCCTGGTGCTGGAAAACAGTCTCCGCAAGGCACTGGATAAGAACGAGTTCAGGCTGTATTATCAACCCAAAGTGAATATCGTCAGCGGCCAGATTACCGCTTTGGAAGCGCTTCTGAGGTGGGAACACCCCGAGTTGGGCATTCTGCCGCCGGGCGAATTCATCCCGTTGGCGGAAGAAACCGGGCTTATCATCCCGATCGGTGAGTGGGTCATGGAAGAGGCGTGCCGCCAGCATCTGGCCTGGGCAGGACAAGGACTGCCACGGTTACGGGTGGCAGTGAACCTTTCCGGCTATCAGCTCCAGCAGAGGAACTTTCTCGACGTGGTTAAGAACGTGCTGCATCGGACTGGTCTTGATCCCGTATACCTGGAGTTCGAGATTACCGAGACGGTCATCATGCAACATCCTGATTCCATCATCCAGATGTTGACCTGCTTACGCGACATGGGTGTGCACATTTCGGTGGATGATTTCGGCACCGGCTACTCGTCCCTCGCCCAATTGAAGCGCTTTTCCGTGAACACCCTGAAGATCGACAAGTCGTTCGTACGGGATATAGATCAGAACAAGACCGATGCGGCGATTGCCACTGCCATTATCGCCATGGGGAACAGTCTCGACCTCAAGGTGATTGCCGAAGGGGTGGAGACGGAGGGTCAGTATGCTTTTCTGAAAGACGCAATGTGCGACGAAATTCAGGGATACCTGGTCAGCAGGCCGATCCCTCCGGACAAGGTGGTGGAGTTCATGCGCCGGAAAAGCTGGGAATCACGGGTGGATAACGGGGAGACGAGCAAGTAGGCCGCTCTCGCGCAGGGAGATAAAATCCCGGATGATCCGGTCGTGATCGAAGCAGAGAAGTGACGGCAGCCGCTGTAGAGAATAGAGTGCGGCCCTGGTCGCGTCGTCGCCGGCCATCGGAACAGCGTCCGCAGTCGCCGCAAAAACCGTTGAGATGTTGTGCTGACGCGGGTCCCGCCCCGGATCCGAGTAACAGCCGATCAGCCTGAGATCACGTACCGCCAGAGACGTCTCCTCCAGAGCTTCCCGCACCGCTGCCGCTTCAAGTGATTCGCCATAATCCACGAATCCGCCGGGAAGTGCCCAGCCAAACGGTGCGTTCTTCCGTTCGATCAGAACGATCTCCCCTTTGACCTCGATGATGATATCCACGGTTGGAAACGGGTTGCGGTACGACTTGACCGCTGTTCCGCAGCGGGGGCAGGCTAGCAGCTCAAAAGGCATGGCACTGTCCTTTGGAAAATAAAAAAAGGGAGGATGGGTATCCTCCCTTTGGTAACTGCTCTTTCGTTGGCCGATTACTTCTTCTTGCCACCGCCGCCGGATGCCTTCTTGGAGGCCTTGAGGGGGTTGATCTTGGTTTCTTCGGTCTTGATCTCCACCTTCACATGGGTAGCGAAATTGCAGATGCCGCTGGTCCATTTCTTTTCCGGAGCGGGATATGAACTGCAGACGCGACCGATGGTCCCGTCGATGACCCGCTCGCACCCTTCGCAATTTTCTACTACAACCTGGCAGGAACCTTCGGAGAATACACACCCCTGCTTGCCCCAGAACGTACACTCGGTACCAGGAAGAACTGTTTGACACTGCATGGAAAAGCCTCCTATTTGATGATTGCCGTTTTTCGCGTAAAATCAACTCTAGCAACTTCGCCCAAAAAAAGTCAACAGGAAATTCCCGCGGTTATGGGTCGATTTTCTTGACTGGGCGGGACCCATATATTACTGTTCAATATTCCGTTGGCACCCATTTCAGCACTTCAGGAGGGAGCATGGCGCGCATTGCGTTCGGTACATCCGGGTGGCGTGGTATTCTGTGCGAGGACTTTGTCTTCGAAAACGTGAAGGTAGTGGTGCAGGCAATCGCCGATCACGTCAAGGCCGGACCGGACAGGGACAAGGGGATGGTGGTCGGTTACGACTCCCGCTTCATGGGAGAGCGTTTTGCCAAGGAGGCTGCCCGGGTGCTGGCCGGTGCCGGCGTCAAGACCTTTCTCTGCAACCGTGACACCCCCACGCCGGTCATCTCGTTCGAGATCCTGCGCCGCCGGGCCGCCGGTGCCATCAACTTCACCGCCAGCCACAACCCGCCGGAATACAACGGGGTCAAGTTTTCTCCTGCCTGGGGCGGCCCGGCCCTTCCCGAGACGACGAGGGATATCGAACAGCGGGCCAACGAAATGCTGGGGGAAGTCTGCTACCGGGAATTGGCGCTGGACGAGGCGCTGCGGCATGGCCTTCTTGAGGAGATCGACCCGCGTGAGCGCTATCTCGCCGACCTGGCCGGTAAGGTCGATTTTTCGGCCATCGCCCGTCTCGGCACCCTGGCGGTAAATCCCCTCTACGGTACGGCACGCGGCTATCTGGATGAACCGCTCAGGGCCGCCGGTGTCGCCATCAAAGTCATGAATGATCAACGCGACCCCTATTTCGGCGGGTTCCCGCCCGAGCCGGCAGAAAAGTACATCCAGGATTTCATCAAACTGGTGAAGGGGGATCCGGCGATCCGCCTCGGCATTGCCACCGATGGCGACGCGGACCGCTTCGGCATCGTGGATAGCGACGGCACGTACATCGAGCCCAATTATATCATCGCCCTGCTTCTCGACTACCTGGTGCGGGTACGCAAGATGAGCGGCGGGGTCGCCCGGAGCGTGGCCACCTCCCATTTCGTCGATGCCGTGGCACGGCATCACGGGGTCGAGGTCTTCGAGACGCCGGTCGGCTTCAAATACATCGGCGAACTGATCAGCCAGGACAAGATCATCATCGGTGGCGAAGAGAGTGCCGGTCTCACCATCAAGGGGCATGTGCCGGAAAAGGACGGCATTCTCGCCTGTTTCCTGGTGGCGGAGATGGTGGCCCGGGAAGGAAAAACGGTCAGCCAGCTCCTGGAGGAGCTCTATGGCCGGGTCGGCCGTTTCGTGACCAAACGGGAGAACATCACCCTGTCGCCGGCGCTGGAAGAGGCCTTTCCCGCCAGGCTGAAGGCGATTCCAAACGAGATCGCCGGTAGCCGGGTGACGAATGTCGTGACCATTGACGGCACCAAGCTGCTGCTTGCCGACGGCAGTTGGCTCTTGTTTCGTAAATCCGGGACCGAGCCGGTGGTCCGCCTTTACGGTGAGGCATCGACAGATGCAAGACTTAACGAGGTCATGGTCGCAGGTCGGAAGTTTATTCTGGAGTAAAAATTTCTTGAGTTGTTGGGTGGGTGGGTAGTATGTTGAATCTACTACCTGGTTGCTCAACAATACTTAATCTGGAGGAAGTCATGTGGGATTACACGGATAAGGTCAAGGAGCACTTTCTCAACCCGCGCAACGTGGGAGATATTGAGGATGCGGACGCCGTGGGCGAAGTGGGAAGCCTGGCCTGCGGGGATGCCTTGAAACTGTTCCTGAAGCTGGACGAGAACAAGGAGCGGATCGTTGACGCCAAATTCCAGACCTTCGGCTGCGGTAGCGCCATTGCCTCATCGTCGGCCCTGACCGAGATGATCAAGGGGAAGACCCTGGACGAGGCGCTGCAGATCACCAACCAGGAGATCGCCGACTTCCTGGGCGGACTGCCCGAAGAGAAGATGCACTGTTCGGTCATGGGGCAGGAAGCCCTGGAGGTCGCCATTGCCAAGTACCGCGGCGGGCCGGTTCCCACCCAAGATCATGGTCATGACGAGGAGCAGGAAGGGGAGATCGTCTGCAAATGCTTCGGCCTTACCGATGGCTTCCTCAAGAAGGTGATCGCCCAGAACCGGCTGCACACCGCGGAACAGGTCACCCACTTCACCAAGGCCGGTGGTGCCTGTGGCGGCTGTCTTCCGAAGATCAGGGAACTCATTGCCGAAGTCCTGGGTGAACAGCAGCAGTCGCCGCCCAGGAAACCGGAAAAACTGACCAATCTGCGGAAGATGCAGCTCATCCAGGAGGTGCTGGAAAACGAGGTTCGGCCACAGCTCTGGACCGACGGCGGCGACCTGGAACTGATCGACATCGCCGGGGCCAACGTCCAGATCGCCTTCCGCAAGGCCTGTGCCGGTTGCTCTTCCTCCGGCTATACCTCCAAGTTCGTGGAGCAGAAGCTCCGTGAACTGGTCAGCGACGACATCACCGTCGAGGAGGTCCAGGGATGAAAGAGATCTATCTGGATAACAACGCCACCACCAGGGTTGACGAGGCGGTCTTCGAGGAGATGCGCCCCTATTTCACCGAACTGTACGGCAACCCGAGCTCCATGCACTACTTCGGAGGACAGGTGCAGCGGAAGGTGGACGAGGCGCGGGGGCGGGTGGCAGCGCTCCTGGGTGCCGATCCGTCGGAGATCATCTTCACCGCCTGCGGCACCGAGAGCGACAACACCGCCATCCGCTCGGCCCTGGAGGTCTTCCCTGCCCGGCGGCACATCATCACCACCCGGGTGGAGCACCCGGCAGTCCTTACCCAGGCGAGGAACCTGGTCAAGCACGGCTACCGGGTTACCGAGCTGAATGTGGACAGCGCCGGCCGCCTGGACCTGGACGAGCTGAAGAGCGCCATCGACGAGGATACGGCCATTGTCTCCGTCATGTACGCCAACAACGAAACCGGGGTCATCTTTCCCATCGAGGAGATCGGCGCGATCGTCAAGGAAAAGGGGGCGATCTTCCATACCGATGCGGTCCAGGCCGTCGGCAAGATCCCGCTGAACCTGGCCAGCTCCACCATCGACATGCTCTCCCTCTCGGGCCACAAGCTCCACGCCCCCAAGGGGATCGGCATCCTCTATCTGCGGCGGGGGGTGCCGTACCGGCCGCTCCTGGTGGGCGGTCACCAGGAAAAGAACCGCCGGGCCGGCACCGAGAACACCGCCTCCATCATCGCCCTGGGGAAGGCGTGCGAACTGGCGGGCCAGTGGCTGGAAGACGAGAACAGCCGGGTTAAGGGGCTGCGCGACCGGCTGGAGAGCGAACTGCTCCGGCTGATCCCGGCGGCGCGGATCAATGGCGGCGGTGCCGAGCGGCTCCCCAACACCCTCTCCATCGCCTTCGAATACGTGGAAGGGGAAGCGATCCTCCTGCTCCTGTCGGAAAAAGGGGTCTGCGCCTCCTCCGGGAGCGCCTGCACCTCCGGCTCGCTGGAGCCGTCGCACGTGCTCCGGGCCATGGGGGTCCCGTTCACCTGCGCCCACGGTTCGATCCGGTTCTCGCTGTCGCGTTTCACCACGAACGACGAGATCGATACCGTGATCAGGGAGCTTCCCCCCATTGTCCAGCGCCTGCGGGAGATATCCCCCTTTGGCCGGGAGCTGCTGAAACGGCTCTGAGCTACCTGCTCAGAGCCTTCAGCAGGCAGTATGGGAACGGCACTCACCGACCGCCTGCAGGAAACCAGGCGGATCACCGATGCCCTGCTCGATTGGGTGCGGGGCCGGGGGAAAATCGTCATCGTCGTGCATGACAACCCCGACCCCGATTGCCTTGCCTCGGCACTTGCGCTGCGCCATCTCTTCGTGATGAAGCTGAACAGGGAGTCGGTGGTTACGTTCTCCGGCATCATCGGCCGCAGCGAGAACATCGCCATGGCCCACGAACTGCAGATCCCCCTCACGCCCCTCGGCATGGTGGATCTTACCGATTATCAGGTCGTCTGCATGCTCGACACCCAGCCGGGGACCGGCAACAATGCGGTTCCCGCCGAGGCGAGGGTGGATCTGGTGATCGACCACCACCCCCTGCGTGACCGGACGCGCCAAAGTCGTTGGGTGGACGTGCGGGAAGAGTATGGGGTCACCGCCACCATCCTCTACGAATACCTGACTGCCCAGCAGGTGCCGATTTCCACCAAGCTCGCCACGGCGCTGTTTTATGCCATCAAGTCCGAAACCCAGGACCTGGGGCGCGAGGCGAACGACTATGACCGGGACGCCTACCACCGTCTCTTCCCCCTGACCAACAAGCGGCTTCTCTACCAGATCACCCACCCCCGCCAGCCGATCGACTACTACCGCACCATCCAGCGGGCCCTCAACAATGTGGCCATCTACGGTCCCTTGCTGGTGGTCAACCTGGAACGGGTCATCTTTCCGGAAATGGTCGCCGAGATGGCCGACTTCCTCATCCGCCTGGAGCAGATTGAGACCGTGCTCAGCATCGGTCACTATAGCGATGGGGTCGTCTTTTCCATGAGGACCGCAAGCCACGAACTGAACGCCGGCGAGATCAGCCGACGGCTTGTCCAGGGGCTCGGGGCAGCCGGTGGCCACGGCATGATGGCTGGCGGGAAGATTGAATCGGTCCCGCCGGACGGCGAGGCCATTGCTGGCATCGTCAAGATTCTCACCGAACGGTTCCTGGCCGAATTCGAAGCCCAGGACACTCCTCCCCGCGGCCTGGCCGATCGTTGACACTTGCCCAACGGTCGGGCTATAGTGCCGAAACAATTCATTTCAAAGGACAGATATCATGCGCACTGATGGCCGCACCCCGGAGAGCCTGAGGCCCGTCCGGATTACCCGCAATTACCTCAAGCATGCCGAAGGCTCGGTCCTGGTCGAGTTTGGCGACACCAAGGTCATCTGCACCGCGTCGGTGGAGGAGAGCGTACCGCCGTTTCTGCGCGGCAAGGGGCGCGGCTGGGTCACCGCCGAATACTCCATGCTCCCCCGTGCCACCCACACCCGTTCGGCGCGCGAATCGTCGCGCGGCAAGGTGGGAGGGCGGACCCATGAAATCCAGCGTCTCATCGGCCGGTCGCTGCGCGCCGTGGCCGACCTGACACTGCTCGGCGAGCGGAGCATCCTCATCGACTGCGATGTCATCCAGGCCGACGGCGGCACCCGTACCGCCTCCATCACCGGTGCCTACGTGGCATTGGCCGATGCCGTGCATAAACTTCTCGCCAAGGGGGCGCTGGCCGCCAACCCGCTGCATGCCGCCGTGGCGGCCGTGAGTGTCGGCATCGTGGAGGGACGGGTGTTGCTGGACCTGAACTATCCCGAGGATTCGACCGCCGATGTGGACATGAATTTCGTCATGACCTCCACCGGCCGGTTCGTGGAGGTGCAGGGGACGGCCGAGGCCACCCCGTTCAGTGTGGAGGAGATGGACGCCATGCGCTCTCTGGCAATGGCGGGGATCGAGCAGCTCCTGACCCTGCAGCAGGAGGCGCTGGGCCGATGAAAGAGCTGCTGGTGGCGACCGGAAACCGGGGCAAGCTCAAGGAACTGGAAGAACTCCTGTCCGGCGTGGTGGAGCGGGTCCGTTCCCTTGCCGACTTCCCGGAGATCGGGGCTGCAGTGGAGGATGGCGCCACATTCGAGGCAAACGCCATCAAAAAGGCGAGGCATGCGGCACAGGCCAGCGGCCTGCCGGCAATTGCCGACGACTCCGGCCTGGTGGTGGATGTCCTGGACGGCAGGCCGGGGGTCTTTTCGGCCCGTTTTGCCGGCGAGGGGGCCGGTGACGGCGCCAACAACGCCCGACTCCTGACGGAACTGGCAGCGGTGCAGAAGGAGCAGCGGGGCGCCGCATTTTGCTGCGCCATCGCCTTTTGCCTGCCCGGGGGGGAGTGCCGGACGTTCAGCGGCGAGGTGCGCGGCACGATTCTCTCCACCCCGGCGGGCGAGGGCGGGTTCGGATACGATCCGCTGTTTCTCGTTCCGGAATACGGCAAAACCATGGCCGAACTCCCCTTGACGGTGAAGAACCGGATCAGTCACCGCGGCAGGGCGTTTGCGCTGCTCAAGGAGTATCTGGCGACGTACCGGGGGTGAGCCGGTGGCAGCATAGTGCATTCTGGGCTTGCGTATCAGGCCGCGGGTGTGCTATAAATTTTTTTTCGTCGGGGCGTAGCGCAGCCTGGTAGCGCACCTGCCTTGGGAGCAGGGGGTCGGACGTTCGAATCGTCTCGCCCCGACCATTTTTTACCTAAGCGCCCGTAGCTCAGCTGGATAGAGCAACGGCCTTCTAAGCCGTAGGCCACAGGTTCGAATCCTGTCGGGCGTGCCAGAAATAATGAAGAGGTCGGGCGATGTGCCCGGCCTCTTTTGTTTGGTGCGCCGGCAGGGCGCTCAAGTGTCTCCGACCCGGCCCAGTTCATCCACCGAGTTGAACATGCGGCCGCCGCTCCGTTCGATGAAGCGCAGCAGTTGCAGGTTGACCGGAAGCCCTTCGAAATCTCCGCACAGACGCACGTCCGTGCGTAACCCGAAGCAGCGTTTACCAAGGGCCGCGGCGAAGCCTAGTTCTGCAACCGTGCCGCTGTCCGGTTCCATGCCGTCCAGAACGGCCAGGAACATGCCTGCCGCGACGATCAACTGCTCGTTGTATTCGCCGATTTCCCGGGCAAGCTTCAGGAAGGCTCCGCGCCTGCCGATGCTGTCGTTGATCGAGGCGGCCTCTCGATGTTTCCGGGCTAGCTCCTCCGTTCGCTCGTTGTCCCACGGATCGTACACAATCAGTCCGGCCAGGGCGAGCCGTTGCTTGATCCGTTCACGATAGCCGATGAATTCCGTTGAAAAGCCCAGGGGAGAAGCAAGATAGATCGTGCGGAGCATGGTGTCCCTCGTGATGGCATTTATCGCAGCTGATTGATAATATCATTGTTGCTGTTTAATGTTGAGGGGTTGTAATCGATTTATTGATTAATGGAAGTGGGACTATCTGTTTCAGTTGACTGAACGCCGAACGTGAAAATGAATGTGCGGGTAGCTAGATATAAAGAGGTTTCGTTCGAGATGGAGCGATAATTTGACATTGACATCGGCTCCATTATCGGCTATAAAACCAGCTTGTTCGCTTGTGGTGGCTATGGTGAAGCGGTTAACACTTACGACTGTGACTCGTACATACGTGGGTTCGAATCCCACTAGCCACCCCATAAAGAAATGCTGCCCCGCTCTGCGGGGCTTGTTGTCACATAACGTTTTGGCGGTGTAGCTCAGCTGGTTAGAGCATACGGCTCATATCCGTAGTGTCCGGGGTTCAAGTCCCTGCACCGCCACCATTAAATAGTCCGGAGATGTCCGGACGCATCCAAAAGGCTCTGAGAAATCAGGGTCTTATCTTTTTGTGTTGTCCGGTAAGGTTCACCTTGATATACTAAAATCCGATGTTTTTGACGGTGTCTTTGAGGGTATACCGTCATCCGGCCAAGTCGAATACCGTCAAAAAGGGGTATCGCTAATGCCTAAGCGGATTATCGGGTTATCGGATATTCAGGTCAGGAACGCAAAGCCTACCGCCAAAGATTTCAAGATGGCTGACGGTGGCGGTTTGTATCTACTCGTAACTTCTACTGGCGGCAAGCTGTGGAGAATGGATTACCGCCATAACGACAAACGTAAGACCTTATCCTTTGGTGCTTACCCTTCAATCACCCTCGCAGATGCACGACAGCGCCGCGAAGATGCCCGTAAGCTTCTCGCCAATGGTGTAGACCCCTCCGAAATCAAGAAGGCCCAGAAAGCGTCCGACGTATCCAAAAACGAAAATTCTTTTGAAGTCGTTGCCCGTACATGGCATTCGGGCAAGATCGAAGAGTGGTCAGATAGCCACGCCAAGACCACATTGGAAAGGTTGCAGAAAAATATATTCCCTTGGCTGGGGGCGAAGCCGGTCAGCGAGATCAAACTTTCCGATATTAAGCCAGTACTTCACCGGATAGAAGAACGTGCCCCGGAATCGGCGCGGCGGATGCTCGTGGCCCTGAAAATGATTTTCCGTTACTGCGTTGCCTCAGAGTATATCGAGAGGAGCCCGCTTGAGGGTCTGAAGCCAAATGACATCATGAAGAGGGAGCCGATTGAAAAACATTTCCCGGCCATAACCAAGCCGAAAGAGCTTGCCCCCTTCTTGAGGGCGATTGACGACTTTAAGGGAACATTCACGGTCAAGTGTGCCCTCCAGCTTGCCCCCCTGATTTTTCAGAGACCCGGAGATTTGCGGTTCATGGAATGGGTCGATATCGATTTTGACAATGCCGAATGGAACATCCCCGTTGAGAAAATGAAGCTCCCCAAAAAGCAGAAGATCAAGCGCAAGGGAGAAGTTCACTGCGTCCCCCTGAGTAACCAGGCAATAGACGTGCTGAAAGCCATACAGCCACTGACCGGCAGGAGCTCCTATGTTTTTACGGGTGCCCGTTCTTATCATCGGCCAATGAGCGAGGCCGCAATTACGGCGGCGATTCACCGGATGGGATATCAGGGGGAAATGACATGGCATGGATTCAGGGCAACTGCAAGAACGATCCTCGATGAAGTCCTGGAGTTTCCACCCGACATCATTGAGCACCAGCTTGCACATGCTGTTAAAGACCCGAACGGCCGCGCCTACAACCGGACAACGAAACTCCCCCAGCGTCGGAAGATGATGCAGACTTGGGCGGATTACCTGGACGGGCTGAAGAGTGGGGCGAAGGTGATACCAATTAACCTCAAGGCGACAAACGATGTTGATTGAGCATACCGTCAGCCACGAAGCTGGACATGTTGCCCATCGCCAAGAATGGGTAGGCATGCTATCCGCAAAGCATAGCTTCCGAGGTTGAGTTATAAGCTCGGAGGTAGCCGTAACCTCTGTAGCCACTGGAGCTACTGAATGCGGCTACACAATATGTGTATCGAAAGCAGCATGTTACGCAGGTTGTAACCACTGTAGCCAGCGTAACCATCCTACGGGTTGATCGGCCACTTTTCGAAGTGTAGAGTATAGAATCTCTTTACCTTTCCACCATAGGCCGGCACCCTCTGGATCTTTTGCATGTGCGACCCATGCCCCCTTTTCAGGATATTTGCTCTGAGTAAGCCATGACAGGTTATATCACGGTCAAGCCCGTTGCAGAGTTCATTATGGAAGGCAGCAGGAGTAATGAAAAAGGTTACTTCCCCTTTAGATCCTACATTTCGGAACCCGATGCATCCAGGCGCGGGGTTGACTTTATCTCTGAGGTCCTGGAGACGGTGCTGGTTTGTTTGAAGAAAGCCTACAACATGTGCGGTAACGTCGTCTGACTTGTCGCCATCCTCTTTGCCTTCACGCCACCTCTTGAAGCAGCTGGCCGCCGCCCGGAAAGCCTCGCCCTGTGGCCAACCTGTGATACCCATTTCGGTCGCTGTTTCGCCCGCTGCGGCGACTAAAGCAAACCTTTTACCCACCCTGTGTACAAACCCCTGCGCATCCTGCGGTACATTCTTGCTTAGAAACTCAGTCATCAGCTGTCTAGCCCTGTTCAGATGACCATCAAGATTGGCCGTCAGCTCTACGAGATACGCCACGATAGCAGTTCCGTAGTACTCCGCCGACCGTCTTTGCAAATCGCTTCCGAAATCAGCTGGAGCAGGAAAACCATGAATGTTCTGGAACATGCCCATCCCTGCCCCAGCATCTGCGGAGATATCTGCAATCCTGACTTCTTGTCCGGCCTTTACGGCCTGACCGGCCACAGACATATGCTCTGCGAGTGTCACCTCGGCTGAGCAGAGAAAAAGGTTTTTCCAACTAAAACTCTCCTTAGCCGTTCCTTGGCTGTTCGCACGCATCTTGCCGGAGCCATTTCCCAGCATATACGCGATTGCACCGGCAACCTTTGGCTCAATTTGGCCGAACTCGTTGAGCACCATCAGGATGTTATTGTGCTCAGTTGCTACCCCCTCCAACCCGCACGTAGTAGACAGAAGGGTTTTCATGTAAGATGGGGGCCCCATCACGCTTGCGGCAACATACTGTGTCGTGGTCTTTCCCGTGGAGCTTTTCCCGTGGCAATTAAATCCGCCATTTTCTACCCTTAAAGGCTCTTGCATGACTGCGGCAAATGCCATCGAGACGGCAAGTAGCAAGAGATCATTACCTATACAGAAATACGCTACGTGCTGCTGCCACTGCGACAGCGTCCCTTTCTGCTGCATTTTGGGAAGAAATTTGCCATTGGGGCAGAATATCAATAGTTCTGATTGGTCGCCCAAAACCAGATCTCTCAGGACAAATGCATTCTTGTGCCATCCCCCTTTCGTAAGGATACGTGCACGCCGGTGTGGCTCAACGGTCTGAATCGCTTGTACAAGCAAGCCAAGTCTGTCGTCTAATGCAAGACAGGAATCTGTTGTCGCTCATCTTCCCAGCAATCCCGGCAAACCATATTCCCGATCCGATCGAACTTGTTTCTTTTATTCGCGGTGGTGCGTCGACGGGTTCAATAGGCAGGGTAGCCGAATTTCTCCAAGTGCCCAAAACGCAACTTTACAGGTTGCTGCGCATCCCTCCTGCATCAAGGCGCGCTACCTTGGGCGTCAATGAAACCGACCAGCTTGTTCAAATTGCCAGGGTGTACGCGGGGTGCTTGGATTTTTTTGGCGACCCGGCAAAAGCCGCGAGATGGATGATGTCACCGAATCTTACGCTAGGGGACCTTACCCCGTTTGACCTCCTGGACACGAACGAAGGGATAAGGGTAGTAGAAGATTCTTTGAAACGCCTTGACTATGGTGTCTTTTGCTGACCGTAACCTATTGACAATGCTGAAAACTGGTAACGCAATATGCCATTACGCATAACGTGGCATTTGACCTTTTCCGCTAGGCCGGTCCAAGGTGTACCTAAGGTTCCCTGGAGGCACTTGGTGAGAGCTCGGCTTCTTGACGGTTCGGTCTGCAAAATCGGGTACATTACAAGCCGCGTGCGTTGGAACATTACAAGCTGCGTGCGTTTCAAAAATATGGGTCAAATTTTGGGTACCCTCACACATCTTTTAAAGCAAGCTGCATGCTCCAATTTTGGCACCGTTTTTTAAGCCTATCTCTTTAATTTTAGGCACCATTTTTTAGGAAGAACGAGACGCGCAGATCCACTACTTTTTACGACAGCCACTACTACCGTATCGAGCATGTTCTAGTGCCAATACACCACCGACCAACGCCCCATCCGCAAGCCACCACTCTACAGACCATCACTGATCACTAGCGCAGTCCACTACTCCTGACGAAAGCCAGCACTCCCAAACAAGCGCATCACCGATGCCAATACTCCACCGCCATACTCCACCGCCAAACCAAGCTTACAAAAAAATGAGGGGGGATTACAAGCTGCGCGCGTTTTATGTTTCCAAGCTGCGAGCGTTTCAAAAATATGGGTCAAATTTCGGGGGTCCTCACAAAGGCATTTAATGGTAAGCCGCGAGCGCCAATTTTGGCAGCGTTTTTTTAGCCTATTTCTTCAATATTAGGCACCATTTTCAGGAAGGATTAGGCGCGCAGATCCACTACTTTTTACGACAGCAACCGCTACCATATCGAGCATGTTCTAGTGCCAATACACCACCGACCAACGTCTCCATCCGCAAGCCACCACTCTACAGATTACCGCATACCTCACTAGCGCAGTCCGCTACTCTAAACGAAAGCCAGCACTCCCAAACAAGTGCATATCGACTGTCAATTGGTGTCCCATTTACGTGAGGGCAAAACGGAGCCTGACAGCAGCGATGCATATGCTATGATTACCGTGGCCTAGAAATATAAATGGCTGCCTGGAAGGGATTGTTTTGTTTTTCGGATCAGAGGAGGGGGCACATGGGCGAACAGCTGTATTTCGAGCGGTTTATCTGGTTTGACGGCCAGGTGAGGAAAGGGAAATATCCTAATGCCACCTCCCTTGCCGAACGATTCGAGGTTGACAAGAAGACCGCCCAGCGTTCCATAGAGCATTTCCGTGACCGGATCTGCGCACCGTTGGAATACGACCAGACCCGAAAGGGGTATCACTACTACGAAGACTTCTCGTTCCCGGTAGCCCGACTGTCGGAAAACGAACTCCTCGCTCTTCTCATCTCCCGGAAACTGCTCAGCGACGCCTCTCCCAGGCAGCTTGGCGATGACCTGAACCATGTCGTCACCAAGCTGGGGTCAATGATCGCCGCCGGCATGCCGGGAGCCATCTCCCCCGACCAGGCCTTTTCGTTCCGCTGGAACGGCTTCAGCCCATCAGACTCACTGCACTTCAGCATCGTCAGTAGGGTCCAAAGGCATATTGATCATTTAGGAAAAGAGGTCCATAAACTTTCTTTGGTTCACGAGAAAAGTGGAATATGGCGTTTTAAGGCTGATGAGATAGACCAAGATTTATCGAGATTGCCGAATATCTGTTGTAACCAAGTAAACGTTAACGACGATATCAAAATTTAGTTTTGAGCTCTACCTTGCCCCATCTCCCTGAAATTCAGTTTAGGCTTTCGTACCGTACCGGCCGTGACGACATGGTTAAGGACTTTTTTGTCCCGTGCCTGGAATCGTCAGTGCTCTATCGTCGTGCGGCTGGATATTTCTCCAGCGCCGGGCTGGCTTTGGCTGCACGAGGCGTGGCAAGTCTGGCATCACGACGGGGCAAGATGCAGCTGGTTGTCTCTCCCCACCTGGAACCTTCCGATGTAGAGGCGTTGCAAACAGCGGCCAGTAATCCTGCCGATGCGTTGCGAGCTATCGCAGCTCGAAGCTTGGCCGATATCGAAGATGCCCTGATCAAGGACAGGCTTAATGCTCTTGCCTGGTTGGCTGCGGCTGGGCTGCTGGAAATCAAGCTGGCTCTCCGTCTTGATGCAAAAGGCGGCTTCTCGCGAGGTATCTTTCACGAAAAGACAGGAGTGTTCACCGATAGTAAGGGTAATCATGTGACTTTTTCCGGTTCATCCAATGAAACCGCTGGTGGGCTGGTGGAAAATTTTGAAAGTATCAAGGTGTTCTGCTCATGGAAAGATCCTGAGGGGCGGGTTCAGGAAGAGATCGATAACTTCGAAGCCCTCTGGAACAACTCCACGCCAGGTCTGCGCATCGTAGAGTTCAGCGAGGCAGGCAAGGAACTGCTTGAACGTTATCGTGATGCGGAAAGGCCGCCTGCCGGCCTCTCGATTGACAGAGTTAAAGAACCTGGCCCGCCGCTAGAATTTAAGCCGCCGAGTTGGTTCGATCTTCGCCCCTATCAGGCAGATGCTATCCGTGCTTGGAGCAAGGCCGGGGGCAAGGGGATATTTGCGATGGCCACCGGCTCAGGGAAGACTCTGACCGCACTCACCCTGGCCAGCAAGGTTGCGGAGAAGAATCGTCCGCTCGTCCTTATCGTGGTATGTCCCTTTATCAACCTCTGCCGACAGTGGCTGAGGGAGATGGCGACCTTTGGACTTCAGCCGGTTGCCTGCTTCGAGGGGAAAGACCGGTGGCAGACGGAGCTGGAGGATGGTTATCAACGGCTATCGGTCGGTCTGACTCAGGTTCATGCCATTGTCACCACCAACGCCACGTTTCAAAGCGAGAGTTTCCAGGCGCGTATTCGCCCACGGGTGGCGACGTCCGCCGTCCATCATCTCCTGATTGCCGATGAGGTCCATAACCTGGGGGCAGAACGAATTCGGGAGGCGCTGCCGGATGGGATTGCCATGCGTCTTGGGCTCTCTGCTACACCGGAGCGTCACTACGACCCGGTGGGTACAAAGGCCGTGTTGGACTATTTCGGCAAAATTATTTATGAGTATCCTTTATCATTAGCTATTGCCGATGGTCGCCTTTGCCGGTATCGTTACTACCCGATTCCTGTTGAGCTGACCGAGGCTGAAACCGACGCCTATGAAGAGATAACCGCCAAGCTGGCCAAGTTTTTTTCCAGAGGGGATGGCGATGATGAAATGCAGCAGGTCGCCATGCGACTGCTCATCAAGCGGGCGCGGCTTCTTGCCGGAGCGGAGAATAAACTTGCTGCCCTGGATCGGGTCATTGCCTCGCTGCCGGAGCCGCCGAAAAAGGCTCTGTTTTACTGTGGCGACGGGCGCACGACTGATGCCATAACCGACGAAGAAGTCCGTCAGATTCAGGCTGTCTCGCGGCTTTTGGGTGAAAGGCATGGTCTGAGGGTGCGGAATTTCACTTTTCGGGAGAGTACGGAAGAGCGGGAAGAGATCCTGCGGGACCTGACGAGCGGCTTTCTGGATGGGGTTGTTGCCATACGCTGTCTTGATGAGGGGATTGACCTGCCGGATTTGCGCATGGGATTTCTCCTTGCCAGTTCCACCAATCCACGGCAGTTCGTTCAGCGGCGCGGCCGGCTGCTGCGTAATTCGGAAGGGAAGAATCGGTCGATCATCTACGACTTTTTTGTGCAGCCGCCCGATCTTGGCGGCAAGCTTGATGATGATGGATTCAATATGGAGAGGAAGTTTTTCCAGAAAGAGTTGAGTAGGATTGTTGAGTTTTGCCGGATGGCTGAAAATGGCCCTGAAGCGCTTCATTCACTTCATGACTTACGGTTGAAATACAATTTACTTTCGGAGTAATGCATGATTCCTACAGCAGACTCACCGGAGACTATCAAGAAGCTCACCCGTGCCCAGGAAATCTTTAAATCTGCGACTCCAGAATACCAGGCACTCATCAGAGAAATTTTGAAGGAAGAGCGCGATGTGATGCACTTGAAGCGGCGCAGTGACATTCATCAGCGACTCTATGAGCATGTAAGGCGGGTGATCAAATGATATTAGAGCGTCTCGTTCTTGAGAATTTTCGGCAGTTCAAAGGGCGTCAGGAGCTTGTCTTTTCTGACCTCCGGGAACGCAATGTCACGGTTATCCATGCTGAAAACGGGTTTGGGAAAACCACCCTGCTTAAAGCTTTACTCTGGGGCTTCTACGGACGTGATGGTTTGATGGGGAATGACGGCAATCCTGACGACTTTGAACGGCCGGATCGAATTATTCATGAAGGCTTAGCGCTTCGTGCCAAAGACCCGCTGGCGCTTACGGCTACCGTGCAGATAACCTTCAAGCACGATAATGATCGCTATATCCTGACACGCCAGCTTTCATTGGCACAGCAAAATCTGAACCCGAGACAGACCACGCTATCGCTTGAGGTGATGCAAAACGGACAAACATTCTCCAGGGATCGACCACAACAGCGCATTCAAGCTCTCATCCCCGATGGCATCAGCAGATTCCTCTTCTTCAATGGTGAACGCATCAACTACTTGGCCATGGAACGCAACAGTTCCCAGGTAACAGATGCCATCCACCAGATGCTTGGGCTTGAATTACTGAAGATTACCATCGCCGACCTCCGTCACCAGAACGTCCGCGGCAAACTTCGCACCGAGCAAAAAGAGACAACAAGTGAAGAGAAGAGGGAGTTGATTGAGCAACTTTCAAGTCTGGAAGAGCAGGTAAAAGAGTTTGTTGCCCAGCAAGATCAGACGCTTGCTAATTTGAAGGCGATTAACGCAGAATTTGCATCGGTCGATGGGAAGCTGGCTGCCAATCGTGTTGCTCACGAACTCCAGACCAAACGTATTAACCTTATGCGCGAGAGAGAGGAGTTAGCTGGGAAACGTGAGGAGGTGACGAAACGCCTGTCCAAACTCATTTCGGATGACGGCTACACCCTTCTTACCTCCAAGTTGATAAATCGAGGCCGTGAAATCATCGCGCAGCTGCGCAGCGAGGGGAAAATTCCTGCCCGTGTGCTCAACACCTTCTTGCAGGAGCTGTTGGAGCATAGCAAATGTATCTGCACCCGGAGTCTTGAAGAAGGTTCTCCTGAGCGTGCCGCAGTTGAGAATCTCCTGACCATAGCAGGCGATCAGGATTTCAATAACGCTGTTGGTGCCCTTGATCATGCAATCGGAGTTATTGAAGGGGTTGGCGGTCAGACACAGGAACAGCTGAACCAGTTGAAGATGGAGAGACTTGAACTTTCCCGCGACATCCGCGAGCGGGATGAAGAGATCGAGGAGATTCATCAGGCTCTCGGGGGGAAAAAGGACGAAGAGGTTCAACATCTGGAAGAGAAGCGGAAGTCACTACAACTGGATCGCGATGCACAAAACGCAGCGCTTGGAAGAATCAGCGGCCAGATCGAAGATACAACAGCTGTAATAGAAGCCATGGAAGCACAAATTCGTCATATTGAGGATAAAGAAGAGGCTGCTGCCCGTGCTCAGCGTCGGGTAGATGCGGTCGAGGACAGCATCAATATTCTTTCGCAAATCTTGAAAGCTGAAACCGAAGACCTTCGACCACTTCTCAACGCCGAAATCGACAGTCACTTCCGCAAGATAATGACCAAAGACTATTGGGCGGAGCTGTCTGAAAACTTCACCCTGCGAATTCGCAAGAGAGTTGCGGGAGGCGACGGAGGTGCAGACCCTGTCGAGATCGATGCAGCTTTAAGTACGGGTGAACGAACTGTTACCTCACTTGTCTTCATAGCCAGTCTCGTTTCCCTCGCGAGGCGACGGTCGGAAATCCCAACCATACTCAGGGATCTGGCCGGGTCGGCCTTCCCAATAGCAATCGATTCCCCGTTTGGCTCCTTAAGCATCTTTCGTGTGGGGGTCGCGAAGTACATTCCCGAACTTGCTCCGCAGGTTGTTCTCTTTGTCAGTCCGAAACAATACGAGGGTGACGTTGAGGCGGTGCTTTCTTCATCCGGGCGCATTGGTAAGCGATACTATCTCACTTACTATGGTCCGACAATGCCGGAGAAGGCAGCACCGGAACTGATTGTTGAGGGACAAAGGATTCAGCAGTATTTCCCGCTGGAGACTGATGAGTATACGGAGATCGTGCCGCTATGAACACCAATGACACAATCGCCGAAGTAGCGCAAAAGGTGTTGCGAGAGATGGGCAGGGCTGCATCTATTGATGAGCTCTACGCTGAAATCGTTCGGAGAAAGCTTTACGAATTCAATACACCAACACCAGAGCATGTATTGCGGACTACTATCCGCAGGCATACTGGAAACGTCGAACGTGTGGATTCTTCTGATGAAGTATTGTTCGAGTTGGTGAGTGAAGACGTTTATGGTTTGAGTTCCGGGACAAGAACAACCACAAGAAAAAGGGCGGGCTCCGGTATGAAACGAATTCAACGGGCAAACGATAAAGAGGAAATCATCAAAAACCTGATGTCCGATCAGGTGGGAGTTTTCAAGGAAATCTGGAAGTTGCTCCTTTTTGCCGCCCAGGTCGGGATGAGGAATGATAAGCGATTGCCGCTAAAAGCTCTTGATGCAGGCAAAGGAATCGATCAAAGCACCTTCGGCAACTGTCCAGCCTGGCCGGGAGTACTCTATCTTATGACACTGGCGGAGACACAAAAGTCAGATTGCCTTTCGGGTTCTGAAAAAGCAGAGGATGATAGGGTTTCTGTATTTCAGGAGTATGCGAATGGTGGGCTAGAGGTTTTACGGGACTTCTTCGCAGGTCGTCCACTTGATCTGGATGGGCTGCTTGCGTTTATTGAGACACAGCGGGAAGAGAGTGCTGGAAGGCTAGATCTGGAACTTACAATTTAATTAAAACCATTTTTATATAGGGGGTATAGCGTGTCTATCCATGACTCTGAAGAAGTAGTTATTGATGAAGGTCCAAATCTTAATCAAAGAATTACCGGCTACATAGGTTCATTCAACACTAATGATAGCTACAATGTAAATTATTTACTATCGAGCTTAAATATAAAAGAATTTAAATTACTTGATATTGCTTCAGAAGTATTTAAATTTGATCAAGTTGATTTTGAAGAAATGGTTCAGCGCGACGTTGATCCAGTCAGAGTTCAAGAGGAAATCATAGATCAATATCTAAAAGCTGGTAAAAATAGAGCGTTATTCTTTCCACCGCTGATCGTATCAGTTATAGCATTTGATAATTTGGATAAGCCGGTTCATCAATTTAATGAAATTCACGAAGAGAATAACGGAAAGACTTTTATAAAAAGGTGGGATAATTTTTTCGCAATAGAGGCTAGGATTGCAGATAAAGGTAGCAATGCATATATTAAGGGTAAGGCTGGCTCTTTAATTCCAATTCATCCATATGCCTCAAAAATCCTTTATGACGACAAGCAAGTAAAGTTGGTTGTAATTGATGGGCAGCATCGGTTTTATGCTCTACGCGAATTATCTGGTCGTCAACCTGATTTGATAAAAGATATTGATCTCCCTATTTGCATAGTATTTTCACCTGATGCTATTGCTAGGAATGGTGGACAAGATGTAATGAATAATTTAAGAAACATGTTTGTTACTATCAATAACAAAGCTAAAGATGTGAGCGGTCATTTCCTGGATTTGTTAAATGACCATAGCATTGCCTCATTATGTGTTAGAGAATTAGCTAATGCATGGAAAGAGTCAGATCCAGATAGCCTTAGAAGCAATCTTCAGTTTATGGAATGGAATCAAAGGAATAAAAGTAAGTCTAATCAAGTAAACAATCAGCACTCAATAACTACTGTATCAATAATAGCTGATGCTCTTAGAAATTATGTTTTTAATAATAAGAAAGATTCAAAAACATTTAATCTGTTGGCTTTAGGGACTAGGAAGGACGAATTAGAAAAGCATCCAAATTCGACATCTATCTACTATATAACTGAATCCGAATTTGACGTAGAGCAGGCATATATTTTACGTGAACTAGCAAAAGAATATGTAGTCCCTTGCCTCGACTGGTTATTGCTAAAACCAACCGTATATAGGCACATACAGGATAAATACTTGAAGGCCATTGATGTATTAGAGGCTAATGTTGAAAAAGGAAAAGATGGTTGGTTAACGTTTAAAAAACTAATAAAAGACTTTAAAGAGAGTAACAAACTATCACCAGAGGCAGCTATACTTGCTGAAAGAGATTTCAATAAGGAAATTATTTTAGATAAAGGTATTGATACCTATCGCAAAAACGTTTTTCAACAAGGTTATATTAGAGTGTGGGCTCAAGTTTCAGATTACTTAATTACTGAATACGAAATATCACCTTTTATTACTGCAAAAGCAATGGTTGCGGCATATGAAAAATTAGTTTTTGACTATCGTAGAAACATATTTGATAAAGATCAAGCTTACGCTAACTTGATACTTTATGATAAAACAGGTAAGCCAAATGTTACTTCTCGTGGTAAACAAGCTTGGTCAGAGATCCTCATGAGTTTTTATATTGAAAATAAAACCTCTAACGAATTTATCAAAGCGCTAAAAAGTGAGTTAGGAGAAGCATTTGACCCAGACAAAAGCAAGAATGTCGTCGATAAGTTGACCGCATGGAGTCAAAAAGCTCTTGCTAGCTACTCTTCTGAATTTTTAGAAAAAATAGAAAAAGATTATAACAATAATTGGCGAATCAAAGAGTTTCCTAAGGCGTTTAAAGATAAACTAGAGGGACTTATTTCCAAGGAAGATCCTGATAGTTTCGATGAGTTTCAAAAACTTATTAAAGAAAAGGCAGATTATGCATACAAGCAGTCAATAGAACCATTGTATAGCCTTCTTGGAGTCGATAAGAAATCTATTCCTTCGACTATTTTTGATTCACAAGACACTGATCAAATATAAGTTGTCATGATTAAGAATATTAGTAAATGGCTCCCAGATTCAGAACCTGCTTTATGTGCCTGGATTGTAAACGAATGTGAAATCGATGACTTCTTAGTTGTAAAAGAGTTATTTGAATCAAATCCTATTTATTTAATGAATAACGAAAACCCACACTACATATTTGGATATATTTACTTATATTTGCATCATGGTTGTAACCTGAGTGAAATTAAAGATGAACTAATTAGTAAATCACAGGAATATATCATATGCTCTATTATTATATCAATTATTGATTCATTGAAGAATTATGACATAGATAAAGCAACGTCATATGTAGATACTATATCTGAGTTAAATAAAGGCACTAACTGTTATGATAAATTAATATATTGTATTGAAATATTCATATCTATTAACTCCAAACTATTAAACGATATTGTCACTGGTAGTATTTATGGTCATATAACCCAAAAAGCATGGTGGCTTGATAGACCTCAATTAACAACAACACTAAGGGATATATCTGCTGAGACAAATAAATTACCGTATAGCATTAAAAACACTGTCTCAAATAGGATTAATGAAATAAATATGCTAACTGACATTGCAGCTAGTAAAAACGTCTGTGATATCACTAAGGTGCTGTCAGCTTGCTGTTATTCAATCGTACCCTATTATATCAAAAAAAACCATCTAATAACTGCATTCCTTCTTATTCATAGATCACTGGACTTCTATTTTGCATCAGATGCAATAAATAAAGGCCTTATAGGAGTGCAGCGTGATTTCTTGTCATACATCAATAAAAGCGCAGCTATTGATGACGTTATGCCAAGAATACACCTCTATAATACCTATTTTGATTATATAGCAAAAACTGACAGGCTAGCACCTAATCTTGAAGATATTATACGGAATATCAACAAAAAAAGAAATCAACTGATACATACACATGGTGTTGATTCTGTAAGCAAAGACGAAATAGATAAAGCATATAATGATGCTGGCTTGATTTTAAAGTGCGACCAAGATTGGAAAGTGCAACTGGCACGATTTAGAACACGGCTTGTAGTTAATGCTAAGGACTTGATTTACGAGTCATTCAATCTTAAGGATGTTATAAGCTTAATTAAATAAATTATAAGGTGCTATTTGACTACTTCATTGATAGTTTTCACATTTTGCATTAATTGAATTCCTCGCTCAAGATGATTTCTAAAATTCTCTGCCACAGCTTCTTTTTGTCTAATATCAACGCCATCTCGGTTTGCACGCAATATAACCATAGCGGTAAGTTCATTGTGGATAGGTCCTGAAAATGTTTTCCAATCCATGTCGATTGAGCTGTCTCCAGACTTCTCCATCCTTGGTGGTGGGGTCGGATTTGCTAATGATCTACAAAGTGCGGCTCTACATATTTCATTCCAGTGCTCCAACCCTGTACGACGCTTGATCTTAATCAGAATCTCTTTGGATCGGGCGCTCACCCGTACATGCTCAACTGGTGGTCTCATATGTTGAAGTATCCTTGTGTAAGATTTGTTTGCCCCATTTCCTCGTTATGCTCAAGAAGATAGCTTCTGGTTATGAAGGGTTCTAGTTCCTTGTAATAAGCCCCAACAATCTCCTCATCTGTAGACAACAATAAAACCTGATGGGAAGCATTCGGGAAGTAGCGCTCTATCAGATGCTTACGGTGTGATGAATCGAGCCGCCCCAATGGGGTGTCAATAATCGTTGGCACAGGGCGACCGGAAGCACGAGCCAGACCCCAGAGTAGTGATGTTGCCAGCAGCTGTTTTTCACCAGCAGATAGACGGTCAAACGAGAGGACCTTTCCATCCTTGGTAGTAAGTGTGGCCTCGAATGTCTCAGGATTTATCTTTAGTCCACTTACCAACTCCTTCTTGCGGAGCAGCTTGCGGAAGGATTCCAGCATCAACGCTTCCATGTTCTCAGTGTGGCGCTTTACGATCTTCGTGCGGAATCGCCCAAGAGTCTCACGCACCCGAAGCGAGTGTTTCAGCATCCGCAGGCGGGCATCCTCAGAAAATTGGGAATTAACATCATTTTCTCCCATCTTCTCTAACCTGGCTTCCGCAATCAGTCGTTGCCGCTGTAACGCCTGACGACGCACTTTTGTCGCCTCAATTTCAGCCAGTTTAGCTTGATGGGCTTTTCTAGCTGCTTCTAGCTCGTGCTGTACTTCTGCAATCCGCTCGGCAGTCGGAACACGTTCCAGATCACCCTCCAAACGGGCAATTTTCTCGTCCAGAGTAGCAATTTGTGATGTTAAGTCACGCGCCTGTTGCTCTGCTGTTGGGAGTACAGTTCCGCGCAAATGGACTATCTGCGGGGCCAGAGTGTCATCTGCGTCGAGAATCAATGTTTCTTGAGCCAGTCCTGCCCTGCTTTTGCGATCTACTTCCAGGATTCTGACTATGGAGCGAAGCGGCTGTGCGCTGATCTTTTCCGCTTTCAAGGAGTCCAGCACCTCGGTGTCACGAGTCTCCAGAACCTCCAACAATACCCGAGCACGCTTTATTTCGGTTTCATGACGAACGACCTGCTCTACTTCGGCAAGCAGGTTTTCTACCAGAAGGAGCGGCAGCGGTCCGGCGACCAGCTCTCGGAATTGCGCCTCTGTTGCTGCTTTCCGGGCCTTCAGTGCGACTAGCTCATCTTCTAGCTCTTTGCGCCGTAAAAAAAGATCGCCACCTTCCTTACTGAATAATTCTTCTTTAGCATGCAACTCCTTTGCAAGCTGGTTTGATTCATTGGTGAGTGCACCCGACAACGAAGCGGCCTGTTCCTCCTCCCTGAAGATTTCAACGAACTCACTCCGCGCACTTGCTAGCTTCCTCGCTGCTTCGGGGTCGAGTCCTTCAGCTTTCTTGCGCCGTTCAAACACCTTGAGATCGTTTTCCAAGCGATCAACCAAATCAAGACCCAGCAGGGAGTGGATGGCAGTACCGAGAATCTCGGCAGCGTGGCCACCTTCGGCCAGCTCCTTAATCTGTTCGCCGTCGAAGAAGAAGAGATGGGCGATACTGCTGGGGAGATAGGCCTCGATGGCTTCATCCCAATGTTCGGTGGAAATATCATCGGGAAGGCCATCACGAAGGACCCTAACAGTTTCCTCGATTCCTTTAATCCCTTCACGCCAGCAACGTTGTAATTCGAAGTTTTTGCATTCACCTTCGATGACACGACGAAAGCGCACCGTGATGCCAGCCCCTTCGCCTGGATCTCCGCTACGGTGGATTGATTCCCGCAGGTACTCTTTATAGGCAAGCCTCCCCCGGTTGGAGATGCGCGCCTTTGGCCCATAGAAGGCCAGTTGAACAGCGTCGAGCAGGGTTGTTTTACCGCCGCCGTTCATACCGCCGAACAGGATGATCGGCTTACCCTCATCCGGAGTAAGGTGAGCTTCTTGCCGTCCACCGTACGCACCGTAGTTTTCCAGTATGATCGTATCCAGAATCATGCTTCAGCCTCCTGATCGCAGGCCAAAGGCTCCATGACAATCGAAACGAACTGCGGGCTATTCTTGGACAAGCGTTGTCGTTGATCGGCCATCCGCTGGGCGCGGGAGAGAGCATCTTGCTTATCGTCGTAGAAATGGCGGGTAAAGGTCTTCTCCAAGCGTTCGTGAAGTCCGGCACGACGGGAGGTTGTCCATTGTTGGCGGGTAATACTCAACAGTTCGCGGGTAAGCTCATAGTGCAGACGATCATTGCCGCAGAGTTCGGCAAGTATGCTCATTTCCTCCTCGCCGATCACCAGATTGTCATCCAGCGGTCGACCGGGGTAATCAGTGCCAGTTGCTTCCCGGAAGATGCGGGGCAGGGAGTCTTCCAGTTCGTGCTTATCTACCACCCAGATGCGACGAATCTCCTGTAACTCTTCCAGAGTTATGAGCTCTATCCCTTGAACTTCTGGCGGACCGTTTTTGCGAATATATGATTGAGCTACGAGCAGCTTTCTGAGCCACTCCTCGCGGGCGCTCTGAATGTAGGGTCCGGGAATGGGACGTCCTCCTGACATTACCTGAACTGAGCCACTCATGCGCCGAAAATCGCGGATGTCATAATCAGCATTTTCCGCGTATTCACCTTTATGATCCCTGCGGAAATCCAGAGCGTCACGGATATCCAGCAGCGGCATCATCCACTCTTTTTCTTCATCATTCTGAATCATGGCGGTCATGGACTTGTCCTTGTCCACCAAGGTGCAGACCCAGCAGCCAAAGCGAGAGTCACCGCAGCTCGGGGTTGAATCGTCAACAACCAGCGGACACTCGCCATCGGCAGAAGCCCCGGCATACATGCCGAGTAAATCCCTATTGTTATAGCCCCACGGGTTCCGGACCTGCATGAGATAGAACCAGACATCATCGTTGGTCCAATCCTCAATTGGTGAGTAGACGAGTGATCCAGGCATGCTGGAGTTGGGACTGAGTCGATCACGAACACGGCCTTTTTCATGTCGAGCCATGTTGGCTGCTCGGGCTGAACTCTCAGCTTTTCTAGTGCCAAGGACGAGAATGGCTTCGCCACTTGAAGAGACGATACTGTTAATGAAGGTGTTAGATGGCAAAATCTTCAAGCGGGCAGTGCACCAGCGGAATTTATGCCGGGGCGCGGGATATCCTTTGCCAATCAAGTTTACCCAAAAGGAATCTGCCAGAGCCGGTGTCAGGCGGCGAGGCTGTATGGGTAGCTGTTGATCGGTGGAAGATTGTTTCATGACAGCGAGCGAATTGGCCACCCACGCTGCTACGACCGGATTTTCCACCATGGTATCAGTGGAGATTGCATACACAGTCTTCCGGCGCTGCTCAGGTGGAAGCTCTGCAATGGCAGTCCAGACGAGTTGCAGGGTGGCGGTGGAATCCTTGCCGCCTGAATAGCCGATGATCCAGGGGACATCATCAGCAGTGTAGATGCTGCGAATTTCTTCCTGAAGCAGCTCGATGGTTGCCTGGAAGCCGAGTTCGTTGAAGGCCGACTTGCGAACCTTGGCAGTTGCGGGCGAAGAAGTGCTGTCAGAGACGGGGAGGGTGGCGTCGGTTACGACACAATCCAGTTGTAGAGAGCCACTTGTTGCAGGTACGCTTGTTTTCTTTTTTACAGTTTTCATGTACGCCTATCTAATTATCCTGAATTACTTGCGGAGGTGTGCTGTCTCGACCCGTTGTTCTTCTTCGTTGAGTGGAAGAGCTAAGGCTTTCTTGATGACATTAGTGGCTAGCACGACGTTAGTAGTGGATTTGGAGACTTTGCCACCAATTATGGCTCGGCCTTCCCAGATCTTGGCATTGTTCCGCGACCAATCGATCTTTTCCAAGGCTTTTAGCCGTTTCTTCCAATCGCTCGGCCGGCTGTGCAGCAGGGCATTTCCCGCCTTGCCGATTGCCTGGAGCGCAATCCCGTGGGAGTGGATAAAGCCTTCTCTAACCTCACTGGCAGGGAGCTTCCCCTCGCGTACTTGTCCCCACAGAGGGAAATGCTTTGCTGTTTCCTCCCAGAACGTACGGGCAAGATTCGCGTCTTCTACCAAGTTGCCGTTAGCTAAGCCATTTACCAGGTCGGCACAGGCATTGTAGAAAGCGGAGAGGGTAAAGAGTCTTCGGGAGCGAGGGGCGAGAGAGGATTTCTCCATATCCACCAGGTCACGGAAAATCTCTGATTTCATGATGACCAGCTTTGCCAACCGGGCCTTGTCATTGCGGTGATCGTACAGAAGACCCAACGACCGACTTGGACGGATGGCGTACCGGTTGAGGTCGGCAAACATCTGTTGACAGCGCTCAAGGCCGATATCTAGGAAAAAGACGACGGCGATCGTCTCGTGCTCCAGCTCAGGTCGCTGCTTCAACGCCTCGATAATGGCAGCACGACGGTGTTGGCCGTCGTTGATGATGAAGTGGGCATCCATGGGAACGCGGAGTAAGCCGAGCTTGTCCTGGCCGAGAAGTGGATCGAATGATACTTCTGAGTCAATTGACACCGTGAGCGCCGAGAAGACGTAATCGTCGGGGTTGTCGATAATGTAGTCGGCAATTTCGGGGATACGCGCCTTGTTGAGTGTTCGTTGAGCGCGCAGTTCCGGTGGCAACTCATCTTCATCAAAGATGGAAATCTGCCTCAGCATCCGTAGCGTCCACATGGCGACATAGTATTCACGGTGGGCCTGGAGACCGCGAATGACGGGGAAAGAGATGGTAGATTTGGTTTCCATGATCGATACCCTTATGGACAGTTTGGGCGCAATATGCTAAAAAGTTTTGTATGTTTTTTACATCTTGACGAAATGTTTGTCAAATAATTATTTCAATTAAACATACATCAACCGGAGGCGCCATGCTCCCGACGTACCTAGACTGCAACGCAACTACGCCATTAGATCCCGAAGTGCGGGAGATTTTGTTCCATTTCCTGGATACGGAATTCGGCAATGAGGGGAGTCGAACTCACGAGTACGGAGCCAGGGCAAAGCAGGCGGTGCAGAAGGCACGGGATATGGTGGCAGCAGTTGTTGCAGCCAAGCGTGACGAGGTGATCTTCACCAGCGGTGCGACTGAGAGCAACAACCTGGCTATCCTTGGGCTACGGACGGCAGGGATAGAGCAGGGAAAGCGGCACGTCATTACCACGGCAATTGAGCATAAGGCGGTTCTGGAGCCATGCGAGGCGCTGGAACGCGATGGTTTTGAGGTTACACGTCTTCCTGTCGGGGCAGGAGGTTTTGTTGATCCTGATGCGGTGCGGGATGCGTTACGCCCAGACACGCTACTGGTCTCGGTGATGCAGGTAAATAATGAAACCGGCGTACGACAGCCGCTCGAAGCCATTGCAAAGGTGTTGCACGGCCATCCTGCATATTTCCATACCGATGCGGCGCAAGGATTCGGCAAGGACCTTGGATCGCTCCGTAATCCTCGGATAGACCTGATCAGCATCAGTGGCCATAAGATTTACGCACCAAAAGGTGTCGGTGCCCTTGTTTTGAGGAAGAGAGGGTATGAGCGTCCTCCGCTCAGTCCCTTGGTTTATGGGGGAGGGCAGGAGCGAGGATTGCGTCCAGGGACGCTACCGGTGGCATTGATTGCGGCGCTTGGGATTGCAGCCGAGATTGCTGTCCGCGATAATGACAAGCGGCAGAAGAAGTGCCGGGAGTTTCGCGAAAAGGCACTGGAAGCGTTATCACCGCTCAGCCCAAGGTTGACCGGCGATCAGTCACTGGTCATTGATCATGTCCTCAACATCGCGTTCCCCGGACTAGATTCCGAAGCGCTTATTGTTGCCATAAAAGATCTCGTCGCTATCTCAAACGGGTCCGCCTGCACATCAAGCAGTTACACTCCGAGCCATGTGCTCAAAGCTATGGGAATGACCGACGACGAAGCCAATGCTTGCGTCCGCATTAGCTGGTGTCACATGACGCCTGAAGTTGATTGGGAGTCGGTGTCTACAAGAATTCGTTCGTTGAGTTGATCTGCGTGAAAGTTTGCCCCGTTCCCCACGCCACGCATCTTAGTATTTTTGTTTCTCAGGGATAACCCCCCGTACACCTCCTCGTGGGTCAGCAGTATCTGCCAGCCTTCGCGGTATCAAATGAATGTGCCCATGTGGTATCGTCTGCCCCGCAGCTATGCCACAATTCATTCCAATGTTAAATCCAATAACTGATGGATCGTTTCGTAAAATTTTTTCTTTCATTGCCAGCAATAACTTATCTGCATCCTGTCTTTCTACTTCTGACATCTGAAAATAATCACCAATATGACGTCTTGGTATTATTAATATATGCCCCTCTGTTACGGGATATTTGTCCTCTATAGCGTAAACAGAACCATGCTCTGCTACTAATTCTGCCTGAATCTTATCATTACAAAAAGGGCAACTGGATAACATAATTCATTCTCCCCTTTATTTCTGCTTTCCCTGATTTTTGCTGCTCTCATCGCCCCCAGCATTCTTTGTTTTCTCCATCTTTGCTTCCGAAGCACCGTAAGTTTTCTTGGCGTAGTAGGCGGAACCCTCTGAGGCGGCATGAAAGCTGACCAAGGCCGCAAATGCTAACAGAATTGAGAATAATATTACGAAGAAATATCCCCTACCTAATTGTTTGCATTGAAAATCTTTTATGTCCCGCAGAATACCCTGCATTACCAACCGTAGCCTGATGAGGACCAATATAAAAGTAATGTTTGCCCCTCCGGCTAGATACAAAAGGTACTTCTTCGCTTCTTCGGAAGTGTCTATTGAACCTACTCCAAACCACAACCCTCCGGTAAGGGTAATAACGATAATCGGAACCCGCCACATTATTTCGTTCAATGATCGAAAATCTTGGCAGTTTTGCTCAAATATAATCTTGTCCTTGTCAGGCATATTCCATACCTCCCTTATATACTACCATTGCGACATAATAAGTCATAAGCTGCTATTGTGGTCAAGGCGAATTCTCTCGGATACCATCGAAGGCATCCGGGAAGTTATTGGCCGTTACCGCAAGGACAAACGTGCGGCGCCGGTTCTGTTCGGGCGGAGGTAAGCCCAATGGAGGCGATCTGCAAGGTTGAAAAAGCACGGGTGTCACGATCGCACCAGACCGTCGCTACTATTCCCGCTGCGGGGGTGGTCGCGATGAAACTATCCTGCCGTTAACTCCACAACCTGGATCCGGCTGGCGACGTCGTGGAAGAATTCCTGCGACCAGAGAGCCAGCTGCTGCTGGTCCTTGACGAACGGTGCCACATCCCGGCGTGCCTGGTCAACGTCGAGATTGTCGATCAGGCTGCGCAGCAGTTCGCTGTAGGCATGTGCAGTCAACGGTTGATCGCCGCCCCAGTGGCCGGTCTGGTGCATCCTTTGTTCCAGGTGTGTCAGATTGAGCTGTGGGTGATTTGCGGCGTACCAGACGAAATCGTACCAGTCGCGCCCCTTGACCCGGTTCTTCCAGCGACGGCAGAGCAGGGCGTGCATCTTCCCGGCAAACAGGTCGGGGAGGGTGTAGACCCTCACGGCAAAGGGGATTGGCTGTAGCAGGTAACGGGTATGGGTGGCAAACCCCGGCGGCGGATCTGTATCGACCTCCAACTTCACCTTCAGCACTTGGCCAGCCGGGATCTGCCGGGCGATCTCCTCAGCTGTCTCGACGACCAGCAGCTCATTGCGGGTGTTCCCCTTCAGGAACGCCGACTGCACCGATGTTTCGACCGCCTTGTCGACCATCTCCACCCGGACGTTGAAGCCGAATGCCTGTAGCTCCTCTCCGAGGGATGCGGTGAACCTCCCGAGGTCGAAGTCGGGCTGCGGCGTCAGAAGGGAAAAGTCGAGGTCTTCGGAAAAGCGGTCCAGTCCGTACAGGATACGTAGGGCGGTACCGCCGTAAAAGGCAGCATGCTCGAAGAACTTGGCTCGCCAGAGGCCGAGCAGCGCCACCTCCTGGATGATCTCGCGCAGTGCTCGCACCGAATCGTCAACGCATCTGCCCTGGTATTTTGCCAGCATGCGGGCAACCGCCTCATGCATTGCGTCCCCCTTTGTTCAAGCGGCTGACCAGATCGGCCAGCAGTTTCACTCGACGTGAGCGGTAATGCTGGGCGATCTCTTCTAGTCGTGCGGGATCGAGCCCTTTGAGTGCCGCTTCATCGATGCGAAGACTGGACAGCAGGTAGTCGTGCAGTTCCCGTTGGGTGGTAATCCCGGCCCCTCTCTCGGCGACGATCCGGTCGGCAAGCGCCTTTTCCGGTATGGCGATCAGGAAGGAACGCCCCTCGTCCAGTTCGATCCGGTCCATGCCGGTCCGGAATGCCTCCATCGGGATCATCCGGTAGGAGAACGTGCCGACCGGTGTGTCGAATGTGCGTGACCGGCCAGGGGTAACCGAGGTGACCGTTTCAACCCGCTCGGGAATCAGACCATAATAGTGGAGGGCGTATTCCAGGGAGATGTACGACGGGCCGTAGATGAGGTTGGCGAGCAGCTCACGGCTGTACGGTTTTCGTCGCTGAGTTTCGCCGAACACGTACAGCCCTTTCTTGACGCGGATGATGGTCCCTTTGGCAAGCAGGCTGGAGATTTTTGCACGAGGATACGCATACCCCCTCACTGCGTCGAGCAGCGTCTGGTAGTCAAACTCTTCGTATCGGATGCTTGCAACGGTGTCAGTCGCCATCCTGTGCTCCTTGCTCCCGGATCTTCACCAACACTACTATACCAGATATTTGTGCTTAGTAAGTCGTTAATTTTTAGACATACAATGTCGTTTTATCGCAAATATCCGTTCGGTCAACAGAAAATCGCAAGTTTTATACTGATGAAATGAAAATTACTTGTTCTGTGATGGGATTGTGCCGACAGTAGACCCAGGAGGTGGCCAGTATTCCCGACACCTTCAACCTTGAGAGCACGAAGCGGTCGTGTAAACATAGATCTTGCCGGTTAATGGTTAGTTTCGGCTGGAATATGCAAATTGACAGAGGAAACGACCCAGGAGTACTGTTATCCTTTCCTGGCAGCTGTTAGCAGCTTCGCCGAATCGCCATTTAGCTTCAACTTTTGAGGGTATTTTTGAGGGTATACCGTATTTGGCGAGATATGTAATTCTATGTGTTCTAGTATCTTATAAGGCCAGTTTGGTGGCCTGCACCCCATTAAATAGTCCGGAGATGTCCGGACGCATACAAAAGGCTCTGATAAATCAGGGCCTTATCTTTTTGTGTTGTCCGATAATATCCGATTTGGTACGCTGGAATCCGATGTTTTTGATGGTATCCGTGATGGTATACCATCAAATAGTAAAGGCGGATACCATCAAAGCGGGGTAAAGCCAATGCCAAAGCGGATCCAGCCACTAACCCAATCCCAAGTTGACAAAAGCAAGCCTAAATTCAACCAATTCAAGCTCCATGACGGATTGGGTTTGTATTTGCTGGTGACACCGCAAAACAGCAAGCTGTGGAGATTTGATTATTATTTCAACAGAGTGCGAAAGACCATCTCGTTTGGTGCTTATCCTGAGATAACTCTGGACATGGCCAGGGAATCGAGAGCAGAAGCCCGACAACTGATATGTCTGTCAGTAGTCAATAAGGGAATAGTGTACCTTCCCTCGTTGTAAGGATTTTGTTGTTTTTATGTTTCCCAGGGCACAGGCAGAGACGGGATCCTGTGGCGACGTTTGATCATTCTGATATACGCGGGTTGGGTACCGCAAGACTTGGCTGCGTCGCGGAGCTGCCTCGCTCTAGGAACTGAAGTTCGGCAAATGCCTTATTCACATAGTTTCGTCGAGGGTTCTCCTGAACGTGATCGCGTCTCTGCCTCTGGCCTGGGATTTTTGTGGGTTTGAGT
>NZ_VLLN01000006.1 GCF_007830735.1 Geobacter argillaceus
ATACGCATTGAGGTGTACCAGATGCTTGGGTAGTCTCATGAGCTTTCTCTTGAACGGCTTCTTCTGCTTCATCACTCCGGCCTCCGCAATAATGATCGGCAAGCCGGAAAGGGGAACTGTCGGATACGGCTCTCTTCTGAACGGGATAGCAGATGCTTCACCAATGACAAAATCGCCAGCTCCCGGACCATGCTAATCGACGGGCACAAGGCACCAGTGTTAAAGCGGCCTCCTCATCCCGGCTGCCAGAGGAACCGTAAATGATCCATAGGAAAACAGCAAGTTACTCTTTGACAAAGCGCTGCCTTGGCAGCGTGGAGTGCTAATCAGAATTTGTTTTAGGCCCACCCCGGCCTCATTCCGCCAAACTCTTCGTCACCACTTCGTAGACGTCCCGCGGCAGATCTTTCATGCTCCGAATCCGCTCCAGTTCGATCTTCATCAGCTGCTGCCGGTTAGCGTCAAAGCGGCGCCAACGCGTCAGGGGGGCGAGGAGGCGGGCAGCCACCTGCGGATTGACCGGGATGAGCTGCAGCAACTGGTCGGTCAGGAAGCGGTAGCCGGCGCCATCCGGCGCGTGGAAACGGACTTGGTTCCCCTGGCTGAAGGCACCGACCAGGGCCCGGAACCGGTTCGGGTTGTGCAGCTCGAACGCCGGATGATTCAGGAGCGTTGTCAACCGGGGCAGCGTGTCGGGCAGGATGGCTGTGGCCTGGAGGGAAAACCATTTGTCGACCACCTGGCGGTCGGCCTGCCAGCGGTCGTAGAACTCGGCCAGCAGTAGCTCGCGCTCCGGGCAGTTACAGGAGGCGAGCGGTATGAGGGCTCCCATGGCATCGGTCATGTTGTCCGCTGTCCGGTACTGTTCGACGCAGAGATCGATGAACGAATGCTCCTCAAGGGGTGCCAGATAACCGAGACAGAGATTGGCCAGGCGGCGCTGGCCGCTCAGGCCGTCATCCGGGCGGTACGGTCCTTTGGGGCGGCACGCGGCTCGTACGGCCAAGAACTCACCCCGCAGGGACGCGGCCAGCGTCCGCCGCACGAACTGGCGGGCGGCATGAATGGCGGTCGGCTCGATTTCGGTCAGCATTTCGGCGAGATAGGCCTCGGTGGGCAGGGTGAGGGCTTCTGCCTGAAAGGCCCGGTCACCGGTCCGTCCGGTCAGGACCGCCTCGAAAGCGGCTACGAAGTCGGGGTCGAGCGTGAATTCCCGCCCTTGGCGCCAGTCGTCAACCAGTCCCAGGAGAACCCGCGCCGCCAGCTGCTGGCCCGCTTCCCAGCGGCAGAACGGGTCGGTTTCGTGGCTCATGAGCAGCACCAGCTCAGCGTGCCGATAGGGGTAGGCGAGCCGGACCGGCGCGGAAAAGGTCCGCAGCAGGGCCGGTACCGGCTCACCGGCCAGGCCGGTGAAGCGGAAGGTCTCTTCCGCCCGGCGCAACTCCAGGACCCTGGTGGTCGGCCCAGGCTGCGGCTCACCGGCCAGGGTGACGGCGCACTCTTCTCCGCTGTGGCTCAGCAGCCCCATGGCCAGGGGGATGTGCAGCGGTTCCTTGAGCGGCTGCCCGGGCGTCGCCGGGGTGGACTGCCGGACGACCAGGGTGTAGCTGCCGTTCGCCGGTTCGAAGCTGGCGCTGGCCGTCAATTGGGGGGTGCCGGCCTGGCTGTACCAGCGGTCGAACTGGCCCAGATCGATCCCGCCCGCCTCGGCCATGGCGGCGACAAAGTCGTAGACCGTGGCCGCGTGGCCGTCATAGCGGGCGAAATAGAGGTCCATCCCCTGCCGGAACCGCTCCGGACCGAGCAGGGTGCGCAGCATCCGGATGATCTCGGCCCCCTTGTTGTACACGGTGGCGGTATAGAAGTTGTTGATCTCCATGTAGGAGTCGGGTCGGACCGGGTGGGCGAGCGGGCCGCTGTCCTCGGCGAACTGGATAGTCCGCAGGTAGCGGACGTCATTGATCCGCTTTACCCCACGCGACTCCATGTCGGCCGTGAATTCCTGATCGCGGAAGATGGTGAGCCCCTCCTTCAGGGAGAGCTGGAACCAGTCGCGGCAGGTGACCCGGTTGCCGCTCCAGTTGTGGAAGTACTCGTGGCCGATCACCTCTTCGATCGCCTGGTAGTCGTCGTCGGTAGCGGTTTCCGGACTGGCCAGGACGTAGCGGGAGTTGAAGATGTTCAGCCCCTTGTTTTCCATGGCCCCCATGTTGAAATCGTCCACTGCCACGATCATATAGATGTCCAGGTCGTATTCGCGGCCAAAGGTCTCCTCGTCCCAGCGCATCGCCTTCTGCAGGGAGCGGAGCGGATGGTCGCACTTGTGGAGGTTCTGTGGGTGAACGTAGAGCCGCAAGGCCACCTCCCGCCCCGAGCAGGTGGTGAACTGCCCTTCGCAACTGGCCAGGTCTCCGGCTACGAGGGCGAACAGGTAACTCGGCTTGGGGAACGGGTCGTGCCAGGTGGCGAAGTGCCGGTTGCCCGGCAGGGTCCCGGAGCCGGTCAGATTGCCATTTGACAGAAGTACCGGATAACGGTCGCTATCGGCTTCGATGGTGGTGGTGAAGACCGCCAGTACATCGGGCCGGTCGGGATAGAAGGTGATGGTACGGAAACCTTCCGCCTCGCACTGGGTGCAGAACATGCCGGCCGACCGGTACAGTCCTTCCAGGAACGTGTTCTCCTGGGGTCGCAGCTCGGTCACGATCTCCAGAGTGAAGGCGTCCGCTACGACCGGGACGGTAAGCCCATCGGCTGTCAGTAGATACCGGTCCGGCAACAGCGGACTCCCGTCCAGGCTGAGGCTTTTCAGGACGAGCCTGCGACCGTCCAGCACCAGCGGCCCCGGCCCGGCTGTCGGGTTATGGTTGGCCCGCATGGCCAGCCGAGCCGTGACCAGGGTGGTCTCTTCCCCCAGTTCGAAACGGAGGTCAACCGTGTCGACCAGGTAGTTGGGCGAGGTGTAGTCAGTACGATGGATTGTCGGATGAGTAGATTCGGACACGATTCCGTTCCCTGTGGAAGTCGGGACGAGTATGTCTGTTCGCCGAAGCAAACCTGTTTAATCTCTTCTGTCCCCGAACAGCCGCAGCATCATGAGGAACAGGTTCACGAAGTCCAGGTAGAGGGCCAAGGCGCCCGCCACAGCCGCTCCGCCGCGTGCTCCCTTCAACTTCTGGGTATCGTACGCCGTGAGGCCGATGAAGACGATAACGCCGATGCCGCTTACCATGAACTGGATCATGTTGGAATGGAGGAAGATGTTGACGATTGAGGCGATGACGATACCCACCAGCCCCATGAAACAGAAGGAGCCCAGCGATGTCAGATCCCGCTTCGTGGTAAGCCCGTACACGCTCATGACGGCGAACGTTGCAGCCGTTGACAAGAAGGTCGTGGCTATGGACTGACCGGTATAGATCAGGAAGATTCCCGACAGGGTGACCCCGTTGAGCGCTGAATAGAGCAAGAAGAGCGGCGCTGCGGTCATGGTGCCCATGCGGATCGCAAAGCCGCTTATGGCGAAGACCAGCGCCAATTCGGCGATGACAAGGCCGAAAAAGACCATCCTGTTGCCGAACACCATTGCTGCGAGAGGCTGATTGCTCACGACCGCAATGGATACCAGGGCGGTAAGGCACAGCCCGGCAGCCATCCATCCGTACACTGCTCCGATTGAATTGTCTCTCGCCACCTCATAGGTGCGCGAGGAGTACGACGGGATGCCCATGGAGATTCTCCTTTTCATGTGGTTGTTCCGGAACGAATGTAGCCATTTCCTTCCGATAAATCAATCCGGTTTACGTGGGACAGGCAGTTTGTCGGGCATGGTACGGTACAGGAGGCTTCGTACCATGGTTCGCATAGCCTGATCCGGTTGTCTCTTGACAGGCACCGGTTACCATTTCCTGACTTGTCAGACCCCTGTCCGCTCCCCCTCTGCGAGCATTCCTGTCAGGCTACTACGGACTTGCTAAACAGTTTCACCTGCCGATAACATGAGGAAAAGCTTGAGGTTGAGAGGCTGGTGTCGTACTATGAACTCCCGTTCGGTCTTGCCTGGACGGGAGTTCTATTATATGGCCAGCAGGCGATGTTCGATGCCTGGCCACAAGAAAAGGGGTGTGCGGTAATGCGATTCAGTTATGAAACAGCTGGTTCATGCGCCACGCGGATCGATATTGAGATTGAGGCCGGTTTAATTGTCAGTGCCGATTTCATCGACGGCTGCGCAGGTAATACTCGGGCGGTGGCTGCATTGGTCAAGGGTATGCCGGTAGCGGAAGCGGTACGGCGATTGAAGGGTATCGCCTGCCATGGGGATACGTCGTGCCCGGATCAGCTCGCCCGGGCACTGGAAGCGGCTGAAACGAAATAACAATTTCCAAAAAGCCAGTAGATGCCAAACCAGAGCAGCTAATGTGTCGGAGAACGTAATTCATTGGTTTCATCATCTTTCCTTTTTAAACAAACAATAGCCGTCCTTGCCCTGACGCTTTTACTGGTGTTGTCCCTGGTCGCATCGGTGCGTGCCCAGGAACCATTCGCCACCTATCCCCCTCTGTCATCCGGTTACTCTTCCATCAAGGTCTTTGACAGCCAGGGGCGGTTTGTCGGCCGAATACTGCCCGAGAAGCGGTACTGGGTCTCCATCGACCGCATCCCCGCGTTCCTGCAAAAGGCCGTGGTGGCCGTTGAAGACTCCCGTTTCTATGAGCATGGCGGGATCGATGTCCGGGGGATCGCCCGGGCATTGGTGAAGGACGTGGTCAAAGGGAGACTGGCCGAAGGGGGGTCGACCATCACCCAGCAGCTGATCAAGAATAAATACCTGTCCGGCGAGAAATCCATCGAACGGAAGGTCGAGGAAGCCCGCCTGGCCATGGAGTTTGAAAAGAAGTACACCAAAAAGCAGATCCTGGAGATGTATTTCAACGAAATCTATTATGGCAACGGTGCCTGGGGGATTGCCCAGGCTAGCCGGCTCTATTTCGACAAGAACCCGGAGGAGTTGACCGACGCCGAATGTTCCCTGCTGGCCGGAGTGCAAAAAAACCCGGGCCGCTACAATCCATCGGGAAAACCGGCCAACGTCACGGGGCGGAGGGACGTGGTTCTCAGGCGGATGGTGGAGCTGGGGATGATCACCGCCCGGCAGAAGCAGCGGTTGCGGGCCCGGCCCGCCTCGGTCATACCACAAGGTCAGGCCCCGTACTATATGGCCCATCTCCGGAGCCGGCTGATTGAGCGGTACGGACCGCAGGTCATCGAACAGGGCGGACTGGACGTGATCTCGGCCATGGATCTGAACCTGCAGAAGCTGGCGGAAAAGACCTTGCGTGACGGGGTGAAACGGATTTCTCCCCAGTTGCAGGGCGCCTTGCTGAGTCTTGATCCTGTTACGGGGGATGTGGTGGCGGCCGTCGGGGGTATTGACTTTAGCCAGAGTCCCTATAACCGTGCCTTTTCAGCCCGGCGTCAACCCGGCTCGGCCATAAAACCGCTGATTTACGCTGCTGCACTGGAAAAGGGGGTTACCGCCAGCAGCATCTGGGATGATACGGCTACGGCCTACAACCGCGGCAACAATGAACTCTGGAAGCCGCAAAACTATGGCCGGGAGCAGTATGGCGAGCTCAGTCTCAGGCAGGCCCTGGCCTACTCGAACAATGTCATTACGGTAAAGTTACTGGAGTCGATCGGGGTGCCGTATTTTGTCGATGTCGCCCGCAACCTGGGGCTGCCGTTGCGTGCCCAGCACGACCTGTCCCTGGCACTGGGAACGGAAGAGGTCACCCTGCATGACCTTGTCATGGCGTACACCCCCCTGGCCAACGGGGGCTTCAGGGCCGAACCACGGACCATTATCCGGATCTATAATCGCAACCGTCGCACCTGGACGGAGACTCCCCCGGCGGTTACGCCGGTCCTGTCGCCGGCTGCCGCCTTCGTCACCACCCGGATGCTCAGGGACGTGATGGTCTACGGCACTGCCAAATCCCTGAAAAAATTCAGCCGGGAACGTCCGGCCGCCGGCAAGACCGGCACCACCGATGACTATCGGGATGCCTGGTTCGTCGGTTATACCCCCCAGGTCATAACCGGTATCTGGGTCGGATATGACCGGCCTCGGCCAGGGGGGAGAGGTTTTACCGGCGGGGCGGTCGCTGCCCCGATCTGGGAACGGTTCATGCGGCCGGCCCTGGCGGCCAGACCGGCTGTTGATTTCCCGAAACCGGAAACAGTTGTCGCTGTTTCAATCGACCCGGCCACAGGCTACCTGGCAACGGCCGACTGTCCGCAACAAACGGACGAGTTCTATATCGTGGGAACCGAGCCGACCGAGCAGTGTCCCAAGCATGGCGGAGATGCCGGCAAACGGTTATCCCCGGTCGTGCCACTGTCGCCCGGCGTTGGTCAGCAGCCTGTCACCACTCCTTCCGACTAGCCTCGCCGCCTCCACTGCCATAATGGCTGGCCAGCCTTGCTGCAGCGGCTCCAGGTTGGCCAGCCGATAATCGCCTTTGACCGCCACAATGGTATCCGCGGCCAGCAGGGTCGACTCGATCGCGGGGGGAGGAGCGTGAAGGGGGGCAGATTGGTTCCTGTTTGTTACATGACCCTCATGGCGATCATGGTCACGTCATCTTCCCGGCTGGTGGTACCGGTAAATGCGGTGACCGCCGTGAGTACCGCATCGATAACCTCCTGCGGGGATGCTTCCGGGCAGGCGCGGAGCAGTTCGCACAGACGGCCACGGCCGAACATTTCGCCGGCCGGGTTCAGGGCTTCGATGACGCCATCGGTGCAGATAAGAAGCAGGTCGCCTGCTTCCAGCCGGCACGGTCGTTCCTCGAACGTGATCCCTTTCCGGGCCCCCAGGATCATCCCACCACGTCGTCAGTGCGGCGGTAGTAGTCGTAGTAGTCTCCGCCGGCTTTGAGGAGATTGCACGTTGGCTGTCCGGAAGCGGCTCCGGATGGATACGTTCAGCGTACCATGATCAGAATCGCCTGGGCCAGCAGGACCTTCGCGATCATTGAGAGGGGATAGACGGTGGCGTACCCTTCGTCCACCGGGCCACAGCCGAAGCGTTCCTGGCCCCAGGCGAGGAGCGCCGGTTGGGTCATGACCGCGGCGGCCAGGCCACAGCTGCGGGCCGGGGAAAAGCCGAGCCAGCGGCCGGAGATGAACAGGGCCACTGCGATACCTGACAGGGTGACAGCCAACGACGCGCCAGCCAGCCCGGCTACCTGCCCCAGCGGCACGGTGCCCAGTCCGCCGCCGGCCCGCAGCCCGATGCCGGCCAGGAAGATGACCAGCCCCAACTGTCGAATGGCCATGTTGGCGGCATGGGGTACCTGCCAGACGAGGGTGCCGGTCCGGCGCAGCGAGCCGAGCAGCAAGCCGACGCAGAGCGGTCCTCCGGCAAAGCCGAGCTTCAGTGTGACGCCGCCGACGGTTACTGCCAAGGCGCCGAGCAGGAGTCCCATGGCGTGCCCCAGGGCAAAGGTGAGCATTTCCACCTCTCCGACTGCCTGATAGGAGTCGCCCAGGTAGTTGCCGACGTCCTTCATGCGGGCGGTTGGCGCCACAACCCGTAGCCGGTCCCCCAGTTCCACTATGAAGCCCGGCGGCGGCACCATGTCGGCATCCCCCCGTCTGATCCGGGTGACGCGACCACCGAACAGTTCCTCCAGGTTGAGCTGCTCAATGGACATACCCGCCAAGCGACGGTTCGACAGAAAGATCCGCCGTACATCGACCGTCCCCTCGCGATGGGCGCTGGCATCCTCGGCCGGCTTGCCAAGGGCGGCGCAGACCCGTTCCACTTCGTTTTTTGCACCGACCAGGGTCAACACATCGCCGGTCTGGAGACGCTCGTTCGGAAAGGCTACCCGGTCAATGTTGTCGCGGGTCAGACGGCCAAAGGCCACCTGCCATTCCCCTTCCGCCGTCAAATCCCCCAGCCGTGCATTAATTGCGTGGACGCTGTCGACCCGTACCGCTGTCTGGCAGAGCTCTTCATGGACCGGGTCCTCACCGAAAAACCGTGAAAACTGCCGGGCCGACAGGGAAAACAGAATTGTTCCCAGCCCCACAGCCAGGGGATAGGCCACCGAATACGCCATGACAGCTGTCGTTGCCCCCAACTCATCCCCCATGTTGCGCAAGGTTTCACTCACCCCGGCCAGGGCCGGGGTATTGGTTAGAGCACCGGCATAGAGGCCGGCGGACTGGGCCTTGCCGAGCCAGCTTCCGGTCACGATTGCCGCCAGGGTCGCGGCCGCCAGGCTGGCCAGAGCGGTCAGATTGGCCCTGATGCCACCGCTTTTGAGGGCCGCGACAAAGGAGGGGCCGGATGACAGGCCAATGGCATAGACAAACATGGACAGACCCAGTACATGCAACGCTTCCGGCGGTTTGATGCCGGGGATCAGCGCCCCTGCCCCCAGACCGGCAAAAAGAACGCCGGCCACTCCCAGTGAAACCGGCCCGACCCTGAGGCGCCCCAGGGGGTAGCCCATCGCTATGACGGCAAAGACCACTAGGACCGGGTTTTCAGTGCAAAAGTGAACAAAATGTTCCATCGTGAGAGCCCTTCAGGGAGATGCCACGGTACGCAGCGAAGAATCTCAGAATAATAGTTTCTGACATACTACCATAGATATCTTCAGCGTCAGTCTCAGAACCGCCAGATAATGTTTCGGCCGTCCCTGCTGCGGAACTCTGCGGGTGCCAAAACGACGCGGCCCCACCCCGGAGAAGGGGAGGGCCGCGCTTTGATCGCGACTTTTGCGGTTTATAAATGTTCGACTAATGACTTAGCTTTGCGCTCGCAAGCCAGCTTAAGCTTGGATGAGGTCGCTTACTTTCTACTGACAGACATTATGTCTAACCGGAAGTTACTGCCGATTTATCTTTGTTCTGGCCCAGCAGGTTTTATTCTTTACCGACAATCGCGGCGATATCATTGGCGAGTTGGTGCACGTCCTCTTCCCTGGTGTCCCATGAGCACATGAACCGCGCCCCGCCGGTACCGATAAAACTGTAGAAATACCAGCCCCGTTTGTGCAGGGCCTTTTTGATCTTTTCCGGCATGCTGACGAACACGGAATTTGCCTGACACGGGAACATGAGGGGGATGCCGGGAATCGTCTTCAACCGACCCTCCAGGATCTTGGCGCAGCGGTTGGCATGGGCCGCATGGCGCAACCAGGCCCCATTTTCAAGAATTCCCACCCATGGGGCGGAGAGAAAGCGCATCTTGGAGGCGAGCTGTCCGGACTGCTTGCACCGGTAATCGAACTCCCGCGCCATTGCCCGATTAAAAAAGACCACAGCCTCTCCCACGGCAAAACCGCTCTTGGTGCCACCGAAACAGAGCACGTCCACTCCTGCCTGCCAGGTGATCTCCTTTGGCGCGACCCCGAGCGATGCCACGGCATTGGCGAACCGCGCACCATCCATATGGATTTTCAGGTGGAGCCGTTTTGCGACCTCACGCACGGCCTGCAGTTCGTCCACCGAAAAAACGGTTCCCACTTCCGTGGCCTGGGCGAGGCTGAGCACCTTCGGCTTGGGGTAGTGGATATCGGTGCGGCGCTTGACCGTATGTTCGACGGCCTCCAGGTCGACCTTCCCCTCCTTGCCGGGCACCAGAAGGATCTTGGTCCCATTGGAAAAGAATTCCGCCGCACCGCATTCGTCGGTTTCCACGTGGGACAGTTCGTGACAGATGATGCTGTGGTACGACTGACAAAGGGATGCCAGGGCCAGAGAGTTGGCGGCCGTGCCGTTGAACACGAAAAAAACCTCGCAGTCGGTTTCGAAGAGGTCCCGCAGGCAGGCACAGGCCCTGGCAGTCCACTCGTCGTTGCCGTACGACTGGGCATATCCCAGATTGGCCCGTGCCATTGCCTCCCACGCCTCGGGGCAAATTCCGGCGTAATTGTCGCTGGCAAACTGGTTTTTTTCTTGTGTCTTCATGGATTCGATCCTTTCCGGGGTAGGTGCGGGAGGGGGGGCTGCTACTCGGACGAATGTCCATTCTGAATACTTTCCACGCCAAAAGCAAGAATGAGCTTTCCAGCACAGAAACATTCCCTATTCGGACATTTTTTTACGCTATCTCCGTCACTCTGAAATTTGTATACCCAACGACGTAGCCACATTTTCTTGGTTTTGCTCAACGACTCTTGCCGTGTTTGGTTCTTTTGCTTGACAAAAAAGCCTACCTCTTCCGCGACACCGGCGGCATTGATCGTCATGATGGCGAACAGCTCTATATCTGTGGGGGGCGGGGCACAGCGATCTTTGGCCCCATTTTTCTGGAGGTCGAGCCTGTTTACGAGTCCGGAAGGCGTTTCAATCCCTCCAGCGGGACCAACGAACGGATCAGCGCATACGGCGGGCACCTGGATGCCACGATCAACGCCCCTGTGGCAGGTCACAACAGCAGGCTGTTCCTGAGTTATGGTACGGATCGGGCGACAAGGAGGCTGCTAATGGTGCCAGTTTCAGGAAGGAATTCAGAAACCCTGGCAACGACAGCTCCCTGGTGGGCGACATGAGCGTGGTCGGCGATCTTTCCGGACTCAGTGTCGGCGACTCCCACGCGAGTGGACTGCAGCTCTACACGCTGGGGTGGGGGGTAGATATCTCCAAGGAGCTCAACTTCTCCGCCACCGGTCACTATGTTATTGCCAATAACGTACCGGATGGATTCAGCCGCCAGCTAGGTTTGGAGACCGATTTCAACCTTACGTACAATCTAAACGATGATATTCCGGTCATTCTGGCCTATGATCACTTCTTCACCGGGCCGTTCTTCCGAGCTGCCACCGGGAGCAGGGATGATATCGACTACGGTTACCTCATGTTCCAGTTTAACCTGGCAAAAACTAAGTTGAAAACCGTTCCAAAAACGCATTGACCGAGTTGAGAAGCGACGGATTTACTGGTAAGCTTCATGAAATTTTCCGACCGGAGGTTTACGATGACCATGAGAAAGATGGCGGCCATGCTCCTCGTGGGGATGCTGGTTGCCGGCAGCTCCGGCTGCAAGAAAAAAGAAGCGGGCGAGGCTCAGAAGGCTGCCGCGGGCGATACCATCAAGATCGGCTTCCTTGGCGCCCTGACCGGCGACGTGGCCATGTTCGGCAAGCCGACCCTGGAGGGGATGAAGATGGCTAGCGAGGAGTTGAACGTAGCCGGCGGTGTCCTCGGCAAAAAGATAGAGATCGTGGAGGCCGACAATCGGGGGGACAAGCAGGAAGGCGCCTCGGTCACCCAGAAGCTGATCAGCCGCGACAACGTGATCGCCATAGTCGGTGACCCGACCACCGGTATCACCAAGGTTGCCGCACCCCTTGCCCAGAAGGCCCAGGTGGTGCTCCTGTCAGCCGGCGCCACCGGACCGGGCGTCGTGGAAAACGGCGATTTCATTTTCCGTGACACCCTGCTGGACAGTGTTGCCATCCCGGCCTGCATTGACTTCTTTGCCAAGGACCTCGGCTATAAGAAGGTGGCGGTCATCACCTCCGACAACAATGACTACAGCGTCGGCCTGTCCCAAACCTTCCGCGACGCGGCCAAAGGTAAGGGGATCGAGATCGTTGCCGACGAAAAGGTCAAGGACGGCGACAAGGACTTCAGCGCCCAGATCACCAATATCAAGGCCAGGAAGCCCGATGTCATCTTTTTCTCCGGTTATTACACCGAGGCGGCGCTGATCATGAAAGAGGCCCGCAAGCAGGGGCTCAAGGCCAAGCTGTTCGGCGGTGACGGCCTCTTTTCGCCGAAGCTGATCGAACTGGGCGGCGATGCGGTTGAAGGGACCATGTCGGCCCTCGGCTTCTCCCCGGAGCAGGCCTCGCCGGTAACGGCCAAATTCGTCGAGGCGTTCAAGAAGAGGTTCAACGGCGCCGAGCCCGGGCTCTTCGATGCCCAGGGGTATGATGCCATCACGCTCCTGGCTGACGCCATGAAGCGCGCCAACAGCATCGATCCCAAGGTCTTCAAGGGGGCGTTGGCCCAGACCAGGAAGTTCGAGGGGGTTTCCGGCACCATCAGCATGCAGGCGAACCGGGAACCGATCAAGTCGCCGCTTGCCCTGCTGGAAGTGAAGGGTGGAAAGTTCGTTCTGAAAGCCAAGGTTCCGGTAAAGATGGATTGACCATCGGTTCGCACCTGGCAAAAGGCCCGGAGGGAAATCCTGCCGGGCCTTTTTGGATTTCCATTCGCACTGTCGCAAAGGACGCCACATGTTCTTCCAGCAACTCATCAACGGCATCGCCCTCGGGAGTACCTACGCCCTGATCGCGCTCGGGTACACCATGGTCTATGGGATCATCACCCTGATCAACTTCGCCCATGGCGAGATCTACATGGTCGGTGCCTTTGTCGGGCTGCTCATGGTTGCCATCTTCAAGCTCAACATCTTTGTCGCCATGATCCTTGCCATGGTAGCCTGCATGGCGCTCGGGGTGGTGATCGAACTGATCGCCTATCGGCCGCTGCGCAAGTCTTCCCGGCTGTCGGCCCTCATCTCCGCCATCGGGGTCTCCATCTTCCTTTCCACCCTGGCCCAGATGATCTTCGGCGCCGATGCCAAGGGGTTTCCGGAAACGGCCTTTCCGGTGAACCAGATCCATATCGGTGATGCCGACATCTCCACCCTGCAGCTGCTGATCATCGGTGTTTCCGCCTGCCTCATGATCGCCCTTGAGTTCATCGTCCAGAAAACCAAAATCGGCAAGGCGATGCGGGCGACCTCGGAGGATTACAATACTGCCGCCCTCATGGGAATCAATGTCAATATGGTCATCTCCTTCACCTTTGCCCTCGGCTCTGCCCTGGCGGCAGCCGGCGGTGTACTGGTGGGGCTTCTGTTCAACGCAGTCTCCTTCAACATGGGGCTGATGGCCGGCCTGAAGGCCTTTGCTGCTGCCGTGCTCGGTGGGATCGGCTCCATACCCGGCGCCATGCTGGGAGGGCTTTTGCTGGGAGTGACCGAGGTGTTGGGGGTGGCTGCCGGCTACTCGTCCTATCGTGATGCCATCGCCTTCGCCATCCTGGTGCTGGTCCTGCTGGTCCGGCCGACCGGGCTCCTGGGGCGTAAGATTCAGAAAAAGGTTTGAAGTGGAAGTGCGCGGCTCAGGGACATTGTAGGTTGGGTTAGCGCCAGCGTAACCCAACATAGCCTCTGATTCGTTGGGTTACGGCGAAATGACCGCCTAACCCAACCTACGTCTTCCGACAAATAATTCGTCTCGATCATGCCGGTCCTGATCCCGGCATTTGAGGATTCTTATGGGTGAGGCATTACAGTCGCTGCTGGGTAACATCAATCCCTACTTTCTGCAGATTATCGTCAATGTCGGCATCGGCATCGTCCTGGCGCTGGGGTTGAACGTCATCACCGGCCTGACCGGCCAGCTTTCCCTCGGGCACGCCGCCTTCATGAGCATCGGTGCCTTCACCAGTGCCCTGTTCACCCTCAAGCTCGGGCTGCCGTTCAGTCTGAACCTCCTTTTGACCGGTCTGGTGACCGCCGCCATAGGGGCGCTCATCGGTTTTCCGATCCTGCGGCTGACCGGGGATTATCTGGCCATCTGCACCCTCGGTTTTGCCGAGATAGTCAAGGTTGCGTTTCTGAACCTCGATATCACGAACAGGGCCTTGGGACTCTCGGTGCCGCCCCCGAAAACGACCATGCCGATGCCGATAGTGGTCTGGATCGTGGTACTGCTGGCCATTGTACTGGTCTCGTTCGTCCATGATTCGCGGTTCGGCCGGGCGCTGAAGGCGATCCGCGGTGACGAGATCGCGGCCGAGGCGATGGGGATCAACGTGGCCAGGTACAAGGTCCAGTCCTTTGCCGTCGGCACCTTCCTGGCAGGGGTCGGCGGGGGCCTGTATGCCCATTTCATCAGCTACATCAACCCTTCCGACTTCGGTTTTCTCAAGTCCATCGACATCCTCAGCATGATCGTTCTCGGTGGTCTGGGGAGCATCCCGGGCAGCGTGATCGGCGCCGCGGTCCTTTCGGCGGCACCGGAGTTCCTCCGCTTCATGGCCAAGTACCGTATGCTGGTGTACGGCGGCCTGCTGGTGTTCATGATGATCTTCCGTCCCAACGGTCTCATGGGCGGGGTCAATTTTACCGATCTGCTCCTCCGGGCCATGGGGCGCAAGCCGCACCTGAAGGAAGTGATCGAAGACAAGGCAGAGAACGGATAACAGCCTATGGCACTACTCAGACTCGACAATGTGACGATTCGCTTCGGTGGCCTGACTGCCGTCGACAGTGTGAACCTGACCGTGGAGAAAGGGACCATCCAGGCACTGATCGGTCCCAACGGCGCGGGCAAGAGCACCATGTTCAACCTGATCACCGGTATCTACAAGCCGACCTCGGGAACCATCAGCTTCAAGGAGCGCCCCATCGCCGGGGTGCCGACCTACCGCATCGCCTCGGCCGGCATCGGCCGGACCTTCCAGAACATCCGCCTCTTCACCGATCTTTCCGTACTGGACAACGTCCTGATCGGCGCCCACATCCGCGGCAAGTGGGGCCTTTCCGGGGCGATCATGAAGTTTGCCCCCTGGGTGAAACGGGAAGAGGGGGAACTGATTGCGTGGGCCTCCGACTGTCTGCGGATGGTGGACCTCTCATACAAGTCGTTCGAGCTGGCCGGCAACCTGCCGTACGGGGAGCAGCGACGCCTGGAGATTGCCCGGGCACTGGCGCTGAAGCCGGATCTGATCCTGCTTGACGAGCCGGCTGCCGGGATGAACCCGCAGGAAAAGCTGGTCCTGATGGAGATGGTGCAACGTATCCGGGCCACCGGCATCACCGTGTTCCTGGTGGAGCACGACATGAAGTTCGTCATGGGGCTTTCGGACCGGATTGCGGTCCTGGATTACGGGGTCAAGATCGCCGACGGCACCCCTGACGCCATCCGGCAGGACCCGAAGGTGATCGAGGCATATCTGGGCAAGGCGCATTAGACAGGGACTGGCTACTCGGGAGTTTTCATGCTGGTAGTGGACAAACTGTTCGTGAACTATAACGCCATCAAGGCGTTGAAGGACCTTTCCTGCCGGGTCGGACAGGGTGAGATCGTGGCCCTCATCGGCGCCAACGGTGCCGGCAAGACCACGACCCTCAACGCCATCTCCGGCATTGTGCCGGCACAGAGCGGAACGATCCGGTTCCTCGGCGATGAGATCACCGGCATCCCGCCCCACGAAATCGTCAAGCGGGGCATATCCCAGGTGCCGGAAGGACGTCGGGTCTTTGCCAACATGACGGTCCTGGAGAACCTGGAGATGGGTGCCTATATCCGTTCCGACAGCAGGGCCGTCGCTGAGGAGATAGAGCAGGTCTTCCAGCGCTTCCCCCGGCTCTTTGAGCGGAAAAAGCAGCTGGCCAAGACCCTGTCCGGCGGCGAACAGCAGATGCTGGCCATGGGGCGGGCGCTCATGTCCAAGCCCCGGTTGATGCTCCTGGACGAGCCCTCCATGGGGCTTGCACCGATGCTGGTGGAGAAGATCTTCGAGATCATCCAGGAGATCAACAAGACCGGCACTACCATCATGCTGGTGGAGCAGAACGCCAACATGGCCCTGTCCATAGCCAGTCGGGCCTATGTCCTGGAAACCGGCGAGGTGGTTCTCTCCGGCATGGCAAAGGAACTGGCCGAAAATCCGGAAGTGCGCAAGGCGTATCTGGGGGAGTAATTCCCATGTCCGACAAACCGATTGTAAACCCTAACCTGGCGGTGCTGGGAGGGGTTTTTGCCGTTTCCTTCTCGGCGCTGTTCGTCCGGCTCGCCACGGCACCGGCCATGATCATTGCCACCTACCGGCTTCTCTTCACCTTTCTCATCCTGGCGCCGTTCACCCTGCTCCGGCACCGAAGCGACCTGCGGGCACTGACCGGCCGGGAAAAGGGCCTGGCAATGGCCAGTGGTGTCTGCCTGGCCCTCCATTTCGTCACCTGGTTCACCTCGCTGCGCTATACCAGCATTGCCAGTTCGGTGGTGCTGGTCACTATCCAGCCTGTGTTCGTGGTCCTCGGCTCCTGGGTCTTCTTCCGGGAGCGGATCGGCCGTATGGCCATGATGGGAGGGGCGCTCGCCCTGACCGGCAGCATCGTCATCGGTGCCAGCGATTTTCAGATGGGAGGGGATGCCTTCTGGGGGGACCTCCTGGCCCTGGCTGCGGCCGTCATGGTCTCGGGGTACCTCCTGATCGGCAGGCGGCTCAGGAGCGGCGTCAGCCTGCCGGCCTATACCTTTGTCACCTATGGCAGCAGTTCGCTGGTGCTCGTGCTGGCGAGCCTGGCGAGCCGGACGTCGTTCTATCCCTATCCGACAACCGACTGGCTCCTGTTTCTCGGCCTGGCAGTGGTCTGCACCATCCTTGGCCATACGGTCTTCAACTGGGTCCTGCGCTATGTCCAGGCGTCGGTGATAGCCGTCAGCGTTCTGGGTGAGCCGCTCGGGGCGATCGTCTGGGCCGCGCTCTTTCTGAAGGAGTATCCGACCACGCGGCAGGCGGTCGGTGCAGCCTGCATCTTCGGCGGGCTGTACCTCTTCACCAGGGTTGCGGCACGAAACCGGTGAAAAGACAAAACAGAATGTAACCGCTGATGGACGCGGATGGACGCAGATAAAGACTAAAAACGCCACGAATACAATAGGGTGTGATTAGTTTCTGCGATGAGAGATTGAGGTCTGCGGTTTATCTGCTTGAATCAGCGTGCATCTGCGGTTACTTTGCTTTTGGGTTGACGGAGGGGCAGCAATTTGGACAATACGAGCGCAACCACCAGGGCTGCCACGACGGGGCTGCTCCATGGCATACTGGCTTATCTGGTCTGGGGTTTCTTCCCGGTCTATTTCAAAGCCGTGCAAACCGTGCCGCCGCTGCAGGTGGTTTCCCACCGGATCGTCTGGTCCCTTGCCTTCCTACTCGTGCTGATCGGCTTCAAGGGGAAGTGGCGGGAGATCGGCGCAACGCTGTGCGACCGCAGGGCAATGCTGATCCTTGTGACCACCGCTCTCCTGATCGCCACCAACTGGCTCGTATTCATCGTTGCCGTGGAGCATGGCCAGATCCTCCAGTCCAGCCTCGGCTATTTCATCACCCCCTTCGTGAGTGTCCTCCTCGGAGTTACGTTCCTGAAAGAACGGCTCAGGCGTCTGCAGCTGGTGAGCCTCCTCCTGGCGGTTGTCGGCGTACTGTTCCTGACGGTACAGTATGGCCGCATTCCTTGGGTCGCCCTGACCCTGGCGCTCACGTTCGGCTCCTACGGCCTGCTGCGCAAGGTGGTTTCGGTCGACTCTCTCACCGGGCTCACCATGGAGACCATCCTGCTCTTTCCGTTGGCGGCCGGCTACCTGCTGTATGCCGACCGGACCGGCACCGGTGCCTTCCTGCACGGCCCGTTGTCGATCAATCTGCTTCTGCTGGCAGTCGGGGTTGTGACGGCCGTTCCGCTCCTGCTCTTCGCCTCGGCTGCACGGCGCCTGCGCCTTGCCACCATTGGCTTTCTCCAGTATCTCACCCCGACTCTCCACTTCCTGCTGGCGGTCATCGTCTACAACGAGCCGTTCTCGTTCGCCAGACTGGTCAGTTTCCTGTTCATCTGGACCGGACTGGTCTGCTATTCCTGGGACGCATACCGAACCCTGGCCGTTTCCGGGTATTTCCACAAAAAATAGCGCCGCTCCTGTTGACATGGCTGATGGAGTTATACAATGAGATACACCATCGGCCTATTCGCACACAAGGAGTCGACCATGCACAGCGATGAACTGAACGCCAGGATCATCTCCCGGGGCAAGGAGTTCTTTGCCGCCATTGCCGGCGAAAAGCCGTCCCTGTTCGACAAGGGGGCCTGGATGGGGAAGGTGATGGACTGGTGCATGCAAAACGACCAGTTCAAGGTCCGGATGTTCCGGTTCGTGGATGTCTTTCCCTCCCTCACCACGAGCAGGCTCCTGACCGAGCATGTGCGGGAATACTTCGGCAATGAAGAGGAGATGCCGGCCTTCATGGCCACTGGCGCGAAAGTGGCCGGCATGCTCGGCTCACTGGGTGGGGCCGTGCTGAACAGACTGCTGACCTCCAATATCGAGGAGATGGCGCGTCAGTTCATCATTGGCGAGAACACGCGGGAGGCGGTGAAGAGCCTGAAGAGGCTGCGAAATCAAGGTTTTGCCGCCGTGATGGATGTTCTCGGCGAGGCGACCCTGTCGGAGGAGGAAGCAGAGAGCTATACCAATACCTACCTGGAGCTGCTGGAGGCGCTGAAGCAGGAGCAGGTGTGCTGGCAGGGGCTACCCGGCACCGGAGGCGATCCGGGGCTCGACTGGGGTCATAGCCCCAAGGTCAATGTGGCGGTGAAGCCGACGGCGCTCTTCTGTCTGGCCAACCCCCAGGATTTCGAAGGATCGGTCACTGTCATCCTCAACCGGCTGCGCCGCATCTTCCTGAAGGTCAGGGAGCTGAACGGCTTTCTCTGCATCGACATGGAGTCGTACCGTCACAAGGAGATCACCCTGGAGGTCTTTCGCCGGCTGAAGCTGGAGCACCCCGATTACCCTTCCCTCGGGATCGCGCTCCAGGCCTATCTGCGGGATACGGACCGGGACTTGGACGCCCTTCTTGCCTGGGCGGAGCAGCACGGGCTCAGCATCTCCATCCGCCTGGTGAAGGGGGCCTACTGGGATTTCGAGACGGTCAGGGCTCGGCAGAACGGCTGGGAGATCCCGGTCTGGACCATCAAGGCCGAGAGTGATGCCGCCTTCGAGCGCCAGGCGCGGAAGATCCTGGCCCATCACCGGGTCTGTCATTTCGCCTGCGCCTCCCACAACATCCGCACCGTATCCGCCGTGCTGGAGCTGGCCCGGGAACTGCAGGTCCCGGAGGAGCGGTACGAGTTCCAGGTCCTGTACGGCATGGCCGAGCCGGTGCGCAAGGGGATACTGAAGGTGGCCGGCCGCATCCGTCTCTACTGTCCGTACGGCAGCATGGTGCCGGGGATGGGGTACCTGGTCCGGCGGCTCCTGGAGAACACGGCCAACGAATCGTTCCTGCGCCGCAGCTTTGCCGGCGACGCCGAGATCGAGCAGCTGCTGGAAGACCCGGCTGTCACGGCCGAGCGCGCGCATGCCGCCCGTGAGGCCGGGCCGAAAAAGGTACGGACCGGCACTGGCGGGCTGCCTCCGTTCAGGAACGAGGCGATGGTCGACTTTACCCGGGCCGGCCACCGGGACGCCTTTCCGGCGCATATCGCCCGGGTCAGGTCCCTGCTGGGCCGGACCTACCCCCTGTACATAGGCGGCAGGGAGGTTGCGACCAATGACCTGCAGTCGTCGGTCAATCCGAACCGGCCGGCAGAGGTTGTCGGCCAGGTCTGCCAGGCCGGCACGAAGGAGGTGGGTGACGCCATTCATGCAGCCACGGCCGCTTTTCCGGCCTGGCGGGATACTGACCCGCGGACCCGGGCGCAGTATCTGCTCAAGGCAGCCGGTGCGGCCCGCGGGCGGATTTTTGAGCTCGCAGCCTGGCAAGTCCTGGAGATCGGCAAACAGTGGGACCAGGCCTATGCCGATGTAGCCGAGGCAATCGATTTTCTCGAATACTATGCCCGGGAGATGGCCCGCCTGGGAGAGCCGCAACGGATCGGCCACGCGCCGGGCGAACTGAACCATTACTTCTACGAGCCGCGGGGAGTGGCGGCGGTGATCGCCCCGTGGAACTTCCCGCTGGCCATCAGTATGGGTATGGCATCGGCAGCCATCGTGACCGGTAACTGCGTGGTCTTCAAGCCGTCCGGCCTCACCCCGGTCATCGGCTGGCAACTGGTGGAGCTCTTCCGCGAGGCCGGGCTACCGGCCGGGGTTTTCAACTACACACCCGGCCGGAGTCCGGTCATGGGGGACTTTCTGGTCGACCATCCGGACATCAGCCTCATCGCCTTCACCGGTTCGGTGGAAACGGGGCTCAGGATCATCGAGCGGGCGGCAAAGGTCCATCCCGGCCAGGCCTTTGTAAAGCGGGTCATTGCCGAAATGGGGGGGAAAAACGCCATCATCATCGACGACGATGCCGACCTTGACGAGGCGGTGCCCCATGTGCTCATCTCCGCCTTCGGCTTTCAGGGGCAGAAGTGCTCCGCCTGCTCCCGGGTTATCGTCCTTGAAGCCGTGTATGACCGGTTCGTCCAGCGGCTCGTTGCCATGGCCCGGGCTACCCGGGTCGGTCCGGCGGAAGACCCGGGCTGTTACCTGGGGGCCGTGGCGGACGAACAGGCGCGGCAGAAGATCAACGACTATATCGCAATCGGGAAGAGGGAAGGGGTCTTGCTGTATGAAAGCCAACTGCCTGACGGCGACGGGTATTTCGTCCCCATGACCATCATCGGTGGCGTCAGGCCCGAGCACCGCATCGCCCGGGAAGAGATTTTCGGCCCGGTGCTGGCGATCATGCGGGTGAACGATTTCGATCAGGCGCTCCAGTGGGCCAACTCCACCAGGTTCGCCCTCACCGGCGGCGTCTTCAGCCGGAGCCCGGAGCATCTGACCAAGGCACGCCGGGAGTTTCGGGTCGGCAACCTGTACCTCAACCGGAATATCACCGGTGCCCTGGTGGAGCGCCAGCCGTTCGGCGGCGCCGGGATGTCCGGGGGTGGCACCAAGGCAGGGGGGACGGACTACCTGCTTCACTTCATGGACCCGCGGGTGACTACCGAAAACACCATGCGGCGCGGGTTCGCGCCGGTTGAAGCGGATGACGACTGGGTGGAGTAGGGAGATATAGTCTTTGCAAAATGCAGTTACCCTTTTGGGGCGGAACGGAACCGTTCCACCCGCTTCTGCATCAGGAGGGCGCGGCGCTCCTGCGGCGGGTGCGCTTCCAGTTGCGCCTGCGTCAGCCCCAGCTCCGTGGCGCTCAGGCCGGCACAGCGCAGGGCGTCCTCCCAGCCGTTCAGGGTTGTGCCCGGCTTGTCCGCCTGCGCCAGCAGGGGGAGGATACGGTCGATCCGGCTCTTCAGCGCCTTCTCCGCCACGTCGAGTTTCGTCGAGTCCCGCAGTTCATGCCAGCGGTTGGCCAGGCCGTGGAGCCGGCAGCTCCAGGCCAGTGCCGTGCGCATAGCAGCGGGGAGCCTGAGCCGGTTGCAGAACGGCACGGCAAGAGCGAACCCGGCCTCTTCATGGCGGTGATGCTTAGGCCAGACGGCCGGGTCGGTGGCCAGTTTTCCCAGGTCGTGGAACAGGGCGCAGAAGCGGGCGGTAATGTCCTGGCTTGCCGCAGTTACCCGCTCCAGTACCTGCACGGCGTGGCTGAACAGGTCTCCCTCCGGATGGAACAAGGCAGGACCGGCAGGAACCCCGGGCATGCCGAAGAGTTCCGGGAGATAGGTCGTCCCGACCTGCAATTCCAGCATCCGCTGGAAAAAGCGGACCGGTTCGCTGCCACCGAGCGCCTTCAGCATCTCCCGGCTGAACCGCTCCACCGGTATCCCGGTAAACTGCTCCTCCCAGTCGCTACCGACAATGAGCCGTTCTGCTTCCGCTAGCAACCGCCACCCCTCGGCCTCGAAACGAAATCCCCGGAACAGCCTGATCGGGTCGTCTACAAACGACCTCTCGGAACAGGGGCGCAGAGTTCTCTCTCTCAGGTCGTTTTTCCCGCCGAATGGATCGATCAGTAGCCCGCTCAGTGTCATGGCCATGGCGTTTACGGTGAAATCCCGACGGTGCAGGTCTGCGCCTATCTCGTCAGGAGAGGCGATGGTAACCGCTTCGATCTTGCCGTACTGCCGGTGAAACAGGAAATGGATCGGTGCCGCGCTCTTCGCCGCCACCGGCCGGAAGCCGACGGCTTCCAGCATGCCTGGCGGAAGTGTGGTGATAAGATCGATGTCCCGGCTTTCCCTTGCGTCAATGAAATCCCTGACAATACCGCCGACAAGCCAGATGCTGTCGTGATGCTCGGCCGGGAACAGTGTCGTGAGGAAACTGATGGCGTTGTTCATGGGATAAACCATATCCTGCCAGCGCATTCTGCGCAACCGTCCGTTTGTACCGCTGCTGCTGACGGGATTTCTTCATTGGGTGGACCCTTACTGACATTTGCCGAATATCTGTTATAAAAGGTATTTCATAAATGCATCAAAGTCTGACGGAGCATTGGTCATGTCCCTCGATCTGTGTGAAATGTCTCTGCAACTGACCCAGGGGCTGCTTCGGTTCACCGATACGGTCCTGCAGCAGATCTGCTGTCGTCGCTTTTCCAGCTACGAACTGTATGTTGAAGCGCTGCAGCATGTGCTTGGCGGCGAGGGGCGGCGGGGACCGGCCAGCATCTTTATCGGCTTCCAGGAGGACGGGGGCCATATCCGGCGCGGTCGCGTCTTTCACCTGCGAAAAGGGACGCTTGTGGAGGGATCGGAGGAGATTGCCATCGATGCCGGCGCCATTTATGCGGGGAGCCTTGGCGCTGCCGAGAGCCCGCCGGACCTGGTCATCTCCAACTGGGCCGACAGCGGCGAGTCCCTCGACGACTACCAGCACTTCATCCCACCGGCAATCGGTGCCGCCCTGGCGGCACCGATACGGAACTTCATCACGTACCGGATCAGCGGCGATGCGCCCGGTGCTCTGATTGCCTTCAATTTCCCCGGTCGGGCGAGCGACTATGATGCCGATGTCCTCAGGGGGCTCGGTGTGGTCATCGGTTCCCTCATCACCCTTTCCAGCCAGGTACGGGAAACGGAGAAGGCGTTCATTTACACCATCGAAGCGTTGGCCAGGGCGTGCGAGGCAGCGGAAGAGCATACCGGCAGACATATACTCCGGGTAAACAGATATGCAGGTGCCCTGGCCGCAGTCGCAGGCGCCCCGGTGGAGTTCGTGGAGTCGGTATCGTTTTCCGCCCAGATGCACGACGTGGGCAAGATCAAGATCCCGGTAGCCCTGCTGCTCAAGGAGGGACCGCTTGCCGATGAGGAAATGGAGCTGATGAAGATGCACCCGGTCTTTGGCGAGCGGATACTTGGGGATTCGCCGCGCCTGCAGGTTGCCAGGGAGATCGCCATTGCCCATCATGAGAACTGGGATGGCAGTGGCTATCCATACGGTCTCAGGGGGGACGGCATCCCGTTGGCAGGGAGAATCGTCAGGATAGCCGATGTCTACGATGCCCTTCGCTCCAGAAGGAGTTACAAATCGCCCATGGGCCACGGAGATGCGGTGCGGGTCTTTCGGGAGGGAGACGGTCGTATCCGCCCCAAGGAGCATTTTGATCCGGAATTGCTGCGTCTTTTTTTCAGCATCGAGCATATGTTCGAGAGCATCTATACCGTTAGCGAACAGGAGATAGCCGATTGATGGGGGATCACCACCTGGACCCGTCCAATTCGAGATCTGGTGGCGGTTTCACGGGTTGCTCTTATGTAAGTTTTCACCGACGTTACCGGGTGATAGCTTAATTTTGTGGCTCCAATGTTTGTAATCACGCACTGTCCTTAAGTCTGTACAACTGATAAAGGAGCTGATGATGTTCCTGCTGCCAAAAGGGAATCCGCTGTACGAAAATATTGCCGGCAGCAAGGTCAAGCTGCCAGAGGTTCTTGAAAAGCTGCAGATCAGCGGATTTACCGGCTACCTGGATTTCAAGTTTCTCGACGCGGAAGCCATGCTGCTCTTTGAAGGGGGGAAGCTGATCAGCGCCAAGTACGAGAAGGGGACAGCGGTCCTTTTCTCTTTCGAGGCCATTGCCGAGCTCTGTACCCTCATTGTCAGTGAGAGGGGAGTCCTCTGCGTATACAGGCTTTCAAAGGGGCTGACCATGTGGCTCCATGCCTTGATTCGCGGTGAAGTTCTTTACGGGGCGCAAGAATTGAAACTGATCGATATTAAGGCACTGCTGGAGAAAATCAAGGAACAGCAGTTGAATGGCGCTCTCAGGATTTATAACGACGAGCGGGTAGCGCTCATCTTCTACAAGGATGGTGCTCCCCTCGGGTTCTTTCATGACGGCTCTCAGGATATCGAGACATCGGCTAATGAGTCACAGAAGCTTGTCGCGCTGCCAGGTGCCAAGATCGATGTGCTTTCGACGAAAAGTGCCGAGGAGCCCATTGGGTATGACCTGCTTGAGGTGGTCAATGTTGCCAAACTCTGGGAAACGGCCACCGCCAAGCAGCGGGCGGCTATGGAGGCCACGCGCAAGCAAGCGGAGGAGCAGGACCGGGAGGTGATCAACCCCAAGTTGGCCGAGCTTGAGGACGATTTGAAGGAAATCGTCTCAGCCTATGTGGGAAAGGTTGGTCGCACCTTGGTGGAAAAAGAGCTTGGGGAACAGGGGGGCGGGCGATGTCTGCTGGACAAGGATGGTCTTGCACGATTCATGGCCGGCATTGAACGGGGAGCCAAGCTGCTCACCAGCATGGCAAAGCTCCGGGAGATGCTCAAGACCATGGAGTCGGAAGTAGCAGGCAGAACCTCGGTACAAGGCTAACAACGGGATAAAGCGCCGGGCCTGAACTTTTTGATACACTGCCTACTCTTCTTTGGCGATCCTAATGACCTGCAGGACTCCGGGCATCTGCTCAAGTTTGCCGGTATTAAGTGTCTCGGTGTTGCCGATAACGCCGATTATGGTCCGGTTGGCGCCGGTGGACTGATGGATGTCGAAGTTGTTGGTGATGAGAAAATCCTTGACGTGGTCAAGAGACGCTTCGTCGGCGTTTTTCTTCATGATGATGAGCACTGCATACCTCCAATGGGATCTGTGGCCCGAGATCGGCACGTTTTGGCGTTAAGCCGTTACTGGTCCGTGGTCGCTGATCCCTGTTCTCTGGTCATAATCCTTTCAAGGCGGCGGGATTCATCGATGACCCGCTCGAAGAGACGAATAATGGCCTGATTGTCAAGCGGACCGGGATTGTCGGCCTGCATCCGGCGAAAGATGGCCTTTTCACGGGTCGGATCATAGACGGCAAGCCCTTTTTGTTTCTTGATCTCGCCGATGCGTAGTGCCAGGTCGGCCCGCTGGTTGAAGATCTGCAACAGCAGGCTGTCCAGACGGTCTATCTCCTGGCGAACGGTGTCGATGCTGGCCTCAGAACTGTTTTCGGACAAAGGAATCTCTCCTGCCGCGGATATCGTCCCGCTCGGGATAGTCGATGGTATAGTGGAGTCCTCTGGATTCCTTGCGCTGTTGGGCGCAAAGGACGATCAATTCGGCAACGGTGGCTATGTTGCGCAATTCGATCAGATCTGAGGTGACGATGAAGTCCCAGTAGTAATCCTCAATTTCCTCCTGGATAAGCCGGATGCGCCGCAATGCCCGCTCAAGGCGCTTGTCGGAGCGGACAATCCCGACATAGTTCCACATGAAGCGGCGGATTTCATCCCAGTTCTGGGAGACCACAACCATTTCATCGCTATTGGTGGCTGAGCCGGCATCCCATACCGGGATATCGGGAAATTCAAAACTGTTATTGGCAAGTACCTTGGTGGCATGCTGAAATGCTTTGCCCGCATACACAGCCGCCTCCAGGAGCGAATTGCTCGCCAGCCGGTTGGCTCCGTGCAGGCCGGTAAATGCCACTTCACCGATGGCGTACAGGTGCTTGACATCGGTTTCGGCATTGCTGTCGACGACAACGCCGCCGCACAGGTAGTGAGCCGCCGGTACGACCGGCAAAGGCTCCCTGGTCATGTCGAGGCCAAAACCGAGACAGGTCTGGTAGATATTCGGAAAGCGGTTCTTGATGTAATCCGGTTCCTTGTGGGTAATGTCCAGATAGACGCAGTCGTCTCCCCAGGTTTTCATTTCGCTGTCGATGGCGCGGGCGACGATATCCCGCGGAGCAAGATCCTTCAGCGGGTGATAGTTCTCCATGAACGCGGTGCCGTCCCTTCGGCGCAGGATTGCTCCTTCGCCCCGAACCGCTTCGGAGATGAGGAATGACTTGGCATGGGGGTGATAGAGGGTTGTGGGGTGGAACTGCATGAACTCCATGTTGCCGATGGTGGCACCCGCGCGGTAGGCCATGGCCACGCCGTCGCCGGTCGCCACGTCCGGGTTGCAGGTGTAGAGATACACCTTTCCGGCGCCGCCGGTGGCCAGCAGGGTGATCTTGGCCCGGAAGGTTCTGACGTCGTTGGTTTCGCTGTTCAGCACATGGGCACCCAGGCAGCGGTTCGTCTTGAGCCGGCGTCGGATCACTTTTGCTTCGGTGATCAGATCGATGGCAATATGGTTCTCGAAGATCCTGATGTTCGGGTTGTTGCGCGCCTCTTCCACCAATGCCCGTTCTATCTCACGGCCGGTCACGTCGTCAGCATGGAGAATGCGGCGCTGGCTGTGTCCTCCTTCCCTGGTAAGATCGTAGGAGTCGCCGCTGGTCGTGAAATGAACCCCCCAATCGATAAGGCTTCGGATGACGTCGGGACCTTCCTCGACAACCATGCGGACCACATCCTCATGGCAGATGCCGGCACCGGCAACCAGTGTGTCCTGGACGTGGGCGTCGAATGAATCTTCCTGGGAGAACACGGAGGCGATGCCGCCTTGGGCGTAGTTGGTGGCGGATTCAGTGACGTCGCGTTTGGTGACAATCGCCACGGTGCCGTGTTCAGCCGCCCGCAAGGCAAATGAGAGGCCGGCAATGCCGCTGCCGATGATGAGAAAATCACTGTCAATCAGCATGGGATATCCTGACTTGAATAGTAGATTATAAACAACCGGCAGATTATTTTCCCCCAACGGGCTTTTGTCAAGGGGTTTGATAAGTTATGCAGACATTACCTTGAAATGGATTGAAAATATTATTTAATATACGGGCAACACCGTGCTAGAGTATTCGGCGGAGAAACTACGAATGAACAGTGGGCGATGGATTCTGACGGTTGCTTTTGTAGCGCTGATGGCCTCCTCGGTTCTTGCGGATATTTACCGCTACGAGGATGATGAAGGGGTGGTTCATTTCACCGACGTTCCCACCGATCACCGGTTCAAGCTGTTCATGCGCGACCTCAGGAAGGATAAACGGCTGAGAACCACGTTCAGGCTCGGTGAGTGTGCCCGCAACCCGGAAGAATTTGCCCCGATCATCAACCAGTGCGCCCTCGAATACGGGGTGGACAAGGCGTTGGTTCAGGCGGTCATCCACGCTGAATCCGGCTACAATCCCAATGCAGTTTCCCGAAAGGGGGCAGCGGGGCTCATGCAGCTGATGCCAAAAACCGCCCAGGGACTCAAGGTGAACGATTCCTTTAACCCGTCGGAAAACATCCGGGGGGGGGTACGGTATCTCCGGTTCCTGCTGGATACTTTCAAGGGGGATGTGACCCTGGCACTTGCCGCCTATAATGCCGGTCTCTCCAAGGTGGCCAAGTACGGTGGCATTCCACCCTATAACGAGACGCGTACCTATGTGGCCAAGGTCCTTAGTTACCAGAAATCCTACCAGACAAATTAGGCACTTTCATGACGTCATCAACATCATCCGGCACGATCTGGAACATTCCCAATATCCTGACCCTGTTGCGCATAGCCGCAATTCCGGTCATTGTGGTCATGCTGCTTTCACCCTCGCGGGATGCCGGTTTCTGGGCGGCAGCGGTTTTTTCCGCAGCATCCTTTACCGACTGGCTTGACGGCTATCTGGCGCGGCGGATGGGGATTGTCACGGTGTTCGGCAAATTTCTCGATCCGATTGCCGACAAACTGATCGTCATGGCAGCGCTGATCATGATCATTCCCTATGACCGGGTGCCAGCCTGGATGGTCCTGGTGATACTGGGGCGGGAGATCATCATTACCGGCCTGCGTGGCATTGCATCGAGCGAAGGGATTGTCATTGCGGCCAGTGACCTGGGGAAGTTCAAAACCATCTTTCAGATCGTGGCCATAATCGGGCTGCTGTTGCATTACGACTATCCCTGGTTCTTTTCGGTCAACCATCCGCTCCTGGTGGTCAATATGCACCGTGTCGGTATGTTTTATCTCTGGATTGCCTTTGTCATCACGGTATGGTCCGGTGTCGACTATCTGGTGAAGTTCATACGGATCATTGCTCGTTAGCCGTCCTTTTGGGTTTTCGTTGATCAAGTTGCATACCTTTCTACCGATACGAGGAAAAGTATTTTCTCATATCGTCCGGAGGTAAGCGATGAAAGTTTTTATCGGATTTATGGTAACAATCCTGTGCTGTTCCCTGATTACGGCAGCAGGTGCGGAATCGATCAAGTTGGCAGGCTCAGGGCAGATGATCCCTCTTATCAATACGTTGGGCAAGGCCTACATGAAAAAGTATCCTCAGGATGCGGTGGAGGTGAATCAGAAGTCCCTCGGCCAGTTGGGTGGCGTCATGGCGGTGACCAAGGGAGCGATCGACATTGCAATGTCGGCTCGTTATCTTGACAAGAATGAAAAAAAGATGCCTGTTCAGGCCTATGAAATTGCCAAGGTTGCCGGACTTTTTGCTGTTAACGCCGCAACGCCGGTCACGTCACTTACCAGCCAGCAGGTATGTGACATCTATGGTGGCAAGATCAGGAACTGGGCCAAATTGGGTGGCCCGGATGGGGCGATTATCCCGCTGACCCGGCCGGAGAGCGATTCAACCAAAATTGCCGTGCGGCAGGGGATTGCCTGCTTCGATAAGCTGAAGGAGGCGGATGATGTCAGGTCCATGCCCAAGGCCAAGGATATGTACACGGAATTGACCACCAAAGTGAATACGCTCGGCATGATCGATGCGGTTTGCTTTGCCGATGCCGGGGGCAAACTCAAGGCAGTGAAAATTGATGGCAAGGACTTCACCTCGTCCGAGAACAGTCCCATCATGCATCATTATAATCTCGTGCTTGGCAAGAACCGGGGTGAAGCGGTCATGCGGTTCCTGCAGTTCATCCGCTCAAGCGAAGGACAGACGATCATCAAGCGCGAGAAGGCTTCGCCAATGCCCTTTGGGTTATAGTATTTGAATTGCGGGTTCTTGTTGCACCTGCTGCGGAAGCTTCTTTATGGCCTTACATAGCATTTCCCGAAAATTCCTATTCCGCCTGCTTTTGGTGCTGTTTCTCGGTCAGATTGTCATCGGGGTCTGGAGTTACGTAGACCGTCACACCACCAGTGAAGAGAACCTTGACCGCAAGGCAAGGGTGCAGGCAAAGATGCTGGCTGCCATTGCGACGCGCTCCATGAGTGACTTCGACTTTACCTACATGGGGCTGGTTATCGACGAAACCATGAAAGATCCCGATCTCCGCAATGTGATGTTGGTGGATAAGGACGGAACAGCGCTTTTCGAGAACTCAACCGCAACGAAGGGGGAAGACCTTAGCACCATCCAGGTCCCGGTGACAGCTAGTGGTGACATCAAACTAATTGTCAGCTATTCCGACACGGGGGTGCGCAAGCGATTGCTGCATCAGCTCATAATCAACGTGGCTCTTCAGGTAGGGATATTCTTTGTCGTGGCCCTGACAATTCTCTTTTTTTTCCGCAGGGACCTGGGGGAAAAGATCTCTGCCATTAATGCAGCCATCGAGCATATCCGGGAAGGTGACCTGACCAGAAAGATTCCCTCCCTGGGAGATGATGAGTTCGGTGACATCACAAAAGGGCTCAATTTCATGGCAGAGCAGTTGCACTCCACCGTCTCCCGGCTTGCCTCCCTCGGGAACGGGCTGGCCTCGGCCATGGAGTCGCTGAATGCCAACTTTGAAACGGTCAGTTCTTCGGCGCGCACGCAACAACAGTCTACCGAGAAGGTCCTGAACGATATTTCCGATGCGTCCGCTGCCCAGCAGCGGATACTTGACAATACCAACAGCCTTGCTGAGCTCTCCCAGGACAATTCGACCGCACTTAATGAAATCAGTTCCACCTTTACCGAGACCGAAGCACACATCGATTCCCTCAATCTGAATGTCAACGTGATCTATTCCACCATTGCCCAGTTGAACCAATCGGCCAAAGCTGTCGCGAGCGTGGTTGATAATGCCTCCAGTGCGGCTGCGGATACAGCCGGATCGGTGAGGGCGATCAACGACCTGGTGCAGACGATCGACGCGGCGGTAACGACCACCTCTTCGCTCAGTGACCAGGTCATCGGCGTAGTTTCCGAAAAGGGGATCGTGCAGGTTGAAAACGCCATAGCGAGCATGGAACAGATCAAGTCGTTCGTTTCCTCGCTGACTATGACCATGTCCCAACTGGATACCCGCTCCAAGGATGTGGCAAAGATTCTTGCCGTTATCCGGGAGGTAACCGATCAGGCCCACCTGCTGAGTCTCAACGCCCAGATTATTGCCGGCCAGGCCGGAGAGCACGGCCGGAGTTTTGCCGTGGTTGCCAACGAAATGAAGCTGCATTCGGCCAAGACCGCCGCCTCAACCAAGGAGATCGAGTCGATCATCCAGGCAATCCGTGGCCAGATCACGGCGGCAGTCGAAGAAACCCACAATACCTTCCTTACGGTTACTGACGGGAGCCAAATAGTCTCCTGTGCCGGAGCGGCATTGCACGAGGTCCTCGACGCATCCCGTCGTTCCGCGGAAATGGTCAAGGGGATCGAGCTTTCGACCAAAGAGCAGAGCCGTCTCGCCTCCCATATTCTGGGCGTGGTCAGCAAGCTGGAGACTGTCAATCGCGAAGTCAAGCGGGCGACCGACGAGGAGGTGCAGAGCATCGTCTATCTGGAAGAGGGGTTGCGTGCCATACGTGATTCCATGGAGGTGACACGCAGCGCCACACAGGAACAGGGGACCTCTCTGGAGGTCATTACCGAAAACATTCAGTCTGCAAATGCCAAGACCGGTGAGATTGCGGCCGCATCACTGCAGCAGAAGAATGTAAACGGGCTTATTTCCGAATCGATGCGCACCATCACGGCCCACGGCGGGAACACCCTGGCGGCCGTTCAGGATGCTGCGGAGAGGATTTCTTCAGTTTACCGGGATGTTGAACTGCTACGCCGTGAAATGGGTATGTTCAGGGTTTCGGGTCTACAGCCCGACCTGCCTGCAGACGAGCCTGGCGACCAGCTTTCTGAGCAATTAGCCGTTGACACCCGTAGCGAAAAAGGTTATACAACTACCGGCTTTGACACCAGCGTGTCATCCAGAGATGTGTAACGGCGGCGTAGCCAAGTGGTAAGGCAGAGCTCTGCAAAAGCTCCATTCAGCGGTTCAAATCCGCTCGCCGCCTCCAGATAAAAGCTGACCCACAGAGTGGGTCGGCTTTTTTTATATTTTTTCAGGCAAGGAATCGTGATGTCGCAGCCGGAGCCCCGCAATCAGACTCAGACGCCATTGGCCGAACTAACGCCGATGATGCGGCAATACCTGGAGATCAAGGCCCAGTATCCCGACGCCATTCTTTTCTTCCGGCTGGGCGATTTCTACGAAATGTTCCTGGATGATGCGGTCAAGGCCTCACGCATCCTGGACATTACCCTGACGTCGCGAGGTAAGGGTGGCGACGGCAGCGATATCCCGCTGTGCGGTATACCGTACCATTCCGCCGCTCCCTATCTGGCCAAGCTGATCGAGGCCGGCGAAAAGGTGGCCATCTGCGAACAGGTGGAGGACCCGAAGAGCGTCAAGGGGATCGTCCGCCGGGAGGTGGTGCGGGTGGTTACCCCGGGTCTGGTGATCGACGGCGAGAACCTGGCCCCGAAGGAGAACAACTACTTGCTCTGCCTCGTTCCGCAGGAGACGGCCGAGGTGGGACTGGCCTATCTCGATCTCTCCACCGGCGAATTCAGGGTGACCGAACTGTCCGGGCTCGATGCGGCCATTGCCGAGATTGCCTGCGTGAAACCGAGGGAAATCCTCCTGCCGGCCATGGGGCGCGATACCGGCCTTCTTGCCTCTCTGGGACCGCTCGGGGACGATTGCCTGGTCAGCTGGCTGGAAGAGTGGGTTTTTGACGCCGAGTATGGCCGCCGTCTTTTCCAGCGGCAGTTCTCTGCGCATCCCGAGTCCATGGGGTGCGGCGGGATAAAGACCGGCGTGCGGGCTGCGGCAGCCATCCTTCACTATCTCTACGACACCCAGAAGGGAGAGGTGGCCCATGTCAGGGAGCTCCACCCCTACCAGACCAGGGAGTTTCTGGTGCTGGACGAGGCAACGCGGCGCAACCTGGAGCTCACCGCCACCATGGCGGAGGGGAAACGACGCGGCTCGCTCCTCGGACTCCTGGACAAGACCGTTACCGCCATGGGGGGACGAAAGCTCAAGCAGTGGATCAACTATCCGCTGGCAACGGTCGAGCCGATTCTGGAACGCCAGAATGCCGTGGACGAGTTTTTTCGTGACCCGACCTGGCGCACGGCACTCGTCGAGGCGCTGGAAGGGGTGTACGACTTAGAGCGGCTGAATGGCCGGATCAGCATGGCTTCGGCCTCGGCCAAGGATCTGGCGGCACTCCGGTGTTCCCTGGAGCGGATTCCGCTTCTCCTCTCGCATCTCGGCCGGGTCGATGCCCCGCTCCTGCAACGCATCCGCGACGAGATCGATCCCCTTGAGGAGATGACCGACCTGATCCGGCGGGGGGTGGTGGAAAATCCCCCCTTCATCCTCCGCGAGGGAGGGATCATTGCCGAAGGGTACCATGGGGAGCTGGATGAACTGCGGGCCATCAGCCGGGAGGGGAAGGGGTTCATCGCCCGGCTGGAGGCGCAGGAGCGGGCCAGGACCGGGATCGGTTCCCTGAAGATCCGCTACAACAAGGTGTTCGGCTACTACATCGAGGTGACCAAGTCCAACCTGGCCGAGGTGCCGGCCGACTATCTCCGCCGCCAGACCCTGGCCAATGCCGAAAGGTTCATCACCCCGGAGCTGAAGGAGTACGAAGACAAGGTACTGGGCGCCGAGGAGCGGATCGTTGACCTGGAGTATCAGCTCTTCCAGGAGATTCGCCTGCAGGTGGCCGAACAAGGTGCCCGTATCGCCCGGACCGCTGACCGGCTCGCCACCCTGGACGTCCTTGTTGCCCTGGCAACCGTGGCCCACGAATACGATTACTGCCGGCCACTCGTTGACGACAGCGACGTCATCGCCATCACCACCGGCCGGCACCCGGTGGTGGAGGCGCTCTCGCCCACGGAGCGGTTCGTGGCCAACGACACCTATCTCGATGGCCAGGAGAACCAGCTCCTGATCATCACCGGCCCGAACATGGCCGGCAAGTCGACCTTTATGCGCCAGGTGGCGATCATCATCCTGCTGGCCCAGATGGGGAGCTTCGTGCCGGCTTCTGATGCGCGCATCGGCGTGGTGGACCGGATCTTCACCAGGGTCGGCGCCTCGGACAACCTGAGTCGGGGCCTTTCCACCTTCATGCTGGAGATGATCGAAACCGCCACGATTCTTCGCCATGCCACGCCGAAAAGCCTGGTGGTCCTGGATGAGATCGGCCGCGGGACCTCCACCTTTGACGGCGTTTCCATCGCCTGGGCAGTGGCCGAGTTTCTGCACGACAGACCGGAGCATAGGGCCAGGACCCTCTTTGCCACCCATTACCATGAACTGACCGAGCTGTCCGTGACCCGCCCCGGGGTGAAAAACTTCAACGTGGCGGTCAGGGAGTGGAACGATCAGATAATTTTCCTGCGCACCATCGTCCCGGGCGGGGCTTCCCATTCCTACGGGATACAGGTGGCGCGCCTGGCCGGACTCCCCATGGCGGTCATCGACCGGGCCAAGGAGATCCTGGTCAACCTGGAAAAGGGGGAGTACGTGGCCGAAGGTGTCCCCCGGATAGCCCGCGGGAAAAGGGTTGCCGAGGTGAAAGCGTCTCCCCAGATGGCCCTCTTTGCCGACGATACCGACCTACTCCGTCAGCGGCTGAAGGGTCTCGCCATTGCCTCGCTCACTCCCCTGGAGGCGTTGAATCTGCTGGATGAACTGAAAAGGATGATTTGAGATGGTGCGATCGATACCCCTCTTCCGCCTGCTTACCGCACTGCTGCTGCTGCTCCTGGTTGCCGGCTGGGCACGCGGCGAAGAACGCGAAGGCTCTCCCCGGGAAAAGGGCTCTACTACCCGGAAGGCAACGGCTAAGAAGGCGGAGAAGGGGGCCAGGAAGGGTGGCAAGCAGGCCAGGAAGGGTGGCAAGCAGGCCAGGAAGGGGGCGGTTGCTGCGCAGAAAGCCGCTGCAGTGGAGACAAAGCCGCCCCTGGCCGTGGTCAAGGAGATCCGCTCCTGGTCGACGCCGGACTACACCAGGGTCGCAGTGACGCTCGACCGGGAGGTGTCTTTTGAAAAGCACCAGATAGCCCAGGGCCCGGGATCGCAGTATCTGTCGCGTCTCTATTTCGATATCAACGGCGCCAAGGTGGGGCCGGGGGTAAAGGACCTCTCCATTGGCGACGGTTTCCTGAAAACCGCCCGGGTGGGCCAGCACCGGCAGGACACGGTGCGGGTGGTGCTGGATGTTGATCATGTGAAGGACCACAAGATCTTCACCTTTTCCGACCCGTTCAGGATCATTGTGGACGTGAAGGGGGAGCGGAGGGAGGAGATCAGCCGGTTGGACACGAACATCCAGCCGCTGGTGCCCCTGCCCGAGACGAAGAAGGAAGAAATAAAGGAGCCGGAGAAACCGGCGGTTCCGTTCAAACCGGGTAAGATACGGCGGATCGTGGTTGATCCGGGGCATGGCGGCAAGGACCCGGGCGCCATAGGGCAGGGGGGGACACAGGAGAAGGATGTGGTGCTGGCCATGGGACTGATGCTGTCGCGGAAGCTCCGCGACGAACTCGGCATCGACGTGGTCATGACCCGCTCCAGCGACATCTTCATCGAACTGCAGGAACGGACCGCCATTGCCAATCAGGTCGGGGCCGACCTGTTCGTCTCCATCCATGCCAATGCCTCGCTGAACCGGGCTGCCAGCGGCGTCGAAACCTATTACCTAAACCTGGCCAAGACCGAGAAGGCGGCGCAACTGGCGGCCCGCGAAAACGGCACCTCCCTGGAGAAGGTGAGCCTTTTGCAGGCGGTCCTTTTCGACCTGATGGCCAACTACAAGCTGAACGACTCGGCACATTTGGCCGAGGAGGTGCAAAAGGCCGTCCACCGGAAGGTGAGCAGCCAGTATGCCAATGTGAAAAACCTGGGGGTGAAGCAGGGGCCGTTCTACGTCCTGGTGGGGGCCACCATGCCGAGCATTCTGGTGGAAACCGCCTTCATCAGCAATGAGCGTGAGGAAGGGCGGCTGCAGGACCCGCAGTTCCAGGAAACGGCCGTGGCCGGCATCGTTGACGGCATCAGGGCTTATATTGCCAGCCTGAAATAAGAGAGATACCTATGCCCGAAAACATGGAGTTTGCCCTCGATCAGTATTTTCCGGATGAATCCCAGAACATTGGCGATGCCGGCCGCGCCTCGTTCAACGAAAAGCGCCCCCTCTACCTGGCTGCCAGCAAACGGTTCTTCAGCCATTACCGCGAGCAGATCAGGGTACAGCATGCCGCCGGGGCCAGCGGCGCCTGGACGGTCCAGGCGATCACGGCCATGACCGACAAGCTCATCAGCCGACTCTTTGCCTCGATCCTGAACGATCTCCACCAGGCGGAGATGATCGGCGACAAGCTGGTGCTGGCGGCGGTCGGCGGTTATGGCCGCGGTGAATTGAACCCTTTCTCCGATATCGACCTGATGTTCCTCCACAGCGGCATCGATAGTCAGTTGATCGAGGAGATTGCCCAGAAGCTCCTCTATTTTCTCTGGGATATGCGGCTTGAGGTGGGGTATTCCGTCCGGACCATTTCCGACTGCGTGGAAATGGCCCGCGGCGACAGCACCGTCAGGACCGCGCTCTTGGACAGCCGCTACCTGATCGGGAGCCTGCAGCTGTTCCAGGAGTTCGAGAAGGTCCGGACCGCCCAAATCCTGATGAAGGGGGGCAACGCCTTCATCAGGGAAAAAGTGGACGAGCAGAAAAAGCGGCGGGAAAAGTACGGGGCGTCGGTCTATCTCCTGGAGCCGAACATCAAGGAAGGTGAGGGGGGGCTCAGGGACCTGCACTCTGCCATGTGGGTGGCCAAAATCAAGTACAAGATCGACCAGCCGCGGGAGCTCATCGTCAAGGGGGTGCTTTCCGAGGAAGAACTGGACAGCTACTACGGGGCGCTCGACTATCTCTGGCGGATCAGAAACGAGCTGCATTATCGGGCCGGCAGAAAGAGCGACCAGCTCACGTTCGATGCCCAGACCCACCTGGCCGCGTTTTTCGGCTATGTGGACCGGGGGAAGGTGCTGGCGGTCGAAGAGTTCATGCGTGATTACTACCTGCATGCGACACGGGTCGAGCATTACTCGGCCATGCTCATCGCCCGCAGTGCCCGTCAGGACGATGCGTCCTCCAAGATCCTCGGGTACTTCATCCGGCGCCCGATCGGTGAAGGTTTCTATGTCATGAAAGGGGAACTGGTCATTCCTGACGAGTCGGTAATCCAGAAGGATCCAACCAGGCTCATGAAGATATTCGAGTATGCCCAGAAGCAGGGGGTAGTGCTGAATATCCGGGTTAAGACCCTGATCAGGAAGAGTCTCGATCTGGTGAACGACCGGTTCCGGCGCAACAAGGAGGTAAACGCCTCTTTCTTCTCCATCCTTCGGGCTGAGCACAGCATAGTGGAAACCCTGACCCTGATGCACCACCTGGAGTTCCTGAACCGCTTCATCCCCGAATTCGAGCGGATCTACTGCAAGGTCCAGCACGACCTCTACCATATCTACACGGTCGACATCCATTCGCTGTTCTGTGTCGAGGAGATCGTCAAGCTCTGGCGCGGCGAGTATCGCAAGGCGCTCCCCAACCTTACCAAGCTGGCCGCTGAAATCGACAAGCGGGAGCTCCTGTTGCTGGCAGTTCTGCTTCACGACATTGGCAAAGGAGAGGGGGGCGGTCATGCAGACAAGGGTGCCGATCTCTGTCGGACCATCGCCCGTCGCATGGGGCTCTCCAGGGAGGACAGCGAGCGGCTTGATTTTCTGGTGCGCAGCCATCTGCTTTTTGCCCACATCGCCCAGCGGCGCGACCTGCACGACGAACGGATGATCGTCGATTTCGCCCGCCAGATGCTTACCAGCGAAAACCTGAAGATGCTTTACCTGCTGACCTTCGCCGACATCAAGGGTGTTGGGCCGGACGTCTGGACCGAATGGAAGGAAATGCTGCTGAACGAGCTGTACGAAAAGACCTATCAGGTGCTGGAGCGCGGCGATTTTCGGCTGGAGGCGAGCAGCGAACGGGCACGGAAGGTGAAACGTACGGTGCTGGAACTGCTGGAGAACGAATATCCGGCAGCCCAGGTGCGGGAGGAGCTGAAGGCCCTCACCACCCGCCACGTCCTCTCCCATGCACCGGCGGTCCTGGCCGATCACCTGCGCATCCTGCTCCGGTTGGGTGATGAACAGCTCATCATGGCGGTCGCCCATGAGCCGGAGAAGTCCTATTCGAACTTCACCATCGTCACCCACGACGTGCCGGGGCTGTTCGCCATGATCACCGGCGTCATGGCCGCCAACGGCATCAACATCCTGGGTGCCCAGATTCATACCAGCAAGAACGGCAAGGCCCTGGATATTCTCCAGGTCAATTCTCCCCAGGGGTTTGTCATCACCGATCAGACCCGCTGGCAGCGGGTCGAGGACGACATGCGCCGGGTGATGGCCGGAGAGGTGCAGGTGGAGGCACTGGTCCAGAAACGGCGTCGGCCGACCCTGCTGGGCACCAAAGAACGTCCCCGCTTCCCGACCAGTGTGGAAATCGACAACGAGGTCTCGGTCGATTATACGGTTGTCGATATCTACACCCATGACCAGATCGGCCTTCTCTACCGGATCACCAGTACCCTGAAGGATCTGGGGCTGTATATCGGTGTGGCCAAGATCTCCACCAAGGTGGACCAGGTAGCCGACGTCTTTTATGTGAAAGACATCTTTGGTCACAAGATTACGGCGGATGACAAGTTGGAGGAGATCCGGAGGCAGCTACTGACGGCCATCGATGAGGATGCGGCCCCGTGAATGCCTATCTGGACCTCTTTCTCAGCTATCTGACCGTGGAGAAGGGGTTGACAAGAAACACGCTGGCGGCTTACAGTCGGGACATCGGCCGCTATCTCGATTATCTGGAACAGAGCCGGATAACGGTACCCGACATGATCCGTCCGCTGCAGGTGGCCGGGTTCCTGGGGTCGCTCATGCAGGAAGGGCTTGCCCCCAGGAGCCGGGCACGGTCACTGTCGGCCCTGCGGATGTTCCACAAATTCTTGGTCAGGGAAGGGTATGCTGCTGCCAACCCGACGGCGGTCATCGAATCTCCCCGTACGGTGCGCTCCCTGCCCCGGGTCCTTTCCAGCCGGGAGGTGGAAGGGCTCCTGGCCGGCCCTGCCGGCAACGAACCGATGGAGGTGCGGGACCGGGCCATGCTTGAACTCCTGTACGCAACCGGGCTCAGGGTGTCGGAGCTGGTGTCGCTCCGGGTGCGGGACGTGAACCTCGATGCCGGCTACCTGCTCACCATCGGCAAGGGAGAGAAGGAGCGGCTGGTCCCCATTGGCGACGCGGCCAGGGATGCCGTGCTGGCCTATCTCCGCCAAGTACGGAGCGGGCAGGACCCGGCGGCTGACAACCCGTACCTGTTCCTGACCCGGCTCAAGGACCGGATGACCCGCCAGGCCTTTTGGAACATCATCAAGAAACGGGCAAAGGCGGCCGGGATCAGGAAGAGCATCTCTCCGCACACCCTGCGGCACTCCTTTGCCACCCATCTGCTGGAGAATGGTGCGGATTTGCGGAGCGTGCAGCTGATGCTGGGACATGCGGACCTGGCAACGACGCAGATTTACACGCACATCACCCGTGAGCGGCTGAAGCGGCTCCATCAGGAGCTGCACCCGAGAGGATAGAACGGCCGTGACTGGTGACTCGTACTGGTGACTGGTAAAGGCAGGCTTCAAGTTACGAGTCACGGCATTTAACGAAAGGAACTGTTGATGAAATACGTAGTACTCCTCGGCGACGGCATGTCAGATGAAAAACTGGAGCAACTGGGTGGCAAGACCCCTTTGCAGGCGGCCCGGACCCCCAATCTGGACTATATGGCCAGGCGCGGTACGCTTGGTCTTGCCCGGACCGTTCCGCCGGGATTTTCACCGGGCAGCGACGTGGCCAATCTGTCGGTGTTCGGCTACGACCCGCAGACCTGCTATACCGGCCGGTCTCCCCTGGAGGCGGCCAGCATGGGGATTCACCTGGAGCCTGACGACGTGGCCTTCCGGGTCAACCTGGTCAATCTCCAGCCCCGCGGCAGCCGCCTGATCATGAACGACTACTGCAGCGGCCATATCAGCTCCGAAGAGGCCTTTGAGCTGGTGACCGCCCTGCAGCACGAGCTGGAACGCCCTGAATTCCGGTTCTATCCGGGGGTCGGCTACCGCCACCTCATGGTCTGGCAAGGGGGAAAGGTCGATCTGATCACCACTCCGCCTCACGATATCACCGGCAAGGACATCCTCAACCACCTTCCCCAGGGGGAGGGGAGCGCCAAGCTGATCGAGCTGATGAACTCGTCCCAGCTCTTGTTCCACAACCACCCCCAGTACCGGCAGCGACTCGACGCCGGCAAGGTACCGGCCAATTCCATCTGGCTCTGGGGCCAGGGCAAGGCCCCGCGGATGCACTCCTTCAAGGAGAAGTTCGGTCTCTCCGGTGCCGTTATTTCCGCCGTTGACCTGGTGCGGGGGATCGGCGTCTGCGCCGGCATGGAGATCATCAAGGTACCCGGCGCCACCGGCTATATCGATACCAACTATGAAGGCAAGGCCACGGCGGCACTGGAGGCGTTGGAGCGGGTCGACTACGTTTATCTGCACGTCGAGGCGCCCGACGAGGCAGGCCATGCCGGCAACCTGGAACACAAGCTGCAGGCCATCGAGGATTTCGATGCCAAGGTGGTGGGGCCGGTCCTGGAAGGGATCAGGAAGTTCGGTGACTACCGGGTACTCAGCACCCCCGACCACCCGACGCCGCTCGCCCGGATGACCCATACTGCTTCGCCGGTGCCGTTCATTCTTTACTCCGGCGAGGAGGTGGAAAAGCAGGGGATTGCCGGTTACGACGAAGATGCTGCCGCAGCAACCGGGGTGGTGGTGGAGAAGGGGTACCGCCTGATGGAGATGATGCTGGGGCGGCAGAACTGAGACGGTCGGGTGGTTGAGACGTTACTGACCACCCGGTTCCTCAACCGGATGCCGATTTCGGGGGTATGGTGGACGCCGAGAAATTCTTCACCACGGACGAGCTGGAACGTATCCGCTGCACGGTGGATGCTGCCGAGTCGGCGACAGCCGGAGAGATTGCCACAATGGTGGTTTCTGCCAGCGATCCCTATCGGGAAGGGACAATCCTCGGCGGGGCACTCCTGGCCGGCTTTGTCGCGTTTCTGCTGAGTGTTCTCCTCCATCACGTCACGGTCTGGTTCTACGTGCCGGTCACGGTTGCACTCACGTTCCCCTCCTGTGCCCTGTTTCGTGCCATCCCCCGTCTCAGGCTCCCGTTCGTGGCCCGCTCCCGCATCCGGCAGGCGGTCAGGGAACGGGCTCTGCGGGCTTTTTACGAAAAGGGACTCTACCGGACCCGGGCCGCCACCGGCATCCTCATCTTCATCTCCCTCCTGGAGCGGACCGTCTGGATACTCGGTGACCGGGGGATCAACGAACGGATCACCCCGGAAACCTGGCAGGAACTGTCCGCCGAACTGTCACGGGGGATGCGGGCCGGTGAGGGCTGCGACGCACTCTGCCGGACCATCACCCGCTGCGGGACGATCCTGGCCGAACATTTCCCCCTCAAGACCGGCGACACCAATGAGCTGACCGATCAGGTGCTGTTCGAGCGGTAAGGGTGGCTACAAAGACATTCTGTCGGTCAGGACGATGAGTGTGGGCGTAAAGCCCAGTGGACGTTTGATATCCATCACAACCGTTCTTCCAAAATTTAATGAAATAGCTTGCCTTTTCGACTTCACATCGCTATAGTGCCCAAAGACTGTCACACAAACGGCGGCACGGTGTCCGTCGTTCCTTTGTAATCATCGCTTTAGCCCCCCTGCATCACTTTTCTCAAGATGGCAGAACGCATGGCTGGCGAAGATTTTTTTGTTGCAGCCTGTACGCGTTTTAGCCGTTCCGTTCATGGATCAATTGCTGGTCCTGTGGCTGTGCGCGTCTGTTTTTTGCCTACACCACGGAAAGGACACAGTATGACCTTTGCAGAACTCGGCCTCAACCCCTCCATCCTCAAGGCGGTAACCGCCTGCGGCTACACCACCCCCACCCCGGTACAGGAACAGGCAATACCCCTTGTCCGCGCCGGCCACGACCTGATCGCCACTGCGGGCACCGGCACCGGCAAGACTGCCGCCTTTGTGCTGCCGGCCCTGGAGCGGCTGTCGACCCCGTCAACCCTTCCGGGCAAAGGACCGCGGCTGCTGGTACTTACCCCGACCCGGGAACTGGCACAGCAGGTCATGGATGCGGCCCGCAACTACGGCGGGTTCATGCGGCTGCGGTGCGGCTCGATCCTCGGCGGCATGCCGTACCGGGATCAGCTCCGGCTCCTGTCCGGGCCGGTGGATATCATCGTTGCCACGCCGGGCCGGCTGGTGGATCACCTGGACCGGGGGAGCATCAAATTCGACCGTCTGGAGATGCTGGTGCTGGACGAGGCCGACCGGATGCTGGACATGGGGTTCAGCGAGGACGTGGAGCGGATCGTCGGCTCGGCGCCGGAGAAGCGTCAGACCCTCATGTTCACCGCCACCATGGACAATACCGTCGACAAGCTGGCCAGGCGGATGCTCCGTGATCCCCAGCGGGTGGAGCTGACCGCGAGCGCACCGTCCCACCAGTTGATCGACCAGCGCCTCCATGTTGCCGATAACCTGCATCACAAGAAGGCGATGCTCAGGCACCTCATCAACGATAAGAGCCTGTCCCGGGCCATCATCTTTTCCGCCACCAAGCGGGACGCCGATGAGCTGGCACAGGAGCTGTGCCGGAACGGCCACTCTGCTGCGGCTCTGCATGGCGACATGAACCAGGCGGCCCGCAACCGGACCATTTCCAATGTGAAGGCCGGCAGGGTCCGCCTTTTGGTGGCTACCGACGTGGCGGCACGGGGGTTGGACGTGAACGGTATCAGCCATGTCATCAACTTCGACCTCCCCCGCTTTGCCGAGGACTACGTCCATCGCATAGGTCGCACCGGCCGTGCCGGGGCAACCGGTACCGCCATCTCCTTTGTCTCCCAGTCCGAGCTTGCGTATCTGGACCGTATTGAGCGGTTCATCGGCAAGGAACTGCCGCAGCACTCCCTGGAAGGGCACGAGCCGATGACTGCGCTCCGCCGCGTGGGCCGTGGCAACGGTGCCGGTCGTGGACGGAGCGGTGCGCCGTCCGGCAAGGGTGGAAAAGGGTATGCCAATGCCGGCGGAGCAACCAAGAGCGGTGGCAAGCCGTGGAGTAATGACCGGAATGGTCAGAGAAGCCGGACCGGCAGCCAGCAGAAGCCGGTAGTCGTCGAGTACCGGAACCGGCGCTCGGACAGCTAGTCGTTATCTGAAACGTGAAGGTAGAAAAAAGGGTCTGCAACTGCTGCAGGCCCTTTTTCCGTTGAATGTCAGTGTGCCCCTGCAGCCGGACCGCCACCGGCGCCGGTACGTTTCAGGAGCAGGATCAACGGTATGACCACCAGAAAGGCGAGTCCGACGATCCAGAAGATATGGTTGTAGGCCAGCATTCCGGCCTGACGGCGGATCATGCCGTAGAGGAGGGCAAGGGATTTGGTGTCGGCAGTGACGGCGTCCACCCCCCTGGCCATGACCCCGTGTTTCAGGGCGTTAAGGGTTGACTGGGTGGCAAAGCTGTACGGCGTCACATTGGCAACCAGGCCGGTCTGATAGAACTGGGCGTCACGCGCCAGCATCGTTGCGGCAATGGCTATTCCCACGCTGCCGCCGATGTTCCGCAGCAGATTGAATATGCCGGTTGCATTCCCCATCTCTTCCCTCGGGATGACGGCGAGGGTGACTGTGGTGAGCGGAACGAAGATCATGGCCAGGCCAAAGCCCAGCACCACCCGTGGCCAGACAAAGTCCCAGTAAGAGGCTTCCAGGGTGAATGCGCGCATGATGAACATGGAGACAGCGCCGATCAGGAGCCCCATGACCACGATCTTGCGACCGTCATACCGTTGCAGCGCCGCGCCCACGAACGGCATGGTGATGAGGGTCGCCACGCCGCCCGGCGCCAGGACCATGCCGGCCATGGTCGCACTGTACCCCATCAGGGTCTGGAGAAAGAGCGGAATCAGCATGATGGAGCTGTAGAGGCAGAAGCCGACCACGAACATGATCAGGTTGCCGGCCGAGAAGGAGAGGTTCTTGAAGAGGCGGAGGTTGACGATAGGGTGCTCGTGCCTGAGCTCGACCCTGACCAGCAGGAGCAATGAAATGACGGAAACAACAGCGCAGGTGACGATGAACGACGAGTTGAACCAGTCGTCCTGCTGCCCCTTGTCCAGCACCACCTGGAGCGCCCCGAGCCCGACGGTGAGAAGGCCGAGTCCGGCGTAGTCGATGCTCATCTTTCCGGTCCGCTTCAGGTACTGGGGATCAAAGATGAAGTAGGCGGCCATGACTACTGCAACGATGCCGATGGGGAGGTTGATGTAGAAGATCCAGCGCCAGTTCATGTTGTCGGTGATCCAGCCACCCAGGGCCGGACCGATGATCGGGCCGAACATGGCGCCGATGCCGAAGATGGCCATGGCCATGCCACGCTGATGGGGGGGGAATGTCTCCATCATGATCGCCTGGCTGATGGGGATGAGCGCCCCTCCGGCAGCCCCCTGAAGTATCCGGAAGAGGATCAGGGTCTCCAGGTTGGGAGCCGCACCGCAGAGAAACGAGGCAATGGTGAAGAGGATGATGCAGGTGATGAGGAAACGTTTGCGGCCAAAGAGCCGCGACAGCCAGCCGGTCATCGGGAGGACCACGGCGTTGCTCACCAGGTAGCTGGTCAGCACCCACGCCACCTCGTCGGTGCCGGCGTTCAGGCTCCCCTGCATGTGGGGAAGCGCCACGTTGGCCACCGAAGTGTCGATGATCTCCATGATGGTCGGCAGCATCACGCTGATAGTGATGAGCCATTTGTTGACCGTTTTTTGCGAGGATTCGGACATTACCGGAATGGGTTCAGGTCCTGCAGCAGTTCGTTGGTCCTGCGCCGGGTGTCGATGGTCGGCACCACACTCATGCCGGCACGCAGCAGTTGGCCCGGGTCGCTGCTCCTGTCGATGGCGATCTTGACCGGAACCCGCTGCACCACCTTGACGTAGTTGCCGGTGGCGTTCTCCGGCGGCAGCAGGGAGAAGGCGGCGCCGGTGCCGGCCATGATGCTCTCCACGGTTCCCTTGAAGGTGTGGCCGGGGTAGGCGTCCACCGTAAAGCTCACCTGTTGCCCAGGCCTCACGTGGGTCAGCTGGCTTTCCTTGTAGTTGGCGGTCACCCAGCTCTCCTTTAGCGGAACGATGGCCAGGAGGGGCTGCCCCGGCTGGATGTAGTTGCCGACCTCTGCCGACTTCCGGGTGACGTAGCCGTCGGTGGGGGCCATGATTTTCGTATAGTCGAGGGAGAGGCGTGCCTCGGACAGCTGGGCCCGGCGCTGGGCGATCTTCGCATCACGCCCGCCGCTTCCGGAGAGGCCGATTTCCGCCCGCGCCTTCCTGACCTGTTCCCCTTTTTCCCGCACCAGTGCCGCTGCCACATCGTGCGCCGTTGTCAGGCGTTCCAGCTGTTCCTTCGGGATCACCTCCCGCTCGAAGAGGGCTTTCCCGCGCTTCAGGTCCATCTCCGCCTGTTCGAGACGTGCCCTGCTTTGACCGAGGTCGGCGCGGGCCGCTTCCACTTTGGCATATTCACCGGACGTTTCGTTGCCGGCCATGGAGAGAGCAGCGGCGGCGCCTTCCACGCGCAGCCGGTAGTCGGTCGGGTCGATCTCCACCAGGAGGTCCCCTTTTTTAACCGGCTGGTTATCCTGTACCATCACCCTGGCGATCATGCCCGGCACCCGGGAGGCCACGGCATGGATGTGTGTCTCCACAAAGGCGTTGTCGGTCCGGATATGGCTTTTTCCCCAGAGCCACCAGCGCAGGCCCCCGATAACGCAGATGCTGATCAGGATGAGGAGGATGATGCCGGCCCGTTTCCGGCCGCCGTTCTTTGGGGGGGCGGCCGGCGGGGCGTTTGGAGGTGTGTATGTGCTGTTGTCGTTTTCCATTGCCGCTGAACTCCGTTGGATAGTTGGATGCCGTTTCTACAGTTGCCCCAGTGCCCGCAGCACCCTGGCTGTTGCAACCTGGTGATCGAATACGGCCCGGTGGAAGTCGGTCCTGGTCTGGGAGGCGAGGGTCTGGGCATCGATGACGTCGGTGGCGGTACCGACCTGTGCCTGGTAGCGGTCCTTGTTGATCCTGAGGTTTTCCTCGCTCTGGATGATGGCCTGCCTGGCGACCTCGATCCGTTCCGCTGCTACCTCCCTGTCGTTTCGAGCCGTGGCAAGCTCAAGCCGTATCGATTCTTCCAGGTTTCTCAAGAGCTCTTTTTCCCGTGACAACTGCAGTACGTTCCGGCGGTAACCGGCAGTGGTGGCGTAGCCGTCAAACAGATTCACCTTGAGTCCGATGGTTGCCGCCATGATGGCCTGTTCCCTGGATTTGTCGTTTTGCAGGTAGTCAAGAGAGAGGCGGGTGAAAATCTCCGGATAGTAGCTGCTGCGGCTATCACTGACAGCAGCCTCGCCGGCCGCGATCTGTTTCTGCTGGGCCACAAGCTCTGCCCGGCGGGAGACGTCCGCTGTGTTCTCCGGTGGCACTGTTGCGTCAGGAGTTGCCGACAGTTCCCCCCGGAATGCGGCTGGCTGACCGGTCAGGTAGTTGAGGGTGAGCCACCCGTTGGCCAGGGCGTTACCAGCCGCCAGTCGCTGCTGGCGGCTGGCGGCCAGCTTCACTTCGGCCTGGAGCACGTCGTTGCGGGTCACGACCCCCTGCTCGAAAAGGATGCGGGCGACCCGCAGGTGATCCTCCCGCTGGCGGATTTCATCGTCGGCAGTCTGGAGAAGTTTTTCCTGTTCCAGGATGCCATAGTAGGCACGCACCACCTGAAGAAACAGATCCTGCTCCAGTGCCTGATAACCTGCCGCCACCGCGTCACGCCGCAGGCTTGCCTGGCGGCGCCGGTCGCCGGTGCGGCCGAAATCGTACAGGGTCTGATAGATGGCGAGATTGGCAAAACCATAATCAGCCTGCTGGGTTTCCTGGGTCAAGGGGCCAATTTTTACCGCCTGGGCATCCAGTTGGGCGGTATAGCCACCTTGAACATCGATACGAGGATAGGCACTGCTTCCCGCTACCGTGATGCTCTCGGCGGTAATTTTTTCGTCATGGCGTGCCACAGCCAGTACCGGGTTCCTGCTGGCTGCCTGTTTCAGACAGTTGGCCAGGGTGATGGGGTCGGCAGCGGCGGAGGTGGCCAGAAGGAGCAGGCCGGTCAGCGCGGCAGATAGGGAGCGTTTCATGTCTCCTCCGGTCGACGAAGCTTGTCCAGGATGCACTTAAGGGCGCTGAGTTCATCGGCGCTGATACCGGCCACGAATCGGGCCTGCACCAGCTCTGACAACGGACAGAGCTCGGCCTGCAACCGTTTCCCTTCCTGCGTCAGAAAAATCTGGTAGGCCCGCCGGTCTTCCGGGTGCGGGCGGCGTTCCACCAGCCCCATTTTAGCCAGACGGTCGATCAGCCCACCCATGGTGGTCCGGTCGATATGCGCCCGTGCCGACAGTACCGCCTGGGAGAGGCCGTCTTCCTGCCAGAGAAAGCCGAGGAGCCCGAACTGCCTAGGGGTGAGGTTGAAACGGTCGAATTCTTCCTTGAAGATGGCGCAGGCGCGTTGATACGCCTTGGCCAGCAGGAATCCGACACTCTTATCGATTTCGATCATGGTATCGCCTCGCAGTGAGATTCTCATTATACGGATAGTCAGTGTGCTGTCAATGAAGTTTGGCGCTGAGGCAACTGGGGGTGAGGGATGTATTGAAACGTTGGGGGACAAGGGAAGGGGGTGGCGAGTCGTCGCTTGATGGCCTAGTTGCCGGATGCCAAAGAGGTCGTACCTATAACCAAACAGAAAAATCAAAGGTAATTGAACGCGGATAAACGCTGATTAATGCGGAATAACGCGGATAAACCGAGACAGAAATTAATCTTTCAACTCCGCGTTGATCCGTTCCAATCCGTGTCCATCCGCGTTCCATTGCAGTTCAGGTGCTTCAAAAAACGGTTACGGGATTACACCTCATCCATCTCCAGTTCATTCCTCATCACGTTGACCAGCAGTTCCTCGCCGGCGGCGAACGAGGTGCGATCCTTGGGGAGCAGGGCGACGCCGTCGGCCTGGATCATGGTTTTCAGGATGCCGGTGTTCTGGTCGCCCGATGTCGTAGCTACCAGGTTGCCATCGATCCGTTCGAGCCGTACCCGCAGGAAGTTGACCTTTCCCGCCTTCTTCCGGACTTCTTCGCGCAGGGTTGCCGGTACCCGGTGCCTGACGACCCTGGTGTGCCCCATCATTTTCAGGAGCGCCGGCCGGACAAACTCCTCGAAGGTGATCATGGTGGATACCGGATTGCCGGGCAGGGAAAAGACCGGTGTCGTTCCCTTGAGGCCGAAGGCCGTGGGACCGCCCGGTTTCATATCTACTCTCCAGAACAGCTGCCTGATCCCCAGTTCGGCCAGCACGTCCCGGACGAGATCCAGGTCACCGGCCGAGACGCCGGCCGAGGTGATAAGGGCGTCCGCCTTGAGCCCTTCGACCATTTTTGCTTGGAGGCTATCCCGGTTGTCACGGGCAATGCCGAGCAGTACCGGTTCGGCGTCGATCTCCTTCACGGCGGCAGCCAGGGAGAAGGAGTTGCTGTTGACGATCCGGCCGGGGGTGGGTGGGGTGCCCAGATGAACCAGTTCGTCGCCGGTGGAGAGGATGGCCACCCGCGCCCGGCGGTACACCCGGACCACGGCATAACCGAACGAGGCGAGAAGGCCGATCTCGGGCGGGCGGAGCAGGGTGCCGGCCGTAATGGCCGTTTCCCCTGCCGCGATATCCTCCCCGGTGAAGCGGATGTGCTGGCTCTGCACGACCGGTGCCTTGATGGTGACAACACCGTTCTCCTCCGCGGTCTCTTCGACAGGCACCACTGCGTCGCAGCCGGGTGGGACCGGGGCTCCGGTCATGATCTTGATGGCAGTGCCCGGCACCACCGCCGAGACGATCTCCCCGCCGGCCGGGATGAAGCCGGTAACCTGCAACCGGGCAGTTTCCCGGCAATCGGCAGTAATGACGGCATAGCCGTCCATGGCCGAGTTGTCCGTCAGCGGCAGGTCCCTCGGGGCAACGATCTCTTCGGCAATGATCCGTCCTGCGGCGTCAAGAAGCCCCACCTGTTCGACGCCGAGAGGAGCGATGCTGTCGAGAATGATCTTTCGTGCTTCTTCAAAGGTAGGCATGCTGGTTCTGTATCCTTTACGTCAGTAAGTATTACCCTTTCCGGAACAGGTGGACGGCCGTGGCCTTGAACGAGGCATAGACCGGACAGCCCGGGGTGAGGGCCAATTGGGAGAGCGACTGATTAGTCACCGTGGCGACCAGGGTGAAGCCGCAGTCCATATACACCTTGTTGAACAGCCCCAGCGAGACGATTTTCGTCACGCTGCCGGGAAAGACGTTGCGGGCGCTGGTGCGGTCGGGGCTGGTCGGCGTGACCACCACATGTTCCGGGTGTATGCAGAGTACCACACGTTCGCCTGGTGCGCCATCCCCCGGCAGCTCCATGGTCCGGTCAGCCACCTTCAACGCCAGCAAGCCGTTGCCGGCTTCGGCAACCGTGCCGGTAAAGACATTCTCCATCCCCACAAAGGTGGCCACGAACTCGTTCGCCGGTTGGCCCATGACCTCCGAGGGCGTGCCGGTCTGGACGATACTTCCCTGGTGCATCACCACCAGCCTGTCGGCCAGCCTGAGAGCCTCCACCTGATCGTGGGTGGTCATGATCGCAGCCGTGCCCGACTCCCGGAGGATCTGTTCCAGGTCGTCGGTCAGTGTCTGGCGGGTTGGCGGGTCCAGGGCGACGAACGGTTCGTCCAGCAGGATGACTTCCGGCCGGGTGGCAAAGGCTCGGGCCAGACTGGTGCGCTGTGCCTCGCCGCCGGAAAGCTTGCGGGCCGAACGGTCGGCAAGGTGGACGATCCGAAACCGCTCCATGCAGCTGGTTACCCGCTCCCGGATAACAGTGGCGGGAAGTCGGCGGATCTTCAGACCGGCAGCCACGTTGTCGAACACCGTGGCATCGAAGAGCAGCGGGTCCTGGAAGACCATGGCCAGTTTCCTACGGAAGTCGGTTGCCCCGCCTCCCATCCGGACCGTCTCCCCCCGGAACAGCAGCTCTCCGGCCGCCTGTTTCAGCAGGCAGGCCAGGCTGAGCAGGAAGGTGGATTTACCGGCACCGTTGGGACCGATCAGGGCTACGGTCTCGTTCTCGTTCAGGGTGAATGAGGAAACCTGGAGGACCTCCGTACCGCCACGCTCGACCCTGAAGTCACGCAGTTCCAGTATCGGCTTCCGGTCGGTCATCGAGGCCGCTCCCTTTGCTGCACAACGGTCAGCAGGTAGTTGACGGCAAAGCAGAGGGCAAGGAGGATGATCCCCAGGGCAATGGCGGTGTCGAAGTTCCCCCGGCTGGTTTCCATCACCGTGGCCGTGGTCAGGACCCGGGTGTATCCCTTGATATTGCCGCCGACCATGATGGAGGCCCCGACCTCGGAGATCACCCCGCCGAAGCCGGCCATGATTCCGGCCAGGAGCGGCAGGCGTGCCTCTTTGACCAGCAGCCAGACCATTTGGAGCCGTGAGGCGCCCAGGGCCAGGATCTGCAGCCTGAGGTTGGACGGCAGGTTCTGAATGGCGGCAATGGAGATCCCCATGACGATCGGGGTGGCGATGATGGTCTGGGCAATGACCATGGCAGTAGGGGTGTAGAGGATGTCCCATTCGCTGAGCGGGCCGTTGCGCCAGAGCATGATGGTGACGAAAAGGCCGACCACTACCGGCGGCAGCCCCATGCTGGTATTCACCACGCTCACCACCAGCCGTTTGCCCGGAAAATCGGTGAGTGCGACAGCCGTGCCCCCCAGGGTGCCGATCACCAGGCTGATGAGGGTTGCCAGTCCCGAGACCTTAAGGGAAAGGAGCACAACGGAGAGCACCTCCCGGTCAAGAGAGACCAGGAGGTGCCATGCCTGCACAAAACCGTCGAGAATCAGCTCCATTCAGAGTCCCAGCGACTCCGGCTTCTTGCCGGCATCCGGGAAGAAGAGGGGGGAACCGTACTTGTCCACGCCGAACTTAGCGATCACCTCTTGTGTTTTCTTAGATACCATGAAATCGGCAAACGCCTTGGCACCTGCGGTATTCACCTTGGGCCACTTGGCGGGATTCACTTCGATCACGTGGTAGATGTTCAGGAGTTGCGGATCGCCCTCCGCCAGGATCTCAAGGCCAAGGGTCTTCCTGAGCGCCAGGTACGTTGCCCGGTCGGTCAGGGTATACCCCTTCTTCTCGGCTGCCACGTTCAGGGTCTGGCCCATGCCGAGGCCGGTCTGTTGGTACCATCTCTGGCCGTTCGGCGCGATGCCGGCCGCCTTCCAGAGCCCCTTTTCCTTGGCGTGGGTGCCGGAGTTGTCCCCCCGCGACAGGAACAGGGCACCGGCCTGGGATATTTTCTTGAACACCTCGGACGACGCCTTGGTGCCCTTGATCCTGGCGGGGTCGGCGGCCGGACCGACCATGATGAAATCGTTGTGCATCACCAGCCTACGACTGCTGCCGGCTGCTTCGGCCATGAACTTCTTCTCGGCATCCGGGGAGTGGACCAGGAGCACGTCAGCCTCTCCTTTCTTCCCCATGGTCATGGCCTGGCCGGAACCGACGGCGATGGTCTTGACGAAGTAGCCGCTCTCCTTCTCGAATAGCGGGATCAGGACGTCCAGCAGGCCGGAGTCCTGGGTGCTGGTGGTGGTGGCCAGGATCAGGTTCTTCTGGGCCGCGGCCGCCGGTTGGGCCACTGTGACGCAAACCAGTGCGACAAGGGCGGTGAGAAAGCTGACGATGTTTCTTGCTCTGTTCATACAATCCCTCCTATTTTGATGTGGTTCAGGAATACATTTCATTTTTGACGATGGTCGCCATCCGCTTCAGCCGGCTGATCCCCTGCTTGCAGGCCTCGAAGGCGTCTTCGCTGTTGGGGGAACTGGCCGCCACCAGGGAGATGATGTCGCCGATGGCGAGACAGCCGGTGCGCCGGATCAGCAGGATATCCTCTACTTGCCACCGCTCTTTCAGGTCAGCGACGATCCCTTCCATCTCCTGTACGCCCCCGTCAGTTGCCCGGTAGTCGATGCAACTGGTCCTGCCGCTGGCGTCGGCCTGTTCCTTGACCACGGCGTAGTGGAAGACCACCGATCCCGAACTCCCCTTGGCAATCCGTTCGTACAGTGCTGTCGGGTTTATCGGCTCGGCGGTGATGCTGACCATGAATAATCCTCCACAAAAATGGGCGTTATGCAACTGTGCGTAAAAAAAGGACCATTCCCGTAAGGAAAGGCCCCCTGTGACGTGTGGAAACACAACAGTCATGAAGGTCTCCTTTCCAAAGGGAGGCACTGCCGTTTCCAGCAGGACCCGGTGGTCCGCTGCCGTGAGCACAAGGCTTGTAGGCAGCTAGGACTCGGAGAGCACGCGTGTTGGATTTTTAGCCGATTTCTTGCATGATGTCCAGAAGGTTTATGGAGTGTTGGTTGCTTTGAGCCGGGGATGAATATCCGAACCCCCTCCCCGGGTGGGGGAGGGGGTTCGGAGGTCATTGCATGACCCGCTGATTCTTCTTGATGTTACGCCGCTTTTCTGATGGAGCAGAGCAGTCCCTTCCACTGGGGATACCCCATGATCGGCTCCCGGCACTGGCAATCGGTGAGGCGATTGCAGTTGGCCTCCCTGGGCCAGCCGTGGGGTACCAGTACCACCCCTTCCATGGTGCGGTCGCTCACTTCGGCCTTCATCTTCACCCAGCCGCGATCCGTCTCGATAATGACGTCGTCATGATGAACAATGCCATATTTGGCAGCCGTTTGCGGACCCATCTCGGCCCGCGGATGCGGATCCAGTATTCTCATTGATTTAATATTATGCATCTGGGAGCCGTTATAATGGATATAGCGGGTGCCGGTGGACAGGACCAGGGGATACTTTCCTCCCAGCTCCTCCCAGCGGGTTCCCTGGGGGCTCTTTTCCGGCTCCAGGTAAGTGGGGAGCGGACTGAAGCCGACATGCTCGAAGGCATCGCTGTAGAGCTCGATCTTCCGGGTCGGCGTGGCAAAGGAACGCTCAGTAAGTTCGTAGCTCTTCTCCTGGTAGAAGGCCCCTTCTGGATGCGCCCGCAGATAATCGAAGGAGAGACTGCACGGTTCCAGCTCGTGAGCCACCAGCTCTTCATCGTCCTTCCAGGGGAACAGCTCACCGAAACCGCACGCCTCGGCAAGCCCCTTGTAGAACTCGACCACGCTCTTGCACTCATGGTAGCGGCCCACCGCCGGCTCACGCAGCATGAGATAGGGGAGGCAGTGGCAGACGTTGTAGTTGTAGCCCAGTCCCCAGAATTCGAGCTGATTGGCGGCCGGAAGGACGTAGTGGGCGTGCTCCGCCGTCTCGGTCATGAACAGGTCGTAGACCACCAGCAGGTCGAGCTTCTTGAATGCCTCGGTCAGGGCGTTGGAGTCGGGCATGGTGACGAGCGGGTTGCCGCCTGCCACGATGAAGGCCTTGAGCTTGTCAGGCACACTCTCGGGTACCATGTTCATTACCGCGTAGGGGCTCGTCCTGCTCCACAGCTCGTAGAAGAGCGGGTACTCTTCGGCCCCCAGCGGCTTGCCCTTGACCGGCAGGCTGATGTCGGAGAGTGACAGCCGTGGGCTGATCACCCAGCCACCGGGCACGTTGATGTTGCCGGTGATGGACTGCAGGATCGCCATGGCGCGGTCGGTCTGACTGCCGTTGGCCTGCTGGTCCTGGGTGCAGGTGCCGTGACAGATGCTGGCTCCTCTGGTCCCCGCGAAGAGCCGTGCCAGTTTGCGGATGTCATCGGCCTTGACCTCGGTGATTGCCTCGGCCCACTCGGGGGTGTACTGCTGGATGTGGGGCACCAGCTTGTCGAAGCCGTGGGTCCATTTCTCCACGAACTCGTGGTCGTACAGGTCCTCGTTGATGATGACGTTGATGAGCGCCAGGGCCAGGGCGCCGTCGGTCCCCGGCCTGATCGCCAGGTACATTTCGGCCTGGTCCGCAATGGCGATCCTTCTGGGGTCGATGACGACGACCTTGGCGCCTTTCTTGAGGTTTTCCTGGATGGCGATGGAGAGGGCAATGTCCGATGCGGCCGGGTTATGCCCCCAGAGGATATAGAGGTTGGAGTCCATCTCCTCCACCGGGTATTTGCCGAACGTGATCTGCCTCGAGCGAATCCTCATCCGGAAGCAGATGCTCTCCACCGAGAAGAAATTGGGCGAGCCGAAGGCAGCCTTGAACCGATGGGTGAGCGATCCCATCTCCAGGTTTTCAACGCCGATGGAACCGCAGAAGAATGCCAGCACCGAGGGATCGAACTCCTCCTTCAACTCTTTAAGTTTGGCCGCGATCTCGGAGTAAGCCTGCTCCCATGAAATCTGCTGGAACTTTCCGTCCACCTTCTTGAGCGGGTGTTTGAGCCGGTCGGGATGGTACAGGTGCTCGATCATTGCCTGCCCCTTGGCGCAGAGTATCCCCTTGTTCATCGGGTGGGACTCCTGCCCCTTCACCGCCGTCACCTTGCCGTCTTCCACCGTCACCTCGACGCCGCAGCTCTGGTAGCAGAGGCAGCAGGCCGTATACACTGTCTTTTTCCCTTTTTCTGACATCATTTAACCCTCCGTTTGGTTCTCGTGTTGATTCGAGATAATGATCGACAATCGATCAGCCGCAGTTTTGCTGTTCCTCCCACAATTGAGGCCTTCGAGCAGATGACTATCCGTTTCAGTTATCGTTTAAGGATGGCCGTTGATGCATCCATTCTCCGCGCCACCCATGGTTGCCAGCATCGACTGAAGCTTTTCCAGCGTTGCCGTCATCAAGTCGGCACAGGCGCGCTTGTCGGGGCTGGCAGACAATATTTGTTCACACCGAGTCCCTCCGTAGGTTCCCTCAGCCCTGACCGTGAACCAGTCAATCAGCTCGCCGAGCAGCAAGGGAAGCTCAGGGGCCTGGAGATCCCTGTCGGGGAAGGTCTCCAGGCAGAGCGATAACGCGCATGCCGCGCCGCTCAGCACCCCGCAGGTACCACCTGAAGAGCCTGTGCCAAAGCAGAGAGCAGCCATTGACCTGACCAGATCCGGATTATCCCGCCCCAGGTCGCGCAGCACGAGCTTGACCACGATCTGGCTGCAGCAATAGCCGTTCTGCTTGAGACGCAGGATGTCTAGATACGGGCCATCCAGCTGAATTGTGTTCATCATTTCGTCGTTCATAGTGTCGATCTCCTGGTTCCAAGCTGGGCCACATCCTTCACCCCGGACTATTTGTCCTCAAGCATTCTCTCTGCCATGGCCATCTTGACGACGGCGTTTTCCTCGCTGATCAGCACCCGTTGGCAGGTAGGACAAGAAGGAAGATCAACGGCAAAGGTTTCGTCCAGGTAGGCCAGCTTGACCGTTGCCAGCGCCAGCGGGACGAGGCACCTGGCACAGAACCAGTCTGTTTCTTGCGGCTCTTTTTTGGACGGCAGATTGAATCCCTCAAGGATCTTCATCCGATGGGAATAGGCATTGAATATTCGATAGTATCCCTCTTCCAGGGCATACTCCACCCAGTAGGTGACCTTGGGAGAGATAACGTAGGCCAATCGGTGGCCTGTAGCCTTGTTAGTGTGAAACAGATGCTCTTTGTCCGTAACGGAGAGCGTGCGCCGGACATCTTCCACCCTGATCCCCCGCTGCTCCAGCAGGTTCCGCACATCCGGCTCCATCTCCAAAGGGGTGCTGTTTTCGTGGTCCATGATATTTACCTTCAGTTCCTAAAACGAACGGTAACGTTATGTGCGTTAGTTCAAGCTGGAAACTTGGCAGTCCTCCTCGAAGGTAATGGTCGCGTGACCGTCTTTGCCCCTGAAAAGCAACCGGTTCTCCCCGGCTTCGGGAACGATCTCTCCTGCGGCATTCTCTATTGTCCTCAGCATCAACAGTTCTCCCCGTTAAAATAACATGGAGGCTTTCCTGGAAAAGGAAGCCCCCTCGACGACCTGGACTGACGCCACGCCGTTTGGGTCTCCTTTGCAAAAGAAGGCTGCGCCGTTTCCAGCGAAACCCAATGGCCGGGCACCATGAGGATATCCTGTTAGGTGCTGCGGCTCGGAGATGGTTTATTCAATTGGTCGTTGCGATCTTCTGTACCCTGACGTCGCTCCGTTGAGACCATCAACCTCCCCAATTTGCTCAAGGGAACGTCAATCTTGTCCGGCCCGGCATGGGTCATAGCCACTAAAAAGCAATTAATGCGCCAACACAAGAACTAAGGAAGCCAGGCTTACTAACACTGTAAAAATGGGCGCAAACTCGGCCCCTTAACCGTACTGACCGAAAACGGAGTTCCCCGAGCCGGACAATACTCTTGTCTGATTAACACACAGTTGTCTGTTTCCAGGACGGTTGCGCAATGTCTGTGCTGTCGAGCCATTGCCCCTGGCTCTGACGGGCATGTCACTCCGAGAAATCCGGGCAGCAGTCCCCGGCCAGCGGGGTCATGGCTATGCCAGCCGGCGGTAGATCCCCACCACCTTGCCGATGATGGCGAGCTCGTCCCCGGGGTTGACGATGATCGGCTGCATGTTGGGGTTCTCCGGCTGCAGGCGGATACGGCTCCGCTCCCGATAGAAGCGCTTGAGGGTTGCTTCCCCCTCCACCATTGCCACGACGATGTCCCGGTTCTCGGCCGTTGGCTGGGGGCGGACCAGGGCCAGGTCCCCCTCGACGATGGCGGCGTTGACCATGGAGTCCCCCTTTACCCGGAGAAAGAAGGCGCCGCCGGCCCTGGCGATGGAGCGGTCGACCGAGATGTATTCCTCGATATCCTCCACCGGCGGCTGGGGCGTGCCGGCCCGCACCACGCCGACCACCGGCAGCGGCTGCGGGGCCTCCTGGTCACGGCCCGACCGGGAGAGTTTCTTAGGGAACGCCGCTCCCCCGGTGGGCACGGTCAGGACGATCGCCCGGGAGTTGCCCGCCTCCTTCCGGAGGTATCCCTTCCGCTCCAGGGCCGCCAAATGCTTCATGACGCCGAGTGTACCGCTGATGCCGAGCTGGCCGGCGATTTCCCGCAGGGTGGGTGGGTAGCCGGCGCGGGCCAGCTGTTCCCTGATGACGTGCAGTACCTGCCTCTGGCGTGGGGTGAGATCGTCCATGATGGGTCCTTTGTTGCCACTTGTGCGGTGTGGTTTTCAAATGAGAACCTATCACCGGGATGCGGGCATGTCAAGAGTGGGAACATTGCCGTTTGCCCTGGCGCCTGTCTGCGGCTATACTGGCTAGCGGCAACGGGAAGGGGGAGCGATGGGACAGGAGCTACCGGGGAGTGAAAAGGGAGGGAGGCCGATGACGCCGGTTCGTCTGGTGGTGTCCGGCTGGCTGGCGATGACGAGCGCGCTCCTGGCCATCCCGCTCTTCCTGCTGTCGTTACGACTGGCCGGCGTTGAGGACCTTGTGGCCAGGGCCATGGAAGCGGGACTGATGGTGGTCGGCACCGCGCTCTTCGTCTATCTCACGATCACCCTCCGCCGGCTTCTGCACAGCCGGTACGCCTTTCACGACACGGACAATGCCATCGCCCTCCTCATCAAGGCCAACGTGGTCCTGACCACAGTCGGCGTCGTCGGTCTCGCCGTACCGTCACTGGCCTCATCGGTGGGGCTGTTCACCATCATCTGCCTCCTGCCGCTCGGCATCTTCCAGGCCTATTTCGGTCTGCGCCTCATGCGCCTGCCGGACGAGCAGCACGCTCTCTTCCGTTCCTACTGCTACCTGAACCTGGCGACCGGCCTTTGTCTGGCCCTGGTCATCACGGCACCGCTGGCGCTCCTGCTTGGCGCCATTACCGATGTCATGCTCGGCACGATCTTTTTCCAGCACGGCCAGCGGGCAAAGGGGCATATTCCTGATACAGTTTAAGCAGGCAGCTACGAAGGAGATCGGAACAGGGAAAGGAGCACAAAGATGGTACCGCGTGAACAGATCGACAGATTCCTGCAGGCAACACGTTTCGGCGTCGTGGGGGCCTCGACCGACCGGACCAAATACGGCAACCGAGTGCTGCGCTGTTACCGGCAGAAGGGGCTTAGCGTTGTGCCGGTCAACCCGAAGGAACGGGAGATCGAAGGGATTCCCTGCGTGGCGACCGTGGCCGGCCTGCCCGACGACGTGACGAGCATCTCGGTCATCACCCCGCCGGCGGTGACCGAGCAGGTGGTGGAGGCGGCGATTCAGAAGGGGATCAAGCACATCTGGATGCAGCCGGGGGCCGAGAGCCAGAAGGCGGTGGACCGTTGCCTGGAGGCGGGGATCAACGTCATTGCCGACGGCAGTTGCATTCTGGTGGTCCTCGGCTACCACGATCATTGACCGGGGATCGGCCTTGCCGGTGCGGTTTCAGTTGTGAGATAGCTTTTGCATAAATCGGTCGAAGATGTTAACTTGAATGCAGGGAAGCGATAACGACAAGTATGGGGGTGTAAAGGTTTCGACGGGGGTAGGAAGCAAAGGTTGCATGCCGGGGTGTGGGCAGGCCCCGTAAAACAGCCCACACGGCTATAAATGCCGACAATTACAGCTACGCCGTAGCAGCTTAATACCCTGCTACCGTCTCTCCTAGTTCTTCTCATGGGCCGGGAAGAGGCGTCATTTTCGTGAGATAGTTTTCCCGAAGGCCCACGGCGGGGAAGCGAAACCTAGTGGGATCGCGGTCTGAAGATTCTGTTCGGTGAAGACGATGACTGCTAAACCTTAAACACCGAAACAAGCATGTAGACGCCTTCTGTGTATGACTTTCGGACGCGGGTTCGATTCCCGCCACCTCCACCATTTGAGAATCCAACGAAGTGCAACGTAGTACAGAAAGCCCTGATAAATCGGGGCTTTTTCTTTGTCTATGGTCAACTTGGTGTCCATTTATGTCTAACAAGTGCATTGTGGGTAGCCGTCAATAGTGGAGCAATTGACTCATGCGGCCTCTTGTTGTTGATAGAATTGGCGTCCGAAGGCGGTCGGTGCCCACTATTGACGACCGATCTCACTGCCTTGTTTCATCGACCATCTCCACACAAAAGCTACTGCCGCCGCCAGGGGGCACTTCCACCCAGGCCCGCCCACCGTAAAGGTGGGCGATCTTTTGCACCGTGGCGAGACCTACTCCTGTCCCCTCCACCTCCTTTCCTGTAGAGCCCCGGTAGAAGAGATCGAAGATACGGCTCCGTTCTTCTTCGGGAACACCGGGGCCATGATCGCGAACAGAGAACCTCACCCGCGTCCCCAGGCGTTCTCCCTCCACCTCAATGGACCCTCCCGGCCCGGCATAACGGATGGCGTTGCCGATCAGGTTGTCGAAAACCTGGAGCAGAACTGTTCTCGGTACCCTGATGCAGGGCAACAAACCTGTCTCGACCGTCATACAGGCATCGGCAAGCCGGCTCGCCAGACCCACAAGCGTTTCCTGCACCACCTGGTTGCTGTCCACCGGTTCGGCAGGGGGGGGGAGGTACCCCGTCCTGGCAAGGGAAAGCAGGTCCTCCAGGAGACCGAGCATCCTTTGCCCCTGCCTGCCAATCTCTGCAAGGTACTCCTTGGCTTGCTCGTCTAGTCTGTCTCGGTATATCACCTGCAAAAGTTCTGCATAGCCGATGATGGGGGTGAGAGGGGTACGGAGGTCGTGGGAAACCATCTGGACGAAGTCATCCAGTTCCCGGTTCGCCTTGCGGATCTCCTCTTCCATCTGGACCCGCTCGGTGATGTCCTGCACCAATCCGATGCAGTAGAGGGGCTCCGTGTCTGCATCTAATACGCATGCCACCGAGGCGTGCCCCCAGACTGACTGACCGTCCTTGCGCAGATACCTTTTTTCGTAATGAAGCACCTCGCGTTGTCCGGCAAATATTTCGTCGTAATGAAGTGACGTCTTGTCCCGGTCTGCCGGGTGTGTGACCTCCTCGACAGTCAAGTTGGCCAATTCGTCCTCGGGATAGCCGAGGAAACGGCACATTGCCGGATTTGCCTGCATTATACTTCCGTCATGCGATATGATAACCAACCCCGCAGCCGCGGTGGTGAATACGGAACGCCACCGCGCCTCGCTCTTCCTCAGGGCCTCCTCGGCCTGCTTGCGCTCGGTGACATCCTGCATCTGCCCCACAAAATAAACGAGTTTCTGCTGTGCATCATAGACACCTGCAACGGTGACATAGCCCCAGATAACGGCGCCGTCCTTGCGTAGATAGCGCTTCTCGTATTCCATGGAGCGCCTGCGGCCTGACCGCAGTTCTTCGTAGACCTCTCGGCCCTTGGGACGGTCCTCGGGATGCGTGATGTCGCGCACGTTCAGACGCAACATCTCTTTTTCGGTGTAGCCGAGCAGCAGGGAATTTGCCGGATTGCTCTGGAGAAACCTCCCGTCCGGCGAAATGATCACCATCCCGATGGCTGAATAGTGGAAGAACGAGCGAAACCTCTCCTCGCTCTCCCGAAGGGTTTCTTCCGCCCGTCGGCGCTCGGCGATATGCCGCCACTCCCGCAGCGCCCTTTCCACGATGTGCGCCATGTCGGCCAGTGATGCCTCTGATTTCACAAGGTAATCAATGGCGCCGGCTTTCATCGCGTCCACCGCCTCCTTTTCGTCACCCTGGCCGGTGAGCATTACGATAGGGAACGTCGTCTTTTCCCTGACCGGCGGCAATAACTCAATACCTCTGCCATCGGGGAGAAGGATATCAACAATTGCCAAGTTGGGTCGAAACTCTTGCAACCTGGCCCGGCCTTCGGCAAGGGTGCGCGCCACGGTCAGCGTGATCCGCGGGTCTTGAACCGTCAGGACAGTGCGGATATGTTCGATATGGAGGGGAGAATCTTCGACAAGCAGGATACTGATAGCCCCTTCGTGGGACATCGTTACGGAGCAGGACATGGCGAACCTTTTCATATATACTGTGCAGGATGCCCAACGGGTGCAGCACGCTGGCCCCTATGACCGATAGGTTTAACTACCGGAGCATAACATAGATTGTACCAGCAAATAAATCAAGTTTGCGGGGCAGGCACTACGGAAATATTTACGTCGATCCTTGCGTAACCGGGATCTTCAGGGGAAATAGCCAAAGAATGCGGTTGATTCCGGAGACCCCATGAGTCATATCCTTGCCCTCGATCAGGGGACTACCAGTTCCCGTGCCATTGTCTTTGACGGTTCCGCAACGATCTGCGCCATTGCCCAGCGGGAATTCCGTCAGATCTTCCCCCAGCCCGGCTGGGTCGAACACGACGGCCTGGAGATCTGGGCTACCCAGGTCGGTGTGGCGGCCGAAGCCCTTACCCGGGCCGGCATCTCCCCCCGTGAGGTAATGGCTATCGGCATCACCAATCAACGGGAAACGACACTGCTCTGGGACCGGCACAGTGGCGAGCCGCTTTACAACGCCATTGTCTGGCAGGACCGTCGGACTGCGGCACTCTGCGACCGACTCAAGACGGAAGGGCTGGAGCCGCTGTTCCGGCAGAAGACCGGCCTGGTACTGGACGCCTACTTTTCCGGCACCAAGCTGGCCTGGCTGCTGGACAACATACCCGGTGCCCGTGATCGGGCCGAGGCCGGAGAACTGGCCTTCGGCACGGTCGATACCTGGCTGGCGTGGAATCTCTCGGGCGGCCGGCTGCATATCAGTGACGCCAGCAACGCTTCCCGGACCCTGCTGTTCAACATCACCACCCTTGACTGGGACGACGAACTGCTGGCGATTCTCGGCATCCCGCGGGTGGTCCTGCCACAACTGGTCGATTCCAGCGCTGTCTATGGCGAGACCGCCGGCGACCTCTTCGCCGCGGCTATTCCCATCGCCGGCATGGCCGGGGACCAGCAGGCGGCGCTGTTCGGCCAGGCCTGCGGTACGGCCGGGATGGCCAAGAACACTTACGGCACCGGCTGTTTCCTGTTGATGCACTGCGGGGAGCGGCCAGTGCCGTCGCAGCACAACCTGCTCACCACCGTTGCCTGGCAACTGGCCGGCAGGGCCGACTACGCCCTTGAAGGGAGCGTTTTTGTTGCCGGCGCTGCGGTGCAGTGGCTGCGCGACGGGCTTGGCATCATCCGTTCCTCCAATGAGGTGGAGGCGCTGGCTGCCAGCGTCCCGGACAGCGGCGAAGTCTGTCTGGTCCCGGCCTTCACCGGCCTCGGCGCCCCGCACTGGGACCCTTACGCCCGCGGCACCATCGTCGGCATCACCCGCGGCACCACTGCTGCCCATATCGCCCGGGCCACCCTGGAGAGCATTGCCTTCCAGTCTGCTGATCTCCTCACTGCCATGGAGGCCGATGCCGGCATCACCCTGTCCGAACTGCGGGTCGATGGCGGTGCCACGGCGAATGCGCTTCTGATGCAGTTCCAGGCCGATCTTTTGGGGGTGCCGGTGGTGCGGCCGCGGGTCAGCGAGACAACGGCCCTGGGGGCCGCCTACCTGGCGGGGCTGGCGGTTGGACTGTGGCGCGACCGCCAGGAGATCGCCGGTCACTGGCAGGCAGACCGGGTCTTTAGCCCGACCATGGGCCGGGCGCAGGCAGCGGAGTTGCGGGGCAGGTGGGAACGGGCGGTGGAACGGTCACGGGCGTGGGTTGCGCCATGACCCGGTCGGAACTGTTGCAGCGGCTCGACGGAGAAAGGAACTGGGACCTGCTGGTCATCGGCGGCGGCGCCACCGGCCTCGGCGTGGCGGTGGATGCTGCCAGCCGAGGCTACCGGACCCTACTCCTGGAGCGTGATGACTTCGGCAGCGGCACGTCCGGCCGGAGCACCAAGCTGATTCACGGCGGGGTCCGTTACCTGCAGCAGGGAAACATCTCCCTGGTGCTGGAGGCGCTCCACGAACGGGGGGTGCTGATTCGCAATGCCCCGCACCTGGTGCACAACCTCTCGTTCGTGGTGCCGCTCTACGATTGGTGGGAAGGTCCGTTCTACGGTGTCGGACTGAAGCTCTACGACATGCTGGCGGGCAAGCTGGGGCTGGGGCCGTCGCAGCTCCTCTCCCGGGAGGAGACCCTGCGACACATCCCCACCGTCGAGCCGGCAGGACTGCGCGGCGGGGTGATCTACCACGACGGCCAGTTCGACGACGCAAGGCTGGCCGTGGCCTTGGCCCGCACCTGCGCCGACCTGGGCGGTGTGCCGCTGAACCGTGTGGAGGTGTCCGGGCTGCTCAAAAGCGGCGGGCTGGTCCGTGGGGTGGCGGCCCGCGACCGGGAGAGCGGACGCGAGTACGAGATCGAGGCGAGGGTGGTGGTAAATGCCACCGGCCCCTTCTGCGATGCCGTCCGTCTGCTGGACGAGCCCGGTGCGCAACCGCTCATCGCGCCGAGCCAGGGGGTGCATCTGGTGCTGCCCCGGGAGTTCCTGCCCGGCGACAGCGCCATCATGGTGCCCCACACCGACGATGGCCGGGTACTCTTTGCCGTTCCCTGGCACGACCGGGTGATCGTCGGCACCACCGACACGCCAATGGTTCGGGTCACTGCCGAGCCCCGTCCACTGGCGATGGAAATCGAGTTCCTCCTGGAACATGCGGCCCGCTACCTTGCCCGCGACCCCGGCATGTCCGATATCCTCAGTGTCTTCGCCGGCATTCGTCCCCTGGTGCTGGGTGGTGATGTGACTCATACTGCGACGCTTTCCCGCGACCACACGCTGCTGGTCTCGGCTGCGGGGCTGGTCACCATTACCGGCGGAAAATGGACCACCTACCGCAGGATGGCCGAGGATACGGTGACCTGTGCGGCCAGGCTGGCGGGTCTCGATGAGCGACCATCCCGCACAAACAACCTTCCCATTCACGGCTGGGTTGGGGAGTCGCCCATGAATGGGGAATGGCAGCTCTACGGAGCCGATGCCGCCGCTCTGGACGAGCTGTGCGCCGGGCAGCCGGATCTGCGTCAGTTGCTGCACCCCCGACTTCCGTACCGGCGGGCAGAGGTGGTTTGGGGGGTACGACACGAGTGGGCGCGGAGCGTGGAAGACGTGTTGAGCCGCCGTACCCGGGCACTCATTCTCGATGCACGTGCCGCCATGGAGGCGGCCCCTGCGGTTGCCAGCCTGATAGCCGCCGAACTGGGGCGAGACGCAGCGTGGCAAGCAGCAGAGGTAACGGCCTTCTGTGCCTTGGCCAAGGGGTATCTCCCTCCTGGGATCGTTGCTGAACAGCCTGTCAGGAACAGACCCGCTGGAAGGAATTCTTCACTTGACACCATGTGGCAAATCTGCGATAAAACGTCGCCAAGTGGTTATGATTAAAGTAACCAGAGCTTGTCACATGAAAGGGCGCTTAGCTCAGCGGGAGAGCACTGCCTTCACACGGCAGGGGTCACTGGTTCAATCCCAGTAGCGCCCACCAACAAACACGAATGGCCAGGTCAAGAAACCTGGCCATTTTTATTTTTGACTTCAAATAGTTACAGATCGCCCCACCTGCTCATTCTAAAGTCTATTCCTCCACTATGTCAGTCAAGTCTGTGCCCATTTCGTGCCCATTCTGTGCCCGAATTTTACAGTAACTGTGGTTTTCTTATGGCGACTACTGCTGTCAGGGAGTGTACTCGCTTAACAGGGTGTCTGTCGATGGTGGGCAAGATCACTCAGATCGTTGCAGAGCCGTATGTACGGCATCGACATCCTTTCTAGAGATATTTAATCTCAATTTGGAAGTTGCTGTTGGTGTTTGAGATAAACTTTGGGAAAAAGTTGTCTGGTAATAAATTTTACTCAAGTCTTTGTTGTAATGTGACGACTGATTGTGGCAAAGTGTAAAAAAAATTATTGGGGGTCTATTATGGCAACACTGTTGGAACTGGTCGGAGAAATAGTCAGCGCTCACGCATCCACGACACCATTGACAGGGGAAGAACTTCTCAAAGAAATTCAACAGGTGTATGCACAACTAAAGACCCTTGAAAGTGGAGAAGCGATTGGTGTGGCGGCGGCAGAAGAAACTGCCAAACCGACACTGTCCGTGAAACAAGCTTTTAAAAAGGACGAAGTAATCTGCTTGATCTGTGGTAAGGGTAAAATGAAGACTCTTACCCGTCACCTCAATTCCGAACACAATATGAAACCGGGTGAGTATCGTAAACAGTTTGGAATTTCCCGTACCCAGTCACTGACTGCCAAGAGTTTTTCGGATGCACGTCGTAAGACTGCCGAAGAGCGGGGGCTTGCTGCAAACCTTGCCAAGGCCCGCGCTGTCCGTGCTGAAAATTTGGCAACTAAATCTGTTAAACCAAAACCAAAAACAACAAAGAAAACAAAATAATTTTTTCAGTCGAATATAAAAGGCAAGCCCAATCATCAGGCTTGCCTTTTATATTCCTTTTGTACATGCAGTTTCCCGGCGTCATTGGTAGTGGATATTTAACCTGAATCCGTAACGTGAATTGCTCAATCAGCTGATTTTATCGCTACTCGCTCAAGGGAAATTGGTTGATTTTTCGCTACATTTGTCGTATTTACATTGCGTGTAGTAAGCCATGGCTAGCCCCAGGCTTCCCGTGAGCTGTCACAACAATCAGGAGAGGGTTAGCCGCAAGCTAGCCCTTTTTTAGTGCGCTCATGTGTCGCCATAGATCAATAGAGACATCTTTGTCTGGCAGAAAGTATCCATCTCATATGCAAACATTTCATCTGTTCAAGCTGGGAAATGGGTTAGAGGTACGTCTCTATGATCGGACTCGCAACTACTATGGCGACTTCCATCATGTCCTCCTGGACGTTCGGTGCGAGATTGAGATCGGCCATTTGACGGCTAACGAGGGACTTTCTGCGGATGAGCTCTCTGCTCTTGGTGGTGAAAAACTTTTCTACCGCCGAACCCTCGATAAGATGGGAGTCCCCTCCGGTGAAGTTGATGCAGTTCGTAGCCATCTTGTTGATAATTTTGTTCGTCACTCGCTGCCATATTTTTCCACCCCCTTTTTTGCTGAGCGGTTTGCACGTGCTGAACTGCATAAGCACCACAAACGATCTGCATCTGGCATGATCGCCATGCACGCATGAGCAGAACGCTTCAGATCGAAAAGCTGGCTTTTGGTGGTGAGGGATTCGGTCACCTGGATGGCAAGGCTTGTTTCGTACCGTTCACGGCACCAGGTGATCTGGCCGGTATCAGAGTTGTGCAGGAGAAGTCGTCCTACTGTCGCGGTGAGCTTGAGTCCCTCATTACGCCGTCTGCCGAGCGCGTAATGCCACCCTGCCCGGTGTTTGGCATGTGCGGGGGGTGTTGATTGGCAGTTTCTTCCCTCTGATCGTCAGCTCTGGTGGAAGGGCGAGATCTTTGCCGAACTCCTCTGGCGGAATGCCCGCATTGGGCGTGACGTCATCTTGCCGATTGTCCCTGCTCCCACGGAGTATGGCTATCGGGCACGGATCCAACTTAAGATCAGGTATGTGAAGGGTGCCATTCAGATGGGGTTCTATCGTTCTGGTTCCCATTACGTTGTGAACATCCCTGACCACTGCCCTCTGGCCCACTCGGCCATCAACAAGGCATTGCCGGAGATTCGGCACATGTTGCAGACGTTGCCTGAGCCGGACAAAATACCTCAGGTGGATCTGGTAACCGGGGAGGACGGGCAGACAGTGGCAACCGTCCATTACATCGGGTCCAGGCACGACGAACTGCGACGCGTCTTACGGGATCTATTCCCCTCACTTGTCAACATTCATGGCATTCTTGTCCAAAGTAGGCGTAAGAACACCATGGAGTCCATCTGCGGGAGCCACTCACTGACCTATGGCGTGAGCGCCGAAGGAGAAGAGCTGACTCTGACGTTCTCTGCCGGCGGATTTTCCCAGGTGAATTACGAGGCAAACCGTCTTCTGGTAGCCTTGGCCCTTGAGGAAGCAGCCACTGCAACCAGGCAGAATATCCTCGATCTGTATTGCGGCAACGGTAATTTCTCCATTCCGTTGGCACGGAAATGCGGCTCAGTTCTCGGGGTAGAGGATAACCGCGTGTCAGTGCGGGACGCCTGTCGAAACGCCTCTCAGCACCGCTTGTACGCCACTGACTTTCGTCAGGGTGATGCAGTTGAGGCTGTTCAACAGTTAATAGTGCAGGGCAGGCGCTTTGATCTGGTTATCCTGGACCCACCGCGAGTGGGGGGGGCAGGCTTGGCGAAATTACTTCCGGAGTTGCGCCCGGCTACGATTGTGTATATTTCCTGCGATCCGGCAACCTTGGCACGGGATCTGGCACTACTGCAGAAAAGCGGCTATCTTGTGACCAAAACCCGGCCGGTGGACATGTTCCCCCAGACATATCATATGGAGAGCATCACGGTTCTAAAGCCGGCGTGACATTATAGCGGGTCAGGAGATACTGGTATGTTTTTTAGGAAACTTTTGGGCAAGGATTGTCGTCAGTTAAAGGAGAGGGGCGACAGTTATCTGGCCGATGGCCGCTTTGCTGATGCACGACATGCCTATGGTGAAGCCTTGGAACGGCTCCCCGGTGGTGATGAGGGCGAAGCTCTGCGAGCTATGCTGAATGCGGGCATGACAGTGGCCGGAAACGGACTGGCAGAAATGAACATGGAAGAGGCTAAGCTGTACCTGAATCAGAACAATACAGCAAAGGCACGGGAATATCTCGAGTTGGCCATCCAGTTGGCAGAAGGCGGAGCGGTCAGGGAAAAGGCTGAAAACTTAATGAGGGGGATGGATTCTCCGCCGGTTATCTCCCCGGTCAAAATGGAGCACGGTCATCATGGTTGCAGTAGCTGTCAATCTGTGCAACACCAGGATGTGACTGATAATGCAGAAGAATCGCTGTCTCTGGAAGATCGTTTCCATCTATTGACCCAGGCCTTGCCAGGGGGCCTTGCTGACCGATATGCTAACTTGGGCGAGAAATTTGCATATGGCTACATCGAATTGCACGAAGGGAACCTGGATGCTGCATTTCAAGCGTTTACCGAGCTGACCGCAATCGAACGGGAAAACGACATTCTGCTGTACGAACTGGGTGCCTTGACGTTTCGTAAAGGTGACGTTGCAGAAGCAGAGCGGTTGTTCAGGGCATCTATGGAGATCAACCCGTTTAATCCCTTGACTCGCCTCGGCCTGGCGCAACTGCTCATGTTCACCAAACGCCTGGACGAGGCACTGACCGAGCTGGGACTAATGGTGAAAAACGGACTGCTGGCCAATGAAGCCCAGGTCATGATTGGTGATGTATGGTCTCTCAAAGGTGAGGACGGGACGGCAATAGACCACTTCGCCAAACTTCTTGAGGATACATCTCTCCAGAAAGTTTGCGCCGAGCGGCTCGTTCCGCTGCTGACGAACCAGGGACGGGAGATCGAAGCCCAGTTCCTTGCAAAACAATACCTTAAAGGGTGCTGTTGACCCCACATAAATCAACAAGCCGTTCTTCCGAGGAGGGTACACAACATGAACAAGTCGGAATTAATTGAGGCACTTGCTGCCCAAAAGGGTCTTTCCTACAAAAAGGCCGAAGAGATCATCAACACTATTTTTGATTCGATGACAGAGGCAATGCTTGCCGGTGAACGGATTGAGATCCGCGGATTCGGCAGCTTTGTTGTTAACGAATACAAAGCTTACACCGGCAGGAACCCTAAAACCGGCGAGGCAATCCCGGTTAAGCCCAAAAAACTCCCCTTCTTCAAGGTCGGAAAAGAGTTGAAGGAGCGCGTAGCCGGGTAAATATGGCGTTGCATTAACAACTGTTTTTGGGATACATTGTTAAAACCCCATGAACAAGCCCTTCCTTACGTTAGCTCTGATTATTCTTTTTGCGGGAACTGCCTCGGCGAATCCGACACAATTCGGTGCCACGGGTCTTATGTCTGTCCCGTCTGCCGAAACAATTGACGCTGGCAATGTCTGCATTGGCTTATGGGGGAGTGCCTGTAATGGTCCCAACGGCTCATCTGTTATCATTCCTGCCACCCTGACGCTGGGGTTAGGTCCGTTTTGGGAAGCCTACGGCACCTATCCCAACCTTTTTCTCAACAACCAGGAATCACGCTCCGGCAGAGGCACTGCCGACATCGGTTCGAAGTTGCGTTTTTACGGCAAGCGCAAAGACAACTTCAAGCTCAGTGGTGATGTCTTTCTTCGCAGGGCCATTTCCGAAGATCCGAAGATAAACGGGACAACGGATGTCGGGGGGCGCATTATCGCCTCTTATCGCGTAGATCAGATCGGTGCTCATGCGTACGGTGGCTATCTGGCGCTGGGCGACAATCCGGAGCGAACAAAATCCTACGAGATCCCTTTTGGGTTTGGTTTTGAGTATAATCCCGGTCAACGCTCCAAAGTGACCCTTGAACTTACCGGCAGAGATGCAAAAGAGTATGCCGACTCTCCCGTTGAAGCTTCTGCAGGTTTTCGCTTCTACTTCTCTCCCCATTTAACGTTAAATCTTGCTGCCGGCGCCGGCGTTAACCAGGCTGCTCCTGATTGGCGTATTCTCTTCGGCTTCAGCACCTGTCAGGGCCTCGGAAATTACATCAAGCCCATTCCCCGCATCCAAACCCAGGATGAAGGACCTGATAGGAAAAAGGATGTAATCAAGCGGGTAAAGATTATTCCCATAACTCCGCTTCTCGTCAAGGCTCCCATTGCCCCGGCTCCGGTCAGTAAATTCGAGGTTCCGGTCGATCCCGACAGGGAAGATATCGTCATTAAGCCCTACGGCCAGATACTGGTACAATCGCAACCAGCCCCCACTTCGGCGACCCCTGTTGCCCTTCCTCCCAATATCCTGCTTGAACAGGTCGACGATTCCCCTGACAATCTGGAAGAGGCTGTCAGGCCCTCTGAGAGAAAGCTGGACCGGGAGAGCAGGGCATTGGAATATACCATAAACCGTATTACCGGCACGACTCCCACGTATGGCGTCGGTGTGCAGCACGAGGCTGAACCTGTCAAGTGGACAAAATCCAGCGATACGGTATCCGTGTACAAGAAGTTTCGCCTTCCTGACACCATATTCGAGTTCGGCCAGAGCGAGCTTTCACCAGAGGTGAAAAAGGCCCTGGCAGAGATTGGTGAAATCATCAGAAAAGATTCCCGGTGGTCCTATTTGCGGGTGGACGGACATACTGATAGTATTGGTTCAGTACGGTACAATCTGGATCTCTCTTTGAAGCGGGCTATTGCCGTGGCCAATTACCTCATCACCCGCGAAGGGGTGAACCCGGCACGGATATTCGTCAAGGGGATGGGTAAATCGGTCCCTATTTCCGACAACCGGACCGATGACGGTCGGCGACAAAACAGACGATTCGAGATTCTCTTTCTCGTGGACAAGGCAAAATGAAAAGCCTTTTGGGTTGGCTAGTTACAGTGCTTATCCTGTCAGCCTTTACTGCTCAGGTTCCGGCGGCTCAGACGGTAACAATCGGCGAACACAAGGGACAGGTACAGCTGGTGAACGATTCTGTGAGTCTGGACAGCAAAGCAAAGAAGCAGATTCTTGCTATAGTTGAGGCAATACTCAAACAACGTAGCGATGCACTGCTGATGATTGAAGGAGACATGGCAACGGAAAAGGACCCGGACGTCTATATCAGCAAATCGCTCACGCTGGCCAAGGAAGTGGAACTTTTTCTGCGTGATTCCATCACGGCACCGCTTGACATAATCATTGCCTGCAGAAAATTGAAACCAAGTAACAACAGGGAAAGCAGTGTCAAATTCTCGGTAATGCCATCATCGTTCAAGGCCGACAAGCTGACTGAAAAGCGGCGCGTGGAGTGGGTGCTGGTAGAAAAGGGCGAAAGCTTCGAAATTACCGAATATGCCGACGCCCCCACCAGCCCAGCCGGGCTGACCGCCGAACCGCTCTACATTGATCCACAATTGGAAAGAAAACTGGCCCAGCAGAGGCAGACAGTGCAGCGTGCCGTGGCTGAACAAGCGCGCAAGGCCGACGACCTGGTTGCCAGGTCAAAGGCCAAGGCAGCAGAAAAGGCAAGAAGGCTGGAGCGAGCAAGCAAATATCCGGCGCCGCTGCCAACCGAATTCCGATGATTGTTTATGCGTATAATTCCATAATCTGGAGGCGATACCAATGCTGAGGCAGATTGTAGTTGGCTTCGTGCTGTCAGCCATTTTTCTTGCAGGTTGTGCCATAAAGGTCGTCCCCGAACCGGTTGGGAACGGTATCGTCGATCCTTCAAGCAATTCGTTAACTATTAGTAAAGAGTCGATCCGGATTTCCGCAGCCAATTCCTCCCCGGAAATGGCTGACTACAAACTGGAAGGTGGGGTGGCTTCCTTTGCCCTGGAGATAGAAAATAAGGGTAATGCCGAGATAGCCTTTGATAAGGATTCCTTTATTCTTCTCGATAACGAGGGGCGTCAATACTCTGCCCTGACCCCGGAAAAACTGAAGGAGATCCTGTCCAAGGACCTTTACTACCTTATTCCGTACCCCTATGTCGGCTTCTACTATCTTGAAGATTATGAAAAGGCTGCTTTCCGGAATCAGCAAAGCTCAAACATCCCCTATTATTATGAAGTATACCCGCAGGATATCTATACCAAGGCGCTGCATGCCGGCACGATCATCCCCGGTGCCAAGGTTAACGGGCTGGTTTATTTCCGCATCGACCTTGCAGATGTCAAAGGTGTGAAGTTGTATATTTATAACAAAGGGACATCCAAGTCAGCCCAACCCGACTTTGTCTTTCCATTTCGGATTGTAAAATAACCAAGGAGTAAACGCTCCATGCCGCTCTCTTCGCTGAGTGAGGCGCTGGGGGGACTCGGTCTCTTCATCCTCGGGATGAAGACCATGTCCGAAGGGCTCCAGAGAATTTCAGGGGAGCGGTTTCGTTTCGCTCTCGAAAGGATTACCGGTAACCGTTTTGCCGCTGCGCTTATCGGCAGCGGCCTTGCCGTTCTGCTCCAGTCGAGCACAACCGCGTCGGTTATTGTCATCGGCTTTGTCAACGCCGGCCTCATCTCGCTCTATCAGGCCCTGGGCGTCCTGCTCGGGACCGGACTCGGTGCAACTCTCGCCGTCCAATTCATCGCTTTTCAAAGTACAATCTTTGCCTTTCCGGCCATCCTGGCAGGGGTACTGTTACGATCCTTCAGCAAGAAACGTCGCAACCTTTACATTGGTGACCTTCTCCTTGGGGCAGGCTTGGTATTTTTCGGCATGCGCCTTCTGGAGAATGGACTGATTCCGATCGGTCAGAGCGCCGTGATTCAGGGAGTCAGTACGCATGTTTTCTCCTGGCGCGGCTCGTCTGTGCTCATTGGTGCCATACTCACCCTGCTGATCCAGTCCAACAGCGTGGCCACGGGCGTCATCATTGCCATGACCGGTAGCGGTCTGGTGAACTTCGGCGACGGTATTGCCATGATTGTCGGTGAGTCTCTCGGCATTGCCGCGTTCACACTGTTTGCCACCATCAACGGTACCCCGGCCGCCAAACGGACTGCATACCTCTATGTGACGATCTCGCTCCTCGCTGTTGTTCTTACGCTGCTGGCGTTTCCGCTCTTTGTCAAAGCGGTTGTGCTGGTTTCCCCTGATCGGGATACGATTACTGCCGACCTTGTAAACACCCTCTCATCTGCCCGCCTGATGGCCCCGAACTCGCTTGTGGCCAGGCATCTCGCCAATGCCCACACGCTGTTCAACATTTTCAGCATCGTACTCTTTCTGCCTTTAATCGGTTTTTTTACCCGTTCTTCCCTGTTCACCTTGCCGGGGGCGCGCAAGGGAGATATCGAACCGCGGCCGCAGTTTCTCGACTGGCGCGTCATCAACACGCCGATGCTGGCTCTCATGCAGGCCCGCAACGAGACTCGGCGCATGGGAGAGACGGCACTGGCAATGTTCCATGAAACCATGCAACTCTTCAATCGCTTTGACACCACGAAAGTGTCGTTAGTACGTCAGCAGGAGGAACAACTCGATGTCCTGCACAGGGACATCTCTCAATTTCTGGTCCAGGTATCCCGTCAGCCGCTCGATGCCGAACGATCAATGGAAATACCCTTGCTGATTCAGACGGTTAACAACCTGGAACATATGGGCGACGGCATCATGGCTGTACTCACCTACCTTACCAATAAGAAGGAGAGCCATATCCTCTTTTCCAACGAGGCCATGGATGAGCTAAAGCGTCTCTCTGATGCCACGGTTGCCATAGTTACGCTGGCAATAGCGGAAGATGGAGGGGGAGATGACGGTGATCTGCTGCCAACTGCACGTCAACTTAAGGATGAGGTGTCTCTGTTGGAGGAGCTGATGCACCGCAATCACGTGATGAGAATGCGCGGTGGCTTCTGTTCAGTGGATGCTGGGCTGCTCTATGGCGACATCATTGTTGCCTTTACAAAAATTACCGACCACGCCTATGCCATTATCAAGTCTCGCCGAGAACTGCTCTGACAAGTCGCTGGAAAGGATTTGCTCCATGTTGATAGAAGAGTTGACCATGACGGAATTCAGCGTCGGATTAATGAAGACCCGGACAGTGCTGATTCCGGTCGGCTCGGTGGAAGAACATGGTGACCATCTGCCCCTTGCCACCGACACCATGCAGGCGGTAGAAGTGGCTAAAAAGGCTTCGCAACTTGTGCCACTCTTTGTCGCGCCGCCGATCAATTACGGCAACTGCCGTTCCACCTCCTGTCATCCCGGAACGATATCCATCAGGACCGCGACACTCAAGGCCCTGGTGTACGATATCGTAAACAGCCTTTACGTTCACGGGCTGCGAAATTTTATCATCTTGTCCGGCCACGCAGGTGGAGCCCACTGTCTTGCACTTCAGGAGGTGGGAGAAGAACTTCTGGCAGCGCTTGCCGAGAGCAGGGTCGCGGTCGTCACCGAATACGTACTGGCCAAAGAAGAAGGGCGGACGTTGGTTGAAACCCCCGGTGATTCACATGCCGGCGAGATCGAAACATCAAGAATACTCCATAGCCATCCCCATCTTGTAAAAGGTACCGGACAAGAGGAGTATCCGAACTTTCCGACAGGTATTCTGGTGCGCAATAAACGAAAGTTCTGGCCCGGAGGCATCTGGGGAGACCCTGCAAAGGCTTCTTCAGCGAAGGGAGAGCAGATTGAGGCGCTGGTCGTGGCAAAAGTTGTCGAACTGGTAAGGCAGATTGAGGCCTTTACGGAGTAAGGGTACTGTGCACCGGTCAAGTTACCGCGATGAACAAAAAGCGGCTGCTATACAGGCAGCCGCTTTTTGTTCATCAGTAACAGGTATTGGTAGATTGACGTGAGTCAGCGTGGCATGGGACAGTACATGTTTCCGTACGGCCGTTTGCTCTTCGGTAGGATCTTCACGAACGGCTCGCTCATTACTTCCTTATAGTCAAGCTTGAAGTCTTTGCAGTAATCCCTTAGATATATTTCGAGATCTTTCCGGTCGTCCGCTGTCAGTTCAAAGACCCCGACCTCGCGCGACAGGCGGCTTTCGTCCACACCACCACGGATATAAATCACACCGCCGTGCATGCCGGTGCCAAGAGAGAAGCCGTGCTTTGCCTTGTCCTCTGTATCGCTGAACATGCCGAGCAGCACCAATACCCCGCCAGCCATGTACTCACCGAAGAAGTCGCCTGCCTTGCCGCCGGCAATCAGCACCGGCCGATTTTCCTGATACGACTTCATGTGGATGCCGACCCGGTACCCCACGTCCTTCAGAATGTGGAGCCTGCCGCCACGCATGCCATAGCCGAGAACGTCGCCGGCGTGACCGTGAACTACCACCTTGCCGGCATTCATGGTGTTGCCGATGTTGTCCTGGCCGTTGTCCCTGACAATGATGGTGGCGCCGTTCATGAAGGCAGCCAGGTCATTGCCCGGTACACCGTTGATGGTAATGGTCACCGGACGGTTGATGCCGTCTCCGATGAAGTATTGGCCGTTCACGTTCAACAGCTCGATCTTGTCGGCACCGGCAGCCACCGCCGCCTTGACCTTGTTGTTGAGCTCCCGGTAGTAAAGCCCCTGCGCATCTATTTTCATAATAACCACCTCAAAACGTTGATGTTCGACGTTCAATGTTCATAACCTCGAACATTGAACCTTGAACCGATTTACGCCACACCCGGCTTCAGCATTGCGATTACCGGCTCGCCGCCGCGGGGTGCCCAGACCCGGTCCGGCTTCGGGCAGATTTCGCGGATGGCGGACTCTTCCGAGGCCATGTAGACGAAATCGTCCTTTTCGGCGCAGACCAGGGGGCGCAGTTTGACCCGGTCGTTCAGGCCGATCAGCCCCTCGTTGCTGGCAAAGAGGATGGCGAACGGGCCATTCAGAAGGCCGCTGCCGTAAACCTGGCGGATGGCGGTGAGCAGTTCCCGCTCGTCGTCGGGAAGCTGGTCGATCTTGTCCCAGAAGGGGGACGCAAGGGCCAGGGCGGCCAGTTCCGGTGTCAGGCCGTGTTTCCTGATGAGGATGTCCAGGAGGTAGGCCACGACTTCGGTGTCGGTCAGCATGGTGCAGAGGTAGCCGTACATCTCCAGATAACGCTTGTTAATGCCGTAGGAGGATATCTCGCCGTTGTGGACGATGGACCAGTCCAGCAGGGTGAACGGGTGGGCACCGCCCCACCAGCCCGGGGTGTTGGTGGGAAAACGGTTGTGGGCGGTCCAGATGTGGCCGCTGTACTCTTCAAGGCGGAAGAATTCGGCGATCTCCTCGGGGTAGCCGACCCCCTTGAACGCCCCCATGTTCTTGCCGGAAGAGACGACAAAGGCGCCTTCGATCTCGTGATTGATCCGCATGACATGGCTGACGATCACGTCCTCCACGGTCATCTTCTGGTACTCGATCGCCTCCTGGTACTCCTTGGTCTTCAGCGGCTGGACAAAATAGCGGCGAAAGACCGGCGGGTTGGTGATGGCGGCAATGCGGCGGGTCGGGATGTCTTCGTGCTGTTCGATGGCGAAGTGCTCGCCCAGGTACTCCTCGGTCAACTGGAGGGCCATGGCGTTTTCGTACATCAGGTGAAAGGCAAAGAAATCCTTGTACTCCGGGTAGATGCCGTAGGCGGCAAAGCCGCCGCCAAGACCGTTGCCCCGGTCGTGCATCAGGGAGATGGACTTGATGATGACACTCCCCTCAACCTTCTTCCCGGTGGTGGAGATGAAGCCGGTAAGGCCGCAGTTGGAGATGTCCTTCTGGAAATTATGCGTCGGTTTGCGGATGCTTTTCATGTCTGAAAACCTCTGTCTGGTCATGGAAAGGCGTATGGTCCGGGCCTAGTGGCCGACGGCCCTGGCTACCTGCCCGTGCTCGGTCACTTTTCCCGCCGGAGCGAAGAGAGCACTCCGTACCTCCTTCGGAAGGTTGATGAAGCCAAAGCCGGGGCGGAGGAGATCCTCCTTGTAGGAGGTTATGTCGGCCCGGTCGCGTATGAGACCGGCGAAGATGCCTGCCCGGTCAACTTCGCCGACCAGGACCGCGCCGACGAGGATGTTATCCTTGATGACGATCTTGCGGTAGGTATACGCCTCCTGGTCCAGGTAGGTGATGATCTCGAACTCATCCCCTGCAGGCGGGTTGGTGATCCCCATGGAGATGGTCGACACCTTGAAGAACTCGATGGAGTTCATGGCGAGGCCACCAGGGTAGTCCTTGTTGCCGCCGGTCATGGCACTGCCGGCGATATCCCCCTGGATGTAGGCGTCGGGCCAGATCGGCATCGGGTTCTTGGCCCCGGAGAAGAAGTCTTGTGCCTCGGCCACGTCGCCGGCGGCATAAACTCCCTTCACATTGGTCTGCATCCGTTCGTCAACGACTATGCCGCGATTGACCTCGATGCCGCTCCCCTTGAGGAAGCTTGCTGCCGGCCGGACACCGATGGCAACCACCACCGTGTCGCAGGGGATGAAGTCGCCGGACTTGAGCGTCACGCCGGTGATGAGCGACCCTTCGCCCTCAATGCTGACCACGGTATCCTCGTTGATGACCTCGATGCCGTTGGCCTTCATCTTCTTGGCAACAATGCGACCGGCAGGGCGGTCAAAGGCCGCGGACAGTATCCGGTCAGCCAGTTCGACAATGGTGACCTTCTTCCCGAGAAGGTGAAGCCCCTCGGCCGCCTTCAGCCCGATGAGGCCGCCGCCGATCACCACGGCCCGCTCAATGTCCTCGGCAATCCCCTTCAGTTTCGCGGCATCGTCCCAGGTGGTGAAGGTGAAGATGTTGTCCCGGTCTTCGAGCCCCATGATGGGGGGGACGAACGGGTCGCCGCCGGTGGCGATGAGCAGGCGATCATAGGCGATGGCGTCGCCGTCGGCCAGCTTCACCTTCCCGGCCTTGGTGTCGACCCCCACAACCTCGTTCCCCAGGAGAAGATTGATCCGGTTCTTTTCGTAGAAATCGTCGGGAAGGTACGGCATCCGCTTTTCGGTAATCAGCCCGCCCAGCAGGTAGGAGATGAGCGGTCGTCCATAGGCGGTGTGCTTTTCCCGGGAGACGACAATGATGTTTCCGGTCGGGTCGCTGGCGCGGATGGCCCGCATGGCCCCCACGGCGGCGACCGAGTTGCCGATGATCACATAGTTCATTTCTGTGAGCCCTCCTTGTACACCAGAGCCCTGTTGGGGCAGGCTTCCACGCAGGCCGGGGTCAGCCGGTCCGGGCACAGGTCGCACTTGTTGGCTTTCTTTTTGGCGAGGTTGCGCTGGATGGCACCATACGGGCAGGCCATGACGCAGGACCAGCAGCCGACGCACTGTTCGGTGTCGATCCGGACCACGCCGCTATCGTTTTTCTGAATGGCGCCGGAGATGCAGGCCCGCAGGCAGTCCGGCTCGTCGCAGTGACGGCAGGTGGTTGAAAGGGAGACCACGCCGCCGTCCCACTCCTCGACGGTGCAGCGGGAGATGGGGCGTTCGGGTTCGTGCAGGAATGCCTTCACCGGATCTTTGGAACGGGAGTGCTCGGTTATGCAGGCGACCTCGCAGAGGTGGCAGCCGATGCAGACGTCTTCCAGTGTGTAGATTCGCTTCATTGTGCTATTCTCCGGCGGGCATTACGCCCAGGATGTTCATCTCGTTCTCGGAAAGACCTATGGCACGCAGCTTGTAACGGTTGCCGCGCAGCGATTCCAGGGCGTTGAGGCCCATGCCGCCGAGGATTTCCTTCATCTCGTGACCCCAGGCGTGGACCAGGTTCACCAGGCGTTCCGCACCCAACTCCGGGTTGAGTCGCTTGGCCAGGTACGGATTGTTGGTGGTGATCCCCCACGGGCACTTGCCGGTGTAGCAGCGCTGGCAGAGGGTGCACCCCAGGGCCAGGAGGGTGGAGGTACCCAGGTTGATGGCATCGGCCCCCAAAGCGATGGCCTTGATGGCGTCGCCGGAATTGCGCACCCCGCCGCCGACCACGATGGAAACCTGGTTCCTGATCCCCTCGTCCCGCAGGCGGGCATCGACCGCGGCCAGGGCGAGTTCCATGGGGAGTCCCACGTTGTCCCTGATCACCTGCGGGGCCGCACCGGTCCCCCCCCGGAAGCCGTCAATGGTGATGATGTCGGCGCCGGCCCGGGCAATACCCGAAGCAATGGCTGCCACGTGGTGGACTGCGGCGATTTTTACCGAAACCGGCTTCTCGTAATTGGTCGCTTCCTTGAGGGCGAAGATCAGCTGGCGCAGGTCCTCGATGGAGTAGATGTCGTGGTGTGGTGCCGGCGATATGGCGTCCGAGCCCATGGGGATCATCCGGGTCTCGGAGATCTGATCATTGACCTTTTCACCGGGGAGGTGTCCGCCGATGCCCGGCTTGGCTCCCTGGCCCACCTTGATCTCGATCCCCACGCCGGCGTTCAGGTACTGCTCGCTGACACCGAACCGGCCCGACGCCACCTGGACGATGACGTTCTTGCCGTACTGGTACAGATCCTTGTGCAGTCCCCCTTCGCCGGTGTTGTAGAGGGTCCCCAACTCCTGGGCCGCAGCGGCCATCGCCTTGTGGGCGTTCAGGTTCAGGGCACCGTAGCTCATGGCGGAGAAGATGAACGGGTACTCCAGTTTCAACTGTGGTGCAAGTTTGGTGGCCAGTTTCGGCTTTCCGCTCTTCTCATCGCGGACCACTTCGATGGAATGGGGTTTCTTTCCCAGATAGGTCCTGAGCTCCATCGGCTCCCGGAGCGGGTCGATGGATGGGTTGGTAACCTGGGAGGCGTCAAGGAGCAGGTGGTCCCAGAAGATCGGGTACTTGGCCGGATTCCCCATGGCTGCCAGCAGAATGCCGCCGGTATCGGCCTGGGCATAGAGGTTGCGGATGTGGGCGCCCGACCAGGATTCGTTCTTCTTGAAGTTTTCCTCGTTGACCCGGATGGTAATGGCGCCGGTTGGACAGTACGCGGAACAGCGACGACAGCCTATGCACGAGGTACTGTCCTCGGCCAGGTAGTTGTCCTCTTCCACGAACGAATGGACGTCATACGCGCATTGGCGAACGCAGACCTTGCAGCGGATGCACTTGCGTTCGTTGCGATCGACGATGAACTCGTTGAATGACTCGGTAACAGACTTGTAAAGCACCGTGTGGCCTCCTGGGTGGCATGGGATGCTGGAGTAGATCGATTGTTGCTATAGCCAATAGTGTGCCAACTTGCTGTTTGGCTTTACATTACTAGCGAAAACAGTAAGTTACGGGTAGGTGAGTGTGTCGGATGGTTAAAGCGCTCTCGGGTTGAGTGCGCTGTGAGTTTGTATATTACATTAATTAGTGGTGAAAATGTACACTTTATGGCGCAGGGTGTTGGCGAAGCTGTTCGAGATATTTTTTTATGCCACCTTCAAAGATGGTGGCGATTTCGCTTTTCTCGTGTCCCTGGTTGTAATGGTAGAAGTAGCGCGTCAGAACAACGAGCAGGATGATGATGATAAGGCCTGCTGCACAACGTTTGGCAACGGTCCTGAAGGTGGAGCGTTTCGGAGTGGCCGGTGGTACCGTCGGTTCGGTGCGTTGCATGGCACGCAGGCGACGGATCTGTTCAGTGGTGATGTAATTGATTATGGCGTCGCGATCGCGTTCGTCAACGAAGACAAACGTGATGGCAGTCTGGTAGATGGGCGCGGCATCGTCAGGCATGAGCAGTTTTTCCGACTGGATCACCTTGCCGACTGTCTCCACAACGTGCGGTGGCACTAAGGGAAGAAACAGCTCAATAAAAAGGTAGGTGTCTTTTGGCAGGGGATCGGGGATGTTTACTTTGATGCCGCCACCGCTGATGTTCGCGGCAATGGGGTGGGGCTGAGCCCAGGGTTGTATGGTGCCGCCGGAGTCTCTTGATGGGAAGGTGTCGCTGAAAAATATTGCCGACTGGTCCTTGCTGGCGGCAATGCGGTCGCGGCGGTTGATCCATTGCTCTTGGAGAGCTTCCGTGTCAGTTGTGTCCGGAATGACATACCGAACCGGAAGGTAGGCGTCGATTCTGAAATATTCGCGCAGATCGCTGATGATGACATCGCCGACCAGTCGGACGCTGAGCAGTTCCCGATCAAGTTCACCGACCACGAGCACCCGGCAGGCATATACCGTTCCGTCACGAACGATTTTGAGTTCGACCGTGACACCCAGCCCTAGCGAAATACCGGTCGGCAGTCTGTCCCGGGACAGCCGCAGTTCCAGCAGATCGTCCAGCAGGGTAAACACCACCGCCCATTCGATGAATGGTGTGCCTTCCGGGGTGGGGAGCAGCAGCTGGACCCGCTGTCCTTTCGGAAAGAATCGTGCGTAGGGAGGAATCGAGTCGGTCATTGTGCGTTGTGTTGTTGAGAGTGGCGCGCAAACCACTCCCAGGTCACTTCACGGCAGTTTCGTTGAGGTCTTTGAGGAGCTGGTCGATGTCGACCTTATGGACACCGGCGCCATGGGCCAGTTCCTCAAAGTCGGCAATCTGGCATTCGTTGCATTCCAGGCCGTAACGGGCAAAGATGGCAGTTGTGTGCGGATAGAGCCGGATGATTTCGCCGATGGTCATTTCCTTGGTAATCATTCGTCCTCCTGTAAACAAGGCGAGGGACCCACCCCTCGCCCTGTTCCGTATGGCAGGATGATCAGGCCAGATCCTGTACCCCTTGGTAGATGAGATCGAACAGCTCGGGGACATCCTTCTCCTCGATGCAGGAAAAGGCGATCCTAAGATCGGTCTTGCCGATGGAGATACCGCCGACGCCGTACTTGTCGAGGAGGTGGACCCGCAGCTTCTCGGCATCGACGGTCTTCAGCTTGAGGCACATGAAGTAGCCGGAGTTGAACGGGTAGTAGGTCCAGGCGGAATCGTACTTACCGCTGTCGAGGACTTCCTTGACCTTAAGGGCGCGGCCTTTCAGTACCTGGAACTTCTCTTCCTTCTGTTCGAGGAATTTCGGGGAGCGAAGCGCCTCGATGGCGAAGGTCTGGGAGGGGTGGGGGCAGTTGGAGATCCGTGCGCGTATGATCCCCATGGCCTTCTTCTCCAGAGCGGTCATGACCCGGGCGTTCTCGAAGCTGTTGCCGTCGGCGAAGGTGATGAAGCCGGTCCTAAAGCCCCAGACGAACTCCTCCTTGGTGGCGCCGTCGAGCCTGACCGTCAGGATGCGCGGGTGGAGGTTGGCGAGCTTGCCGAAGAGCGACTCCTTCATGCTGTCCTCGTAGAAGAGGCCGAAGTAGGCGTCATCGGTGACGGCGACGATGTTGCAGCCGCTCTCGGCGACTTCCTTGATGGCGGCAACGATAGCGTCACCTTCGGCGACGGACGGGGTGTAGCCGCTCGGGTTGTTGGGGAAGTTCAGGATGACAATGGCTTTACCCTTTTCCTCGGCGCTGTTTTTCAACTCGGCCTTGAAGGCGTCGACGTCATAGCCGCCGGCCACGGTGAAGGTCGGGAATTTCCGCATGACGGCACCGGAGCAGGTGCCGAAGGTGAGGTTGTAGTTCCCCCAGAGCATGTCCGGCAGGATCACGTGGTCGCCCGCGTCGACGAACATGTCGGCAACGATTGAGAGGCCGTGGGTGAGGGCGTTGGTGACGATCGGGTTGCTGAAGTGTTTCCCCTGTTGGCTCGGGTTCTCCCGCAGCTGCTTCTCACGCCAGAGGGCGCGCAGTTCCGGCTTGCCGGCCGGCGGCGCATAGGGGTAGATGTCCTTCGGGTCAAAGGCGGTGAGCTTGTCCTGGATGCACTGGAGGTACATCGGGCCGCCTTTTTCGGTGGCGATGCCTATGGTGGCGTTGAATTTGTGGGCCTTTTCCTTGGCTTCGGCCGACTGGGTCAGAATTCCCTTGGGGAAGAAAAGGTTCTTGCCCAGGTCGGACAGCATCTCCAGAACATAAGGATTGCTCTGGCTGAGCATCTCGTTGAGTTCTACGGCTAGCGGATTCATACGGGTCTCCTTGTTATGGGTGGTTATGAAGAAAACTTGTTGACCAGCGCTTGTTTGACCTGCGGCGGCACCAGGCTGTCGATCGGCCCTTTGAGCGAGCTGACTTCCTTGACGATGGATGAGGAGAGGTAGCTGTAGGGAACCGAGGTCATCATGAAAAGGGTTTCCACCTCGCAGGTAATGCTCCGGTTCATCTGGGCAATCTGGAATTCATATTCAAAATCCGAAATGGCGCGCAGGCCGCGGATGATGACCGTGGCCTGCTGAGAGCGGACGTAGTCTACCAGAAGCCCTTCAAAGGTGTCAACTCTTGCTCGGGGATTGTCAGCCAAAACATCTTTGATCAGATCGACCCGTTCGTCGATGGAAAACAGGGCGTTTTTCGTGGAGTTGCGGGCAACGGCTACGATAACGCTGTCAAAGACCCGCAGCCCTCTCTTGATGATGTCGATGTGGCCGTAGGTGATCGGGTCGAATGAGCCGGGATAAACGGCTATTTTCCGTGGCATGACTACTCTCCGGTCGATAGGGTGAAAAACGTTATGGCGGTGTCGCCGTAAATGCGGCTGTCGTCCCTGTGCAGAAGGCCGACGGTTTCCGGTACCTGGTCGCGGGCAGCTCCCTCCATGATTACGATGGCATCAGCCGCCAGCAGTTCACTGCTCCCCAGGCTCGCAAGCACCTGATCCCTGAGTTCGAGATCCCGATAGGGGGGGTCGCAGAACACCAGATCGAACCGTGCCCCCTGGCGGGCCAGGAGTGCCAGGGCCTGGCGGGCGTCCATGGCCACTGTCCGACTGTTGGCTGCCAACCCGGTCAAAGCCAGGTTCTTCTCCACCAGCTGGAGGGACGAATGACGACTGTCAACGAAGACAGCATCCGCTGCCCCGCGGCTCAACGCCTCGATGCCCAGCGCTCCGGTTCCGGCGAAGAGATCCAGGACCCGGCATCCTGCGAGGTTCTCCCGGCGGCTGGTCAGGATGCTGAACAGTGCCTCCCGGACACGGTCCGCCGTTGGTCGTACCGTATTGTCCTTTGGAGTGACCAGGTGGCGGCCCCTGGCAGTGCCGGCTATCACCCGCACCGGCTCGACCCGAGCAGCCCCGCCAGGCGGCTGGCACTCCCCTTGCCGTGAAAGGCGGATATGAATTCCCGGGCCTCCCGGTACGCCATTTCTGCGATCAGTTTCACGTTTTCTTCGGGGATGTCATCAATGTCATGCTTGAAGACACCGGTGGCATATTTGATGTCCCGGCCCGTATCCCTGGACCAGCGACGAATGGTGTCCATAAGGTCGAGTGGCAGGCCGGCGTGGGCAACATTCTGCCAAAGGGTGCCGATGTTTCCCTTTCTGATGCCATACTCGGCAAGTCTCCCGACCAGGTGGAGCGGAGTCCCGGTGATGCCGTGCTGCACCAGGCCGGAAACACCGCGGGCCGAAGCCATGGCATAAATCGCCGCGGTCCGTTCCAGATCGATCTGGACCATCTGGCCATCCAGGTAGTTACCCGTATGGCTGCCATTGTTGATGGCCAGAAGATGCGGGATGACACCGTTCTTTGCCAGCCCGTCCAGAAAGGCCTCTGCCTCTTCAACCGTGGTGAGGCACGTCTCGCTTCCGACTGTCGGCACTTCTCCGAGTTCCACCTCCAGGCCGTAACCGGCGTCAACCATCTGACGGGCAAGGGTGGAGACTATGCGGATATTCTCCGTTAGCGGGTTGAATGACGCATCAAGGGCAAAGGAGGTGAAGCCTGCGGCCCGCTGGGCCTCGATGAGCCGGAGCGCATCGGTCAAGAGCGCCTCGGAACTGTCCTTGACGGTTATATGATCTGCGTGAATGACGAATGGCTTGGTAAAGGAGTGCCGCTGTGCCTGCTCCAGGAGGGTATGCACAAAGATCTCGGGGGTCTGGCCGGTATACCCCCCGTCGAGTCCGCCTTCGGTTGCGGTCAGTTCGAATATGACCAGTGCGTCCAACTCCTCGGCGGCCCGCATGATTCCCGGGACAACGTGGGAAATCCGTGGGTTGCACGCCATGACGATGCTCTTCTCTTTGCCCAGGGTGGCAAATATCTCCCGACCGCTCAGGACGCAGACCTTGGAGTCCGATCCGAGTCTGGCGCTGATGTTCGGGTGGATGTATTGGCGTAGGATTGCGTGTGGCATCTGCTTATCAACTCCGTGCGACTTGTATACATAAAAAAGGTTTAAAAATCTATCATCCATGAAAACCGTCGTCAAGTTAAGTTTGCGGTTGACAGCCCTCTGGTCGGGGGGCATAAATACCGGCAAAAGGAGGCTTGAGATGGATTGGGAAGCGTCGATGGAACGACCCGACCTGGCCGGATTTGCGGCTAAAAGTGTCGAGTCCCGTGGCAGGAAGCACCATGAGGGCCTGCGTGACAACCGCCCCGCCTTTGAACGGGACCGGGACCGGATCATCCACTGTGCGGCATTCCGGAGACTTGAGTACAAGACACAGGTGTTCGTCAATCACGAGGGCGACTATTACCGTACCCGCCTTACCCATTCATTGGAGGTTGCCCAGATCGGTAAGGCGATTGCCCGACGTCTCAAGCTGAACGAAGAGTTGACCGAGGCCCTGGCGCTCGCCCATGATCTGGGTCATACGCCGTTCGGCCACACCGGCGAGGAGGTCCTGAACCGGCTCATGGAGGATTACGGAGGGTTCGAGCACAACCGCCAGTCGCTACGGGTGGTGGATGAGCTTGAGGAGCGTTACCCGGATTTCAATGGTCTCAATCTCTCCTGGGAGGTGAGGGAAGGACTCATCAAACATTCATCCCCCTACGACCGGCCTGCTGAAATCATGGCCGAGTTTCTGCCCGGCGTGGTCCCGACGGTGGAGGCCCAACTGATCAACTATGCCGATGAAATCGCTTACAACAATCACGACATCGACGACGGCCTCAAGTCGGGGTACATCTCCCTGGAACAACTGGAAGAGGTTGAGCTCTGGCGTAGGGTCTGCGGCCGTGTTCGGAAGAAGTATCCCTGTATTGATGATGTGCGGCTCAAATACCAGACCACCAGTTCCCTTATTGGCCTCTTTATCACCGACCTGACCGATATCACCCGGGCATCCCTGACCGAATGGCACATCGAGAGCATCGACGATCTGCGCAGGGTAAACCGTCAGGTCGTCGGGTTCAGCCCGGAACTTTCCAGGCTTAATGCGGAACTGAAGCGCTTCCTTCACGAAAACCTTTACCGGCACTACAAGGTGGAACGGATGCGGGTCAAGGCGGAACGCTACATTGTCCATCTGTTCGATACCTATGTGAAACATCCGACCCTTCTGCCGCGCAAATACCTGAAAAAAATGGAGCAGGTCGGCAGAGAGCGGGTGATCTGCGACTACATCGCCGGCATGACCGACCGCTTTGCCCTGGATGAGTTCAAGCGTCTCTATGAGCCTTACGAACGAGTCTAGAACTTCGCTGCCGGCAAAGCTCCTTGACATGCCCGGCCCATTGCGGTATCAGATTTATAGTTAACTGACATACCGTAGCACACATGATAGACGACAATACTAAACCATTCGCGAGAATGGGGCGGAAAGCCCACGGGTCTCCCAGAGACAGCCGGGTTGCCGAAATATCGTAACCGATATGTGGCACCCGGCTTTTTTATTGGCCGGTAATTTTGAAGGAGGATGTGATGAAACGAATCGGAATAGCAGTTGTTGTTGCCGCCCTGGTGGCGGTGCCCCTGGTTCAGGCGGTCCAGGCTGAGGTCAGCGTTAATGTCAATGTAGGGGTGCCGATGGTCCCCGTGATTCCAGCTCCACCGATAGCGGTAGCCGCACCCCAGATCGTCCTTTCCGCCCCGCCGGAGTTCATCCTGCCGCCGTCCCTCGGCTTCTATGTTGCCGTCGGTATTCCCTACGATATGTTTTACATTGGGAATACCTACTACCTGTACCGGGACAACAACTGGTACCGCGGTCCTAACTATGGCGGTCCCTGGCGGGGGGTCGACCGCGGTCACCTGCCGCCGGGGCTGCGCAAGCACAAGTACGAGCGGATCAGGTATCTGCGGGATGAGGAATACCGGTCATACCGTGAGGACCATGATCACTACCGGGGCGAGCATTTCCGACCCGACAAGGAGTGGAAGGAGCACCGCAAGGAGGAAAAGGAGCGGTGGAAGGAAGAGCGGAAATGGGACAAAGAGGAACGTGGTCACGGCCGTGGACGCGGCCATGACCACGATGATTGATTTCGGTTACCGTGAAAGCTGTCAGTTAGGAGTGCTAAAGAAAGGGCGAGGCCAGCAGGCTTCGCCCTTTCTTTATGATCAATACCCGAAAATTTTCAGTACGCTCGGGAGACGGATATCATTGGCCACGGCCGGGACCGGGCTTCCCTCTGCCATCTTGGCAACGCCCGTCGGGGTGGGGTCAACCACGACGCTGCGCAGCAGGTAGTTGACCATCTGGGACTGGGCATAGCCGGTATTGGTGGCCGATACCCTCGGATCGATAAGGAAGCCGTGGTTGACACCGGTCTGGTCGAACTGGAAGTACCCTTCTGCCGGTGTGGTTGCGGTCAGGTTGCTCTGTGCCGCCGCAAAGTCCACCTTGGGCGCGGGTGCTCCGGCATTAATGGTGAACATGAACGACGAAGGGATACGCGGTGTGGCGCCGCCCCGATAGCCGAGCTGCCTGAAGCCCGGCGCAACCGCCGAACCGGCAGGTCCGAGGATCTCGCGGCCGCCGAGGGCATTGCCGAGGAAGCGGGTGTTGGCATTGGGTATGACCTGGTCGCCAACCGCCTCCTGGATGACGATCCGGCCGGACAGACGGGATGGCAGACCGCTGGCCAGCGGCGTGGTCACGGACGCCGGGTCAGCCGGGTCCACCACCGATTGGGTGACCTGGAAAAACTGGTTATAGGTCGGGGTCCCGCTGATGATCCCCTTGGCGGCGAGGCCGGCGTTCACGCTGGGGCTGAAAGCCGGGCTGTCCTTGAGCAGGTAGGCGAGACGGCCGCCCGGGACACTCAGGAACCCTTTCATGTCGGTGCCCAGGGTCGTCTGTGTGTAGGGAAGGCCGGATGTCGCCAGGGTGGTGTTGCCGGCCAGGTAGTAGGCGCCGACGATGGAGCCGAGGCTGAGGCCGACAAACCTGATCTCGGTCGGCGGGGCCGACGTCACACCGGCGGCAACGAGACCACCGGTTTTCAGGGTGAGTTCGAGGCGGTTCAGGTTGAATGCGGCTTGCTGGATATTGGACCGGGTAGCCAGCGGGGCGCCGACCGCCATGAAATCCTGCCCCCATACGTCGCTGGTGGTATGTCCGGTGACGGCCAACTGGCCGTGCAGCGGCAGGTCGATGGCGGCCACCGCGTATCCGGCAGCGGTGAGGGCGCCGGCAACGGCCACGACCTGTTCCTTCTGGCCGGTGATGCCGTGCTGGAAAATCACCACTTTGCCGTTAGGGGATGTGGGGGTGATGTAGACGAACGGCACCGAGCGGGGCGCATGGTAGTAGCCGGTAAGGACGCCGCTGCTCCGGAACGGCTGGACAACCCCGCTCGCCGGATTGTAGGCGCCGGCGACCCCGGTGAGGTCCATGGTTGCCCTGTTGGCGGCGACAACGACCGGATCGACGGAGAGTTCGGCACTGTTGATGGTGCCGGTCACCACGGAGGCGACCGTCGACGGTGCGGTCCCGGCCCCGGGGATGGCGCCCCAGTAGGTCGCAGGGGGGAGGGTGGTGGTGCCGGCGATGGTGTTGGACCAGCTCTTTCCGGTCAGACCGCCCAGGGGGGCGCCGGCGGCGAAGGCGCGCAGGGCGCTCTCCACCGGCATCAGGGATGCGGCGCTGGCGAGATCCTTCAGAATGAAACCGGCCCCGGTCGTGATGAAACGGCCAAGCAGGGCGATATCGTCGCGGCTCGTAACGGTCGTTGTGGCAGAGCTCGTTATCAGGTCGTTCATGACCTTGGCATAGCCGGAGAGCTTGATGCTGGTCCTGGTCGTATCGGTGTAGACATTGTCGCGAATTGCCTCCAGTTGGGCAAACGGGCCAACAAGCGGAATTACGGATTTCAGCGGATCGAAAACGCTCGAACTGCCCACCGGCCTGCCGGTGGCAGCGTCCTTCACCCGATTGGTCACTACGTACAGGTACCTCGTTCCCGGAAGAAGGGGAACGTTTGGAAACAGAAACAGGTCGGTGCTGTTGGTTGCGTACTGAAAGGTGAACATCCCGGTAACATCAGTGAAGCCGAGGGGGTTGTTCTCCGGTGCCGACGAACTGGCGCTGTCGGCTGTGAGTTGAAAGACCTTTATGTTCGCCGCCGTCACAGTGGCAGTATCCACGGGGCTGGTGAACCTGATGTAGATCGGCGCATTCAGTCCCGACACGGCGTTGGTGTTTCCCATTTCCCGCAGGTTCACGTAGGCAAGGGCCTCGGGCGGGGTCATGGGGGTGTTGGCGGGACGGAGACCGACGACACCGGTGACCGGGTCAGTGTACTGGCTTATCGGGTCCTTGGCAGTGGCCGTTGCCAGGATGTTCGGCAAGGGGACATTGCCGGTGGTCGGGTCGAAGATGACGGCGTTGCTGGCGGCCAGATCGGTGGTGGTCGAACTGGAACTGCACCCCACGGCCAGCATGAAGGAGATACCCAGCAGCAGTCTTACGATGAGCGAATACATAGATCACCTCTCGGAGTCGATTGTTGTTCGTTAAAACTTGATGGTGATGTTGGCGCCGAAAAGGTGGGCATCGCTATTAAAGGTACCGTTTTCACCCTTGAGCGTCTGCATGTTCTGGTTATTCACCGTCCGTTCCATGAATTTCACCCACATGTAGGCAAGATCCAGTGAGGCGTAACTGTTGTGAAGACCGAGACCTAAAGCGACATTGTGCCGGTCGGAGTCGGGCAGCTCCGGACCCAGGGTCGAATCGGGAATCGGCGATTCGTCGTACGCATAGCCGGCGCGCAGATCGATATTCTTCGAGTATGCATACTGCCCGCCCACCTTGTAAGCCCAGACGTCATTCCAGTTCTTTGCATCCGGCTTGTTATTGAAGCCGGCGAACTGTGCGCTGTTGAAATTGAACTGGAGCTTGTCGAAAGAGCTCCAGCCGGTCCGTTCGGCATCGAACTCCAGGGTCAGCTTCTCGGTCGGCTGCCAGGCAACGCCGATACTCAGGCTGTCCGGGAGGGTGAGGGTAGTCGAGGCTGAGGAGGTGATGCGGGTTCGGGAGTAGGGGGACGTGGCCGCCGTTGTCATCCCGATCAGGTTGAAGCCGGAACCAGTCGTGGGAATAAAATTGGCGTCGCCGTCGATATGGAGGGTGATTTCGCTTCGGTAGGCGAGACCGAACGAGAGATTATGGCACGGTTTCCACTTCAGTGCGAAGTTGTAGCCGACATCGGTGGCGGTGCCGTCCAGCCCCAGTGCTCCGAGTTCATAGGCACTGTTCGGGACGGTGGGGTCCGGACTGTAGGGCATTTTTTGCAGCGAGACAATGGCATGGGTGACATCGATGCCGGCGGCCACGGCCAGGTTCAGGTCGTTGAAGAGATAGGCGACTGTGGGCTGGAAATTGATCGGCTTGATGGCGATATTCTGAATCTGGTTGCGGAAGGTGCTGCTGTCGTCCCAACTCTTGGCCAGGGGGTAGATTGAGTTGATTCCGAGACCAAAGGTAAGCGGCAGGTTCTCCAGGGAATAGGTGGCGTACAGGCTGGGGGCGATGAAGAGGTCGCGCTTGGCCTTTTCGAAGACCGGGGTCGAGCCGACACCGGTCGGCGGATTGCCGCTCAGAGGGGTTGTGCCGGTAAACTCGGTTTGGGGGACAGCGATAACCAGAGAACCGAGATTGACCTGTGCCCCTTTGAGATAGGCGATTCCGGCCGGGTTGTAATAGAGCGCGGACGGGTCGTCTGCTTGGGCTGTGAAGGCATTGGCCATCCCCATTGCCTTGGCCCCCTGCTCGTTGATCTTGAATCCTGCTCCCTGGGCCAGGGTAGCGGCCCCGACAATTGCGACCAACACATATGCGGATACCAGTTTCTTGCCCATGATATTCCTCCCTTTCTGTTTGCCCACCACCCGAAACAGCTCTATTGCCCTACCATTAAACCGTCTTTGGCCATAAAGCTAAATGACCTTGACGTCGATGTCAAGTTTAAATATAACATCGTTACCGTAAATTTTAACAGCAATACTAAATAGTACCACTAAAATAATATGTCATGCCCTGGTCACGCCTGATATGCAACTTATTACCATAATAACGCCTGGTTATTCGATATGAAGGTTCTCGTGCGAAAAACGGAAGGGCGGAATTCAACGACAGGATACGACTATTTTGTCACCTGCCCCGGATGACGAACATAAGGTACGGTGATATAATTCATAAAAAGTTATTCTATCACTACTTGACATGAGCGTTAAGGTTATGTATGCTACGGTTAAATCCTCACGGGACGGTGACGAGTCATGAGCGAAATCCCCTACAAATCAATTCCTGATATGCTGAGGAAAAATGCCGCTGCGTTAAAGGGCAAGCTTGCCCTGAAATACCGCAAGCAGAGGGAACATGTAACCCTCAGTTATGCTCAGTATTACCTGCGTGCACTGATGGCTGCACGGGGGCTGCGTAAGCTCAACATGCAGCCCGGAGACCGGATTGCCATACTTTCGGAGAACCGTGCCGGCTGGGTTATCGCCGACATGGGTATCCTCGCCGCACGGGGGGTCACCGTGCCGGTGTACGCCACCAACACCCCCGAGCAGATCGAATACGTGCTGAACCATTCCGGGGCGTGGATCGTCTTTGTCTCTACGAAGTTCCAGTATTCCAAGCTGCTCAAGATCCGCGAGGCGATCCCGCAGGTGAAGCAGGTGATCTCGTTCGAACGCTTTCTCGGCGACCCCAAATTGCCGGTCTGTACCTTTTACCAACTGTCCGAGATCGACCTGCCGATCACGGAAGATGAGCAGCGCGAACTGGAGGCCGAGATCGACCTGATCACCCCCGATGACCTGCTGACCGTCATCTACACCTCCGGTACGACCGGCGTGCCGAAAGGGGTAATGCTCACCCACGGCAACATCCTTTTCGATGCCTGGTACGGCGCCAAAAAGGCAGCAATAGTGAGCGAGCGGGATACGTTTCTCAGCTTTCTCCCCTTGAGCCACGTATTCGAGAGGACAGTCGGCTACTACCTGGCCATCATGCGCGGCGCCCTGATGGCCTTTGCCGACAGCATCGAAAAGGTGCCGGAGAATATGCAGGAGGTGAAGCCGACGATCATGATCTGCGTCCCCAGGCTGTTCGAGAAGATCTATTCCCGCATCTTCGAAACCGTGCACAAGATGCCGCTGGTGAAGCGGTGGTTGTTTCACTGGGCGCTCAGGATTGGCAAGGAGTATGTGGATACCAAGTATGTGGAACAGAGGGAACCTGCTTTCGCGACCAGGGCCGAATACGCCCTGGCCGACCTGCTGATCTTCAGGAAGCTCAGGGAGATCTTCGGCGGCAACATGCGCGCCTTCTGCTCAGGCGGCGCGCCGCTGGACAAGACGATCAACGAGTTCTTCTGGATCATCGGCCTTCCCATCCTCGAAGGGTACGGCTTGACCGAGACCAGCCCTATCGTTACGATCAATACCAGGGAGGCGGTCCGCTTCGGTTCGATCGGCACGGTTCTGGAGTATACCGAGGTCAAATGCGACAAGGATGGAGAGTTGCTGGTCAAGGGACCGCAGGTGATGGCCGGTTATTACAACGACCCGGAAGCGACGCGGCAGACGATCGAAGATGGCTGGTTCAGGACCGGCGATATCGGTCATATCGACGATGGCTTTGTCTACATCACGGATCGGAAAAAAGAGTTGATCATCACTGCCGGCGGCAAGAATATCGCCCCCCAGCCGGTGGAAAACGAGTTGAAACTCGACAAGTACATCTCCCAGTCCTATGTGTACGGCGACCGTAAACCGTATCTGGTTGCGCTCCTGGTACCGAATTTCGAACGGATCGTCGAATATGCCCGGGAACACCATATCAATTACTACGACATGGACGACCTGGTCATGAATGAAGAGATCGAATCCCTGCTCACGCAGCGGGTGGCAGAGATCAACAGCCGCCTGGCCCAGTACGAAAGCATCAAGAAATTCGTTCTGCTGCCGCGCGACTTCTCCATCGATGGCGGCGAATTGACCCCGACGCTGAAGCTCAGGCGGAAGGTTATTCACGACAAATACAAGGACCGGATCGAGCGGATGTATGCGGAGAACGGCAATTGAGAAATGCTCCGCCCCTACGGATACCATGTCATTAAGCAACCATACGGAGGAACACGATGAAACGTATCAACAAGGTAGCAGTTCTCGGGGCAGGGGTCATGGGGGCAACCATTGCGGCCCACCTGGCCAATGCCGGCATTCGGACGCTCCTGCTGGATATCGTCCCCGGGGAGTTGAACAACGCGGAAAAGGGGGCCGGGCTTACCCTGAACGACGGGGTGGTCAGGAACCGCTTTGCCGCATCGGGCCTGGAAGGGGTGAAGAAGATGAAGCCGGCCCCCTTTTTCCTCCCTGCCTACGCAGCCTCCATCGAGGTGGGTAACTTCGATGACGACATGGCCAGGCTGAAGGAGTGCGACTGGGTGATCGAGGTGGTCGTGGAGAACATGGTCATCAAGAAGCAGTTGTTCACGGAAAAGGTGGTACCCAACCTCAAGGAAGGGGCCATCCTGTCCACCAACACCAGCGGGCTCTCGGTCAACGAAATGGCCTCGTGCCTCCCGGTGGACATCAGGAAGAGATTCCTGGTGACCCACTTCTTCAACCCCCCACGCTACATGAGACTTCTGGAGATCGTCCCCTGCAGCGAGACCGACCCGACGGTGACCGCAGCCATGACCGACTTCTGTGCCAAACGGCTCGGCAAAGGGATTGTCCATGCCAAGGACACCCCGAATTTCATCGCTAACCGGATCGGCGTCTACGCCATTGCCAACAGCATCCGCACCATGCTGGCCATGGGGCTGACCGTGGAGGAGGTGGATGCCGTTGCCGGTCCGGCCACGGCCCGCCCCAAGAGCGCCGCCTTCCGCACTGCCGACCTGGTGGGTATCGACACCCTGCGGCATGTGGCGAACAACTCCTACGCACTCCTGGTGGATGACGAGGAGCGGGAGATCTTCCGCCTGCCCCCCTTCATCGAGGCCATGGTCGAAAAGGGGCTCCTGGGTAACAAGAGCCGGCAGGGATTCTTCAAAAAGGTCAAGGACGACAACGGGACCTCTTTCTTCTATTACGATTACGTCACCGGCGACTACCAGCCGTCAAAACGTCCTAAATTCGCTTCGGTGGAGGGGGTAAAGCAGATCGACGACCCGGCGAAGCGGCTCCAGACGGTGGTCACCGGCACGGACACTGCTGCCGAGTTTGCCTGGCGAAACCTGCGGGACACCCTCATCTACACCTTCAAACGAATCCCGGAGATCGCCGACGACATCGTCAATATCGACAATGCCATGCGCTGGGGGTTCAACTGGGAGCTCGGGCCGTTCGAGATGTTCGACGCCATTGGCGTGGCGTATTTCGTTGCGCGGGCGGAAAAGGACGGGGTGACGGTTCCGGCCGGCCTGAAGGATATCGAGCGGTTCTACCGCTTCGAGGCCGGGAAGAAGCAGTATTACTGCGTCGACGGCAAGGCCTACCGCGACCTGCCGGTCCGGTCCGACCGGATATCCCTTTCCATCCTCAAAGAAAGCGGTGCGGTCGTGGAACAGAACAGCGGCGCTTCGGTGGTGGACCTGGGGGACGGCGTCTTCTGCCTGGAGTTCCACACCAAGATGAACGCCATCGGCAACGAGGTCCTTGCCATGGTTCACAAGGCGCTCAAACGGACCGAGGAGGAAGGGGTCGGCCTGGTGATCGCCAACGAGGGGGCCATGTTCTCGGCCGGCGCCAACCTGATGCTGCTGGTGATGGCCATTGCCGAAGGGGCCTATGACGAGATCAATATGTCGGTCAAAGGGTTCCAGAAGGCGATGATGGCGATCAAGTACGCCACGATCCCGGTGGTGGCCGCTCCCCACAACCTGGTCATGGGAGGCGGGTGCGAAACCTGCCTCCATTGCGATGCCATCATCCCCCATGCCGAGACCTATATGGGACTGGTGGAGCTGGGTGTGGGGCTGCTCCCGGCCGGCGGCGGCACCAAGGAGATGGCCATCCGCGCCATCAAACTGGCCGAACAGTATGAAACAGACGTGCAGCCGTTCCTGATCAAGAACTATATGAACATCGCCATGGCCAGGGTCAGCATGTCGGCGGCCGAGCTGTACGACATGGGGTTCATGCGGCCGGGCGACGGCATCTCCATGGACCTGGATCGCCGCATCTACGACGCCAAGCAGCGGGTCATCGCCCTCTCTGCCAACTATCGTCCGTCCACGCCGCTCGTCGACCTGAAAGCTCCCGGCAGGAGCGTGGCCGCCACCATCAAGTCCCAGCTCTGGAACATGCGGATGGGGGGCTTCATCTCCGAGTACGACCAGTTCCTGGCCGGCACCGTTGCCGAGGTCATCACCGGCGGCGATGTCCCGGCCGGCACCCCGATCACCGAGGAGTACCTGCTGGAGCTGGAACGGGAGGCATTCGTCCGGCTCTGCGGCCAGAAGAAGACCCTGGAGCGGATCCAGCATATGCTGAAGAAGGGGAAGCCGCTGCGGAATTAACGGCAACTTGGTAGGGGCGATCCTTGTGATCGCCCATTGTGAGGCGGATACCAATTCAAGGCGAATACAAGATTCGCCCCTACAGACAATCAACGGAGGAAACCGATGAAAACCGCATACATCCTGGCAGCCTGCCGCACCGCCGGGTGCAGGGCCAAAAAGGGAAAATTCAGGGATATGAGGCCGGACGACCTGGCTGCTGCCGCCATCAGGGGGGTACTGGACCGGTCCGGCATCGACCCGCGGGACGTGGAGGACGTCATCATGGGGTGCGCCTTCCCCGAAGGGGAGCAGGGGATGAACATGGCACGGGTGGCGGCCATGCGGGCCGGCCTGCCGGTGGAGGTCCCGGCCCAGACCGTGAACCGTTTCTGCTCGTCCGGGCTGCAGACCATTGCCACCGCAGCGGAGCGGATCATGGCCGGCTTTAGCGACTGCATCATCGCCGGCGGCGCCGAGAGCATGACCATGATCCCGATGGGAGGGGTGAAATACAGCGCCAACCCGTCACTGGTGGCTTCCTGGCCCGAATCCTTCGCCTCCATGGGGATCACTGCCGAACTGGTGGCGGACCGGTATGCCATCACCCGCGAGGACCAGGACGCCTTTGCCGCGGCCAGCCACCAAAAGGCTGCCGCAGCCATTAGCCAGGGAAAGTTCAAGGACGAAATCGTGGCGGTGGAAGTGGAAAACTGTTCACTGGCGAACGGCAGAATGAAGAAGACGAAAGCGCTGGTTGATGGCGACGACGGCGTCCGGAGCGACACCAGTGCAGCGGGACTGGCCAAGCTCAAGCCGGCGTTCAAGGCAAACGGTTCGGTCACTGCCGGCAACTCATCCCAGATGACCGACGGCGCAGCCGCCGTGCTGGTGGTTTCCGGCGAGTATCTGGAGCGGATCGGGAAAAAGGCCTTGGCCCGGTTCGTTGCCTTTAGCGTGAAGGGGGTGGCGCCGGAGGTCATGGGGATCGGTCCGGTGGCGGCCATCCCGGCGGCATTGAAGCTGGCCGGGCTTACCCTGGCGGATATCGGGCTGATCGAGCTGAACGAGGCGTTCGCGGCTCAGTCCCTCGCCTGCGTCAGGGAGCTCGGGATCGATCCGGCCAGGGTAAACGTGAACGGCGGCGCCATTGCCCTCGGTCACCCGCTCGGCTGCACCGGCGCCAAGCTGACCGCGACGCTTCTGCACGAGATGCAGCGAAGCTCTACCCGCTACGGCATGGTTTCCATGTGCATCGGCGGCGGCATGGGTGCGGCCGGGATTTTCGAAAACATGTAGGGACGATCCTTGTGATCACCCTCTACCGGGACGGATACACAATCAGGGCGAATACAAGATTCGCCCCTACCAAAATCATTTCGAGGTGACCACATGGCTGCGAAACTTTTCAAAGGTGCCGAATACCTGATTACCGGGGTAACCAAGGACGATATCTTCACCCCGGAGGATTTTACCGACGAACAGCGTCAGATTGGCGAGACCACCGAACAGTTTGTCATCAACGACGTCCTGCCGCACCAGGAGGAGATCGAGAACCACGACTTCGACCGGGTGGTCAGCCTGATGCGCCGGTGCGGGGAGCTGGGGCTCCTGATGATGGATGCCCCGGAGGAGTACGGCGGGCTGGATCTGGACAAGGCGACCAGCATGCTGGCAGCGGAGAAGATCTCCCTGGCCGGCTCCTTTTCGGTGGCCTATGCGGCCCACACCGGCATCGGCACCCTGCCGCTGGTCTACTACGGCACCGAGGCTCAGAAGCAAAAGTACCTGGGAAAGATCATCAGCGGCGAATGGACCTCTGCCTACTGCCTGACTGAGCCCGACTCGGGAAGCGATGCCCTGGGGGCCAAGACGAACGCCGTCCTGTCCGAGGATGGCAAATATTATATCCTGAACGGCACCAAGCAGTTCATCACCAACGGCAGCTTCGCCAACCTCTACACGGTCTTTGCCAAGATCGACAAGGTGCATTTCACCGCCTTCCTGGTGGAGCGAACCTTCGACGGGGTGACGCAGGGAGCGGAAGAAAAGAAGATGGGGATCAAGGGCTCCTCCACCACCCAGATCATTTTGGAGAATGCCAGGGTGCCGGTGGAAAACGTGCTGGGTGAGATCGGCAAGGGACACAAGATCGCCTTCAACGTCCTGAACGTGGGGCGGTTCAAGCTCGGCGCGGCGGTCACCGGGGCGGCCAAGAATGCCTTTAGTGTGGGGGTGAAATACGCCAACATGCGCAAACAGTTCGGCACCGAGATCAGCTCCTTCGGCGCCATCAAGGAGAAGATTGCCGACATGGCGGCCTCCCTGTTCGCCGCCGAGTCGCTGGTCTACCGCCTGGCAGGGCTGATCGACGACCGGCTGGCCACCATCCCCAAAGATACCCCTAACTACTACGACGCTTACCAGCAGGGGATCGAGGAGTACTCCATCGAATGCGCCATTGCCAAGGTCTTTTGCAGCGAGGTGCTGGCCCGGGTGGTTGACGAGGTGGTGCAGATCCACGGCGGCTACGGCTTCATCCAGGATTACCCAGCCGAGCGCTTCTATCGCGACGAACGGATCAACCGGATCTTCGAGGGAACCAACGAGATCAACCGCCTGCTGATCCCCGGCACCATCCTGCGCCGCGCCATGAAGGGGGAGATTCCGCTCCAGCAGTCGGCGATGAAGGCGTTCGAATCGCTGATGACCCCTTCGCTCGACGAGCTCGATGACACCGTTCCCTTTGCCGCGGAAAAGGTGCTGATCGCCAACCTGAAAAAGGCGTTTCTGGTGGTGGCGGGGAGTGGAGCCCAGAAGTTCATGGCAACCATCAAGGACGAGCAGGAGATCCTCTTGGCAGCGGCCGACGTGGCCATCAACATCTTTGCCATCGAGAGCGCCGTGCTCAGGGCCGAAAAGATCCTGCCTTCCTTAAGCGACAACCGGAAGGCAGCGGTCACGGCGGCGGTCAGGAGTTTCACCTTCGAGGCAGCGGAGCGGACCACCACCGCTGCCCGCAAGGCGGCCTTCTACATCGAGGAGGGTGACAATCTGACCATGCTCCTGGCCGGCATCAGGCGCTTCACCAAATACGACGCCACCGGGCTGCTCAAGGCCAAGCGGCTCCTGGCCGACGCCTGCATCGAGGCTGAGAAATACATCTTTTGACCATGCGCCAGCACACGGTTCAAACGCCGTACGTCGTCGGCGAGGCCCACTTTTACTCCATGGAGACCGGGGAGGGGCTCGTTCTGTTCGATACCGGCCCGCCAACGCCGGAAGGGGAGTCATGCCTGACAGCGGCGGTCGATCTGAAGCGCCTGCACAGCCTGTTCGTCACCCATGGCCATATCGACCATTACGGCCTGGCCGATTTTGTCATGAAGAACAGTGCGGTCCGGGTCTACATCGGCCGCAGGGACAGCGTCAAGTTCAGCCGCTATCGGGAACGAAGGGCCCACGGTGCTGAGATCATCAAACAGCTCGGCTTTGGTGACGGGTTTGTGCAGCAATTGCGCGATACGTTCAGGCAGGCCGAGCCCAGTCCGGCATTGCTGGCACAGTGCCGGATCGTCGAGGAGTCCCCGGAACTGGCCGGGATGGGGATCGACTGGCTGGCCTGTCCCGGACACTCCCAGAGCGATATGGTCTACCTGGTGGGTGACTACGCCGTGACCGGCGACCTGCTGCTGAACAACATCTTCCAGGCGCCGCTCCTGGATGTGGACCTGGAGACATTCACGGGCCGCTTCCGAAACTACGACGCCTACTGCCGCTCCCTGCTCAACCTGGTCAAGCTGCGGGGGCGGCGAATCATGCCGGGTCACCGGCAGACGGTGCCAGGGGTTGACGAGGCGATCCTCTTCTATGTCGCGACACTGCTGGAGCGTGCCGGCCAGCTACGATCGCTGCGGCATCTGCCGATCGAAAGCATACTCGACCGGCTTTTTCAGGGCAGGCTTACGGACGCGTTCTCAATCTACCTGAAAGCGTCCGAGATCGTCTTCATGCTGGATTTCCTGGAGAACCCCGCACTGCTCAAGGAGTCTCTGGAGCAGTGCGGACTGTTCGAGCGGGTGGAAGAGGCATACACGGCAGTTGCTGGGTAGCTGCAACCGGGCGATCACGAGGATCGCCCCTACATGAGCAGAATGGAGAACCCATGAACGACCCGCTGTTTCAACCGATTACCATCAACGGTATGGAGGTGAAAAACCGGATTTTCATGCCGGCCATGCACCTGAACATGGCGGCCAATTATGTTGTCACCGACCGCCTGGTGGATTTCTACGCGGAACGGGCCCGTGGCGGGGCGGGGATGATCACCGTCGGCTACGCCACGGTGGACGAGCGCTCCGGCAATCCCACCAATATCGGCGCCCACGAGGACAGTCTGATCCCCGGTCTGGCCCGGCTGGCCGTTGCCATCCGCGAAAACGGCGCCAGGGCTTCGGTCCAGTTGAATCATGCCGGCCGGTACAACCACTCCATGCTCATGGGGGGGAGACGGCCGGTGGCACCGTCGCCGATCCCCTCGCGCCTGACCCGGGAGATCCCGGATGAACTGGACGCCGACGGGATCGGTGAGGTTGTCGGCAGTTTCGCCAAGGCCGCCCGACGGGTGCAGGAGGCCGGCTTCGATAGCGTCGAGGTGCTGGCCGGTACCGGCTACCTGATCAGCGAATTTCTCTCCCCCCTGACCAACCAGCGCAGCGACGGGTATGGCGGCAGTTTCGAGAACCGGTGCCGCTTCGGCCTGGAGGTGATTCAGGCGGTCAGGAGGGCGGTCGGCGACAGTTTCCCGCTGCTGGTCAGGATGAACGGCAATGATTTCATGAAAGGCGGCTCCGGCCGCGAGGAACTCCGGGAGTTTGCCGTGCGGCTGGTTGCCGCGGGGGTGGATGCCCTCTGCGTCAATGTGGGGTGGCACGAGGCCCAGGTTCCCCAGATCGTCACCGAGGTGCCGCGCGGAGTCTTTGCCTACCTGGCCCGGGGTATCCGTGACCGGGTCGATGTCCCGGTCATTGCCAGCCACCGGATCAATGACCCGGCAGTGGCACGGGAGCTGATCAGTGACGGGACCTGCGACATGGTGGCCATCGGTAGGGCACTGATCGCCGATCCCTGGTTCCCGGAAAAGGCCCGTCACGGCCGCGAGCAAGAGATCGTCCACTGCGTGGCCTGTGCCCAGGGGTGTTTCGACAATCTTTTCAAGATGAAGCCGGTGGAATGCCTCTGCAACCCGCTGGCCGGGTACGAACGGGCACGGGAGCTCGGCCCGACCGCAAAACCGCTCAACCTGATGGTGGTCGGCGGTGGGCCGGCCGGGATGAGCGCGGCCATTGCGGCCGCTGCGCGGGGACATCGGGTGACGCTCGTCGAACGGTGCGGCCGGCTGGGTGGTCAGCTCCTGCTTGCCGGGGCGCCACCGGGGCGGGACGAGTTCCGCGAGCTTGCCCATGACCTGGAGCAACAGGTGGCGCGTGCCGGCGTAACCGTGCGGCTCGACGTCGACGTGGATAGGGCGTTCCTGACAACAGCCGCTCCCGATGCGGTCATCCTGGCCACCGGCGGAATACCGGTCACCCCGGCGATTCCGGGGGTGGAACTCCCCCACGTGTGCCAGGCCTGGGACATCCTGACCGGAAAGACTACTGTCGGGCAGAGGGTGGCGGTGATCGGTGGCGGTGCGGTCGGCATCGAGACCGCCCTCCTGCTGGCGGAAAAGGGGACCCTTTCCGGCGAGGCACTGAAGTTTCTCCTCGTTCACGAGGCCGAGCCGCCGGAAACGCTCTATACCCTGGCAACCCGCGGCAGCAAAGAGGTCACCGTGATCGAGATGCTGGACGAACTGGGCAGCAACTTCGGCAAGAGCACCCGCTGGGGGATGATGCAGGACGTGGCGCGCTATGGAGTCGGGACGCGCACTGCTTCACGGGTGGTGGCGATCGACTCCCGCTTTGTCAGGATCGAGAGTAACGACCGGATCGAGGAGATCCCGGCAGACAGCGTGGTGCTGGCGGTCGGGACCCGGTCCCTGAACCCGTTGCAGGAGCATGTCACGGCCCAGGGGCTCCCTTTCCGGGTGGTGGGTGACGCGGAAAGTCCGGCCATGGTCTTCGACGCCATGCACCAGGGGTTCCTGGCCGGGCGGGAGATCGACTGACATATAAACGAAAGGACGATACGGATGAGAATGTTTGTCGCTCTTCTTTTGCTGCTACTGTCGACCCTCCCTGCCTCTGCCCTTGAGGTTGCCGGCGTGACGCTGGAACCGGCAGTGGCGGTCAACGGCCACACCCTGAAGCTAAACGGCCACGGCATCAGGAAGAAATTCTTCGTCAAGGTCTACATCGGCTCGCTCTACAGCGCGAAGCGGCTCGCCACACCGGCAGATGCCCTGCGCTACGCCGATGACCGCTTGATCAGGATGAACTTTCTTCACTCAAAAGTGGAAAAGGGAAAGATCATCGAGGCCTTCAGCGAAGGGTTCAGCAACAACTCCCCCGACCTGGCCGGTTCAGCTGAGGTGAAACAATTCCTCTCCCTGTTCACGGCCGATTTCAGCCGCGGAGACGTGGTTGACCTGGTTCTCGACAGCGACGGGACCGTGGTTGTCAGGCACAACAACAGAGTCCTGGGAAGCATAGCGTCGGGCCGGCTGGCGAGCGGCATCATGGCCATCTACTTCGGGGAGCGGCCGGCGGACGAGGCGCTGAAAAATGGAATGTTAGGGAGGTAGAGATGGCGAAGCGATACGATATACCGATCGAGATGCGATTTTCCGACCTGGATCTCTACGGGCATGTCAACGGCGTGGTCTATTTCGATTACCTGGAAGCGGCGCGCGTGCGGCTCCTTTCCGAGCAGTTCCGCGAGCTGACCGACAGCGGTATCCAACTGCTGGTGGCACGGGCCGAGTGCGATTACAAGGTCCCGATCCTGTACGGCGACACGGTGGTGGTCTCGGTAACGATAGCCAGGATCGGCGGGTCGAGTTTCGATCTGGAGTATTGCATCCACGACCGGGCAGGGAAGACCTTTGCCACGGCAAAAACGGTCATGGTCTGCTACGACAGCGTGAGCAAGACCACTACTACCGTCCCCGATACGATAAAGGCCATGGCCGAATAAAGAGAGGGAATAACGATGACGAAAGATCTGATCCGTACCGAACCGGAAGAAGGGGTGCTCAGTGTGGCCATGAACCGGCCGGACAAGAAGAACGCCCTGAACATGGCCATGTACGGCGCTCTGGAATCGGCACTGACCCTGGCGGACAGCGACGATAGGGTGCGGGTACTGCTGCTCTCGGGAAGCGGGGGTACCTTTACCAGCGGCAACGACCTTGCCGATTTTCTCGACTCATCGTTCATTGTCCGGGATAGTCCGGTCGTGCGGTTCATGAACGCACTGTTTCAGGCGCGCAAGCCGATTGTGGCGGCTGTCGAGGGGATGGCCATCGGCGTCGGTGTGACCATGCTGCTGCACTGCGACCTGGTCTATGCGGGTGAGGGTGCGCTTTTTCAGACGCCGTTCGTGAACCTCGGGCTCTGTCCCGAGGCGGGCTCGACCCTCTTGATGCCGCGCATGATGGGGCACCAGCGGGCAGCGGAACTGCTCCTTCTGGGCGAGCCTTTTCCCGCGAGCCGGGCCAGGGAGGTGGGGATAGTCAACGAGCTCTTCCCTGACGGGTCGGTGCTGGAATCGGCACGGGTAAAGGCCCGGCAACTGGCAGCCCAGCCAGCGGCAGCGGTTCGCATGACCAAGGCGCTGCTGAAACGGGAGAGCGGGGCCGCACTCCTTGAGACGGCACGGCACGAGATCGACTGCTTCACGGAACGGCTCCAGTCGCCCGAGGCTTTGGAGGCCTTTCAGGCCTTCATGCAGCACCGAAAACCCGATTTCTCGCGTTTTTCATGATGAGGGAAGGGGGTGCGCGAACAGCCGCATTCCCTTCCGCGCAGCAGCCATTATCCTACAAAGAGCATTTACCGCAGAGCAACGCGGACCACAGTCTTCCCAGCGAACCTGTGCGTCCTTCCTGGTTGAATTCCCTCCGATAGTCCAGAAAATCCCAATTACACCCGCATAGGCGTTGATAGCGCCTGTTACTCGCCATTGCCTCAACCATCATGTTTTTCCCCGTGGCCGGACCATGCGGCCAGTATTTTGCTGGGGAGAGGCAGCCTGGCTCCTGATCCTGACGACCCCGTGAGTGAGAATATGCCGATTGCCATCGAGAACGTCGATGGCAATCGGACAGCAGGGAGAATCCGCAGAAGAGGATGCATCCGGTGTAATCCATATATGAATCAATGATTCACATTTGGATAAAATGAGTATAACGTGATTATAGTTCTCCGACATATCTCGGCTATATATTCATTTCTTGCCTTAACCACGCTTGTTAGCGGGTAAAATCAAATTTCTCGACAGAGGTAGTCTTCATGCGACCGAAATCCGACCCTACAAAAATAGCCAGTACCCCTTTGAACGGCAAGAGCCTCATTTCGGAGGACCTGTACCTGGCCATGATGAACTCCATGGACGTGGCGATCCTGACGGTCAACAACTCCGGCATGACCGTTTTCGGCAACAGGACCGCCCGCAGGAGTCTGAGCGCCTATCCGGGCATTCACCTGAATGACGTCATCCCCGACCTCTGGTCCAAGATCACCAACCGGCTGAAAGGGGGCACGTTCACCATCGAGGTCTCCGTGCGGGGCGGGGAGGCGAACTACGTGGGGAGGATCAGCCCCATCGTCCTCGACAACCGGGAGGACGGGGCCGTCTGCTTCTTTGTGGAGAATTCCGGGCTGGAAGCGATGGCCATGCAGATGCGGATCTTTCAGGAGTTGACCCGGGAACTGGACGCCATCATCAACTCCTCCTCTGTGGCGCTCTGGATCTGTGACGGCGAAGCCAATGTGCTCCGCATGAATCCGGCATCCGAGCGGCTGAACCAGATCGAGGCCGTCGATTATATCGGTCGCAACATGCGGCAACTGGTTGAGGAGGGATTCATCGACAAGTCGGTCACCCTGGAGGTCATCAAGACCGGAAAGGTGATGAACCTGCTGCAGCAGCGGTTGGGACGCACGCTGCTCGTTACCGGGACCCCGGTTTTCGATGATATGGGCAGATTGATCCGGGTGGTGGTGAGTGAACGCGATGTCAATGAAATAGACCAGTTGCAGCGGGAGATCGAGGAGCGCGAGGCGCTCCAGGACAAGTTCCGCAATCATATGCTGGAGATGCAGCAGCTCAAGCTGGAGTCGCGGCGCATCATCGCCAAGAGCCCGTGCATGGTAAAGGCACTGCAGCAGGCGCTCAAGGTGAGCGTCTCCGACTCATCGGTCCTGATCCTCGGCGAGTCGGGTGTCGGCAAGGGGCTCTTCGCCGACCTGATCCACAAGCACTCGCGCCGCGCCGACAAGCCTCTAATCAAGCTCAACTGCGGGGCCATCCCGGAATCCCTCATCGAATCGGAACTGTTCGGCTACGATAAGGGGGCATTTACCGGCGCCCAGGCTGGGGGCAAGCCGGGCTACTTCGAGATTGCCGACGGCGGCATACTGTTCCTGGACGAGATCGCGGAACTGCCGCTCTCCTCGCAGGTGAAGCTGCTCCGCTTCCTGGAGGACGGCCGCATCACCCGCCTTGGCGGCACCAAGAGCTGCACCGTCGATGTCCGCATCCTTGCGGCAACACACCGCAACCCGGAAGAGATGGTGGCGCTGGGCAAATTCCGGCTCGACCTCTATTACCGGCTGAAAGTGATCCCCATCTATGTGCCGTCGGTGCGGGAGCGCAAGGAGTGCATACTTCCCCTTATCCATCACTACACCGGCCATTTCAGTGAAAAGTACGGTATCAAGAAACGTCTGACGCGTGCCGCAATGGATGGTCTGCTGGCCTATTCATACCCCGGCAACGTCCGGGAACTGATGAACGTCTGCGAACGGTTGGTAGTCATGACGGAGACGGAGGTGATCGATATCCAGGACCTGCCCAGTGACATCCTCTGCCAGGCGCGCGAGGCGGGAGTGACGCAGAGCGATTGGCCGGAAGGGATGACCATGCAGCAGATCCTGGACGACGTGGAGAAGCAGGTGCTCGCGCGCGCCATGGAGCGATTCGGCAGCCAGTACAAGGCAGCTGATTTCCTTGGCCTGAGCCAGCCCACCATTAACAGAAGGCTCAAGAAGTTCAATATCCAGTAGTCGGACGCTGCCGGGCAGGTTGTCGTGATTCATAATTGAATCAGTTTAGGCCCGACAGGCTCATGAACTCGCAAACAGTGTCTCTTGCAAGCAGCGAAATTGTGTGGGCCTGCCTTTATTGGTCTGTAATCGCGTAAGACCAGTGATATTCACTCCTCCACGTCATCTCCCATCCACTGCAACCATACAGACTCTGATCACCGTGTAAGAATTATATTATCAGCTAGTTGCATGGCTACCGGCTGAGCGGGCAGCCGGATTTCACGTCAAGCGGCGTTTCCGGGAATCTGCATATTGGCACGGCTGATGCTTATCATTAATATCAAAATGATGTTTTGGTACAAACAAAACAAATCTGCAAAGGAGATCATCATGAAGTATCGCGTCGCCATTGATACGGGAGGAACCAACACCGATGCCTTCATCTTCAACGAAGAAAACGGCACCTCATTCATAGCCAAGGTCCCCTCGACACCGAAGAACCCGGCAGTTGCCATAACCGATGCCATCAAGGCCGCAGGCCTCAAGGCAGCGGAGATCAAGCTGATTACCCACGGAACGACCGTGGCGACCAATGCGCTGATCGAACGCAACTTTCCGAAGACGGCCATGATCACCACATCAGGCTTTCGGGACGTGGTGGAGATCTGCGACGGCACCAAACAGGAGCTGTGGGACGCCTACCAGGACAAACCGGCCTCCTACATCCGCCGACGCGACCGTTTCGAGGTGACTGAGCGGGTCGATTACAACGGCAATGTGGTAACCCCGCTGGATCGGGAACAGGCGCGCAGCGTCGCCGAGAGGATCTCCAAGCTGGGGTATCAGGCTGTCTGCATCTGCTTCATCAATTCATATGTGAATTCCGACCATGAACAGGCGATGAAGAGCATCCTCGAAGATTTCCTGCCCGGCGGAACCTATGTCTGTACGTCGAGCGAAACCATTCCGGAGATGTTAGAACATCCCCGCTTCAGCACCGCTATGATCAATGCCGTGCTCGGCCCGTGCATCGTGAACTATGTCCGGGACCTGGAAGGGCGTCTCAAGGAGATGGGGTACAGGGGCGACCTCCTGATCCTCCATTCCGGCGGCGGGGTACTTACCGCAAAAGGTACCGCCAGGTTCCCGTCCCGCCTGGCCAGTTCCGGCATCGTGGCCGGCGCCATTGCCGGCGCGCACATCGCCAAGCAGGCCGGATTCCTGAACGCCATCAGCTTCGACATGGGCGGGACCAGCACCGACGTTGCCCTCACCTACAAGGGAGAACTGAAAACGGCCAACAGCTGGCAGGTGGAGTACGGCTATCCGATCATGTTTCCCAGCGTCGAGGTGCTCACCATCGGCGCCGGTGGTGGCAGCATCGCCTGGATAGACGCGGGGGGGTCCCTGCGCAACGGTCCGCAGAGCGCCGGTGCGGACCCGGGTCCGGCCTGCTACGGCAAGGGGGGCGAGGAAGCGACCAACACGGACGCCAACCTGGTGCTGGGCAGGTTGAGCAGCTCCCTGCTCGGGGGGCGGCTGCAGCTCGATCTGAAGGCCTCGAAACAGGTCATCGCTAACAAGATGGTCGGCCCGCTGAACATGGAGCTCGCCACTGCCGCCAGTGCCATGCTGAAGGTGGCGGAGGCCAATATGGCCAACGCGATCCGGTTGATTTCGGTCGGCCGCGGCTATGACCCGCGCGACTTCGCCCTGGTTGCCTTCGGGGGGGCCGGGCCGCTGCACGGGGCGTATCTCGCCCAGGAACTGGAGATCCCGACGGTCATCTTCCCGCGCTATCCCGGCATCGCGTCCGCAATGGGGTGCCTCCTGGTGGATATCCGCCACGATTCAAGCCAGATGTACCTCGGCAGGGTGCAGGACGCAAACCTCATCCAACTTGCCCACAGCTTCGAGTCGATGGAGGAAGAGGCGAGGGACCACCTGCATGAAGAAGGGGTCGCGCCGGAGAACATGCGTTTCGTGCGGCAGCTGGATATGCGGTATATGGGCCAGTGGCGGACCCTTACGGTGCCTGTGGACCTGTCCGATACGGAGAACGGGCTTCAGGAGGCCCTGAAGAAGTTCCACTCCGAGCACGAGCGGGCTTATTCGTACAGCGACCCCAGCCGTGATGTGGAAATATTCGCGCTCAAGCTGGTGACCCAGGGGATCATTCCCAAGCCGACCATGCCCAAGGTACGGGTAACCGGCGACGCGGAGCGTGCCCTGACCGGCAGCCGTCAGGTCTACTTCGACGAGGCCGGAGGGTATGTGGAAACCCCGGTCTACAACCGGGAGGAGCTGCTGCCGGGAGCCCGGATCATGGGACCGGCCGTCGTGGAACAGCTGGATTCGACCGTGGTCCTTCCTCCCGAGACATCGAGCGTCGTTGATCCCTATCTGAATATCATTACCAACTTTATCCGGGGCTGAGAGGAGAAACATCATGCGAACCAGTGAACTGCACAAGAGTTCTTACGAACCTGAACACGAAGAAAAGGCGCCGGTCAAACTCGATCTGATCACCTTCGAGGTGCTCAAAAACGCCTTCATCAACCTGGTGGACCAGATGTCCGAGCAGTTGCTGCGCACCTGCTACTCGTTCGTCATCTACAGCCGCGATTTCAGTAACTGCATCTGCGACCGCCATGGCAATACCGTGGCCCAGGGTACCCAGGATATCGCCGTACACGTCGGCACGCTGCATTTCAGCGTCAAATCGGTCATCGAGCAGTTCGGCTCCGACATCCGGCCGGGAGATGTCTTCATCACCAATGACCCGTATAACGGTGGCACCCACTTCAACGATGTCAGGATCATCCGCCCCATTTTCTGTGACGAGGAACTGGTGGCATTCACCCAGTCGAACGGACACTGGGCCGATATCGGCGGCAGTGTGCCCGGATCCTTCGACATCACCGCCAAGGAGCATTTCGGCGAGGGGCTGCGCATCACCCCGATGAAGATCTGGAAGGAGGGGGTGTTCCAGGAAGATGTGGCCAAGATGCTCGTGTCCAACATGCGGGCGCCCAACGATTCCCTCGGCGACCTGCGTGCCCAGTCCGAAGCCACGCTGTGCGGCGCGCGGCGCCTGCTGGCCCTGATGGACAAGTACGGCAAGGAGACGATCCTGCTGGCGTTCGAGGAGGTGCAGAACTATGTGGAGCGGTATGCCCGCGGCCAGCTGAAAAAGCTCCCCAAGGGGACCTGGAGCGCCACGGACTTCATCGACCAGGACCCGTCCGGGGAGGAAGGGCTGATACCGATCAAGGTCACCATGACCATCGAGGAAGACCGGGTGTTCTACGACTTTACCGGCACCCACGCCTCCATCGGCTGCTTCCTGAACTCGACCTACAGCGCCTCGTTCTCGGGGGTGGTCGCCGGCACCAAGACCTTCTTCCCCGAACTCCCCCTCAATTCCGGTTTCTACCGGATCATCGACGTCCATTTCCCGGAAGGGAGCGTTGTCAACGCCCCCTGGCCGGTGGCGGTGGCCGGTTACTGTTCGGGCAGCTATGAGAAGATCATGAACGCGATCTTCGCCCTCTGGTCGAACATCATCCCGGAACGGGCGCTGGCCTGCTCCTTCAACCTGGAGTACCTGCTTGTCGGCGGCTGGGACGGGCGGGACAAGTCCAACCGGCGCTATTTCATGAACTACGACTGGATGGCCGGCGGCTGGGGGGGGCGTAACGGCAGAGACGGCTCCAATGCAACCTCGCCCGTCTTCGGGGTCGGCCTTGCCATCCAGTCGGTCGAGGCCCAGGAGCGGTTGAGCCCGGTGCTCACCAGCGAGCACCAGATCGAAACCGACTCCGGCGGTCCCGGCAAATATCGCGGCGGATGCGGTGTCCGCCGGGGCGGGAAGCTGACCAAGGTCGAGAAAGCGGTGATGTCGTACTGCTGCGACCGTTCTCGCTCCGTCACCTGGGGGATCTGGGGCGGTCTGCCGTCACGACCCCATGGTGTCTCGCTGCTCCGTCAGGGCGCCGAGCAGGTGGAGTATCTCGGCGCCGTGTTCTCCAACGTCCCGGTAAAGGAAGGGGATCTGTTCAGCCGGCCTTCGTCGGGCGGCGGCGGGTTGGGCGATCCGCTGGAACGGGCGCCCCAGGCCGTGCTCGACGATGTCATCGACGGGTACGTGAGTGTGGCCCGGGCCCGTACCGATTACGGCGTGGTGATAACCGCTGTCACCCCCGAGCTCAATGACTACCGCGTCGATCTCGATGCCACGGCCAGGGCACGTGCCGACATCCGGGCGACCCGCGACGCACTGCTGACGATGGATCCGCTCACCGTTGCCGAAAAATTCCGGGCAGGGGAGATCGATACCCTCGATGTGATCCGCCAGTACGGGGTCATCTGCAACTGGAACGACCGGACGCTCCTGCCGAAAACCACCAGCCAGTTTCGCGAGGCTCTCGCCGCAAGACGAAAGCCGCCAAAGCTGTAACCATTCCATAGCACAGTCCCGTTTGCGGTAATCAGGCGTAATGGGCATTCAAATCAATCAGTTATGACAACGGATTGATTTGAATGCCCAGGCGGACACTCTAGCTTTGTGCCCGGTTCCGGCAGTTGGCATACAGAACAGTCTCTGTGGGAGGGAACAAAGGAAGTCAAATCGTTGGTTAATTCAGGGAGGATCCAATGGCACAAAAAATCGTAGCAGCCAGTGAAGCGGAATTAGATTATTCATGCAACCCGGTGCCGGAAAACGGGCGAATGTCGCCGTTTTCGCTCACCATGGCGTGGTGGAGCTGTTGCAGCGCCATGTTTTACGTGGTCGTTGCCGCTACCCTTGCGGCGGGGTTCGGCACCGTCAATACGCTCATCGGTATCGGCCTGTCGGTTGTCACCTATGCGGCGGTCAATGCGGTGATCAGCCGGTATGCCATCCGTACCGGATCGTCGGTGTCGCTGTTCTCGCGCATTCTGTTCGGGAGATCGGGCTCCGCCCTGGCCACGCTGATCTTTGCGGCAACAGCGGTCTACTATGCCGTGTTTGAAGGGTCGGTGATGGCACTGGCCGCGACCTTTCTCTTCTCAGGCCTGAGCTACAAGGTTGCCGCTCTGCTCGTGGTCCTGTACAGCGTGCCGCTCATCTTCGGGAGCGTCCAGCACTGGCTGGACAAGTTCAACGGCATCCTGCTTCCGGTGTACCTGCTCGGGCTTGCCGCTTCGGTAGGGCTGGCAATCAGCAAGTATGGGTACAGCAACGCCTGGTTGATGGCGGTGCCCAAAGGCGGCGCCCCGGCAATGGGGTGGTGGGATGTCTATGTGGCGTACATGGGGGTGTGGATTCTCATGATGTACTGCTTTGATTACGCCCGATTCGGCAAGAAATCCGATGAGGGGTATCACTCCCGCTTCAACTTCGGTGCTCCGTTCTACCTCATGTCGTTCCTGGTTGGCGGGCTCGCTGGCATCTTCCTGGTGCAGACCATCCCGATTGAAGGCGCCCTTTCCGAGGTGTCGGCCGTCAAAGCCATCATCATGATGATGGGGGGCTTCGGACTGCTGTTCGTATGGTCTACCCAAACACGTATCAACACGGCGAACTTCTATCTGGCCGCGGTCAACTTCGAAGCGCTGGGGAAGATGATCTTCGGTCGGCACATTTCAAAATATTTCTGGGCAGTCATGGTCGGCGCGATCGTCTATACGCTGATGCTTCTGGACGTATTCAGCTACCTGCTCAAGGCGCTGGCCTATCAGGGGATCTTTGTGGTGGCCTGGGTGGCCATTGCTTTGGCCTACATGCTGAACGATGCGAAAACAGAGCATCCGGAAGAAGGCTCCAAGGGTGACAGTGAGTATCCGGCATACAACTCGCGCGGGCTGGCCGCCTGGTTCGGCTCGGTGATCGTCGGTATTGTGATGATGAACATTCCGGCTGTAGCGTCCTTCTCGTCGCCATGCAGCGCCATCGCCGGCTTTGGCCTCTACCTGGCGCTCAGACCGAGGGGAAACGCGGTTCCCGCAAGCGCATAGACAAGCACCCCTCACCCCGGTCGGCTCCCTCAGGGAGCGGGAATGTTTTGACGCTATAGCTGAAGATCAGCGCTAATCGAATATCACGATAAGGAGAAAGAGATGAACGATAGCATGATGAGAATTGGGGTCCGGATTGTTGCGGTCTGTATTGTGAGTTGCGCACTGTCGCTGTTGGCTGGTCCAAGCCAGGCGGAAGAGTTTTCATGTACCGACCTGCAAGTCCTTTACACGCCATTCCTGGACAAGGGTGATCCCGACCTGGGCAACGGCATATTCACAAGCAGCAACAGGCTCACCGCGGCCAGGCTCGAGCACTACGGGACTTGGAAATACGGGGACAACTTCTTTAGCGTTGACCTTACCGAGGGTAGCAAGGTCGGGGGGAGCGGCTCGGGTTCCTTTGGCAGCGATACGGCGGCGCACCTGTTCCTCGTCTACGTGCCGCGGTTCAGCCTGACAAAAATAGCCAACAAACCCCTTAGCGGTTTCGTCAAGGACGTGTACCTGGCGGGACGACTGGAGCGCGCCAGTTACGGCAGCTACACGGCGGAAAACATAGGCGTCTCGTTCGACCTGAAGATCCCCGGCACGGTCTTTTTCGAACAGGATTTCTACGCCCGCAAAACGAATTATGACAAAGGGGTGGAATTCCTTTCCCGGACCGTCTGGCTGGCACCGTTTGCGGTTGGTCCGGTGGGGCTGCATTTCGATGGTCTTGCCCTGGTAAAGACGACTGATAACGGCGTCAATGCCTTCACGCAACTGGATTTTCTGGCTGATCTGTTGAAAAACGGCCGACTTCAGGCAGGTATCCGCCTAGAGTCGGCGTACTACAAGCATTACGACAGAAACACTCCCTACCTGATGGTGAAGTGGGTGTTCTGATCCTGCCCATCAGCAGTTACGTTGTTCGATGGGCCGTGTGGCAGCGGGCCGTATTGCCGTCCCGGCCACACGGCCCGCTGCCCGGATTCAGTGGTGATTTACGGATGTAGCGTGAGATAACGCAGTGGAGACACTGTTCGGGAGAGGGGAGGGGGGGAGCTATTTCACCAGTTGGTACTGATCTACGATTCTCGTGCGATACTCGGAAATATCCTTTTCCAGCCGCTGCAGGGTCGCTATTTTATCCTTGATGCTGTTCAGGTGAGTATCCAGCAGTTCCGTCAGCCGCGGCATGATCTTGTCCGGGATTCGATCCTCCCGGTTGTACAGCTCCGCCAGCTCCTTCATTTCGTCCAGGGTCAGCCCCAGGGTCTTCAGCCGCAGCACGAACTTGAACCGCTTCAGGTCTTTCTTCTCGTAGTAGCGCACCCCTCCCTCGGTCCTCTTGGGCGGCTCGACCAGACCGATCTTTTCGTACAGGCGGATGGTCCTTGACGTTATCCCCAGAGATTCGGAAAGATCGCTTATCTGCATGTGCTCTTCATTGCTCAGTCTCATACTTAACCTCAATGTCAATTAGTATCCTGCAAACCATTTCATTGTCAAGGTCAAATCTCGTTAGGACCTAACGTATAGCGAATTATGCGGGGATAACACGGCATTTTAACTCATGGGGCAAAGGACCTGAAGAAATATTTATAATGACGTTATTTAACTCCTTGACACCAGTGTCAAGTGTCGGTTATAAAATAGGTACTCGAATACTGATTTATGATTTGATGAATTTATAATTGGTAGCACATTAAAAGTCTGTCTGGATAGAAGGCCATATCAAGGGAGGAATGTATGAAGATTCTAGTCTGCATCAAGCAGGTACCGGACATGGAGTCCCGGTTCAAGCCCAACAGCCAGGGTGTCTGGTATGACGAAGCCGATCTGGCCTGGCGCATGAACGAATACGACGAATACGCCGTCGAGCAGGCAGTGCAGCTGAAAGAACAGCTGGGTGACGCCCCCGAGATCACGGTCCTGTCCATCGGCCCGGACCGGGTGGGCGAGGCGATCAAGAAGGCGTTGGCCATGGGGTGCGACCGGGCCGCCCATATCCAGGACCCGGCTGCAGCCACCAAGGACCCGTGGCAGATTGCCTCCATCATTGCAGCCTATGCCAAGGATCAGGGATTCGACCTGATCTTCACCGGCCTGCAGTCCCAGGACCGGGGCTCGTCCCAGGTAGGGGTAACGGTGGCCGAGATTCTCGGTCTCTCCTGCACCACCACCATTGTCGGCTTTGCCTACGATAACGGCACCATCACCGCCAAGCGGGAGCTGGAAGGCGGCATCAAGGGCGTGGTGAAGCTGAAGACCCCGGCCGTGGTCACCTGCCAGCTGGGTCTGAACGTTCCCCGCTACCCGACGTTGCCCAACATCATGAAGGCCAAGAAAAAGGAGATCCAGGCGGTTCCGGTCGGCGATCTCCTCAAGGACGAGGCGCTGGCCGCCACGGCGAGCTTCCATGCCCCGGCCAAGAAGGGTGGCGGCATCGTTCTCGAAGGCGATGTGGGTGCCCTGGTCGACCAGTTGGTGAACATTCTTAAAGACAAGACTGCGGTCTTAAGGTAGGGGGGACGACATGAAAGCATTACTCGTTGGCGAATACCGGGAAGGACAGCTCCTGGAATCAACCTATGAACTACTCGGCTTTGCCGGCCAGCTCGGCGCCGATACCGCCATGCTGCTGGTTGGTTCCAGCAGCCAGCTCCCGGCCTATGGCGGCACCCTGTACCTGGCCGATGTGGCGGCGTGCGGCGAATACAACCCGGACCTGCACAAGAAGCTGATCCTCGACACCGTGGCCAAGGAAAACCCTGACTACGTCGTCTTCCTGCACTCGTCCTACGGCTGGGACCTGGCTCCCCGCGTTGCCGCACAGCTCAAAGTGGCCCAGGTCTCCGAGATCACCGGCCTCGTCGACGGCGGCTTCGAAGTCGGCGCCTGCAACGCCAAGATGCGCCGTACCGTCAAGCCGGCCACGGCCAAGGCGGTCCTGACCATCCAGGCCGGCGCCTTCCCGGTTGCCCAGCCCGGCGGAACTCCGCAGGTCCAGCAGTTGAGCGCGGCAGGGGGAAACGGGGTCGAATTTGTCGGCTATGAGCCGGCCGAAGCCAAAGACGTCGACCTGACCCGGGCCGAGATCATCGTCAGCGCCGGACGCGGCATCGGCAAGAAAGACAATGTGCCGGTCATCGCCGCCCTGGCCAAGGCGTTCGGCGGGGAACTGGGCGCAAGCCGTCCGGTGGTGGACGCCGGCTGGGTGGAGCACAGCCATCAGGTAGGGACCACCGGCCAGACGGTCAGCCCGAAACTGTACGTTGCCTGCGGCATCTCCGGTGCCATCCAGCACCTGGCCGGGATGAAGAAGTCCGACTTCGTGGTGGCGATCAACAAGGACAAGGATGCCCCGATCGGCGAGATCGCCGACGTGCTCGTGGTTGCCGACGTCCTGCAGTTCGTGCCGGCATTGACCGCCAAGCTGGCAAAGTAGTCCGATCCAATTCCTGAGCAGTCGGTTCAGGGCAGCACCATGTACCTTCTCGACCTCCGGGGGTTCCACCTCGGAGGTCTTTTTTTGCCGATTGTAATTTTTTTTTTCGGACAAACCGCCCCGCACCCACCTCATCACTCATTTCCTCCCCCAAAACCCACAACTGCAACATTTTGTTACAGTTATCCGTAAACCCCCATCAATAGGCGCATCACAAGGCCAAGTGTAACATATTGTTACATCACATTTTGTTACACCTCATGTCGTAACCCCATATAACCAGCTGATATTGCGCACAAATTAAAATGGCACGGAAATTGGTATAGAGAGGATTGATCGCTGACCGTTGCAGATCGTTTCAATACCTATCAAGAGGAAACCCAATATGCTCCAGAGTACGAACTCCACCCTGCCGCGCACTACCGTTGCCCATGAAGATGGCAAATCCTACCTCTATTTGATTTTCGACACCTTTGATCCCGTGAGGCTGCATGCCTCGACCCTCAAACCGGACATGGTGGAACGGGTGATCCTGATCCAGGATCTGAATGACCGGAACCGATTGTATGCCCTCCTGGCGACATTCAAGCGCAGCCTGGCTGTTCTGGTTCCTGCCGGCGCCCTTCATCTCGATCCTGACCATCCGCACCGGCACAACCTTGATGCCTTCCGCGACTGGCTGGACATGCATGTGATCGACAAACGGGAGCTCCGTTTTGCGGAGCCGGAGAGTTATGAACGGATTGTTACCCAGGGGGTGGTCCGTCGCACTGATTTTTCCAGCCGGGAAGACAGCGAAATAAGGCGACAGTTCAACGGCTGGAGGTTGGGGGGCAGACTCTCGTGCATAAGCGTGTGAAGGGGGAGCAGAAGGCATTACATGCTGAATGACATTACCGTATCTTTTGGATGGAGCAAACGCCATCCCTACCTATATAGATTGACAACTTGGAGGCAACAATGAACAAGCAGTACGAAATGGTCACCAGCCTGCAACACATGTTTCATCCCAACACCATCGGCGATGTCCGGAGACTGAAGCTGGAGTTCCTGATCTACCGGCTCAAGCGGTTGCTGTTGGCGCGGGAACGGTACGGTTACGAGGAGATGGAAATGATCTGCCCCATGCACGAACTGGAAGAGATGAAGACGCTGTTTGCCCGGATGGATGCACTTCCCGACGCGTTGGAACAGTTGGAAAACGGCTTCAGGAAGATCATTGCGCGCATGGATTCGCTGGACCTGCCGGCTGACTGTAATTCCGGGGTCAACTGCTGATCACCATGCGCCGGTTCCCGTCCGAACAACGATCCATTCCACCCGTGCCAGCCGGCAACGGTCCGGCCGTTGGATCACCCGCTTTGCTGATAGCGCAGATCCTGCATGACAATCTGCTCCAAGGCGTTGTCGTAGAACGGTTTGCGGCAATCAACACCGTTTACGGCGCCGCTGTGCATCAGGGTGATGAGCCGGCAGCCGCCGAAGCACAAGGGGAGGTAGGCGCAGTCGAGGCAGGCGTCGTTGCGCCAGCAGTCCAGATTGTGGGACTGGCGGTAGTCGGTGACTCCGCTAGCCAGGGTGCCGACGGAGAGTTCCGGCCACCCCATGAAGGCCGGGCACTTGTAGAGGGAGCCGTCCCAGTTGACCACCAGATCGTTGTCGAACTCCACCATGCAGGCCCCCATGGTCGGTTTCATGGCCGCAAAGCCGCGCCTCAGGGTCTCCTCACGCAGGAAGAGGGCCGCCTCGGCCAGCCACGGCTCGCCGGAGGTGACGCAAGCACTCCCGGCATCATGGACGGACGGTCGGCCGGACTTGGGGAGGATCGGTGCGAACATGACCGGGCCGAGTGTTTGCGGGTCGATCCCCGCGGCCAGGAGCAGATCGAGCATGGCAGGGAAGGCGCGGTAATTCTCTCTGGTGAAGTTGCCGCCCGGGTTGAGGGTGACCAGGTCGCAGACCGCCTTCGTGTTGGCGACGATTGGCGCGAAGCTCCCCTCACCGGAGACAAAGGGGCGCTGAAGGTCGTGGATCTCGGGCGGGCCATCCAGGGTGATCTGGGCGCTCTTGAGCCCGAACGGGAGGAGCTCTTCCACCACAGGGCGGGTGAGCAGGGTACCGTTGGTGACCATGCTGCACGAAAACCGGGTGCCGCACGCCTGAGCGGCGTCCCTGAGCGGCCCGGCGATCGCTTTGAGCATCGGCACGGAGAGGAGCGGTTCGCCGCCGTAGAAGCGCAGTTCCACCTCCCGTCCCCGTTCGATCTGCTCATGCAGGACATGGTCCACCAGGAGCTGGGCCGTAGCCTCTCCCATGGCGTCGCCGCGCCGAAAATCCTCCTCGTAGCAGTAGCTGCAGGCCAGGTTGCAGGCGAGATTCAGGACCACCGTGGCCTTGAAGCGGCTGCTCCGGGCGTTGGTCTTCTCCACCAGGGAGGCCATGGCGGCCCGCTCTGCGGCCGGGTCGTCGACGACCATCTCCAGGCGGGCAAGGGCGGCCCGGTCGCTGTCGCCCAGTGTGTCGCTGCGGGCAGCGGCCAGGAGCGCAGCGGAGACCCGGACGGTCGACCCTTTTTTCGTGGAATACAGGATATGGGAACCCGGCCGGTCAGGGCAGGGAAAGATCTTCAGGTAGCGGGAGAGGGGCATGGGCAGGCTCCAAAAAGAAGGGGGGCAACGCCCCCCGACTCCGGTAGAGATGGACGGTTCAGGTTCGAGCAGTGTTATTAGCGCAGCAGCTGTTCACCTCTTCGGTGCTCTCCCGCCCCTCGTCCAGCACTTCCAGTTCCTTGGTTTCCGTTTCCATTGCCGTTACCTCCGTTGGTTTGAATTACATCCCGGTCGGGATGGTTAGACACATGTTCATTAATGGAATCTTCTGTAACAGTTTTTTATATGTAATGCAAGTTTTTTATACTCATTCGGTTTTTTGCGGATTTTTGTTATTGTATAATAACTAGCCGATGATTGCGCAAAACTGCACCATCCGGTAATTTATACTTATTCACATCGTACCCGCTATGGAGATTGTCAGATATAATGATTGAAAGTGTGACTTGGAAATCTCTGAAACACTCGGCTATCTCAGCCGGGAAGTGGTCATTGGCAGCTACTTTGTTTGGGACGTGTTTGGACTTGATAAAAGTTATAATACTTACGCGCCTTCTCAAACCGACCGATTTCGGTCTGATGGCAATTGCGACTCTCGTTGTTACACATTTTTCAACATATTCCGGTTTAGGTACTGGTCCTGCAATAATCCAACGTCAAAATGTCTCAAGACAGCAACTCTCCAGCATATTTTGGCTCAATATTTTCATTGCATTGATTATCTTTGCTGTAATTTGCGCGATAACTCCTCTAGTAACGGCATTTTTTCGTGAACCGCTCCTCTCATCAATTATACCGGTTATGGCCTGCAGCTTTCTTATAATGTCACCAGGGAATTTAGTTTCTTGGTTATTGGAAAAGGAGCTTCACTTTGCCCTCCTGTCAAAGCAAGATATAGTGATCAAAGTCATTGAAATTTTGGTAACAATTATTGGAGCTTTCTGCATGCAAAGTGTGTGGGCTCTTGTTTGGGGATTTTTAGCCCGATCTACAGCAGGTTCTATCTTGTATGTATGGGCTGGCTATTCGCGTTGGCCGCTTATGTTTCATTTCAAATGGGAAGATATACGTGGTTTTATGAGATTTGGTTTCTTTCAGATGGGAGAATGTAGCATTATGGATATAGGTTCCAGACTTGACCAACTCCTAATTGGAAAACTGTTGGGAACAGCAGAACTTGGTTTCTATAATTTTGCAATAAACCAACTTATTGGCCCATTGAGTACGTTTAATCAAATCCTGTCGCGAGTTTCATTCCCTATTTTTGCCTGTATGCAATACGACATCACAGGGCTCAGACACAGTTTTCTAAAGATGATCAACCTATTGAGTGCCATCAACGCATCGCTTCTATTCGGTTTGGCAGGTATTGCGCCACTATTGATACCCCTTGTTTTCGGTGCACAATGGACACCTTCAGTATTACTAGTGCAGCTTTTAGTTATGTATAGCTTTATTAAGTGTATCAACGAACAGATTCGAAGTCTTGTATTGGCCAAAGGTCAGGCTGACATCAGTTTCCGATGGAACCTTGGTCTTATGTTTGCCAGCGCGCTCTTCATTGTATCTGGAGCTAAACAAGGAGGAATCTTGGGCGTTGCTGTTGCTCTTATCGTGCTAATGGCAAGTGCTTTGTTGGCAAGTTATATCTATATGTTAAAGCCGATAATTGGTTCCAGTGGGAAAGAATACTTTACGGCCATAGTTAAGCCTGCTGTATCGGCGCTCCTGATGGGAGGGTGCGTCTGGTTTGTCTCGTCGGTCAGTAACCATTCGTATAGTTGGCTTACTGTTGAGATATGCGGTGGAGTTTTGATCTACTTGACACTGCTTTGGTTCACAGATCGTTCATTAGTATTAGGTCTTGTTGCGGGTGCGGGGTATGGGAGAGAAAAGTAATTAGGGGAGCCGAGGCTCCCCGTTTTGCTGATGGTTAGTTTTGACGCGCCATATTGCTAGATGAACAGCAGGTGGTCAATTGGTCCGTGTCTTCCCGACCTTCGTCAAGCACTTCCAGTTCCTTGTTTACCGTTTCCATGACGTTACCTCCAACTATAGATTTCCATCCCGCCAGGGATGGTGCAGCAGCTTGAACTCTGGACAGCAACGGGATTTTCTGCTAAGGTGCCACCTCCCGTTAAGGGGCAAATCATGATGCACTCATTAAGTGCGTATCGTCTAACGTGTTTCATTCTTAAGGAATTAATCCTGCGTCGAAATTTTCCTCAAATATTGGTGATTGTCCTCCTGGTATTACTGGGTCGCGTCACCACATCCTGGGGCATATCGCTTGACGAAGCCGATTCCATCGCCCTCCTGACCGGAGAACCGGAGCAGACCGTCAGCACGGGCCGCTACCCCCGTCCTGCATCCAAGATAGCCGAAAACATCACCGTCATTACCGCAGATGACATTGCCCGGATCAACGCCCACACCCTGGCCGATGTGCTGCAGACCGTGCCTGGGATACAGCTAGACCAGCTACAGACACCTGGCAGTTGGACCTTTTTCTCCATTCAAGGCGCATTGAGCCGCCATATTCAAGTACTGATCGATGGGGTACCGCAGAACTTCCTGAGCGTCGAGAATACCGGTGACACCGGATTGATTCCCGTCCAGCAGATCGAGCGGATCGAGATCGTCAAAGGGGCCGCCTCCACTGCCTGGGGGCAGGCGTTGGGTGGGGTGGTGAATGTCATCACCAAGTCCCCTGACCCGGACCGGGCCGTTGGCGGCACCGCCTCCGCCTCCTACGGCGAACGGTTCACCACCGACCTGCGGGGTGAGCTGACCGGTACCGTCAACCGTTTCGGCTACTACCTGAACGGCGGCAACCTCCACTCTGATGGGCTCGTGCCCGGCAACCGCATCAATTTCAATCACGCCTCCGGAAAAGTGGTTTACGAACTGCCGAACGCGGGAAACATCACCTTCGATCTCGACTTCCGGGATTCCTTCCGCGGCCTGGAAGACTCGGTGGTCATCGACGGTCACGACTCCAATGAGCAGCGGCAGTCCCATTCATTCCTGAATTTCAACTACCCCGTGACCGACCGTCTAATGCTGGAAATGATGGGATGGCTGAGCCGCAAGGAGTCGGAGACCAAGTGGGGGTTCCTCAGTTCGCCAGCCCTGCTGACAGATAACAAGGCTAGGCAAAGTGCCCGGGGAGCCAATCTCCGGCTTACCTGGGGCGACCAGTTGACCAACCTGGCGGCCGGCCTGGAGTACGAGCACGACAGCCTCACAAACAGCGAACCGATCAATCAATTTCCTACTGAAAATTTCAAGCGTTCCCTGGATCGTCTGGGGATCTACCTGAATGGTGGCATTTCCTTCGGTCCCCTCACGCTACTTCCTGGCGTCCGTTTCGACCACACAGGCCTCGACGACGACGCCCTAAGTTATTCTTTGGGAGTTACCTATCGCCTGACCGAAAAGACCTTGGCAAGGGCCTATGCCGGTCGTGGCTACAGCTTTCCTGTCACCACCACCTTGCGCAACCGGCTGCAACAGGTCTGGACCGTGCAGACCGGCGTGGAGACGAGCGAGATTCCGTACCTCTGGCTGAAGGGGACGCTTTTCTACAACGATACCTGGAAGATCGAAGATCCTGACTTTTCCACAGACCAGCCGACCATAAACCTGAGGGAGCAGATCAAGCAGGGATTCGAGCTTGAAGCGCGGACCTTCCCGCTGTATGGCTTTGTCCTGACCGGCGGTTATACCCTTACCGACGCCCGCGACCGCGAGACCAAAAACCGGCTTGAGAAGGTCCCGGTTCAGGGTGCCAAACTGGCGCTCAATTACGACAACGACAAGATGGGTCTGCGCGGGGCGCTGACCGGCAACTATGTCTGGTGGAACGCCCCTGCATTTGCCAACGGCAAATACTCGGCGATCATCTGGGACCTGCATCTAACCCATAAACTCTGCCCGAAAACCGACCTGTCGCCCGAACTGTTCATTTCGGTCCACAACCTCTTCAGCGGTTCCCAATATGGGAATTCGCTCTACCCGAATCCCCCCCGCTGGTTCGAGGGTGGCGTGAGGTTCCGGTTCTGATGCGAGCGCTTTTCCTTTGCATAGCGCTCTTCATCCTGAGCGCGCTGCCTGCCCTGGCCACGGACGTGCTGATCCTCCAGTCCAGCCAGAGCCCGGCGTATATGGAAGCGCTGCGCGGCTTCAGAAGCGCATTCACGGGATCGAGCAACACCATCGTCATCGCCGACTACGCCGAGGTGGACGCGGTCCGCCTGGTGAAGGAAGAGCGCCCCAGACTGGTGCTGGCCGTGGGCGACACGGCCCTCGCCGCCTGCCGCAAGGTCCGCCAGGTGCCGGTGGTCTCCCTCATGTCCCTCTCCCTGACCCTGGCGAAAGTGACCAACCCCAACATCGGCGGGGTCGGAGTAGTGGCAGCGCCGGAGCGGTACCTGAGCCTGTTCAAGGCCATCGGCGCCGGACGGGTGGGGGTCCTGTACGACCCGAGACGCAGCGGCGCCTACCTGAAACGGGCACAGCAGGCGGCACGGCGGCTGGGGATTGACCTGGTGACCCGCGAGGTCAGGAACCCCAAGGAGACCGTCGGCCGGCTGGAGCAGCTCAAGGGGAGCGTGGACGCCCTCTGGATGCTCCCCGACACCACGGCGGTCACGCTGGAAAACCTGGACGCCTATTTCCGCTTCTCCCTGGAACAGCAGGTGCCGCTGATCACCTTTGCCAGCCAGTACCTGGGCAAGGGTGCGTTTGCCGCCCTTGAGGCGGACCGTCTCGACCAGGGAAGCGTTGTGGTCGAGCAGATCCGGCGGGTCCTGGGCCGGGACGGGGAGCCGTGGGTGGCCGATCCCCGCAAGCTCCGCCTGTCGACCAACGCCAGCGTTGCCAGCAAACTCGGCATCCCCATTTCTGGTCTGGAAAGGATTGTGCGGGATACGGAGGAATGACCGATGTCTTTCATGCAGCGGCTGTCAACCTTTCGCCACAGTTTCCGCTTTCGCCTCCTCCTGCAGCTCGCCCTCCTGACCGCGGCCACTACTGCCGCCTTCACCCTGTTTTACGTCAGTCACGAAATCAGTGTCTACCGCTCCCAGCTGCAGCGGGAAGCGCAACTCCTCGCCGACCAGCTCGCCTTTAACGCCAAACTCCCCCTGTTCGCAGAAGACCGTCACGCTCTGACCCATCTCATTGAAGACGCGCAACAACGCTTTCCGGTGCGCATGCTCTCGATCGCCAACAACAATGGCGTCATCCTCGCCACAGTCGGCTACCGGCAAGTAGCGACAGGCGACAGCAACGATATTGCCCGGAGTGTCATTGTCACGGCCGGCGACCGGGGGTACGCCCCGGAAGCGCTCCTCCTGGGCAAGCGCGCCAGCGATGAGGGCCAGGCCATCGGCAGGGTTTCCGTGGTGCTGGAAACCAGCGGGCTGCGGACACGTATCCGGGACCTGGTCGCCGTATCGGTGGTAATCGGCCTCTGCTTCTGGCTCGTGGTCTCGACCCTTGGCTATCTGCTGCTGGAGCGGGTGACGAAGTCGTTCAACCTGCTGATGCAGGGGGTCAAGGGGATCGAGCGGGGAGACCTGACCACCCGGATTCCGGTGAAGAGCAACGACGAGCCGGGGAGGGCCGCCAAGGCGATCAACGGCCTGGCCGCAGGCTTGCAGAGGCGTGAGGAGGAAAACCTGCGGCTGCAGCAGGAGAGGGACAGCGCCCTGCGCCTGGAGGTGCAGGAGGAAAAGAAGCAGATCATGGCGCGGCTGATCCAGACCAACAAGATGACCTCGCTCGGGCTCCTGGCCAGCTGCATGTCCCACGAGATCAACAACCCGAATGCCACCATCGGCCTGTCGGCCCACTACCTCTCCCTGGCCTGGCGGGACGCCCTGCCGCTCCTGAAAAGGAGTGCCGAGGAAGAGGGCGACTTCAGCCTGGGGGGGATTCCGTTCAGCGAATCGGAACATGAGATCGTCGGGTGTGTCGAAAAGATCCACGCCAATTCCAAGCGGATCGCCCAGGTGGTGCAGGATCTGCGCAACTACAGCCTCGGCATGGACAGCGAGTTCAGATCCGGTATCGACGTGAACGTCCTGGTTGCCTCGTCACTCACGATCCTGCGTTGTTACAACCGGCTGAGCGAATCCAACCTGTCCGTGGACACGCCTCCCGAACTCCCCCGTATCACCGGCAACCAGCAGCAGTTGGAACAGGTGGTGATCAATCTGCTGATGAACGCCCAGCAGGCGCTGCCAAAGGGGAAGGGGAACATCAGGTTGACCACGGCCTACGACGAATCGGCGAACCAGGTGACCATTGCGGTCACGGACGACGGCGAAGGGATTGCGGAAGAGGTCCGGTCGCGGCTCCTGGAGCCGTTCGTTTCAACCAGGATCAGCGACGGCGGCAGCGGCCTCGGGCTCTATATCTCCAACTTCATCATCAGCGAGCACAAGGGGTGCCTGGAGTTCCAGTCGGAAGTGGGGAAGGGGACAACCGTGACGATCCGGCTGCCGGCGGCATCCCCCCCTACTTCCCACTAATCTTCCTGATCAACGTCATGCGGGAGATGCCCAGCATCTCGGCCGCACTGGACCGGTTGCCGCCGTTCTGCCGGAGGGCCTCGTCGATGGTGTAGCGCTCGACCGCTTCCAGGGTCGGAAAGCTGTTGCAGGTCATCTGGAACACTGGTGGGGTCTCATCTCCCAAAGGGCGGGAGGGTATCGGCCCGGCAGCGGTTTTCTTCGCGGAAATGCCGGGAAAGTCCTTCATGGTGAGTGTTCCCGAGGTATTCATCGTCACCGCGTTGATGCTCTTGTTTTCCAGTTCCCGGATATTGCCGGGAAACTGGTAGCGGGAAAGGATATCCCATACCTGTGGTGAAATCTCCGGCACCGGCTTGTGCAGCGATGCTGCGGCTTGTGCCACAAAGTGCCGCAACAACGGCAGGATGTCTTCCGTTCGCTCCCGGAGGGGGGGAATGGCGAATTCATGGTTGCTCAGCCGGTGATAGAGGTCGTGCCTGAACCGGCCATCGGCGATGAGCGCCTTGAAATTCCTGTTGGTGGCGGCGATGATCCGGGCATTGGTTTTGATCAGGGCGTCGGAGCCGAGACGGTAATATTCCTTTTCCTGCACAAGCCGCAGCAGCTTGAGCTGCATATCCATACTCAGGTCGCCGATTTCGTCCAGAAATATCGTGCCGTTTTCCGCTTTTTTGAGCAGCCCGTCCCGTCGCTCGTTGGCACCCGTAAACGCGCCCTTTTTGTGACCGAACAGGGTGTCGGAGAACATCAGGTCGTCAAGCCCGGCCACGTTCAGGGCGACGAATTCCCCTCTCAGGCCGCTGGCCAGGTGGATGGCCCGGGCGATGACCTCTTTTCCCACCCCTGATTCGCCGGTAATGAGCACCGGATTGCGCGACGAGGCCAATGATTCTATGTACCGGAAGATCGCCGCCATCTTCCGGCTGCAGCCGACCACATCCTGAAAATGCTCGGGGCGGGCCGGCGTATCGTCGAGCAGGGAAGCCTTGAGCATCCTGTTCTGACAGTGCAGATCGTTGATCTGGAACGCCTTGTGGATGCTGGAAACGAGGCGGTTGGGCTCGACCGGCTTGGTGATGAAATCAAACGCCCCCTGGCGCATGCATTCGACCGCGGTCTGAATGTCGTTGAGCGCCGTGAGGATGATCACCGGCAGGTCGGGATGGGCAAGCAGCAGTTGCTGGAGCAGTTCGGTGCCGGAAAGACCTGGCATGATCCAGTCGAGGACCAGCACCGATGCCGGCGTGCCGGACAGGGTCTGAAGCAGGTCGTTGCCGGAGGAAACCTTGACGATATTCTTGATGCCTCTTGTCTGGAGCATCAAACGGACGTTGTCGAGGAGGTCCAGATCGTCATCGACAATCACGACAGTATGCGGGGAGACGTTAGACTCTGTTGCCGGCATGGGTGACCCTTTTGTGATTATCTTTGTGATTGATATGGTTCAGACGAGTATACCAGATCCATTCCCGGCCACTCTCACCAGCACCAGCCATGTAACTTGACATAATATATCTTATGGGACGTTACGTGTATGGCAAGAGAATGGAGAGATGGCTCCCCTCAAAGCTTCCGCCGGTCTATCACCCGTGACGCCTTTCCTTCGTACCGTGGAATGCTGTTGGCCTCCACCAGCTTGACGACCGCACCGACGCCGATAACCGAAATAATCCGCTTCTCGACCGTCTCCAGGAAGGCCTTCTGGCGCTTCATCTCGTCAAAGAAGATGTTCTCGGTCACCTCGATATGCACTTCCAGGACATCCAGCGCACCTTTCCGGTCCACCACCAGCTGATAATGCGGCTGACACCCCTCAATGGCCATCAGGACGCCCTCGATCTGCGACGGGAAGACGTTTACCCCCCTGATGATCAGCATCTCGTCGCTTCGTCCGGTTGTCCTCTGCATCCGGACCATGGTCCTGCCGCAGGCACACGGCTCGTAATCGAGTCGGGTAATATCCCTGGTCCGGTAGCGGATCATCGGAAATGCCTCTTTGGTCAGCGTGGTCAGCACCAGTTCCCCGGTGCTCCCCGGCGGCAGCGGTTCGCAGGTTTCCGGATCGATGATCTCCGGGATGAACGAGTCCTCAAAGATGTGCATGCCGCATTTGTGTTCGCATTCGCCGGCAACCCCCGGACCGATGATCTCGGACAGGCCGTAGTTGTCGGTGGCACTGATGCACAGCCGGGTCTCGATCTCCCTGCGCATCGCCTCTGACCAGGGTTCGCCGCCGAACAGCCCGACCTTCAGCGACAGCGACTTGGGTTCGATGCCGAGCTGCTCCAGCCTTTCGGCTATGGTGATGGCGTAGCTCGGCGTGCAGACCAGGACCGACGAGCGGTAGTCCTGCATGATCATGATCTGCTTCTCGGTGTTCCCACCGCCCATCGGGATGACCGAGGCGCCGATGGTCTCGGCACCGTAATGAAGACCGAAGGCACCGGTGAACATACCGTAACCGAAGGCAATCTGCACCACATCGTCGTGGTTGACGCCGGCAGCGGTCATGAAGCGCGCCACCAGGCCGGACCAGATCTTGAGGTCGTTGCGGGTATAGCCGACTACGGTCGGCTTGCCGGTCGTGCCCGAGGACGAGTGGATCCTGACTACCTCCCTAAGCGGCACGGCGAACATGCCATAGGGATAATTGAGGCGCAGGTCTTCCTTGGTGGTAAACGGCAACCGCCGCAGATCGTCCAGTGACTGGATATCTTCCGGTGAGACGCCGGCTTCGTTGAACTTGTTGCGAAAACAGGTGACGTTTTTATAGGCCCGGTTGAGCGTTGCCTGCAACCGCTCTAGCTGAAGCTGCGCCAGTTCAGGCCGCGGCATGCATTCGTGCTGGGGGTCCCAGATTCCCATACGGTGATCCTACCTTTCCCAGATTTCCTTCTTTTCCCGCCCGAGGTATGCGCGCTGAACCTCTTTGTTTTCCAGTAGCTCTGATGCGCTTCCCTCAAGTATCACTTTACCCGTCTCCAGGACATAACCGCGGTCGGCCATCTTCAGAGCCGCCTTGGCATTCTGCTCCACCAGGAGGATCGTGGTCCCCTTTTCGCTCCGCAGATGCTGGATGACGGCAAAGATCTCCTGTACCACCAGCGGTGCGAGCCCCATGGACGGTTCATCCAGGAGGAGCAGTTTCGGCCTGACCATCAGGGCGCGGCCGATGGCCAGCATCTGCTGCTCGCCGCCGGAAAGGGTGCCGGCCATCTGCTTGCGACGCTCCTTCAGGCGGGGAAAGATGGCGTAGATCTCGTCCAGATCCCTGTGGATCGCCACCTTTCCTTCACCGGCCCGATAGCGGAGATAGGCCCCGAGCTCCAGGTTGTCCTCCACGGAGAGCGGCTTGAACACCTGCCTCCCTTCCGGGACCTGGGAGATGCCGAGACCGACGATCCGCTCCGGCGTCAGTTCGTGGATGGGCGCACCGGCAAGGTCGATCTCGCCCCCCCTGACCGGGGTAATGGCCGAGATGGAGTTAAGGATGGTGGTCTTGCCCGCCCCATTGGCGCCGATCAGGGTGACGATCTCACCTGCGGACAGGTGCAGGGAGATGCTTTTCAGGGCGTGCACTTGGCCGTAATAGGTATGTATATTGAGTAGTTTGAGCATAGTAGTTGATGTAGTAAATTAAGTACTATTTATTTACCCCTCGCCCAGATAGGCCGCAACCACAGCCGGGTTCTCCTGGATCTCCCGCGGCGTTCCTTCGGCCAGCTTCTGTCCCAGGTTGAGCACCAGTATCCGGTCGCAGACATCCATGACCAGTTCCATGTCGTGCTCCACTAGGACCACGCTGATGCCCGATGCGCGTATCTTTTGGATCAGAAGGGCCAGGTCGAGGGTCTCACGGCTGTTCAGCCCGGCTGCCGGCTCGTCCATGAAAATGATCGTCGGCTCCAGGGCCAGGGCCCGGGCGATCTCCAGGAGTCTTCCCTTGCCGAACGGGAGGCTGCCGGCCGACTGGTCGGCAAGGTCGGAGATGCCGCAGAACTCCAGCCACTGCCTGGCACTGGCGGCGATGCGCCGCTCCTCGACCAGGTGCCAGGGCATCTTGAAGGAGCAGGAGAGGATGCCGCTACGGCTCTTGGTGTGCAGACCGACCTTGACGTTGTCCAGAACGGTCATCCGGCCGAACAGTTCGATGTTCTGAAAGGTGCGGACCATGCCGAACCGCGCCAGCCGCTCCGGCGGCAGGCCGGAAACGTCCCTGCCGTCCAGCACGATCCTGCCGGACGTCTGCCGGTAGATGCCGCTGATGATATTGAACAGGGTGGTCTTGCCGGCGCCGTTGGGGCCGATGACCCCGGTGATGTCCCCCTTGCCGATGGTAAAGGAGACATCGTCAAGCGCCGTCAGGCCGCCGAAACGCTGCGTAATGCCATGGATCTCCAGCATGTACGCCCCTACCCCTCTTGCCTGCGCGTCGGCAACAGCCGGGCAAAAAGAGCGGGAATGCCACGCACCAGACCGCCCGGCATGAACATGGTCATGAGGATCAGGACCAGACCGTAGATCACGATATCGTAATCCTGAAAAGCCCGGAGCAGTTCCGGCAGCAGGGTGAGGATCGCGGCGCCGACCAGGGAACCGTAAACGCTTCCCAATCCGCCAACAACGACCATGGTCACCAGTTCCACGGAAAAATTAAACCCGAAGGAGGTGGGGGAGACGAACCCCATGGTGTGGGCATAGAGGCTGCCGGCGATAGAGGAGATGAATGCCGACAGGGCAAAGATCTGCACCTTGAGCAGCCGGACATTGACCCCCATGACCCGGGCCGCCACCTCCGAATCGTGGATGGCGCACAGCGCCCGCCCGATCCTGGAATTGGCCAGGTTGAGGGAGATGAGAACCGTCCCCAGGGTGAAGGCCCAGATCAGCCCGTAGTTCTTGATGTCGCTGTCAAAGGCAACTCTGCCGATCTTCAAGGGCGGGATGCCGGAGAACCCCGACGGCCCGCCGGTGAACTCGACCGCCTCGTTGAAGACGATGTAGAAGATGATCCCGAGCCCCAGGGTGGCCATGGCCAGGTAGTGCCCCTTCAGTTTCAGGACCGGGAATCCGACGATGAACGCCAGCAGTGCCACGGACAGGGCGGTGATACCCATGGCGAGCCAGGGGTTCACGCCATAGGTGTTGCTCAATATGCCCGAGGCATAGGCCCCCAACCCGAAGAAGCCGGCATGGCCGAGGGAGATCTGGCCGGCAAAGCCGAGCAGGAGGTTCAGGGCGATCGCGAGCATGGCATGGATGCCGACGAACACCAGCACGTTCATCAGGTAGCTGCCGGAAAGTGACAGGGGCGCCACGATGGCGATGACGACCAGAACAACAAATTTGATCAGATCCCGGTTCACCGTCTACACCCTTTCGGTTTCGGCACGTTTGAACAGTCCCTGGGGCCGGATGAAGAGGAGCAGGAGCAGGATGACAAAGGCGATGGCATCCTTGTACCCGGAGGAGATGAGGCCGGCGCCCAGCGATTCGAGCACGCCGAGGATCAGGCCGCCGAGCACGGTGGAGATGCCGCTGCTCATGCCGCCGATAATGGCGGCACAGAACCCCTTGAGACCGAGCATGATTCCCACGTCGTAGGAGGTCATGGTGAGCGGGGCGATGATGATGCCGGCCATGGAGCCCATGGCCGAGCTGATGACGAACGACAGGAGCACCATCCGGCGGACACCGATGCCGATCAGGCTGGCGGCCCTGCTGTTGTACGAACAGGCGCGCATCGCCTTGCCACTGATGGTGCAGCTGAAAAAGAGCTTGCTGACAACGATCACGATCACGGTGATGGCAACGATCCAGAGATGCTGGGGCAGGAGAGATGCACCGGCAAGCTCGATCGGGTCGCTGCCGCTGAAACTCGGCAGGGCGTGGGTATCCTTGCCCCAGACCAGCATGGCGAGCCCGCGGATCAGGATGCTGCCGCCGATGGTGATGATGACCAGGTTGAGCGGCGATGCCGATTTGAGCGGCCGGATGGCCAACCGCTCGAACAGGAGCCCCAGCAGCGTGGTGAGGAGAATGGCGCCGATGATCGCCAGCGCCAGGGGGAGTTTGGCACTCTGCAGGAGGAAAAAGGAGAACATCCCCCCGAGCATGACGAACTCACCCTGGGCGAAGTTGATGATGCCGGTTGCGTTGTAGATGATGGCAAACCCAAGTCCGATGAGTGCGTAGATGGCCCCGGATGCCAGTCCGGAGAAGAGGTACTGGGTAAGCTGATCGAGAATGTTCATGGGGTACGCATTATCCTGGGCCGGTGCAGCCGGATCAATCCTTAAGCTGTACTGCTTTAAGCCCTGTAGGGGCGCTCGCTTGTAGCCGGGGGATTCATCCCCCGGATGAGAGTTGCCAACAAATTTCTAGTCACGTATGTGACAAAAGTGGCATGTTGCCAACATGACCGGGGAATAAATTCCCCGGCTACAGGCATTCTGTCCCGATGGGACGTAATAAGCAACAACCTAACCGGACATCGATGACAAAACTCCCGTTTACTTGACCAGCGCCCAATCCTTGTTCCTGACCTCGACGAGTACGAAGGCGTCCTTGGTGAGCCCGGAGTGATCGCCGGCGGAGAACGTGAAGATCCCGCCGATCCCGGCAAAATGGCTGGTTTTTTCGAGCTGGTCGCGGATGGCCGCCGGGCTGTCCCCTCCCCGCTCGATGGCCCCTTTCAGCAGCATGACCGCATCCCAGGCATGGCCGCCGAAATGGTCACCCTCGGCCTTGAAATGCTTCTGGTAATCCTTGACATAGGCCAGGAGCGAGCCCTTCTGCTTGTCGGACGTGGGCAGGACATCGGCAACAATGACCCGGCCCGACGGCAGGATGATCCCTTCGGCAGCGTCACCGGCCAGATTGATGAACTTCTTGGACGAAACGCCGTGGCTCATGAACAGCGGCAGCTTGATCCCGAGCTGCTTGACGTTGCGGGCAACCACCGCCGGCCCCGGATTGGTTCCCCAGCAGATGATGGCCTGGGCCTGGCTCCCCTTGATCTTGGTCAGTTGGGGGGTCATGTCCGTGTCCTTGGGGCCGTAGGTGTCGTCAAGGACGATCTGGATGCCGAACTTGGCGGCATTGGCCTTCAACTGCTCCCGGCCCGACGAACCGAAGCCGTCGGACACGGTCAGCAGGGCGACCCTGGTCATCTTCTTGTGCTTCAGATGTTCATAGATCTTGGCCACTGCCAGGGCATCATTCTGGGCGGTCTTGAAGACCCATTTCTTGACCGGATCGGTGATCTTGCTCCCGGCAGCACAGGAGATGAGCGGCACCCCGGCCTTTTCCACCACGTCGATGATGGCCATGGAGTCGCCGGTGGTGCTCGGACCGACGATCCCTACCACGTGGTCATTCTTGATCAGTTTGTTGGCCAACTGGACCGCTTTGGTGGTATCCCCCTGGGTATCGTAGGCGATCAGCTGCAGCTTGCGCCCCTTGACGCCGCCGGCGGCATTGATCTCGTCCACCACCATCTGGGCCGTGTTCCGCTCGGGTTCGCCGAGAAAGGAAGCAGGGCCGGTGACGGCAAAGAGGCCGCCGATCCTGATCGGCTCGGCCGCAATGGCGAGTGAACAGCAGAGCAGGATGCAGCTGACGAGTGTGGCGAACATAACGGATGCTGTTTTCATGCGCGTGATTCCTCCTTGAATCGATCAGTCTATTTAACCAGCTCCCAGTCCCCCTTGACGATCCGAACCATCTCGAACGCCGACAGGTCGAGGCCGTTGTGGTCGGTGGGCGACATGGTAAAGATACCGGAAACGCTGACCAGCTTCCTGGTCTGTTCGATGGCGGCACGGATCTGTTCCGGTGTGGTAGCGCCCTTCTTGATCGCATCAGCAATCATCAGGAAGGCATCATAGGCATAGCCGCCAAAGGTGGACGCCTCCATACCGTACGCCTTCTTGTAGTCATGGTTGTAATCCTTGAGTACCTTGTGCTGCGGATCGGACGGTTTAAGTTTGTCGTAGACCGCCAGTTTTCCTGCCGGTAGGATCACCCCTTCGGCATTGTCCACACCGGCCAGTTCGATGTATTTCTTGGAGGCAACCCCATGGCTCTGGTAGAGGGGGATCTTGATGCCGAGCTGTTTAACGTTCCGGGTGACCACGGCCGGTCCCGGGTTGGTTCCCCAGCAGATGATGGCGTCCGGCTTGGCACCCTTGATCTTGGTCAGCTGGGGGGTCATGTCGGTGTCCTTGGGGCCGAACACTTCATCGGCCACCACCGTGAACCCTTTTTGTTTGGCCATGGTCTTCAGCTGCTCGCGACCCGACGAACCAAAGGCGTCGGATACGGTCAACAGGGCGATATTTTTCTGCTTTTTCGAGGTCAGGTAGTTGAAGATCTTTTCCGCGGCCACGTGGTCGTTGGCCGGGGTCTTGAACACCCACTTCTTGACCGGCTCGGTGATCTTGATGCCGGCTGCGCAGGAGATCAGGGGGATGCCGGCCTTTTCCACGTCATCAATGATGGCCATGGTGTCGCCGGTGGTGCTCGGTCCGACAATGACTGCCACCTTGTCATTCTTGATCAGCTTGTTCACCAGCTGTTTGGCCTTGGTGCTGTCTCCCTGGGTGTCGTACACCACCAGTTCGAGCTTGGTACCCTTGATGCCACCCTTGTTGTTGATCTCCTTGACCAGCATCTCCAGGGTGTTTTTCTCCGGTTCGCCCAGGAACGAGGCCGGGCCGGTAACGGAGAACAGCGCCCCGATACGGAGGGTGGCAGCCGATGCCGCGGCCGCCGCGAGGGTGAGGATGGACAGGGTGAGCAACAGTGTCACGAGCCTCTTCATGGTGAAACCTCCTATTGTGATAATCGGTTAGGGGGTGACCTACATACGGTACAGTCGTTCGCCATCGAGGATGGCGATGCCGTTTGTCTGCAGGGTCTTGATCGCCTTGTCGGTTTCGTCGAACCTAAAGATGATCACCGCGTTCTCGCCGCACCGCTCGACAAAGGCGTACATGTACTCCACGTTGATGGCGTCGCTGTCCAGGGTCTTGAGGATACGGGCCAACCCGCCGGGCCGGTCCGGCACCTCGACCGCCACCACTTCGGTCTTGTTGACCGTGAAGCCGCGCTCCTTGAGGATGGACTTGGCCTTTTCCCGATCGTTGACGATCAGGCGCAGGATGCCGAAATCGGAGGTGTCGGCCAGGGAGAGCGCCCGGATATTTATGCCTGCTTCATCCAGGATACTGGTGATCTCGGCCAGGCGACCGGACTTGTTCTCGATAAAGATGGAGATCTGTTCAACGTTCATTGGTAGCCTCCTGTACGTTGTATCTGACCTGTTGTAACCCCTACCCTACAGCTTCCGTTTGTCGATGACCCGCGTGGCCTTGCCTTCGCTCCGCTGGATGGTCTTGGCCTCGACCAGCTTGGCCGTGCAGGTGACGCCGAGCGTATCCTTGATCTCTTTCTCGATCCGCTTGCCCAGGGCCTGGAGGACCTTGATCTCGTCGGAGAAGAGCCGCTCGTTCACCTCCACCTGCACCTCAAGGGTATCCAGGGTTCCCTTCCGGTCGACCACCAGCAGGTAATGGGGCTCGACCCCCTCGATCCCCACCAGGATCGATTCGATCTGGGAGGGGAAGACGTTGACGCCGCGGATGATCAGCATGTCGTCGCTGCGCCCGCTCAGCCGGGCGATCCGGGCATGGGTCCGGCCACAGACGCATGGCTCCTGGATGAGGCGGGTAATGTCCCTGGTCCGGTAACGGATGAGCGGTATCCCCTGCTTGGTGATCGTGGTGATGACCAGTTCGCCCAGTTCGCCGTCGGCAACCCGCGCCCCGGTTTCCGGATTGATGATCTCGGGGATGAAGTGGTCTTCCCAGATATGGAGCCCCTGCTTGGCCTCGATGCATTCGATGGCCACACCCGGCCCCATGATCTCCGACAGGCCGTAGATGTCGATGGCGGCAATGTTCAGCTTCGCTTCGATCTCCTGGCGCATCGTCTCGGACCACGGCTCGGCGCCGAAGATGCCGACCTTCAGCTTCATGCTCTTGAAATCCACCCCCTCAGCGGCGGCCTCTTCGGCCATGAACAGGGAGTAGGACGGGGTGCAGGTGAGGACCGTGGAGCCGAAGTCCTGCATGATCATGATCTGGCGCTTGGTGTTCCCTCCTGAGATGGGTATGACCGAGGCCCCCAGCCGCTCGGCGCCATAGTGGGCACCGAGACCGCCGGTAAAGAGGCCGTAGCCGTATGCGTTGTGGATAATGTCCCCCTTGTGGACGCCGGCGGCGGCAAAGGAGCGGGCCATCAGGTCGGACCAGTTATCGATATCCTTCCGGGTGTAGCCGACCACCGTGGGCTTGCCGGTGGTGCCGCTGGAGGCGTGGATACGGACAATCTCTTCGAGCGGTGCGGCAAAGAGGCCATAGGGGTAGGAATCCCGCATGTCCTGCTTGGTGGTGAACGGGAGCCGCTGCAGGTCTGCCAGCCCCTTCACGTCGCCAGGCCTGATTCCTGCCTTGTCGAAGGAGTTCCGGTAGAACGGGACATTGGCGTACACCCGCTCCAGCACATTCTGCAGGCGCTTCAGCTGCAGCGACTCCAGCGCCGCTTTCGGCATGGTCTCGAACTCTTCGTTGAAGTACATGGGGAACTCCTTACAGCTTTCTTCCGAGCATGAACGCCCTGCGGTTCACTTCCAGGGCCTTGGCCGGCACCATCTTCGCCAACGCCTCCAGCCAGAACTCTTCGGCGATCTCCAACTGCCGGGAAACTGCGCCCAGCAGCACCGTATTGGCTGCTTTCGGATTACCTGCCTCGCCGGCCAGCTTCTGGCCGTCCACCAGGAGGAAGTCCGGGAACAGCTGCCTGATCCGCTCCGCTAGATCGTCCGGATAGATATCCTGCCCGGTCAGGACCGATGGCGGCGAGATCCGCAGGTTGTTGGCCACGACCTTGCCCCCCTTTTTCAGGAGGGGGAGGGAACGGTAGGTCTCCATCAGCTCGAAGCCGAAGAGGATATCCCCCTCCCCTTCCGGCACGGTCGGCGAAAAGACCTCGCGGCCATAGCGGACATGGGAGACGACGCTCCCGCCCCGCTGGGACATGCCGTGGATCTCGCTCTTCTTGACGTCGAACCCGGCCAGCTTGAAGGTCTCGGCAAGGATCTCCGAGGCCAGGAGAATCCCCTGCCCCCCGACGCCGACCAAGAGAATATTGGTAATGGTATCGCTCATGTCGTGCTATCCCTCGCGTTTCTTGATCGCTTCGAATGTGCAGAGCTGACGGCAGACGTCGCAGCCGGTGCAGAGGAGTGGGTCGATATGGGCCTTCCCCTTTCTGCCGTCGCTCGGCCGCCACTCGATGGCCGGACAGCCGAGCTTCAGGCAGGCGCGGCAGCCGGTGCAGAGCTCCACGTCCACGGCCAGTACTTCGCCCTTGACAAAGACCCCTTCCCGCTTCAATAGGACGCACGGCCGGTTGGTGATGATCACCGACGGTTCGGGGCGCGCCATCTCCTCACGGAGGGCCTGGCGGGTCTGCTCCAGGTCCAGGGGGTCCACGACCCGGACGTTCCTTATGCCGACGGCCCGGCAGAGCTGCACCAGGTCGACCGCATTGGCCGGGTCCTCCATGAGGGTCCAGCCGGAGGCGGGGTTGTCCTGGCGGCCGGTCATGGCAGTGATCCGGTTATCCAGGATGATCACCGTTGCCGGCGACTTGTTGTACGCCATCTCCATCAGGCTGTTCACGCCGGTGTGGAGGAACGTGGAGTCACCGATGACCGCCACGACCCGTTGCCGCTCCTCCTCAGGCAGTGCCCGGACGATCCCGCTGGCGGTGCTGATGCTGGACCCCATGCAGACGCAGGTATCCATGGCGTTGAGCGGCGGCATGAAGCCGAGGGTGTAGCAGCCGATATCGCCGGTGACGTAGGCATTCAATTGCTTCAGGGAATAAAAGACGCCGCGGTGGGGGCAGCCGGGGCACATGTTGGGCGGCCGGCCGGGCAGCTTGTCGACCTGCCGGGTAGCCCCGGTATCCGCCGTGGCGATGCCGATGGAGGCAAAGGCCGACCGGACCCTGCCGGGCGACAGCTCCCCGCAGACCGGGAGGATCTCCTTGCCGATGACGCTGATCCCCATGGCCTTGACCTGATCCTCGATGAACGGGTCCAGTTCCTCCACCACGAAGAGCCTCGTCACCTTGGCGGCAAACTGTCTGATCAGCCCTTCGGCAAGGGGCCAGACCATACCAAGCTTGAGCACAGAGGCCTCGGGCAGTACCTCGCGGACGTACTGGTAGGAGGTGCCGGAGGTGATGATGCCGATGTCGCTGTTTCTCAGCTCCATCCGGTTGATGGAATGGGTGTCGCCATACCGGGAGAGCTTTTTGCTTCGCTCCTCGACAAACGGATGCCTGACCTTGGCATTACCCGGCAGCATCACCAGCTTGGCAGCGTTTTTCACCAGCTTTGGTGCGGGTAGGCCGGTCACCGGCTCGGCCAGCGCGACCACCGATTTGCCGTGGGAAATCCGGGTGGTGGTCCTGACCATGACCGGGGTATCAAACTGCTCGGAGATCTCGAAAGCGAGACGGGTAAACTCCTTACACTCCCGGGAATCGGACGGCTCCAGCATCGGCACCTTGGCAAAGCGGGCATAGTGCCGGTTGTCCTGCTCGTTCTGGGATGAGTGCATCTCCGGGTCGTCGGCGGTAATCAGCACCAGACCGCCGTTCACGCCGGTGTAGGACAGGGTGAAGAGGGGATCGGCCGCCACGTTCACGCCGACGTGTTTCATGGCCGCCAGGGAGCGGCTGCCGCCAAAGGAGGCGCCGATGGCCACCTCCAGGGCAACCTTCTCGTTGGGTGCCCAGGAGGCGTTGATGTCAGGGTACTGCACGATGGTTTCGAGAATTTCGGTGGAAGGGGTGCCGGGATAGGCACTGGCGACCTTGACCCCGGCTTCGTATGCGCCGCGGGCAATCGCCTCGTTTCCGGACAGGATTTCCTTTTTCAAATGACGGGCCCTCAAAGCAAAATTAGGGGTTCCCCCCTTTCAGCGCCGCAACTATAGCCAATTCGCGCCCTGCATGTCAACTTTGACTTGAATTAAAACGAGATTTCAGCCGGCAATGACATGTTACGGCTACTTCTCGTCATGCTGTTCGGCAGCCCAGAGCAGCACCCCCTCCAACAGCCCGAAATCGCTCACCTTCATCCGCTCGAAACCGAAGAGTGCCATGGTCTGGAGGGTGACGAGCATGCCGGCGATGATCAGGTCTTCCCGCCCCGGCTCCATGCCCGGTACGGACAACCGCTCGGCAGGGGGAAGCGGCAGGAGCTTCCGATAGATGTCGATGATCTCCGACCTGGATACGACGTAGTTGTTCACCCGCCGGTAATCATAGTCAATCATCCCCATGCTGATGGCCGCCAGGGTCGTGGCGGTGCCGGCGGTTCCCACCAGGGTGGCTCCGGGAAGTCTCTCCAGGAGACCCTGCCCAGCCATGGCTTCCTTGAGCGGATTGAGTTCCCGGTTGATCTTGTCGGCCATGGCTGCCGGTTCACCCTTCCCTTCGGTCAGCCTGACCACCCCAAGTGGCAGGCTCCGGGTAAACAGGAGATCACCCTCATGGACCAGGGTATATTCCGTGCTGCCGCCTCCCACATCAAAGATGAAGACTGTGCCGTTGCGGTCGTCCAGGCCGGCATAGACGCCGGCTCGGGTCAAATCCCCTTCCCTCTCGCCATCGACGACCGTCAGCCGGATGCCGGTCCGTTGTTCCACTTCGCCGCAGAACCCGGAACCGTTGACCGCGTCCCGCACTGCGCTGGTGGCCACTGCCAGGACCGACACCGCTCCCAGCCGCCGGATCTCGGCGCTGAACTCCTGCAATGCGGCAATGGTTCTCTCGCGGGCCTCTGGCGAGATACCGCGCTCCCTCGTGAACCCGCCACCCAGACGGGTAATACGTCGCGCAACCAGATCCGGCGCAATCGTTCCATCCGTTCCGACCGTCCCGATCAGCAGCCGGGCGGTATTGGTACCAAGGTCAATGGCGGCAAGTCTTTGTTCCGACACGAGTCCCCCTTTTTCGTTGAAGGCCTATTACTACGGCGCATTGACGCGTAATCAGGTCTGCGAGCGCACTACCATGCAACATCATGTCGGTTCAGGCAAGAAAAAGATTGGTGCGGCAGGTGTGAAACGTAGGTGTTGAGTGCCACGACATCGTGGACGAAATCGTGCATCACCGGATCTTGGCGGTACAACGATTTCTCAACGGTGAGAAACCGGAATCAATCTGTGCCTCGCTCGGCAAATCGAAAGCTTGGCTCTACCGATGTCATGGCACTCAACACGTAGGGAATAGGTAACAAAGATTTTTCAGGAAAACAGTTGCTCCGAAAAAAGCAAAACCCCACGTCGCACTCATGGGGTCTTGCCTTTTGCAGTATCTTCAGGAGAGAAGATGTTCATAATGTAGCATACTTGGCGACTGCGTCAAACATGTTTTACGCAAATGCTTAACTAACCATTAATAATTAATTAGTGCAACGGGGGATCATTAAGAACTGTCATTCGCCTGCCTATGGACTCATGGGGCACATTGCCGGTCAACACCTGCAACCACTCCAAACCAGTACCGGTCCCGAAATCGCATCAAAACTGGCATCAGGAGGCGTCGACTACGCACTGCTGATACCTGCCTGAGGCAGCTGCAACCGGTCCGTGGGACTGGTTGCAAGGGCAATCGAGGCGGCCGGTATCCCGACCGTGGCACTCTCCATCGTCAGGGAAGTCACTGAAAAGAGTCCCCCGCCACGTGCCCTTTTCCTCAGGTTTCCCTTTGGCCGTGCACTCGGTGAACCAGGCACCATTCAGGATGGCGGGCTCCGCTGGCGGCGTGAAATCTACCAGACACCCGATTGGGAAGCATTCCGACAACTCGGTCCGTTGCGCAGATAAAAAGAGCCGGCAGATCAGTGTGAATCCGCGGCTCTTTTCTTTAAGAAAATGCACTACCTCGTCAGCTGATTGCGCCCAGTACCAGTTCCGTCTTGAGGGCAACATCCTGTTGAGTGCCGCGATCCATATCCTTGAGCACGGCCATACCGCGGACCAGTTCATCTTCGCCAATAATAAGGGAAAAACGGCTGTTGAACTTGTCGGACCGGCGCAACTGACTCTTCAGACTCTTCCCCTCGTAATCAATCTCAACCGTGACACCGGCCCGCTGCAGTGCACACATAAGGGCAAACGCCTTTTCCCGGGCCTCGTCAGCCAAGGCCACAATGAAGAGATCGGGACGGGTACGAAACTCTTTGGCATCCAGCAGCAGCGCCACCCGCTCCACTCCCATGGCAAAGCCGATTCCCGGGATGGCAGGTCCTCCCAGGTCACTGATCAGGCCATCGTACCTGCCACCGGCGGCCACGGCACTCTGGGCGCCAAGGAGGCCGGTAACCAGCTCGAAGGTGGTGCGGGTGTAGTAGTCAAGTCCGCGCACCATCCGGTTGTTGATGGTGTAGGCGGTATGTACCTGCTCCAGATGCCTGCGGGTCGCGGCAAAATGATCATCACAGGCCCCGCACAGATGGTCCAGCACCGACGGAGCACCGATGGTAGCCTCTTTGCAGCCGGCCCCCTTGCAATCAAGTGCCCTCAGGGGGTTGGTCTCGAACCGGCGTTGGCAGTCCTCGCACAGCGACGCCAGGCGCTCACGCAGAAACTCCTTCAATGCCGTCCGATAGGCAGGGCGACAGTCGGGGCAGCCGAGGGAATTGATCTCCAACCTGGGCTCAGTAAGGCCAAGTTCGGCAAAGAAGTGGCAGAGCATGGTCAGGACCTGGGCATCCACTTTCGGGTCCTTCACCCCGGTCACCTCGGCGCCGATCTGGTGGAACTGGCGGTAACGCCCCTTCTGCGGCCGCTCGTAGCGAAACATCGGCCCCATGTAGTATAGCTTGCTGACCGCATCAGCCGCATACAGCTTGTGCTCTATGAACGCACGCATCACCCCGGCAGTCCCTTCGGGGCGCATGGTGACGCGATTTTCCCCTTTGTCGACAAAGGAATACATCTCCTTCTCGACGATATCCGTGGCATCACCGATGGAACGGGCGAACAGTTCAGTTTTTTCCAGAATCGGTATCCGGATTTCGGCGAAACCGTAACAACCGAAGACCCGCCGAGCGGTCGCCTCGATGTGTTGCCACTTTTCGATTTCTCCTGGCAGGATATCGTTGAATCCCTTAATGGCATTCACTATCAACTTAAACTCTCCTTACTCTTGGCAATCTGCCGGAATGTTTCCGATGAAATATGGAAAACAGTATTCTTGCCACTGGCTTTTCCGTAATACATGGCCTGGTCGGCCATTTCCAGGAGTTCCACCTTGGACGATGAATCATCCGGGTAACTCGCATACCCCAGGCTGGCCGTGAGCCTCAACTTGACACTGTCATTGATGACAAACGTGTGCCCCTCAATGGCCTTGCGGATACGCTCCGATACAATTGCCGCACCGAAGGTGCCGGTTTCCACCAATAGGACGGTATATTCGTCCCCCCCGTAGCGGATGATGATGTCCACTTCACGAACCGATCGTTTGATGAGTGACCCGACCTCCTTGAGGATACTGCTGCCAACAAGATGACCGTGAACATCGTTGACCGACTTCAGGTGATCAATATCCAGGAAAATGACCGAGAGGTCCAAGCCGAAACGATCGGCGCGCTTGATCTCACGCTCCAGGGCTATTTCCAGGTAACGGTAATTGTAGAGTCCGGTCAACTCATCGATATTCAGCAGATTTTTTACCGTAGTGTACCGGATGGCGTTTTCAAGCGCCAGTGACGACTGGTCCAGAAGAAAGTTCACATTCCGGTAGTTGATCTCGGCCGGAAATGATTTTCGCGGGGGGTTGAAAATGGCCACCACCCCCTGCAACAGGCGCCTGGACCTGATAAAAAACAGCAGCGCATCCTTGATCCCGCCAAGGTCCGCATCATTGTTCTCCTTGGGAATGAAATTGCTCAGGACCACGAGACTCTCTGCCCCGTCCTTGTGCCAGTCACACCCGCTCTGCAGGTATTCGGCAAGCTGATTGCCCAGAGCCTCGCTTAGCCCCCGGCAGACTTTAAGGTCCAGCGTACCATCACCACCGAGAAAGAAGCCGAGTCCCTTTGAGCCGCCGACTTCCTTGGCAAGGGCATCGACCACCATGGAGTAGATCCGCTCCAGATCGAGACAATTGGCAATATTCTGACTTACCTGAAAGATCTTGATCTGCGATTTCAGCTCATGGTTCTCGTCCAATAGCCGCCGCTGCTCCATGCAAAGGGCGACAGCATGCTTGAACTCCTCGTGATTGATCGGCTTGATAAGGTAATCACGGGCACCGTTCTTCAAGGCATAGATGGCGGTCTCGATATTACCATGGCCGGTCACCATGATCACTTCGATGGCCGGGTCCAATTGTTTGACACGGGAGAGGATTTCAAGGCCGCTGATATCCGACATCATCAGGTCGGTCACCACCACCTGGTACTCTTCCTTGGCCAGTTTTTTCAGGGCCTCGTGTCCTGTAGCAGCAACGTCAACAAGGTAGCCTTCCTCTTCGAGAAGGCTGGAAAAGACCTCGCGGAAAAATTTGTCATCCTCGACAACCAGTACCTTTTCCATGAATGGAAACTCCTTTGTCAGCCCAGTCCCGTGGAAAACGCTGAACAGAAGTAAAAGCTAACAAACAGGGGATACCGTGTCAATTGAAATGGCCGTACGGCATGGAAATACGGAACCCTGCTTCCGGCCCGCGATGCTCGATCATGATGGTACCGTGCAGATCGGTCCGGTACACGACAGCGCCACTCCGCTGCAAATTGGCAACGGTTTCCGGAGCCGGAAAACGGAACCGGTTGTCGTAGCCAACGGAAACCACCGCAGCCCGGGGTGCCGCAGCAGTGAAAAAATCGGGATCATTGGTAAGCCTGCTGCCATGGTGGGGAACCTTGAGCACCGAGCACCGGACCTGCCCGGGTTTTGCCAACAGGCGCCGTTGCACCTCCTGTCCCGCATCGCCGGTCATGAGGAGCGAAAAGGAACCATCGGTAAACCGCAGGATCAGTGACGCATCATTCAGGTCACTCGTGCCGGCCGTCAACGCGGCAGAACTCAGCGCCGCCACCCGTACTCCGCCAACGGTCAGCGGCGGGTCGGTACTACGTTTGACACGACACCGCACTCCCCGCTCGCCCAAGAGATATTTCAATGCCAGATACCGCTCATCGGCCCCCACGCTTTCGCCCTCCCAAAACTCACCGATGTGAAAGTGCCGGGCAATGAAGAGCAAGCCGTTCAGATGATCCGGGTGGGGATGGCTAAGGACGAGATAGTCTATGTTCCGTACCCCGAGTTCCCAGAGAGCGGGCGCCACCAGCCGTTCACCCACGTCATAGGAGTCATTCCGAAAGCTGCCGCCACCGTCGATGAGCATCGTCTTGCCGTCGGGAAAGGTCAGCAGGGTCGACTCCCCTTGGCCCACACTCAGGAACATCATGGAAAACACGCCGGCCGGCCGTATTCCCGGCAACAGGGCAAAGGCGAACATGGCGGCCAACAGGACGCCGGTTGTGCCGATACGCCAACCGGGACGCTTGATAAAGGTAACCGCCACCATGGCCAGGAAAAAGAGGCCGAGTTGCCAACGGTCCGGTGCAAATCTGGGCAGCAACGGCAGACGGTCCAGATAGCCGATGAACCAGTTGGAGAGGTGGATCATGAATCCCGCCAGGTGCAGGAACGGAACCGCCAAGGGCGGATAGGCGACGAGCAGCGGCAGGGCAACAAAACCGGCCAGTACCGCGCCATAGCCCATGAGCGGGACAATGAAAAAGTTACTGAGCAAGCCGGTAGCCGATGCCTGATGGAAATAATAGGCCACCGGCAGGAGCGTCGCTAAAGTCGCCGCAGCAGAGGCCATCAGAAGCTGCAGCAGCCGATAGATTATCCCCTTAGCCAGACTGGACCAAGGCCGCATGAATAGCGGGGTCAGCACGATGATCCCCCACAGGGCAAGAAACGAGAATTGAAAGGAAAGATCGAACAGGGCTGCCGGCTCAAGGCCGAGGATCACCAGTGCGGCCAGCAACAATGCGTTGATCGGGTCGGTTTCCCGTTCCATAAGCAGCGCCAGACCGTACGCCGCGAGCATCACAACCGAGCGCACGGTCGCCGGGGCCGAACCGGACAGCAGCAGGTAGAACAGGATCACCGGCAGGACCGTTACCCCGAGTCCGCGCCGCACCCACCCATGGAGAAGCAGAAAAGGGACCAGACGGCAGGCAGCGAACAGGAGATGAAACAGCATGAGGGCAACGATGCCGACATGGAAGCCGGATATGGAGAGGATGTGGTTCACACCGGTGCGACTGTAAGCGTCCTTGATCCCCTGTGGCACCTTGCCCATATCGCCGATCAGCAGTGCCCGCAGAATGCCTGCTTCCGGCTGCGGCAGGGCACCATCGATCCCCGTCCCTATCCGGTCGGCCAGGAGATCGATCCTTCGCTCGAGTGAGGGTAGTGCCGCGGCTTCGAGGAGGACGATATCCTTCCCCTCTGCCGCAAACGCGGTCACCTCTATGCCTCTAAGCGCCAGGAAGCGCCGATAGTCGAACTCTCCCGGCAGACCATAGGGGCGCGGTTCCTTCAGCCGCGCCATGAACCTGACTCTGTCGCCTGTTGTGCAAGCCGGCATGCCGCTGCCGATGGTAACGAGAACTCTGCCGCCAACCGGTACGAGCCGCCCGCTGCGGAACACGCGGTCCAGTTGAACGGTCAGCCGTCCCCCCTGGTCCCTGTTTTCCGGACGGCGGGCAACGACCCCTTCCATGGTCAGCTCGCTACCGTCTGCCAGTCGGCTCAACTGCCAATCAGCACTCTTCGGATGCAGCAGCGGCTGGAGCGACCAGAAACCCCAGGCAAAAAGGAGCGCCATGACGGCGCTGGCAAACAGTATCGTGCTCTGTCGGAACAGCGACAGTGCCGCAACGGCAAAGAGCAGGCATACGAGGGAAACGGTTGGCGGATGGGAAAACGGAAGGAACCAGGCAGTGCAGAGGCCGAGAATGAGCGCACACAGGGGGAGGAGGAGCGGTCGTTCCACGTCCTGCCTCCCCCCGACGTTAGTGGCTCTCTTGGTAGCGGCCGGCAATGCCGGGCAGAATGGCGTCCAGATCGGCGTTCGTTACCACCGACGAAGGATTGCCGGTTATCTTGACCACAGCCAGGTAGTCGGCAGCAGCCGATGATTTTTTTGTCAGCTCCACCACATCCACCCCGGCAAACGGGGAGAGCTTCAGCCGCAGCTGATGGCTGCCGGCGGTGAGGCGGATCGGACCGAGGTCATACCATTCCAGATACGGTTTCCCCGTCCTGGTGATGGTCTGGTTGCCGATCGCGGCCGTCAGCTCGGCACCGGTGAAGCGGACCCTGAGACGATAGACAGCAGTGGCATCGATCTTGAGCGGAAGATCAATCGTTACCGGCGCGCCACCGGTCTTGACCCATTTGGGTGCCACCGGCCTTCCCAGGACGGTAGAGTCGGTCACCTCGACATTTGGCGGCATTTTCCCGTACACGGCAACGCTAAGGGGTCTGACCGGCGCATTTTTGTCATCCGGCAGACTGTTTTCCAGATCGAGCAGCGGGGTCACGATTTCTGCCAGGGTGGACAGCCTGAGCGGCTCGTCCGGTTGCCAACCGGCGAGGGGAGCTGCGGATGGGAGGGTCGGCGCCTCGAAGCGAACATAATCGATCGCCCCTTCGGGGGGAAGCATGACATTGAAGTCCAGATACCCGGCTGTCAGGCTGATGGTGCCGGCAGTCACCTCCTTGATGGCTTCGCCGGCATTCACCCTGAATGCCTTACCGGCTATCGACCAGGTCTGACCGTCACCTTTGCCGGCGACCGAGAAGGTGTACTTTCCCCCCAGGGGAAGCAGTACCCTGAAATGTACCGGGGTGGGGGTAGTGGTCCCACTAACCCAGCCTTTACCGGAAAATGGTCCGTACGCGTTCAAGCTGCGCACCGTTACCCGGTCACCAATCTTGTCGAAAAATTCTTCAGCTTCAAAGGTGTAGCTCCGGTTGCCGCCCAGAATCTCCAGGTAGTCCTTCAAGACCGGTTTTTCCGGCAGACCTGCACCAAGCCCGGTCGCAGTGACGAGCCGTACGGCGAATTCTCCCTGTTTCACGACAGCGTTCGGGTGCACCTTGTCAGCGGCAATGGCAGCAACCACCCCGTGCAGAAAAATCAAAATTGTAAGGAACAGGTACCTGAACCCCATGGCACATCACCTCCGGAAAAGTGTGCTTTGGTGCTCACTGTTTATAGCACACCCCCCTCCTTGATGCAAACAGGCCCGACCGGGATGCCGATCGGGCCTTTTGCATCTGTTCGTTTCGTGCCTTCCCGGTCAGTATGACTGCCGGTCGCTAAGCACCTCTTCCGCGGTTACCGGCGCCCTGAAGATCCGGTAGACCCAGATCTTGTAGGCAATGACGATCGGCACGAAGATAAAGGCCACCACCGTCATGATCTTCAGGGTGTACTGGCTTGAGGACGAATTGAAGATGGTCAGGCTGTACTGCGGGTTGATGCTGGATGGGATCAGGTTGGGGAAAAGTCCGACAACCCCCGTCCCCACAACCAGGAGGATGGTGAGACACGACGCGGCAAATGCCTTCAGCCCGTCGTTCCTGGCGAGGAACAGGCGGATTGCCAACAGCGACAGTACCGCCAGCAGGGGAACGGCCAGCAGGAACGGCAGACCGAGGTAATTGTCGAAGAGTTTGGTGGCCGGATAGGTGTAGGCCAGAAAGACCACGGCCACGACCAGGAGCGGTATCCAGAGCCTGGCGGCTGTTGCGGTGGCCCGCTCCCGCAGCTCGCCGGTAGTCTTGACACTAAGGTAGAGCGCTCCGTGGACCAGGAACAGGAGCACGAACAGAACGCCGGTCACCAGGCCATAAGGGTTGAGGAGTGACAGGAACGACCCGTGGTAACCGGCCGCATCCATGGGAAGTCCCTGGAAGATGTTGCCAAAGGCCACGCCGAACAAGAGGGCCGGCAGAAAGCTGCCGATGAATATGGCTTTGTCCCACAGTGCCCGCCACCCAATGCCATCGACCTTGCCCCGAAATTCAAACGACACACCGCGGATGATCAGGGAGAACAGGAGCAGCAGGAGCGCCGTGTAGAGATAGCTGAACATCAGGGCATAGGTAGTGGGAAAGGCGGCAAACGTGGCACCGCCGGCCGTGACGAGCCAGACCTCGTTGCCGTCCCAGACCGGTCCCAGCGTATTGATGATCACCCGCCGGTCCGTATTGGTCTTGCCCAGAATATTATGGAGCATTCCGCTGCCGAGGACGAACCCATCCAGCATGAAATAGACCGACCAGAGTACTCCCCACAGCACGAACCAGATAATCTGCAGCGTCATGTCAGACCTCCTCCCGCGTATTCTGTATCATTGTCGACAGATCGTCGTCCGGCCCTTTGCGGGCGTACTTAAAGAGCAGAAAGATATCCGCAGCGCCGAGCATACCGTAGAGCAGTACGAAACCCACCAGCGAGGCAATGACCTGCGGGGTGACGATGGCGCTGGAAACGCCCGCAGCCGTCTTCAGCACACCGTAGACGATCCAGGGCTGGCGTCCCACCTCGGCCACCAGCCAGCCAAACTGGCAGGCCAGGTACGGTATCGGCAGGGCCAGGAGCATGACCCGGAGGAACCACTTCCGCTGCTCCAGATGATCACGCCAGGAAAAGATGGTTGCAGCCAGGGAAGCCAGCATGATGAACGTCCCCATGCCGGCCATCAGCCTGAAACTGAAGAAGGTAAGGGCCACCGGCGGCCGCTCCTCCTTGGGAAACTCCTTGAGCCCCTTGATTTCGGCGTTGGGGAGATGAAAGGCAAGATAACTGACCATATTGGGAATGCAGAGCCGCTCGACCGCGTTGCACTCGCGCTGTTCGTCCGGCAGCAGGAACAGATTCATGCCGACGTTGCTCCTGGTTTCCCAGACCGACTCCATGGCAGCGAACTTGGTCGGCTGGGTCTTGGCAATCTCCACGGCATGGAAGTCGCCGGTCATGAAGACCAGCAACGAGGCGACCAGGCCGAACCTGGCCCCCATGGCAAAGGAGCGTTTGAAGAAGTCGGTGCGGTTGCCCCTCAGCAGGTGCCAGGCAGAGATCCCCATGACAAAGAACGCTGCCACCGCATACCCGGAGAGCACAGTGTGCCCGAACTTGATCAGGCCGTACGGATTGGTCAGAATGGCACCGAAGTCGACCATTTCTGCCCGGCCGTTTCTGAGCTCGAAGCCGACCGGATGCTGCATCCAGCCGTTGGCCACGAGAATCCAGAGGGCCGACAGGTTGGTGGCCAGGGCCACCAGCCAGATGGAAATGGCGTGCATCCTTTTCGAGATTTTGTTCCAGCCAAAGATCCAGACCCCGATGAATACCGATTCGAGAAAAAACGCCACCGTCGCCTCGATCGCCAGCGGCGCACCGAAGATGTCGCCCACATAGCGCGAGTACTCGGCCCAGTTCATGCCGAACTGGAACTCCATGGTGAGGCCGGTCACAACCCCGAGGGCGAAGTTAATCAGGAACAGCTTCCCCCAGAACTTGGTCATCTTCAGGTAGAGCTCGTCACCACTGGCGACATAGCGGCTCTCCATATACGCGACCATGATCGACAACCCCAGGGTCAGCGGCACAAAAATGAAATGAAACATGCTCGTAGCCGTAAACTGCAGCCTGCTCAAACTCAGGACATCCATTCCGAACCCTCCTTGCACTATTGGCGTTAAGCGTGGCTAACAGGACAAATAATATCCTGTTTTTGGGCAAAAAAAAGCCTTGGGCGATATTTATGTTTTTGCCAGATCTTCCAGGGTGACATCATCAAGAATTTTGCCAACTTCGCCCTGAACCTTGCGCCAGACCGGGTGCACCAGGCAGCGGGCAGACCGGTCACACATACCCTCGTCAATCAGGCAGCGATTGGGCATGATCGGCCCTTCCACCGCTTCCACCACCTGGCGGAGGGTGATCTGGGACGGGGAACGTCCCAGGAGAAAGCCACCGCCGGTCCCCCTAAAAGACTGAACCAGGCCGAGTTTGGCAAAGCTCTGGAAGATCTTGGCCAGAAAGGTTTGGGGCACATCCGTAGCCTCGGCGATCTCGCTGATAAGGGCGATCTTGCCCGGCGGCTGCTGCGCCAGGTACACGATGCCGCGGATTGCGTATTCTCCCTTGCGGGTCAGTTCCATCATAACGAGTCCTTAAAGACCTATTTTGTCCTTTATCACACAACACCTTTCCCACTGTCAAGATAAAATTTGCGCTGTGGCACTGTCCCTCACATCACCTCTGGCCCTTGAAGGTTTCAATCCATTCCTCGATATAGAGGTCGAGATACTCCCGGCTGATGGCGCTGGCATGCGGGGTGATGAGCACGTTGGGAAGCTTCCAGAGCGGTGAGGATGGAGGCAGTGGCTCCTCCCGGAATACATCGAGCCCTGCCCCGGCCAACGGGCCGTCCAGCAGGGCGTGCACCAGGTGCTCCTCCCGATAACAGTTGCCCCGTCCCAGGTTATACAGGTAGGAGCCGGGCTTCATACGGGCAAAGTGCCGCTCCGTGAACAGGTCGGTGGTTTCGACCCCGCCAGGGAGCATTAGAACCACGTGATCGGCAACGGGCAGCTCTTCTTCCAACCGGTCGAAAGTAACAACCCGTTCGGCATGCGGGTCGCAACCAGATCCCGCCGTGTTCCGCCTGACCCCGGTTATCCGCGCGCCAAAGGCCTTCAGGAGTTCCGCCATCTGCCGGCCAATGGCACCGTACCCCACGATCAGGACCCGCTGGCTGAACAGGGCGGAACACCCTTCGCTGCTGCCACGGTCCCAGACAGTACGCTCCTGGTTGGCCACGTTAAGAGCCAGGCGGCGGTTGAAGTAGAGCATCATTGCCAGCAGGCTTTCCCGCATGATCCGGCCGTGGAACTGGCCGTAAAAATTCCGCACCCGGCCGGTCGGATCGGGCGGAACCCAATCGTTGCCGGCGGCAGGGGTGAAGACCGCTTCCAGCCGAGGAGACTCTTGGTACCATGCAGGGCGAAAACTCCAGGTCAGGAGCCAGTCGGCGGCTGGAAGCCCGGATCGCAACTCGTCCTTTGTGGTCGTCTCGATAAGGGTGATGTCGGGAAAGGCCTCGCGTATCCGGTCCAGATGCCGCGGCTTGATGGAAAAAGCATCCACGTCATTGTGTAGATGAACCAGCAGATTCCGGCGGTGCATTGCGCCCCCTGTCGATGGGAATGAAGAACAGAGTTAGAAATGGTCAGGCGGTTTCCTGACGGAGATAGGCGCTGCTTCGTGCTTCGGCAAAGTCCAGATGGGTGAGCATCCGGTTGCGCGCCCCTTCCGGGTCGCGGTCACGGATCGCCTCATAGATGGTGCGGTGATGATCGAAAAGCGTGCGCTGGTCGTCGCCTGTCAGGTAGACCGCCCGCCAGACCCCCTGCTGGAACTCCTTCATGGCGTCGAAGATGCTCTGCATCAGGTGCAGCCAGACGATGTTGTGGGTCGCCTTGGCGATGATGATGTGAAAATTGGCGTCCAGATCCTCGGACGGCTGCATGCCGTCCAGGTTCCGTTCCATGCCATCGATGACGGCAGCCAGCTTGCGCAGGTCCTCGGGAAGTGCCCGTTGGGCCGCATAATAGGCGGTCCACCCCTCCATGCATTTGCGAACCTCGATCACATCCAGGGCCCGCTCCCGCTCGACCTTGATCAATTCCGACAAGGGAGACCCCGAACTGCTCTCCACAAGGGACTTCACAACCGTGCCGCCACCCTGGTAGGACTCCACCAGGCCGGCAGCGGAAAGTGAATTGAGTGCCTCGCGGACAGAGGGGCGGGAGACGCCGAACATTTCGGCAAGCTCCCTCTCGGGGGGGAGTTTTTCCCCGGGGGTGAACTCACCGGCCAGGATGGAGGTCCTGATCTGCTCGGCGATCTGGGTCGCTATCTTTTTCGGTCTGATCGGTTTGAAGTTCATGGCATCACGGACAAAACAACCGTTTTGCCGCTATGGATACACCATCACCGGCCCGATGGCAACAGGTTTATGGCGCTGTTCCCGCGCTGCTGGCAAGCAGCAGTTCGGTGAGATGCACGACCCTGATCTGCGGCGTCACGTCTGCCAGCGCCTTTCTGAGCTGCAGGAGACAGCCGGGATTTGACGTGACCAGCAGCTCGGCGTCAGTGGCCCTGATGTTCTCCACCTTGCGCCTGAGCACCCGGTCCGACATCTCCGGCTGCCCGATGTTGTAGGTACCGGCGCTGCCGCAGCAGGCATCGGCCTCGTTCAGCTCGGCATAGGAAAGATCGGGGATCAGTTTCAGCAGGTCGCGCGGCTCCCTGCGCAGACCCTGGCAATGGGCGATGTGGCAGGGGTCGTGATAGGTCACCCGCATCCCGAGCGGCTTGAGCTGCGGCTGCAGTTCATCGGCATGAAGGGCCAGGACCTGGGAGATGTCGCGCACCTTGCAGCTGAACTCCGCGGCGGCTGCGTTGTCCAGGTGGTGCCCGTACTTCTTCAGCTCGGCCCCGCAGCCGCCGCAGTCGGTGACGATGAAGTCGACCTCGAAGCCGTTGAACAGCTCCACGTTGGTGCGTGCCGCCTCCTTCACCCCCTCCGGGTCGCCTGCCAGCATATTGGGAGCGCCACAGCAGACTTGGGCGCGCGGGGTGATCACCCGGTACCCCAGCATTGAGAGCAGCTGGATGGTGGCCCGGCTTGCCTCGGAGAAGATCAGGCTCATCACGCAGCCGAGGAAGAAGCCGACCGTGCCGCGCTCCGTGCCGCATGCGGGGGTGACCTCCTGAATGGTCTGGCGCAGCGGTCTGGACGGCAGCTCGGGGAGAAGCCCCTCCATCCGTTCCAGCGGTTTGGGGAACATCTTGAGGACACCGAGCGTTCTGACCAGCTTCTGCAGGCCGCTTCGCTGATAGATCCGCATCGGGGCCATGGAGAGCTCCAGCCGGTCGGGATGGGGAACCAGTTTGCGCAGGATCAGGTCTTCCATGAAACCGAGGCCGGCTTTCGCCTTACGCTCGCAGGTAAACTCGGCCACCAGCTCGCCGGCATTGACCCCGCAGGGGCAGGCCGAGGCACAGGCCTGGCAGTCCAGGCAGAGAGAGAGGTATTCGAGGAGGAGCTCGGACTGGTCCAACTCGTCCTCCTGCACCTTGCGCACCAATGCCACCCTACCCCTCGGCGAGGCGGTCTCCAGAAAAGTCTCCTTATAGGTCGGGCAGACCGGCAGGCACATGCCACAGCGCATACAATTTATAAGTTTGACGTAATCCATGTTAGACCCCGTGACTGGTGACTCGTAACCCGTGACTGGCACCCCATGCTGGTGGCAGAAGGTTGTAACGAGTCACCGCTCTTAAAACATCTTGCACGGATTGAGTATCCCCTTCGGATCGAAGGCGATTTTTATCCCCCGCATGACGCGAATCCCCGACTCCCCCACCAATCTTGGCAGGTACTTTTTCTTGGCCAGTCCGACACCATGCTCGCCGGTAATGGTGCCACCCATGCCGATGGCGGCGTCGAAGATCTCGGAAAAAGCGGCGTGGGCGCGGGCGATCTCGTCCTTGTCGCGCTCGTCGGTCAGGCAGGTGGGATGCAGGTTGCCGTCGCCGGCATGGCCGAAGGTGCCGATGGTGACATTATATTTTCTGGCAGAGTCCTGGATTACCTGCAGCATTGGGGCGATACAACTGCGCGGCACGGTGGCGTCCTCCAGAATAGTGGTCGGCTTGAGCCGGGCCAGGGCCGACAGGGCCGTACGGCGCGCGGCCGTCAGTTTGAGCGCCTCGTCGGCGTTCTGCGCCGTCTGGAAAAAAGAGCAGCGGTGCCTGGTGCAGATCTCGGCAACAGCAGCGGCCTCTTCGGCCGTAACTGCCGGATGGCCGTCCACCTCGATCAGCAGCACGGCGTCCACATCAAGCGGCAGGCCGACGTGGGCGTACTCCTCGACGCATTTGATGGTCACCCGGTCCAGGATCTCCAGGGTGGCAGGAATAACACGGGCGGCAATAATGGCCGAGACCGCCAGCGCAGCATCCTGAAGGGCCGGGAAATGAGCCAGCATGGTTACCTTTACCTGCGGCCCGGGGATCAGCTTGACCGTGATGCCGGTAAAGAGGCCCAGCGTTCCTTCCGACGACACCAGGAGCGGGTTTATGGCATAGCCGGCCACGTCCTTGACCGCCTTGCCGCCGCTCTTCAAAATGTCACCGTCCGCCAGAACGGTCTCCAGCCCCATGACATAGTCGGCAGTGACGCCGTATTTCAGGCCGCGCAGCCCGCCGGAATTCTCGGCCACGTTCCCCCCCATGGTGGAGATGTTCATGCTGCCGGGATCGGGCGGATAGAAGAGGCCACGCGACTCCACCTCCCGGTGCAGGGCGCTGGTCACCACCCCCGGCTCCACCGTGGCGGTCAGGTTCTCCTCGTCGATCTCGATAATCCGGTTCATGCGGCTGGTCTGGACCACCACGCCGGCATTAACCGACAGCGAACCACCCGACAGATTGGTGCCCGAGCCGCGGGGGGTGACACTCACCCCGGCCCCGTGACAAAGACGCATGATGCGGACCACCTCTCCGGTACTCGCAGGCAGCAGCACCGCTCCGGGCCGACTTTCGATCTCCGGGGTGGAGTCATAGCCGTAGACCGCCAGCGACTCCCGGTCGGTGAGCGTATACTGTTCGCCGACGATTGCTTTTAACTCATTAATGAATGACTGTTCCACGGCAATTTCTCCCAAAGTAAAGTCCCCCTTTATCAAAGGGGGGGACGAATTACGGTATCATCCAGGTAAATACATATGCCTGTAAGTAGACAATTATACCGACAATCACGGTCAGGAACAGGGAGTGCTTCAAGGTGAAGCGGAACAGGGTCCCCTCCTCCCCCACCATGCCGGTGGCGGCAGTGGCGACCGCCAATGACTGGGGAGAGATCATCTTGCCCATGACCCCGCCGCTCGTGTTGGCCGCACCGGTCAGGATCGGGTTGATGCCGAGCTGCTCGGCGGTTGCCTTCTGCAGGCCGCCGAAGAGGACGTTGCTGGAGGTGTCGGAGCCGGTCAGGAAGACCCCCAGCCAGCCCAGGAACGGGGCGATGAACGGGAAGATGTGACCGGTCTTGGTGAAGACGAGCCCCAGACTGTTGGTCATGCCCGACGTATTCATGACATAGGCGAGGCCGAGCACCGAGGCAACGGTGATCGCCGGAAAGCGCATGTCAAAGAGGGTCTTGCCGAGGATACTGACGGTATCGCCCATGCCGACACCGCAGATGAGGGCGGAGAGGAAGGCGGCAATGAGGATGGCGGTGCCGGCCGCGGACATGAAGTTGAAGTTGTACTTTGCTGCCAGCTTGATCGGGAGCTGGTCCGCCAGCGCCTTGTCCAGCGGCTTCAGCTGGTCCTTGGCGAGCGCAGGCGCAGATGCGGAAGAGGCGACGGCCACGCCGGAAACGCCCTTGCCGGCCAGTGCACCGCCGTTCGCCAGCTCCTTGACCAGTTTCTGGATTTCGTCCCTCTTCTTGGCAACGGCATCGAACGCCTTGAGACGGTCGTCGGTCAGGACAGCACCCTGGCCGGCCAGCCGCTGCTCCACCGGAACGATCAGTTCTTCAACTCCTTTGAGTTCGGCCAGCCTTGCCGCGAGCCCGCTCAGCCGTGGGTCTGCCGGAGAGAGAAGCGCGAGTTGCCGGTCGACCTCGGCCTTGACCGCGGCTGCCTTCTTCAGGCCGTCTTCCGGCTTGGAAACCTTCTTCACGATACCGTTGTGGAGGCCGTCAACGGTAATGAGTACGGAGCTCTTGTCGAGGGACGCCTTGATCGAGGGGATTCCCCAGAGGAGCACCATGAGGGTGAGGGCGAGATAGGGGGCCCAGGCACGGAAGACCGCAGACGGTGCGTAGTGGTGCTGAGTCGCACCAGCGAATTCAGGCTCATGGTCGAAGGTCCAGATCGTCTTCGGATGCCAGACGCGGAGCAGAAGCACCAGGGCGACCATGGACGCAAGGGAGGAGATAATGTCGGGCAGGTAGGGGCCGAGATAGCTCGCCGTGGCCCACTGGGACACGGAAAAGGTGACGCCGCAGACGACGATGGCAGGGAGCACCTCCATAGTCTTCTTCCAGCCGACCATGATGAGGATAACGTAGAACGGGATGAACAGGGAGATGAACGGCAGTTGGCGGCCGACCATGGTGGAGAGCTTCATCATCCCCGGATCGCCATACCCCATGACCCCGGCCAGGGCCACGACCGGAATGCCTATGGCGCCGAAGGCGACCGGAGCGGTATTGGCAACCAGGCAGACCCCTGCGGCGTAGAGGGGACGGAAACCGAGGCCGGCCAGGGTGGCGCCGGCAATGGCGACCGGCGTGCCGAATCCGGCCGCACCTTCGATGAAAGAGCCGAAGCAGAAGGCGATGAGGAGCGCCTGGAGACGGCGGTCAGAGGTCACCCCGGCCAGGGAGGCGCGGATGATCTCGAACTGCCCCCCCTTGACGGTGATATTGTAGAGAAAGATGGTGGTGACGACGATATAGAAGACCGGGAAGAGTCCGAAACCCGCCCCCTGAAGGGATGCCAGCCCGGCCAGCTTGGCGGGCATTCCCCAGATGCCGATGGCGATGGCGATGGCCGATGCGGCCGCAAGGGGACCTGCCTTGTGGGCCTTCATCTTCAGAATGGCGAGACAGACGAAAATAACGGCCAGGGGGACCGCGGCCACAAGGGCCGACAGCCCGAGACTACCTGCTACGGGTGTATAGGTTTGAATCCAGGGCATGACTCTTTCTCCTTTCTCAATGGGGGCGTGAACGTCTGCGGAAATAGATTTCGTTGCGCGTCTGTGCCGCGGGGCGTCAAAAACAACGGCTGAATAAAATCGAGTTTTGCTAACTTGTAATACCAATTAACTTATTTCGTTTATAGCTGTCAACACATTTATTCAAATGCCGTAAATACCTGTTGACAAGGGGCAAATAAATACTTTAGCCTAAGTTGTAATGTGGTTTTACAAGTAAATTATCAGCGAAATGCGAGTCCGGTCAGCCCCGATAGGCCGTCAAGACAATCGACTAACAACCAAACGGCTTTCCGCTATTGGCAAAAACATGGGTACAATGGAGTTGAACCGGTCACAATGTTTGTTGTTTGCCGCTCGGCTGCAGAGCGGTGATCAACGGATCACGGCAAAGAACAAGGAGGCGGGAACATATGTATGAACAATTCAGGGCACGGGCCGAGACGGTTGGGGCTGAAGTCCATCGCTTCAAGACCAGGGATGAGGCGCTCGACTTTGTTCTCCTATTCATCCGGAACGAAGGCATCCAGGATGCGCCTCAGTCCTGTGCGGTGTGGGCCGACGGCCCGTTTCTGAACGGTATTGACCGGGAGCAACTCAGGGGGAAGCTTCCCGGCCTGCGGTTCGATGTCAGTCGTGAAACAGCGGCCGATGCACGGATCGGCATCAGCGAGGCGGGGTTTGCCGTGACGGATACCGGCTCATTGGTGTCGGACCAGACCGATGTCAGCCAGCGGCTGGTATCCACGCTGCCGGCTATCCATATCGCCCTGATCGGCACGGACAGAATCCTGCCGGACAAGGCCGCACTCTTTACCAGGATTAACCCCGCAACCAGCAGGTACATCGCCTTTATCACCGGCCCGAGCAGGACGGCCGACATCGAGCGGGTACTCACCATTGGCGTGCATGGCCCGAAAAGGCTCGTGATCGTCTTTGTCGATGGGATGGGAGGGGTAAACATATGAAGAGAGAGTTCAGGGAATCCATCGAGCGGGCCGTCAACGATGCAACGCTCACCGGGGCATTGGGGAAATTTTCCGAGGCCTACAAGGTCAACCGCGCCAAGGCCTACGAGGGGATCGACTTCGAAGCGCTCAGGGGCACCATTGCCGAGCGGAAGGCCTATGCCGCCTCACACCTGGATCTGATGGCGGCCACCTTCACCCGCAATGCCGAGGCGTTGGGCGCCAAGGTCTTTAGGAGCGACGATCCGGAGCAGGTCAAGGCGTACATCCTCAAGGTCGCCCGGGACAACGGTGTCAAGACCGTGGTCAAGTCCAAGTCCATGGCCACCGAGGAGATCCATCTCAACGACTACCTGGAACAGAATGGCATCACGGTCGGCGAGACCGATCTGGGCGAATGGATCATCCAGCTGGCCGGGCAGCGACCGTCCCACATGGTGATGCCCGCCATCCACATGACCAAGGAGGAGGTCGCCGACCTCTTCAGCAAGGAAGTCAACGAGCGCCTGACCACCGACATACCGCGACTGGTGGAGGTGGCCCGCAACGAGCTCCGTTCCAAATTCCTGGCAGCAGACATGGGCATTACCGGGGGCAATCTGGCCGTGGCCGAGACCGGCAGCATCGTGCTCGTCACCAACGAGGGAAACGCCCGGCTGGTCACCACCCTGCCGAAGATCCATATCGCCCTGGTCGGCATCGAAAAGTTCGTCGAGAAGTTCGAGGATGTGGCCCCGATCCTGACCGCCCTTCCCCGAAGCGCAACGGCCCAGCTGTTGACCAGCTACGTCTCGATCATCACCGGCCCGACCCTGAACAGTGACGGCACCATGAAGGAGCTGCACATCATCCTGATGGACAACCGCCGGACCGAAATGGCCAATGACCCCAAGTTCAAGCAGGCGTTGCAGTGCATCCGCTGCGGCTCGTGCCTGAATGTCTGCCCGATCTTCCGCCTGGTGGGCGGCCACGTCTTTGGCAGCGTCTATACCGGCGGCATCGGTACCATTCTCACGGCCTGGTTCGATGAATTGAAAAAGTCGGAGGATATCCAGGGGCTCTGTATCCAGTGCGGCAACTGCAAGGATGTCTGTCCCGGCAAACTGGATATCCCCGAAATGATCATGGAAATCAGGCGCCGCCTGGTTAAGGAGCAGGGAGTCCCGCTGATCCAGAAGGCCATCTACAGCGTGGTGAACAACCGCAGGCTCTTTCACTCGCTTTTGCGTGCCGCCTCGATCGCCGGCAAGCCCTTCGCATCGGGCAAGTTCCTGCGCCACCTGCCGCTGTTCCTGTCGGAGCTGACCGAGGGTCGCAGTCTGCCTGCCATTGCCGCAGAACCTTTCCGTGATCGTTTCAAGGGGATCAAGCAGCCGAAATGCACGGAAAAAGCCGCCTTTTATGCCGGCTGCCTGATCGACTTCGCCTATCCTGAGATGGGCGAGGCGCTGGTCAAGATCCTCAACAAGGCCGGCATTGAGGTACTGTTCCCGGAGGAGCAGACCTGCTGCGGCGCCCCGGCACGTTACATCGGGGCCTATGAGGTCGCTGAAACGAATGCCATCGACAACATCAAGTCCCTCCTGAACGTGGAAGTGAAGTATGTCATCTCGGCCTGCCCGACCTGCGCCGTGGCGTTGGCGCACGAATTCATCAGTACCTTCGAGAGCCTCGGTCAGACCGAATGGATGCCCAAGGCAAAGGAGCTGGCCGCCAAAACCGTCGATTTCTCCACCCTGGTCAAGCAGTTGGTGGACGCAGGGCGTCTGTCGCTGAAAGACGGACAGAAACTGGGCACCATAACCTATCACGATTCCTGCCACCTGAAGAGGACTCTGCACGTGGCCGAACAGCCGCGGGAGCTGCTGCAGAAGGCCGGGTACGAGCTGGCCGAGATGTTCGAATGCGATATGTGCTGCGGCATGGGCGGTTCGTACTCCCTCAAGCTGCCGGAGATATCGGCGCCGATTCTGCAGCGCAAGCTCCGGAACATAAAGAACAGCGGCGCACCGGTCGTGGCGATGGACTGCCCGGGGTGCGTCATGCAGATCAGAGGCGGTATGGATCAGGACGGTGCCTCAATCGATGTGCGGCATACTGTGGAGTTGCTGGCGGAGCGGTTGGAGGGGTAAGCGGGAAGGATGTTACATCAAGGCGCAATCAACCGCACCGTTGGAAAATAGGTGCGATAACGGGCGACATCACGGGTCAGCAACGTCAGGCCAGCGACGGCTGCGTGGGCGCCGATGAAAAAATCCGGCAGGGGCGAGTTCCGGATCCCCCCCTGGCGACGGTATCGGACAAAACACTTCCCCGCCAGAAAGGCCGCTTCCCACGGGATCTGCTGCCGTACGAACAAAACCATCGAGAGGATCTCCTCCAACTCCTCGATGCGGGCGAAACCAATGGAAACCTCGGCGTAAATCACCGGGTTGATGATGAGTGGCAGCCGTTCCGCCTCCTCAGCCAGGCGGGCGGCGGACCACTCTCCCCACGTCGGGTCGTCTTCCAGCACGTCCAGGAGGACATTACTGTCCACCAGAATACCGCTCATTCATCCCCTCGGGTCAGCGCCATGATTTCATCAGTGCTCATGCGGACCGTTGCCTTGCCCCGCAATGCCTCCACCAGTCGCTTGCCGCGCGATTCTTTACTGTCGGCCTTGCGCAGCACGACACTATTTCCCTCAATCACGAACTCGACTTCGGAATGCGGAAAGAGCCCCAGCTTGTGCCGTACATCCCTAGGAATCGTCACTTGTCCCTTGCTGGTCAGTTTCATAGGTACCCTCCAAATGTAATACTTGTACAAGTATTACATTTGGAGATAATTTGTCAAGCAGGGTAATAGATACCGCGGATACTTTGCCAGGACGGGGAAGAAGCCAATAAGGGGACAGGCTGCTTATTGTTCCCTTTGCGTCTCAATTGTTGCCTGCCCCCTTATTCTATTTGGAAATCCGGTCGTAAATACCTAATGCTCGTTTACGAGCGTATCCAGCGACCCCAAGCGGGACAAAGTACAGAATGGCAAATTTGAAAACATCTATCCACGTGATACGCGTAAATATTCCAGAAACACGGAGCATGGTTTGGCTCGTTCCAAGAAGTGAGGCTATGAATGCGCTTAACGGAACGACCAAGACTCCAAGGAAGGTGGCCGAAAAAATACCAGTAGAGATCGTCATGAGTTGGTCAGCATGTTTCTCTTGGGCTTTTGTCGATCTGTCTTTTAGTTCCATTAGTATATCCATATCTCCGGAGTAAATATGACTTTCTTGGAAACGGAGGCCCGTCTGTTTTCAGCAACCGGCAGATCGCGGATCAGACGCGCAAAGCACCGATCAGCTCCCGAACATCAGCTATGCCATTCTCCACCAGCCACGACTCCATCCCCTCGGCGATCTCCTGGGCTGCGGAGGGATTGAGGAAGTTGGCGGTGCCGACCTGGACGGCGCTGGCGCCGGCCAGCATAAACTCCAGGGCGTCGGTGGCGTTCATGATGCCGCCAATGCCGATGAGCGGCACATCCACTGCCCTTGACACCTGCCAGACCATCCGCAGGGCCACCGGCTTGATGGCCGGCCCGGAGAGCCCGCCAGTGACGTTGGCCAGGATCGGCCGCCGCTTGGCCAGGTCGATGGCCATGCCGGTCAGGGTGTTGATCAGGGAGAGGGCCTCGGCCCCGGCATCCACGCAGGCCCTCGCCATGGCGACGATGTCGGTGACGTTGGGGGAGAGCTTGACGATGAGCGGCTTGATGGTCGAATCCCGCACCAGCTTGACCACCTCATAAGCGGCGGCAGGATCGGTGCCGAAGACGATCCCCCCCTGCTTCACGTTGGGACAGGAGATGTTCACCTCGATGCCGGCCACCTCGGGAATGGCGTCGATCCGCTCGGCCAGTTCGCCGTACTCCTCCAGGGAGTTGCCGTAAAGGTTGACGATCACCGGGGTGTCCACACTCCTGAGGAACGGCAGTTTCTCCTCGATAAAGGCGTCGATCCCCACGTTCTGCAGCCCGATGGCGTTCAGCATGCCGCCCGGCGTCTCCACGATCCGCGGGGTCGGGTTGCCGGCCTTGGGCTTCAGGGAGAGCCCCTTGGTGATCATGGCGCCGATCCGCTCCAGGTCCAGGTAATCGGCGAACTCCCGGCCATAGCCGAAGGTACCGGACGCGGTCATGACCGGATTGCGCAACGTGATTCCCGCTATATCCACCGACATGTTCGGTTTCGTCGCCATTACCGGACCTCCCACTGCAGTTCTTGATAGTCGAACACCGGCCCGTCCTTGCAGACACAGCGGTAGTCCGGGGTTTCGGCGGAATGGCCCTTCCCCGGCACCACGCACCCGAGACAGGCCCCCATGCCGCAGGCCATGTAGGCCTCCAGCGACATCTGGCAGGGAATCTGCTGCGCCGCGGCGATCCGGGCAACGGCCTGGAGCATCGGCATCGGCCCGCAGGCGAAGAGCTGCTTCGCACCGCTGCCACCGGCAAGATACCGGGTCAGGACCTCGGTCACCAGTCCCCGGTCGCCCAGGGTTCCGTCATCGGTGGCCACGTAGGTCTCCACCCCCAGCCGCTCGAATTCGGTAATGCAGAGGACGTCCTCCTTGGTCCGGCCGCCGGCGAAGAGACGGACTTTTGCCGTCTTCACCAGTTCGCGGGCCAGGAAGTAGAGCGGCGCCAGACCGACCCCGCCCCCGACCAGCACCTTGTCCTCTCCGGCCGGCCCGAGATCGAACCCGTTGCCCAGCGGTGCCAGGATCTCCAGATGGTCCCCCTGGTGCAGGTCGGCCAGCATAGCGGTCCCCTTCCCCACCACCCGGTAGAGGATCTCCAGAAAGGTCTGCCTGCCACAGTCGGTATACGGGGTGGCAAAAGAGCCCAGATCGTAGATGCCAAACGGCCTCCTGAGAAGCGGATCAATCGCCCCGTTCACCCGTACCATGACGAACTGGCCCGGCCGGGCGTCCAGGACTGCCGGCGGGGCAGTCATCCGCATCCGGTAGTAACCGGGCGAAACCTCGACATTGCTTATCACCTGTGCCTTAAACTGCATGGTTATCTCCGTGCTGCGCAAAAATATATTCCATCAACAGGGCATCCTCGCCGTTTTCATAGTACCGGCGCCGGGTGCCGGTCCCGACAAAGCCGAGCCGCCGGTAGAGGCCGATGGCCGCCTCGTTGGAAACCCGTACCTCCAGCGAGACAAATGCTGCCCCGGCATCACGGCAATCGGCGATGACCCGCTCCACGAGCAGTTTTCCAACCCCGAGCCCCCTGAACGCGGGATGGACCGCCACGTTCATGATGTGGCCCTCGTCCAGGACCAGCACGGGACAGATGTACCCTGCGACCCGGCCATCGGCGAAGAAGGCGGTGAGCGGAAAGGCATGCGGTGAAATCAGTTCGGCCTGGAAATGCTCCCTCAACCAGGGTCTGGGATAGGAGGAGTTTTCGATGGCGAGAACCTCGTCCATATCCGATTCGACCATCGGGCAGATCGCTATTTCATCCAGGGAGGTTCCCATTGCCGCCGCATATTAGGGAAACGGAAAAACCTTGTAAACACCTTTTTTCATGCAGTTGGGCGCCACAGTATGGTTTGACATTTCCCAAAGGATGCCGTATATTTCTCCGTCCTTCAGGACAAAAGGAGAGGTAACGTGGGAAGTAAACGCATGACGTATAAGGATGCCGGAGTCGATATTGCTGCAGGCAATTCGTTCGTTTCCATGATCAAACCGCTGGTCAAGGCCACCTTCCGCCCGGAAGTGATGACCGAGATCGGTGGCTTTGGTGGACTCTTTTCGCTCAACACCAGCAAATACAAGCACCCGGTCCTGGTATCGGGAACCGACGGGGTGGGCACCAAGCTGAAGCTCGCCTTCCTGACCGACCGCCACGACACGGTGGGAATCGATCTGGTGGCCATGTGCGTGAACGACATCGTGGTCCAGGGAGCCGAACCGCTCTTCTTCCTCGATTATCTGGCCACCGGCCACCTTGAGCCGGCCAAGGCCGCCGACATCGTCAAGGGGATCTCGGCAGGCTGCATCCAGGCCGGCTGTGCCCTGATCGGCGGCGAAACCGCCGAGATGCCCGGCTTCTACGCCGCCGGCGAATACGACATTGCCGGTTTTGCCGTGGGGGTGGTGGAGCGTGACAACATCATCGACGGATCAAGCATCACCGTTGGCAACACCCTGATCGGTCTTGCCTCATCCGGCCTCCACTCCAATGGCTACTCGCTGGCCCGCAAGGTGCTCATGGAGCGGATGGCGCTCCCGATCGACGGGATCATCCCCGGCGTCGAGAAAAGCGTTGCCGACGAACTCCTCACCCCGACTCGCATCTATGCCAAGAGCGTCCTTAATCTGCTGCGCGATTTTTCCGTCAACGGCATTGCCCATATCACCGGAGGGGGGCTCTTGGAAAACATCCCGCGCATCCTTCCCAACGGTTGCAAGGCGCTGATCAACCGGACCAGCTGGGAGATGCCCGCCATCTTCCGCGCCCTTCAGGACGGGGGCAACATCGATGACGAGGAAATGTTCCGCACCTTCAACTGCGGCATCGGCATGGTACTGGCCGTGCCCAACCGTGATATCGATGAGATAATGATCCGCCTCTCCGGGCTGCACGAGCAGGCTTTCGTCATTGGCGAGATTGCCAAGTGCGAGCACGGAAAGGAGTGCGTCGAGCTGGTATAGGATTCGGGACACGGGACCGGTAAGGGACGTTTCCTGTCCCTGATCCAGGTTCCGTCCCTGTCTCTGTCTTTTTTGCGTTGCATCCTGCCAAGCAGACGTTCCTCAAAAACATGAACAGCGACCAACGAACAGTGAACATAGGCGTCCTAGTCTCCGGCAGCGGCACGAATCTGCAGGCGCTTATCGACGCCCATGAATCAGGCAAACTCCCGGCCCACATCGCCTGCGTCATCAGTAACCGGGCCGATGCCTTTGCCCTGGAGCGGGCGAAAAAGCATGGCATTCCTGCCATCCACCTCGATCACCGCTCATTCTCCGGCCGCAATGAATACGACGCTGCCCTGGTAAACATACTCCATGAGCATGGTGTTGACCTGGTGGTACTGGCCGGTTTCATGCGCATCGTCACACCGGTCCTCCTGAATGCCTTCCCCAATGCGGTCATGAACATCCACCCGGCCCTGCTCCCCGCCTTTCCCGGACTCCATGCCCAACAGCAGGCGCTGGAGTATGGGGTCAAGGTCGCCGGCTGTACTGTCCACTTCGTCGATGCCGGTACCGACACCGGACCGATCATCGTCCAGGCAACGGTGCCGGTTCTCGAAGGAGACAGCATGGAAAGCCTTTCCCACCGGATTCAGATCGAGGAGCACCGGATTTACCCCGAGGCCGTGCGCCTGTTTACCGAAGGACGGTTGCGGGTTGAGGGCCGCCGGGTGATTGTAGACAATCCGCAAACGGGGACCGATTGCAGCTCCGACGCATCCTCGTGTCCCTGGCACATGCGCTTCTAACGCGTTGAAACACAAAGAGGTTCATATGCACTACATCAGCACCAGAGGGAAGATCGCACCGATCGGTTTCAAGGACGCGGTCATGATGGGCCTTGCCACCGATGGGGGGCTGCTCCTGCCGGCCACCATTCCCACTGTTGACCGGGAAACCCTTGCCCAGTGGCGCACCCTCTCCTACCCGGACCTGGCTTTCCGGGTCATCTCCCTTTTTGCCACGGATATCCCTCCACAGGACCTGAAGCAGATCATCGTCCGGTCCTACGCCAGCTTTGACCATCCCGAGGTAACGCCGGTGGTCAAGGTCAATGGCGTACACCTTCTGGAACTCTTCCATGGGCCGACGCTGGCCTTCAAGGATGTTGCGCTGCAACTGCTCGGCAACCTGTTCGAATATCTGCTCAGGGAGCGGAACGAGAGGATGAACATCGTCGGCGCCACCTCGGGAGACACGGGAAGCGCCGCCATTTACGGCGTGCGGGGCAAGGAGAATATCAACATTTTCATCCTCCATCCGCACCTGAAGACCTCGCCGATACAGGCGTTGCAGATGACCACGGTCACCGATGCCAACGTCTTCAACATTGCGGCCGAGGGGACCTTCGACGACTGCCAGAACATCGTCAAGACGCTGTTCAACGATATCCCTTTCAAGGAGCGCCACGCCCTGGGAGCGGTAAACTCCATCAACTGGGCACGGGTGCTGGCCCAGGTGGTCTACTACTTCTACTCCTGGTTCAAGGTGGCCGGTGACAACGGCAGCGAGGTAATCTTCTCGGTCCCCACCGGAAACTTCGGCGACATTTTCGCCGGCTACCTGGCCAAGCGGATGGGACTACCGATCAAAAGACTGCTCCTGGCCACCAATGAAAACAACATCCTCACCCGGATGGTCAACAACGGCGACTATTCAATCGGCACGGTGGTGTCTACCGTCTCCCCGTCCATGGACATCCAGATCGCCTCCAACTTCGAACGATACCTCTTCTATCTGTTCAACGAAGATCCCGACCGCGTCCGGAGCGCCCTTGCCAGCTTCGCCGACACCGGCCGTCTGACCTTCAGTGACGAAGAGATGCGCCAGGTCCGCAGCGACTTTCTGTCCCGATCGGTCGACCAACAGGAGACCCTGGAGACCATTGCCGCGTTTTACCGTGAAACCGGTTATCTCCTCGACCCCCACACGGCAGTGGGCGTGCATGCGGCCTTGGCCAGCGAACTGGAAGGAGTCCCGGCCATCTGTCTGGCCACGGCCCATCCGGCCAAGTTCGGCGACGCCGTTGCCCGGGCCACCGGCCACGAACCTGCGCTCCCCCCGGCCCTTGCCGGGCTCGACAAGCTGCCGGCCCGGATCAGGGTCATGCCGGCAGACCTGACCCTGATCCGCGAGTACGTGGAAGCACATGCCCGCTGACGCTTTGGACGGCCTGGTACCAGATTTTCATGCTTTGACGGCAGCAACAACCCGCAGTGATTAACACATGATATATCTTTCATTGACGCACCATAAGCGGATGTGCTACAAGCAGTTCACTATTCTGTAAACGCCATAACTTTGTTCATCGGAAAGCCGCTGAGCGGCGCCGCATGCAAATTTCTTTTTGTAAGGGAGGAACAATGAACGCAGGAAACACTTTAAGAACCTTGATTCTCGCCTGTCTGGCCCTTCTCCTGCCAGCCCTGGCAATGGCCGCCGAGCCTGCCAGAAAGCTGGCCAACACCGACTGCGTGATGTGCCACGCCAAGCCGCCAGCAGACATTGAGGCCAAGGGTGGCAAGCACAAGACCGCCGTTGGCTGCCAGGACTGCCATGAGGGACACCCCCCCACGGTGAAGCATCCCATCCCCCAGTGCAGCAAGTGCCACGAGGGCAAGCCCCACTACAAGCTGGACAAGTGTCTCGGCTGCCACAAGAACCCGCACATGCCGAAGGTGATCAGCTTCGGCCGCGACATAACCGATCCGTGCCTCACCTGTCACTCCCAGCAGATCGCCCAGCTGAAGGAATTCAGGAGCAAGCACTCGGCCCTGACCTGTTCCTACTGCCACGACGTCCATGGCAAGATCCCGAACTGCACCCAGTGCCACAAGTCGCACTCCGCCGACATCGTTCAGGCTGACTGCAAGAAGTGCCACAAGGCCCACCAGCCGAAGAATGTGGTATACGGCAACGACACGAACTCCAAGTTCTGCGCCGCCTGCCACAAGAAGGCCTATGACCTGCTGGTCGCAAGCAAGGCCAAGCACCGCGCGCTCCTGTGCGTGACCTGCCACCAGACCAAGCACAAGACGGTGCCCAAGTGCCAGGACTGCCACGGAATACCGCACCCGGCCGGAATTCTGGCCAAGTTCCCGCGTTGCGGTGAGTGCCACGGCATCGCCCACGACCTGAACAACTGGACGGTGCCGGGTAAGCCTGCCGCCAAACCTGTTGCCGAGCCGAAGAAGGAAGAGAAGAAGCATCCGAAGAAGAAGTAACGTCTGAAAGGATGTGTTGAATCACAACGGGGAAGGCCTCACGGTCTTCCCCGTTTTTTTGCCGATAGATATACATGTCACTGGTAGCGGCACGGTTTGCCGTTCCCAATCCGGAGCGGTTATTAGACCGTCTCTAAACCTGAATTTGACCAAGGGGATGCACAAGCACCTTCTTTTTGGTTGTTGCTGACGCGGCGTAATGGAACAGTGATCTTTCTCGGAACAGTTCGGCAGGACAGACACCACTTCCTCACCCAAAGGGAAGGTCATGGGGAACGTAGAGACGCGAGTTGTTACCCGTGAAGAGGGAGGAATGGATTGCGGGCGGAAGGTTGACGGGCGGATGAGGGCCAGATAGGTCAGCGGTCGGTAAGTTGCTCCTCTTTTGGCACATACCAGCGGATGAAGTTGTAGGAGATGCCGGCCGGCGCCGGTTCGATCCCCCGGAAGCGGGCCTGGACGACCGGCAGCGCATCGGGGACGTAGAGGAAGGTGTAGGGCTGCTCGTCAGCCAGGATCTCCTGAATGCGGAAATAACAGCGCCGCCGCTGCTCCTGATCGAACGTGCCGCGTCCCTCCACGATCAGCCGGTCCACTTCCTGATTCTTGAACCCGACGAAGTTGAGCTCTTTGGGACCGGTCTTACTGGAATGCCAGACATCGAACAAATCCGGGTCGGGCGGTATGGTCCACCCCATGACGATCGCTTCGAAATCCCCCTTGTCGATGAAGTTTTTCAGGAACGAAGCCCACTCGACCACCCTGATCTTGACGTCGATGCCGATCTTCTTCAAGCGGTACTGGATGATCTGGGCGGTCTTAAGGCGCAGGTCGTTCCCCTGATTGGTCAGGATGGTGAACTGGAACGGCCTGCCATCCCTGGTCAGGATGCCGTCGCCCCCCCTGCGCCAGCCCGCCTCGCCCAGGAGCGCCAGTGCATGTGCAGGATCGTAGCCGATATCCTTGACACCCGGATTGTACGGCCAGGTGCCCGGCTTGAACGGACCATGGGCAACCTGCCCCATGCCGAGAAGGGCACCATGAATGATCTCGTCCTTGCTGATGGCTGCGGAGATCGCCTGCCGGACCCGTTTGTCCGCAAAGAGCGGGTTGCGCAGATTGTAGCCCAGGTAGACGTAGGACGAGGCCGGGTAGCGGTATTTGGAAAAACGGGACAGAAAGTCGCGCCCAGTGGTCTGACGCTGGTACTGGACCGGCGTGAGCCCCATCATATCCACGCCGCCGGCCTTAAGCTCCATATACATGGTGGCGGTGTCCGGGATGACCCGAAACACGTATCGGTCGATGTACGGCCGCCCCTCGAAGTAGCCGTCAAACGCCTCAAGCACGACCCGCTGCCCAGCCAACCACTCCTTGAAGCGATACGGCCCGGTACCGATCGGATGCCTGGCCAGCTCGCTCTTGGTGATGTCCTTGCCATCCAGCAGATGGGCCGGCAGGACCTCCATCCCCCAGGATGCAAGTGCCGGGGCAAACGGCTTGTCATACGTGACGCGAACCGTATAGGGATCAGGGGCAGTGATTGCCTTGACCTGCTTGAAATCCTCGGCATAGGCGGTCGGTGTCTTGGGATCGACCGTGACCCGATGGGTGTAGAGGACATCCCGGGCGGTGAACTCCTGGCCATCGTGCCATTTCACCCCGCGACGCAGATGAAAGGTGATGGTCAGTCCATCGGCTGAGACGTCCCACGACGCGGCCAGGTCACCGACCAGCTTCAGGTCCTTGTCGTACTTGACCAGGCCGTTGTATACCTGGGCCGCGACTGCACGGGAAGAGGAATCGGAGGCAAGGATGGGAATGAGGGTGGAAGGTTCGCCAATGGTCCCCTCGATAAACGAGTCACCATACGCCGGCTTCCCTGGCGGGCGTGCAGGTATGGTAATTTCTCCCTGGTCGGAAGAGCAGGCTGCAATAACGAAAAGTGTGAGAACCAGGGAGCAGCGGAGAAGCCCCCTCATTGTCCGCCGCTCTCCACTTTTATCCTGCGCAGTTTTTCCTGGATATCCTTCCGGCCAGGTTCGATCTTTAGCACTTCCCGATAGAGAGCGGCAGCCTTGCGGTATTCATGGCGGGCGAAATAGGCATCGGCCAGATGCCCCTTGATGGTCGGATCGCTGTCGGTCAGTTCCAAGGCCCGTTCAAGATGATTGACGGCATCGTCGTAACGCTTGAGCTTGAAATAGACCCATCCCAGGCTGTCGAGGATAAAACCGTCATCAGGACTGAGGCTCACGGCCTTTTTGAGGTAGGCAAGCGCCTCTTCCAGGTTTATGCCCAGTTCCGCATAGGTATAGCCGAGATAATTAAGTGCCTGGGGATCGTTCGGCGTAAGGGTGATAACCTGTTTCATCCGGTTGATGGAAGCCTCTTTGTCCCCCATCTTGTCCAGCAGTATCCCCATCCGGAAGAGCACCTTGGTGTCGTTGGCAAACTGTTTTTCCACGCCGGTCAGAACAGTCAGGGCATCGGGGTACCGCTCCATCGACTCATAAACTCCGGCCAGGTGAAGATGGAGTTCCAACTGGTTCGGATTTGCCTGTATCGCCTGCTTGAGGAGGTCGATTCCCCGCTCGGGAGTCCCTTTGTCCTTGTACAGATAGGCAAGATGACCCAGGGCATCGACATAATTAAAGGCAGTCGGCGGAATCTTGCTGAACTCCTCGATGGCCAGGTCCAGTTCCGGCTTTTCCTCGTACGCTGAGGCAAGATAAAAGCGGATCTGTTGCGCTGCCGGCTCCTGAGCAAGGATCTCCCTGAACTCCTTGATGGCATCGTCGTAACGCTCCAACTCCAGGTGGATCAGCCCGATCTTGCGCTTGGTCTCCAGGCCGCCGATCCCCCGTGCTGACAAATCCTGCAGGATCTTGAGGGCATCATCCAGCCGCCGCTGATGGATCATCAACTGTACCAGGTGGTTGCTTACCGCAAAATTGCCGGGATTGAGATCAAGGAGCGATTCGTACGTGGTTATGGCATCGTTAATGAGACCCTGGGTCTCTTGGGATATCCCCAGGTCGACGAGCACCTGTTCAAAATCCGGTTTCAGTTCCAGGGCCTTCCGGTAATAGGCGATCCCCTCTTTGGGCAGCTTCATCTGATCATAGGTCTTGCCCAGATAGTAATAGCCAACCGCAGAATCCGGGGCCACCTTGAGCAGCGACTTCAGGGTATTTACGGCTTCCTCGTATTCAAAGAGTTTTATGTAGGTAATGGCCAGGTGGAGATACACATCCTCCTTGGTATTGTCCACCTCGAGCGCGGCACGGTAATGGTCTACGGCCTCACGGTCCCGCTTGAGCCCCACCAGAATGTTCCCCAGGAGAATCTGGGCTTCAGCGAGTTTCGGGTCGAGCTGCACGGCGCGATCACACGCCTCGACGGCATCGGCGAAACGGTTCATCTTCAGCAACAGCTGTGCCATAGCCAGATGCAGATACGCGGCATTCGGGTCGGCTTCCAATGCGCCGCTCAGCAGCACCTGCGCACCGTCATAATCTCCGTCGTTGCTGTGTATGTGCGCCAGGGAGAAAAGGTACTTGGAGCGGGACTCCCCAATATTGAAGGGATGTTCAACCATCACCTCCCCTGCCATATTGGGAGTGATCACCTGTGTGGAAGCACATGAGGCAAGGAAAAGCGAGGAGGCGACGACAAACGTATGGTGGCGGTTCATGAATTGGTCTCGGGCACAGCTAAATGACTGGCGGTAAAGGGAAAAGCTAACACAAATAGCAGGGTGCGTCAAACGTTATCAGGAATATATTAACTATTCAAAATCGTTACAATCCTCACGGGGCAATTCCTTGTTGAAGAAACTTTTTGACCATTTCGACAAAATTTTTCTTGAAAGCGGAAAGGGATCATGATAAAAGTTTTTTTCACTCATGCCGAAGTGGTGGAATTGGTAGACACGCAAGATTCAGGTTCTTGTGCTCGCAAGGGTGTGCTGGTTCGAGTCCAGTCTTCGGCACCAAGTAGAAAAAATGCTGAAAAGTCAATGACTTAGTAAGTGAAGATATGGCGCTACACTAAATGCTACACAGCGAGCAGACAGTGAGCGCCATTTTTTTACCTACAAATATGCATATCAGGAATGATACATACCACTATCGGCGGCGTATTCCGGCTGACCTGTTTCACCTGTTTGGCAGGAAAGAAGTTACCAAGTCTCTCCATACCAAGCGCCCTCTGGACGCCGTCCGTCTAAAAAATCGTCTCGATACCCAGATTGAACAACTTTTCCATGCCTGCCGCATGGAGGCCATTTCTTCCGATACAGCACTCGCCAGACTACAGGCCATCATACATGGCCAGCCGCAACCCCAGACTCCCCCATCAGCAGATCAACAGCCTGCTCAGATTGTCATCATTCCTTCCAGACGTCGGGGCAAACGTTTGTCTGAGGCGATAGAGGCATATTGTAAGGAGCACCAGCACGGTTGGACCAGCAAGACAGCCAAAGAGTTCAGCGGCATCTACGACCGTATTATAAGCGGCCTTTCCGACCCCTATCTGCACGACATCGACCGCCCTGCCCTGGTTGCCTACCGAGACAAACTGTCCGCAGAGGGCAGACACGCCAAGACGGTCAACAAGTACCTGCAGATGCTGTCAACCGTCCTGAGATACGCCAGTAGGCTGAAGTGGTTGACCGGCAATCCCGCTGAAGGTTTGGGGCTGAAGGATTCCCGCAGAGAAGACGAGATTCGCCGTGCCTATACACCCGAAGAGATCACGCGGATCTTCCTTGCCCTTCAGAACGACAAGAAGGCATTCTACGAAAGCAATCACCACGAGCGTTACTGGCTGCCTCTTTTGGGAATGTATACCGGGGCACGGGTCAACGAGCTGGCTCAATTGGCTATTGCCGATGTGGTTGAGGAACAAGGCATACCAGCGATCATTATTACTGCTGCTGGCGGTGACGCTGGCAAGCGGATCAAGAGCGAGAGTGCCCGTCGTATATGCGAATGCTGTCGCAGAATCGATCAATCTTTTGCCTGTCGATGAAATTCAAATGGATGTCAGTAGTCCAAGCGATCGATTTCACGGCTGTCCTCATCAATTTGTGCTCCTGTATGTGTTATGCAATCGGATGCCTGACCTGTCAAGAAAATGATGAATTGTCGGTAATAGCTTACAAGCATGAGAGTTATTGGAAGGAACCTTTCTCTTGACCAATGTTAACCTAGATGTTAACATCAAAGCATGATACGGGACGTGAAATTCTACAAGACTGCTGACGGCTACTGCCCGGTGCAGGAGTTCATCGACAGTTTATCAGGCAAGGCTGCTCAAAAAGTGACTTGGACGCTGTCGTTACTTGAAGAGTTGGAAACCTTGCCATCCACGTATTTCAAGAAACTTGTCAACACCGATGGAATCTGGGAGGTTCGGGTTTCTCTGGGATCGAACATTTACCGTATTTTCTGTTTCTTTGCAGGCAATTCGGTCGCCGTACTTACTCACGGCCTGGTAAAGAAAACACAGAAAACGCCACCTGGCGAAATTGACCGTGCGGAAACGTACAAACAAGAGTATTTGTCGCGGAGGAAATGAGTATGAGCGATTTAAGAGTCTATATCGAAGGTAGAAAAAAACGCGATTCTGAGTTTGCTGAGAACTACGACAAAGGTTTTGAGGATTTCAAACTCGGAGTAATGCTTCGTCAGGCTCGTGAAGATGCTGGTCTTACCCAGGAAGAACTGGCTTCGAAAATCCATACGAAAAAGACTGCTATTTCAAGAATCGAGAACCATGCTGAGGACATGAAGCTTTCGACTCTTGAGAAGTTTGCCAATGCCCTTGGGAAGAAGCTGACGATCTCCGTTGCGTGAAATTGACATGGCGGCGGATAGATGTTTTCCACTCAGCCCGTTCGGGTCGATATCATGACTCACATTGACAAGGCTTCTGGGACCTGCTATAAATTGACACACAATTTGCTACACAGTAGCGCCATATCTTCTTTTAACTTACCGATATGATTAGAACTACCAAGTTTCCAGTCTTCGGCACCATTGATGAATAAAGGCTTCGCGGGTTTTTCCCGGAAGCCTTTTTCATTTTCACCCTCCCCCCAAAATCAGATTTAGTGCAGATTTAGTGCAGTCATACCCAAACGGACAACAAAACTTCCCCCTAGACATAATGTCTGTCAGTAGAAAGTAAGCGACCTGCCCCTTGCAAACGTGGGTTATGTTGGGAATGGGAATTCACCACACAGAGCCACAACCAAGGAGGCAGGTCATGAAGAAGAATACCATATTTGTCGGGCTTGATGTTCACAAAGACTCCATCGATGTCGCACTGGCTGATGTCGGCCGTGACGGTGATGTCCGGTTCTACGGCACGATCGGTGGCGACCTGGATTCGCTGCACAAGGTTGTTCGCAAGTTGCAAAGCACGGGCGCTGAACTTCGCTTTGCCTATGAATCAGGCCCCTGCGGGTACGACATTTACCGCTCTCTGACAAGTAAAGGATTCGAC
>NZ_VLLN01000007.1 GCF_007830735.1 Geobacter argillaceus
CCGATCCAGTTCATGATCGCCGACATGGCCACGGCAGTTGAGGCGTCGCGGCTGTTGACCAGAAAGGCGGCGGAACTGGTAGACGAACACGACAAAAAGGCGACCGTGTACGGCGGGATGGCCAAGACCCTGGCGAGCGACACGGCCATGCAGGTAACGACCGACGCGGTTCAGGTGCTGGGCGGGTCGGGGTACATGCGAGAGAACAGCGTGGAGCGGATGATGCGGGACGCCAAGCTGACGCAGATCTACACCGGGACCAACCAGATCACCCGCATGGTCACAGGGCGCGCTCTGCTGTTTCAGTAACGGGGAGAAAAGGGCAGGAGTTACATAGTCAATGGAGCCAGAGGTAAGTACCACGCAGTCCACAATCACGACAAAGGAGTAACGACATGTCAGAGAGCCGGCAATTTACGTACGATATTTCAATGTTCCAGGACACGTTTGAAAACGACTTTACCTATCTGAATGGCTTTCTGCGTAACACCCACCGATATGCGGACAGGACAGCCCTGACCTGTTATCTGCGGGAAAGAAAATGGACCTACCGGGAGCTTAATGAAGAGTGTAACCGCCTTGCCCATGCCCTCAAGAATGACGGCGTCGTTAAGACCGATGTTGTGATGTACCAGTTGTACAATTGCGCGGAATGGGTGTTTGTGTATCTGGCACCACAAAAACTGGGCGCCATACACTGCCCGATCAACTTCCGCCTGTCCTATGGTGAGACGGCCAGCATTATTGACGACAGTAAGCCAAAGGTCTTTTTTTACGACGCGGCAGATGCAGCCACGGCGGAACAGGCGCTGAACAGTGCTATGCATAAACCGAAAACGGTTGTCATGGTCAACACGTTCGGCACGTCGAAGCCATTCGCCGGCGCCGTGTCCTATGACGAGTACGTCCGAAACCAGCCGGTCACGGAACCGGGCATCCACCGTCCCACCCATATCTACGACGAGGTGACGCGTCTCTATACCTCCGGCACGACGGGGCGGCCCAAGGGGGTTCCGCTGAACAATATCAACGAAATCTTCAGCGCCCATGATGTCATCATGCACTTTCCGCTCTCTCCGCAGGACAAGACGATGAACATGACACCATGGTTCCACCGGGGAGGGCTGTACGCCGGTGGGCCGAATCCGACTCTCTATGTGGGCGGCGAGCTGGTTCCGCTACGTCATTTCGATGCGGCAACGGTCATGAACCTTGCCGAACAGCATGGCATTACCTTCCTCGTCGGGGCGCCGGTAACACTGGCGGCTCTTTGTGACGAGCAACTCAAGAAACAGCGCGACCTCAGCCGTTTGAAGGGGATCGTGACTATGGGAGCCCCTCTGGAACGTGCGGCATGCATCAAGTTCCAGGAAGTGCTTACCCCGAACATATTCAACGGTTATGGCAGTACCGAAGCGTTCTGGAATACGTTCCTTCGTCCGTACGACCTTCCCGACATGGCAGGGGCTGCGGGTCGCTCGTGCACCGATGACGACATGGCGGTAGTAAAGGTGTATCCGGACCGGTTGGCCGAGCCTGACGACTATGTGGAAAAAAACAACGAAGAAGTCGGCGAGGTTGTCGTACGAGCTGCCAGTAAATGTTCGTTTACCTACGTCAACAGACCCGATGATGCAAAGGCCAAATATTACAAAGGATGGCTCTACATTGGCGACCTGTGTACCTGGAACAAGGACGAATATTTGACCGTGGTCGGCAGAAAAGACGACATGTTCATATCGGGTGGCGAAAACATACACCCGGTTCAGGTTGAAGCTGTCCTGAACGAGCATCCCGTGGTGACCAACAGCCTGGTGATCGGCATGCCGGACCCGAAGTGGGGACAGGTGGTGGTTGCCTACGTCGTGAAATCCGGCGACTCGCTCACGGCAAAAGAGCTGGACGAATTCTGTGTACAGCATCCGATGCTGGCCAACTACAAGCGCCCCCGATACTACAGCTTCGTAGACAAGCTGCCCATGACGGCGACAGGAAAATTGCTGCACTACAAGGCCAGATTACAGGTACAGGAAGACTTGAAGGCCGGGTTGTTTGAAAAAGTGTGATAGTTGACTGTAATTATTACGGAAATTCGATGATAATGCTCCAGTGGGAAAGGCCTTTCAGGACAACTTCCTGAAAGGCCTTTCCCATTTCATCTCTGTGCCGGGTGGTTGCTAACTGCCGATATGATATTTCTCCAGCCGGTCGCGCAACGTATTGCGGCTGATGCCGAGGAGTTTGGCTGCCAGCACCTGGTTGTTGTTGGCCTTGGACATGGACATTTGAATCAGTGCCTTTTCCAGCCCCATGTTGACATTGTCATAGATGGACCCTTTGTTTTTCTGACAAAGACCATCAAAGATCGGCTCCAGCATGCAGGTGAATACCTGGTAGTAGTCGTCGCCGGCGGCATCCAGGTCGATCTCCTTGAAGCCTGCCCTGGCTTCCAGGAACGACTCGAAGTCGTCGGGTATCAGGAGATCGCCTTTGCATAGGACAACGGCGGAATTGATGACATTCTTCAGTTCGCGGATGTTTCCCTCCCAGGCATGGGTCGAAAGATTCTCCATTGCCTTGGGCGCGATCCCTTTGATCTGCTTGCTGTATTTACGCGAGAACCGCCGGATGAAGAGTTCAGTGAGTAGCGGAATGTCCTCGCTCCGATCGCGCAGTGGGGGGAGAAAGAAGGTGACCACCCTGAGCCGGTAGAAGAGATCGAGTCGGAAGGTCTTTTCCTTTACCGCCTGGAGGAGTGAACGGTTGGTGGCGGCAACGATCCTGACATCCACCTTGATGGTTTCGTTTCCGCCGACCCGTTCGAATTCCTGGTTTTCCAGGACCCGCAAGAGCTTTCCCTGGCTGGCCGGACTCATCTCACCTATCTCGTCGAGAAAGATGGTGCCGCCGTTACACTGTTCAAATTTGCCGATCCGCCGGGCATGGGCGTCGGTGAAGGACCCCTTTTCATGGCCGAAGAGTTCGCTTTCCAGGAGGTTCTCCGGCAGAGCGGCGCAGTTCACGGCGAGAAACGGCCGGTTCTTGCGCCTGGAGTTGTCGTAGATGGCCCTGGCCAGCAGTTCCTTGCCGGTCCCGCTCTCTCCCTGGATCAGGACCGTGGCGTCGGAGTCGGCGATCTTCCCGACCATTTTCCAGATCTCGATCATCTCCGGCGAGGAGCCGATCATGATGTCTTCATCCAGGTGCTCATCGGTCAGAAGCTCGCGGTCCCTGGTGAAGCGTACCTTCCTGTTGAGCAGGTTGCACTCGAGCGCCTTCTGGACGTTGTTTTTCAGTTTTTTCAGGTCCAGTGGCTTGGTCATGTAATCGTAGGCGCCGCGCTTCATCGCCTCGATGGCATTCTGGGTGGTCTTCTGGCCGGAGGTAATGATGATGGCCAGGGCCGAATCGACCTTTTTCGCTTCCAGGAGAAGGTCCAGGCCGGATTTCCGCGGCATGTTGATGTCGAATATCGCCACATTGGGCCGGTCCGAAACTATCCGCTGTAGAGCCGTCGTGCTGTCAGTCTCGATAGTGACGTCCATCTCTTCGCCGGCAAAAGAATTCTGGAGCATTTTCAGAATATCGAGGTCGTCGTCGACGATCAGCAGTTTAGGTTTCACGGATGGACTCCTGGTGACATTTTTCTCATGAATATCGACATGGGAAGCGGTAACTTTAGGCTGCAACGGATAAAAAAAATAACCGCCGGTAGCGGTTATTTTGAGATGTTATTCCTCGTCTTCCTCGCCGTACTCGTCAACGCCGTAGGCTTCGTCGTAGCCGAGATCATCGGCTCCTTCCACATCATCCAGTTCTTCGGCAAGGAACTGGTCGGGGCTTCTCTCCTCCTCATCGGCTATCGCCTCGAAGCGGGCAATGAGATCCCCTTTGGTGCAGTAACGACCATCCTTGTGACCACAGACATCCAGTTCGCAGAGATCGAAAAGCTGGATTTCACTGCAGAGCCTTTGTTGATTCTTTTTTTCCGTCATGACACCCTCTCAGGTTAGCCTTTCAGGAATTCAACTGCCTTGGCAACGTCTTCACTGCAACCGATGTAGATTGGTTCGCGCTGATCGAGGCTTTCCGGTTTGATGTCCAGAATCGACATGGTACCGTTGCTTGCCGCCCCGCCGGCGTTTTCCACGAGGTACGCCATGGTGTTCAGTTCGAACAGGAGCCGGAGTTTTCCTTTCGGAGCGTCCTTGAGGGCAGGGTAAAAGAAGATCCCTTTCCCTTTCAGGAGAATCTGGTTGATGTCCGGCACAAAGCCACCGGAGTAGCGAAGCTTGCTCCCCTTGGCTTCCAGATAGTTGACGAATTTTTCGTTTCCGGGCGTATATTTGTTGCGGAGACCACCGGGCGAATAGATGTCTCCGCTCGGTTTCATGGTGATGTTCTCCCGACTAAGGGTGAATTCCATGAGTTGGTTCATGGTGAATTCGTGGACACCGTTGCCGACCGAGTATACGAGCGAGACCCGCGGTCCGTAGAGGAGGTACATTGCCGCAACCTGCTTGCGGCCTTCCTGGAGGAGGTCGCAGCCGGCATAGATGGATACGATGGTGCCTACCGCCAGGTTCACATCCACCAGGGAGGAGCCGTCCAACGGGTCATAGGCGACTGAATAGAGTCCTTCGGCGCTTCCCTGTGCCTGGTAGATTTCGTCCATTTCTTCTGAGGCGATGTTGCAGACAACACCCGAATGGATCAGCCGTTTGCGTAAGATCCTATCGGACAGGACATCCAGCGCCAGCTGCTCCTCGCCGTACAGGTTGGAGGTACCCGCCACACCGAGATCGCCGGTGCGGACGGCATTTATCACGTACTTGCTGGCTTCGGCGATTTCGCAGATAAGATGTATCAGGTTGTCGCTGATATTTTGTTCGCGCAGGTGCCGGCGAAGGTCAATCTGGAATTTTGTCTTGCCTGCTTCTTTGTACATGTAGTGAAGCCTCCCAGGATCGGTATGGACGACATTAAAGTCGCGTAAGAGTAGCGAAAATGCCTGGGCAAGGCAAGCAAAAAGTACCATCAAGCCCCACCATTCTTGACTTTGTTCCCATTCATGATAAGCATGTGAAGATATTGGTCCCGGAGAATGGAGTGGGCTTATGGAATCGAATACCAGACGAACTTTTCTGCAGGGTTTCCTGGCACTGTTGACCGCCTTGGGCGCCAGTGGTGTGCTCTACCCGTTGGTCCGCTACCTTGCTCCCCGCTCTTCGGCGAACAACGGGAACCTGGTGCAAATCCCGCTGGACCGGCTCGCCGAGGGGGATGCCAAGTTTTTCGACTACGCCGGCAGGGCCGCTGTCCTGGTGAAGCTTTCGGGGGGGGCGGTGGTTGTTCGCTCGGCAGTCTGCACCCACCTGGGCTGTATCGTTCAATGGCAGAAGGAAAAGGGACAGTTTCTCTGCCCGTGCCATGCAGGTCTTTACGGGGTGGACGGCCGGGTGTTGAGTGGCCCGCCGCCAAAACCGCTCGAAGCCATACCGTTTACCATCGCGGATGGTGTGGCACGGGTGGGGTGACGGTATCTGCCGGAGGGATGATTTATGATGCTTTTGAAGCGTCTGTACAGGTGGCTTGATGTCCGGATCGGGATCGGTGAGGTCATTGAGCGCGAGTTGACCGGGTACCTGCTGCCCCGCAATATCAACTGCTGGTATTCGCTGGGGAGCGTCCTGTTGACCATTTTCGCGCTCCAGGTCGTGACCGGCATCCTGCTTTTGGTCTACTATGTGCCGTCGGCCGACAAGGCCTTTACCAGTGTTACTGCCATCATGAACGAGGTGCCCTTTGGCTGGCTGATCCGGATGGCACATGCGGTCGGCTCAAACCTGATGGTCGTCGTGCTGCTCTTCCATCTCCTGTCCGTGCTGTTCATGGGGAGTTACAAGCGGCCGCGGGAACTCAACTGGCTTTCCGGGTTCCTGCTCTTCAACCTGGTGTTGGGAATTTCCCTGACCGGGTACCTTCTCCCCTGGAGCCAGCTCTCGTTCTGGGCCACCACTGTCGCCACCAGCAGCATCGGTGCTATTCCGGTCATTGGCGGTTTTCTGATGGAGTTCGTCAGGGGGGGGGCGCTGGTCGGCCCGCCGACCCTTGGCCGCTTTTTCGTGCTCCATGTGGCGGTCATTCCTCTGGGCATTGGTGCCCTGGTTGGTGCCCACCTCTTTTTTCTGAAGCGGACCGGCGTTTCAACGCCCCCATTCGGAATCCCCGATACCACCAACTCGTGGCAGGGTGAGAGGTATCGGCATGAAGGCCACCCCGGAGGGATTCCATTTTTCCCCAACTACGTGCTGGCTGATGCAACCGCAACAGCCATCTACCTGGCCCTTTTCCTGGCGATCGTCTTCTTCAATCCGTACCTTTTTTTCCCGGCCGACGCCTTTGTGCCGGCCAACCCGCTCTTGACGCCGGCCCACATCAAACCGGAATGGTATTTCCTGCCCAACTATCAGACCCTGAAACTGTTTCCCAGCGAGTTCCTGGGGTTGGCCGTGCAGGGAGCGGCCATGACGTTTCTGGCCCTGCTTCCCTTTATCGACCGGGGCAGGGAGCGGCACCCACTGAAGCGACCGCTCTTTCTCTGTGGAGCGGTCGGTGGCATAATCGCGTATCTGGGGCTAATGATCTGGGGGCATTACTCATGATCTGTCGTATATTGTCGAGAGGCTTTTCTGCCATTGCCTTCGCCGGTATCGCCTTGATGCTGGTTGTTCAGTCCGCTGTCGCTGCCGAACCGGTAAACAAGCCCGTTTGCCTTTCCTGCCACGCCAGCCAGCAAGGGAAGGGCGGGCGACCGGTTGTGGCCTGGCAGAACAGCATTCATGCCCAGAATGGCATCTCCTGCAACCATTGTCACGGTGGGGACCCCAGCGACAGTGTCAATGCCATGAGCCCAGAACGCGGATTTCTCGGGGCACCCAAGGAAGCGGCAGTACCGGCTTTCTGCGGCCGATGCCATGTGGGCATCCGCGATGACTATCTGAACAGTGCCCATGGCCGGGCCCTGGGAAGGGGAGGGCCGACCTGCGTTACCTGTCACGGCAGCCATGATGTTCGGAAAGTTACCCTGGATCTGATCAATGAAAAGCGGTGCAGCAGTTGTCACCCGTACGCCCGGGCCGGGGCCATCAAGGAGGCAATGGCGACAAACGAAAGTCGGATCGTCCAGATGGAACGCGATCTGGCCCGCCTGCGGCAAAAGGGGGTCGACACCGCTGAACAGGAAAAGAAATTGTTCGCGCTGAAAAATCGCTATCACCGCCTGTTTCATAATGTGGATGTCAATCGGGTTGTTGGTGAAGAGGCTGCCATCGGCAAAGAGCTGGATGCGCAGCGCACCTTCCTGACTGACCGTCAAAACGAACAACATCAGCGTAAGGTATGGGGCGCCTTGGTAGTCGGATTGCTCCTCCTTGTTGCACTTGCCTGCCACTTGCTGAAGAAAACCTATGAGTGAGACGTGGTTCCTGCACAGTGTTGCGGAGTAGGGGGGTGTCTGTGCCTGCCCATGACATAGGCATTGCCGCCATGCTTCACGATATCGGAACAGAAGGAGGTTGGACCGCATCTGCTGCCCGACCACTGAAGCATGAATCACAGCTTGTTGCAGGCGCCACCTAACTACGCTAAAATTGTGCTAGAAAGGGGGTGTTAGTATGACAGGCTACGAACTGACCAAGGCTATCAGTGAGCTGAGAGACAGCGACCACTCCTTCATCAAATTCTGGCGCAAAGAAGAGGACTTCCTTGATTTCGATCTGCTGGACCGTTTTCTGGGCAACCTGAGGGACGATCAGGTGATTGACGGCTTCGAGCTGCTGAGCAGCGACGCGATGTGGGATCAGGTGCGGCGGGTGGCCGGCGAGGTCGTGACCCGCACCGTGAGGGACGGGAAAGATATCCTGCTGTGGACCGACGTGCAAGGTACGGTCACCAAGGAGCTTCCCTTCAATGAGGAGTCGTTGATCGCCATCTTCGATGCGGAGACTGACGACAGCTATGTCGACTAGGCTGGCGAGCGTTCCCGTTGCAGTAGCGCAACGTTCTCCACATGCCCGGTTTGGGGGAACATATCCACGGGCTGGACTTCCAGCGGCCGGTAGCCGTTTCTGGCGAGCCAGGCCAGGTCACGGGCCAGGGTGGCGGGTGAGCAGGACACGTAGATCACCCGTAAAGGCTTGAGTCTGGCCACTTCATTCAATACCTGTTCTTCGCACCCTTTGCGGGGCGGGTTCAGAATGAGCAAATCTATGTGTACGCCTTCTTCGCGGAGATCGGCCAGCAGTTCTCCCACGTCGCCAGCCTCAAAACTGCAATTGCGTATGCCATTCAGGCGGGCGTTCTCCCTGGCGTCCGCCACTGCTGCATCAACCACTTCCAAACCGAGCACTGACCCGGCTTCTTTGGCAACGGTCAGGGCTATGCCACCTATCCCGCAATAACAGTCAACCACGTTTTCCCTGCCGGTCAGTGCCCCCCATGATCGCACCTGCTGGTAGATCAGACTGGCACCGCCGCTGTTTACCTGGAAAAATGAACGTGGCGAGAGGTGGTAGCGTCTGCTGTCCAGCGTGGTGGTAAGGGTCTTGTCACCTGCAACCAGATGGCTCTGGTGCCCGAAGATGACGTTACCCGCAGATGCGTTCACATTTTGCCATATCGATCTGACCTCGGGTACGGCCTGCTGGACAAAGCGTCCCAGGTGGTGGATCTCGTTGAAATTCCTTTGCGAGGTAACAAATACCACCATGGCCCGCTCTTCCGCTTCTGCCACCCTGACCACCAGGTAGCGCAGCAGCCCCATCTCGCTCGCCGGGTTGTAGACCTGGACCTTCCCTTTGCTGATCCCTTCCTTGACGGCAGCGACAATACGGTTGATGAGCGGGTGATGCAGCGGGCAATCGGCCAGGTCGAGGACGTCGTGACTGTTCCGGCGGTAGATGCCAATGACGGGATTCGCGGCCTTGCCGCCCACGACCAGTTTGGCCGAGTTTCGATAAGCAAGTTGAGACGGCGAGGGGAGTATGTCCCGGATCACCACCTGGGCCAGCTCTCCATGCCGCCTGAGTTGATTGGCAACGAGCTTCTGTTTCCAGGCCAGTTGTGCCGGATACGCCTGGTGAAGTAATGAGCAGGCGTCGCATGCCGGCCAATGTTTGCACGGTATCTGGTTGATCCGGTCGGGCGAAGGGGCAAGAATCTTGGTGGCATGGCCAGTCACTGTCCGCATGCCGGCATGGTCGATGCGCGCCAGGAGACGTTCACCCGGCAACCCGCCCAATATCCTGATGCGCCGGTCTCCACACGCCCCAATGCCATATCCTTCATCGTCAAGAGAGGATAGCGCTATCTCGACGACCTCTCCTTTGCGTACTTCCGGTTTTTGCTGGGTATTCCCGCGCGGTTTAGCTTTCATGCCCTAAACCTTCGTGCATGATGCTGGAAAAGTCAATCGAATCTTGTTGAGTAAGGTGGTTACATTATGTGCAGTGGGCGTTGTATGTTATGTACTCAGCCATGTCTTTGCCAATTTGGTGAGCAGTTGCAACCCACTGAAAGTCTTGTTTTGATTATTATGTAGGCAGTATTGTGGCGAATGGTGCACGTTTTGCAGGCATATGGCCTTCCAAGTGGGCAGTTGTCGCTTGGCTGGTTATTTAATGAGCAGGCAAGGGCTACAATTTTAGACAGGAGGAGTATATCGTGACACCACTCATGGACGAAAAGATCGAGGCAATCTATCAGGAAGTGCTCCGTCGCAATCCGGGCGAGGTGGAGTTTCATCAGGCCGTAAGGGAAGTAATCGAGTCTCTCGGGATGGTGCTGGTAAAGCATCCTGAATACGCGGACCGGAAGATCATTCAGCGGATCTGTGAGCCGGAGCGCCAGATAATCTTCCGGGTGCCCTGGCAGGCCGACAATGGTGAAGTGCATATCAACCGGGGATTCAGGGTTGAGTTCAACAGCGCCCTTGGGCCTTACAAAGGGGGGCTGCGTTTTCACCCCTCGGTATATCTGGGGATCATCAAGTTCCTCGGTTTCGAGCAGATCTTCAAGAACTCCCTCACCGGCATGCCGATCGGCGGCGGCAAGGGCGGGTCAGACTTCGATCCGAAAGGCAAGTCCGACGACGAGATCATGCGTTTCTGCCAGAGCTTCATGACCGAGCTCTACCGTCACCTGGGCGAGTACACCGACGTGCCGGCCGGGGATATCGGGGTCGGCGGCCGCGAGATCGGCTACATGTTCGGTCAGTACAAGCGGATTACCAATCGTTACGAGGCCGGTGTCCTTACCGGGAAAGGGCTGCACTATGGCGGTTCGCTGGTACGGACCGAGGCGACCGGTTACGGCGCCACCTTCTTCGTGCACGAAATGCTCAAGGCCCGCAAAGATTCCTTTGCCGGCAAGACCTGTCTGGTATCCGGCTCCGGGAACGTGGCGATCTATACCATCGAAAAGATCCACCAACTGGGCGGCAAGTGCGTGGCCTGCTCCGACTCCAACGGGGTGATCTATCACGAAAAAGGGCTCGACCTGGAGTTGATCAAGCAGTTGAAAGAGGTCGAGCGGCGGCGGATTCAGGATTACGCGCAATTCCACAAGGATGCCAAGTACATTCCCAATGGCAACATCTGGGAGATCCCCTGCCAGGTTGCCATGCCTTCCGCCACCCAGAACGAGATCAACGGCAAGGATGCCGCTACCCTGGTGAAGAACGGCTGCATCGCGGTTGGCGAAGGTGCCAACATGCCGACGACACCGGAAGGGGTCAAGGTGTTCCTCGACGCCAAGCTTGCCTACGGCCCGGGCAAGGCTGCCAATGCCGGTGGTGTGGCCACGTCGGCCCTGGAAATGCAGCAGAACGCCAGCCGGGATGCCTGGTCCTTCGAGTTTACCGAGAAAAAACTGGAAGAGATCATGGTCGGTATCCACAAGAACTGCTTCGAGACTGCCGAAGAGTATGGCGCCCCCGGCAACTACGTGCTCGGGGCCAACATCGCCGGCTTTATCAAGGTGGCGGATGCCATGGTGGCCATGGGACTCGTCTGATCGCCGGTTTCACCGTATATCACTGAACAAAATAGCCCGGTTTTGTCCGGGCTGTTTTGTTTCCATAACCTTGACTTTGCCCTGCCAATCCGGCTACTATGCGCGCTTATGAAAAAGACAACCCGTCAAATCAGGATCGGTTCGGTGCCCGTCGGCGGCGGGGCACCCTGTTCGGTGCAGTCCATGTGCAACACCGACACCCGTGACGTTAGCGCCACCCTGGCACAGATCCAACGACTGGCCGCTGCCGGTTGCGAGATCGTCCGCTGCGCCGTACCGGATCAGTCGGCAGCCGAGGCCCTGGCTGCCGTCAAGGGGGCCAGCCCCATTCCGGTCATTGCCGACATCCACTTCGATTACAAGCTGGCCCTGACCGTGCTCAAGGGGGGAATCGATGGGCTCCGTCTCAACCCCGGCAACATCGGCGAGCGCTGGAAGGTGGAAGAGGTGGTCAACGCGGCCCGGGAACGGTTGGTGCCGATCCGGATCGGCGTCAATGCCGGTTCGCTGGAAAAGGAACTCCTGGAGCGGTACGGCCACCCGACGGCCGAGGCCATGGCGGAGTCGGCCATGGGGCACATCCGTATCCTTGAGGAGTTGGGGTATGACCAGATCAAGATCTCTCTCAAGGCCTCCGATGTCGTCAAGACCGTGGAGGCGTACCGGCTTCTTGCCGCCAGGGTCGATTATCCCCTCCATATCGGCATCACCGAGGCGGGAACGATCTTTTCCGGCACCATCAAGTCCTCCGTCGGTCTCGGCATCCTCCTGGCCGACGGGATCGGTGATACCCTGCGGGTGTCCCTGACCGGCGACCCCGAAGACGAGGTGCGGGTCGGATACGAGATCCTGAAGGCCCTGGGGCTTCGGCAACGGGGGATCAACTTTGTCTCCTGCCCCACCTGCGGACGATGCCAGATCGATCTGATCCGGGTTGCGCAAGAGGTCGAGAAGCGGCTGCAGAACCTGGAGGACACGTTCACCGTTGCGGTCATGGGGTGTGTGGTGAACGGCCCCGGCGAGGCCAGGGAGGCGGATTTCGGCATTGCCGGCGGTCGCGGCGAGGGGCTGTTGTTCCGCCACGGCGAGATCGTCCGCAAGGTGCCCGAGGCCGAGATGGCCGATGCCCTGGTTGAAGAGGTACTCAAGGCCGCAAAGGCAGTCGGTGGTTCCGAGCCCTGAGCCCCGTACCCCTAGCCAATAAAATATAGAGGTCTTTCAATGCGATACAGTCAATACTTCATCCCGACCGTCAAGGAAACCCCGGCCGATGCCGAGGTCATCTCCCACCAGCTGATGCTCAGGGCCGGCATGGTCCGGAAGCTTGCGGCCGGTATTTACAACTATCTTCCCCTTGGGCTTCGCTCTATCCGCAAGGTGGAACAGATCGTCCGCGAGGAGATGAACCGGGCCGGCGCCATCGAGCTGCTGATGCCGTCGGTCCAGCCTGCCGAGCTCTGGCAGGAGTCGGGCAGGTGGGCGTTCTACGGCAAGGAGCTGCTCCGTTTCAAGGATCGGAAGGACGGCGAGTTTTGTCTCGGACCGACCCACGAAGAGGTGGTGACCGACCTGGTTCGCCGCGAGGTCAAGAGCTACCGCCAGCTCCCCCTGAATCTCTATCAGATCCAGACCAAGTTCCGGGATGAGATCCGTCCGCGCTTCGGCCTGATGCGGGGTCGTGAGTTCATCATGAAGGATGCCTATTCGTTCGATGTGGACGAGCAGGCGGCCGATCTGTCGTATGACAAGATGTACCAGGCCTACCGGCGCATCTTCTCCCGTTGCGGCCTGAACTACCGTGCCGTTGAAGCGGATACCGGCACCATCGGTGGCTCCTACTCCCACGAATTCATGGTGTTGGCTGATTCCGGCGAGGATGCCATTGTCTCCTGCAGTGCCTGCGAGTACGCTGCCAACGTGGAGAAGGCGGAAGCGCGCCTTACTGCCGGACCGGCAGGGACCGGGCTGCAACCGCTTCAGAAGGTGGCAACGCCGAACATGAAGACCATTAGTGATGTGGCCGGTTTCCTCGGCCTGCCCGAGCAGGAGACCATCAAGACCCTGGTCTACACGGACGGTGAAGGTCAGGCGGCCATGGCCCTGGTCCGGGGCGATCATGAGCTGAATGAGATCAAGCTGAAGAACGCCCTTGGCTGGATCGAGATCCAGATGGCGAGCGAGGAGGATATCCTGCGCATTACCGGCTCGCCGGTCGGTTTCCTCGGGCCGATCGGTCTGAAGGTACAGGTGCCGGTACTGGCCGATCTGACCATCGAAGGGATGGTCAATACGGTCATCGGTGCCAACGAAAAGGATATGCACTTTACCGGCGTCACTCCCGGCCGCGATTTCAGTGTGACCCGCCATGCCGATATCCGCACCGTTACGGCCGGCGACCACTGCCCCCGCTGTGCGGACGGTTTGCTGGAGGTTTGGCGCGGGATCGAGGTGGGACACGTCTTCAAGCTGGGGGTAAAGTATTCCAAGGCGCTGAACGCCACCTATCTCGATGCGGACGGCAAGGAGCAGGTCATCTTCATGGGGTGCTACGGCATCGGCATCGGCCGGACCGTTGCGGCCTGCATCGAGCAGAATCACGATGCGAACGGCATCGTTTTCCCGATCCCCATTGCACCGTTCCACTGCATCGTCTCCTCGGTCAATCCCAAGGAGGATACGGTCAGGACTGCGGCCGAGGATATCTACAACAGACTCGCCGCTGTCGGGGTGGAAGTCCTGCTGGATGACCGGGATGAGAGGCCCGGTGTCAAGTTCAAGGATGCGGACCTGGTTGGCATCCCGCTACGGATTGTGGTGGGGAGCAAGAATCTGGTGGACGGCAAGGTGGAGCTGAAAGAACGGCGCAGCGGCACTGTTGAACTCCTTTCCATTGAGGATGCAGTGGCAAAGGTGCGGACGACCGTTGCTGCGGCATTGAATCCTTAGCGAGGTTGTGTGTGACCAGAGAACAGGCCAGAGAAAAGATCATCTTCGCCCTTGACGTCAACGAGTTCAGCGACGTTGAACGATGGGCCGCCCTCATAGCCGGCCGGGTCGGGATGTTCAAGGTCGGCAAGCAGCTCTTCACCTCCTGCGGCCCGGCGGCAGTCCGTCTGATCCAGAAGCACGGGGGAGAGGTGTTTCTCGACCTGAAATATCACGACATCCCCAATACCGTTGCCATGGCCTCTCTGGAGGCTGCCCGCATGGGGGTGAAGCTCCTCAATCTCCATGCCCTCGGCGGCTACGAGATGATGGCGAAGACCATGGAAACCCTTGATGGTGAGTTCAAGGGAGGAGAGCGGGCCAAGGTCCTGGCAGTGACGATCCTCACGTCGTCGACCGAGGAGACTCTGCGTGGCGTTGGCATCGAGCTGCCGGTACCGGAGATGGTGGTCCGCCTTGCCACTCTGGCCCAAAAGGCCGGCATTGACGGTGTCGTTGCATCTCCCCGGGAGGTTACGCTTATCCGCGAGGCGTGTGGCCCGGATTTCCTGATCGTCACCCCCGGCGTCAGGCCGGCCTTTGCCGCAGCGGACGATCAGAAACGGATCATGACGCCGGTTGAGGCGGTCAGGGCCGGCGCCGACTACCTGGTGATCGGTCGCCCCATCAGCGCAGCCCCTGATCCGGTTGTTGCGGCTGAGGCGATTCTGACCGAGATTGTAGAAGGTGCGGAGAGGTAGGTAGATAAATGGGCGAAGGACACAAGGACGAGATCGTTTACGGGATCAACCCGGTCAGGGAGGCCCTTCGCAGCAAGCGAAGGGCCTTTGAACTGTTTGTTGCCGAACAGGCCGGAGAGCAGCGGCTGGCCCGGATTGTCGCCCTGGCTGAAGAAGCGGGCGTGTCGGTACGCCGCCGCCAACGGCAGGACCTGACCCGTCTCTGCGGTTCCGAGCACCATCAGGGGGTAGTGCTGCGCACCGAGGCATTCCGGTATGCCGCCTTCGAGGAGATTCTGGCCACCTGCCGGGAGCATGCTGGCACGGGGCTTATCCTGCTGCTCGACGGTATTCAGGACCCGCACAACCTGGGGGCGCTGGTCAGGACCGCCGCTTGTGCCGGGGCGCAAGGAGTCATCATTCCCCGGGATCGGGCGGTAGGGGTCACTCCTGCTGCCGAAAAGGCGGCTGCCGGGGCAACCGCAACCGTACCGATAGCTCAGGTGACCAATGTCGTCCACGCCATCGACGAACTGAAAGAAGCCGGATTCTGGGTGTTCGGCGCGGCAGCAACGGCAGAGTCGTTGTTGTACGATCAGGATCTGACCGGCAACGTTGTTCTGGTCGTCGGCAGTGAAGGGGAGGGGATCAGGCCGCTGGTGCAGCAGCATTGTGATGTGCTGTATGCCATTCCGCTTCTGGGGGGGGTCGCTTCGCTGAATGCATCGGTTGCCGGTGGTATCAGCCTGTTCGAGGCTGTCCGCCAGCGGGTTTCAACTGCCCGCAGGTGACACTCTCAGTCCCGCGTGACTGAGGGACTCCGCCCATTTGTTCCTACGATTCTCCTTGCCCTCCCCCTGTTTCACTAAAGACCGATTTCAGCCCTTTGTCCAGAGTCGGATAACGGAGCGTTACCCCGAGTCGTTCCAGCATCTTCCTGTTGTCCATACGACGTGATTCGGTCATATAGGAAAACATGAGCGGAGTCATGACCCCCCTGGCCTCTACCAGCGAGACCTGCGGCGCGCGCTGGACCCCCATCATATCGGCAATGGCGTTGAAATATGCGGTCATGGTGCTCGATTCGCCATCGCTCACATTGAATATCTCTCCATGTTCTCCCCTGAGGAGGGCCGCAAGGCAGACCGTTGCCAGGTCATCGGCGTGGATTCTGTTGGTGAGAGGGGCTTCATGTTCATTGAGAAGGGGATGGCGGCCCAGGATTTTGTCCATGGGGATGCGGCCGGGACCATAGATGCCGGTGACCCGAAGTATGACGATCGCCACGCCGTGCTCGGCACCCCAGCGCAGGAAGGTCTGCTCGGCTGCCAGGCGCCTTTTTGCCCTGGCCGTTTGCGGGTTGGGTACGGTTTCTTCGGTAACCAGTGTCTTGCCACAGTCACCATAGACGCCACTGGTGCTAAGATAGACCAGTTTTAGAGGTTTTGAAGCTGCGGACAGAGCGGCACAGAAGTTTTCCGCCCGCGGATCGGTGATGCCGCCCCCGGGAGGGGGGACGCAATAGAGCGCCAGAGAACCTGACAGGTCGAGTTTGCGCAGAGACTCGGGTTCGTCCAGATTGCCCAACATCGCATGGATACCCTCGCGCGTCAGGCGTTCGGCATGGTCTGCCGAGCGAACCAGTCCGGTAGGCTCGATACCTTGCTGTTTGGCCATTCTGGCAGTTCTCAGGCCGATATCGCCGCAGCCGATCACGAACAGTTTCTGCATGCTCTTCCTCCACGTATGGTCATCTGATGCAGACGATTCTTACCCCACCCGAAAACATTTGTCCATTATCGAATGCAAAAGGCCCGATGCAGGAACACCGGGCCTTTTGGACAATGGATATAAAGCGTCATGAATCAGATTTTTTTGCCGCTATTCTTTTCGATCCCTTCCAATACCTGGGCAAATGGTGATGATTTCTTCGCACCGTTAGAAACGGGCTGAGTCGCTTTTTTTGCGTACTCCTCGCAAATCGCCCGGATGAATTGACGTTCCTCGAACGTAACCTCTTCGCTTCGATTGAATCCTGAGAAATAAGCACCCATACTGCACCTCCGTATGGGCTGTTTATCGGCGGCCAAAACGCAAACTGAAGAATAAATCTTTGTGGAATGCTGAATAAATGAAACAGCGGCTAAAGTGTGCGAAGACATTACCGATAGAGATAAAAACTTTCTAGCCGAAGAGGTAACGGTCCCCAGGCATGGCCATACCATTACACTTGCTCATAATCGAAGATTCCGAAGATGATGCCGAACTGCTGTTGCGGGAATTGCGCCGTGGCGGTTACGATGTCACGTTTTTGCGCGTCGACACTGCGTCAGACATGGAGCAAGCTCTTCGCTCCACATCGTGGGACCTGTTGATCGCTGACTATATGATGCCGCAATTCAGTGCACCACGGGCTCTTGAGTTGGTGAAATCCTTTGACATCGACCTGCCATTTATCATCGTTTCAGGTAAGGTCGGCGAGGATATTGCGGTTGACTCACTCAAGGCTGGTGCCCACGACTTCATCGTCAAAGGGAATCTTACACGGCTGATTCCGGCAATCGAGCGAGAACTGCGGGAGGCGGTTGTCCGCCGGGAGCGTAAGCTGGCTGATATCGCTCTGAAAAAGCTTTCCAGTGCCGTGGAACAGACGGCTGACACGGTTATGATAACCAATCAGGACGGCATAATCGAGTACGTGAATTCGGCCTTTGAGAACCTTGCCGGATACAGTGCGTTCGAGGCCTTGGGCAATACTCCCTCCTTCCTCAGGTCAGGCGCCCACAACGAGGCGTTCTATTCCTCGCTGTGGGGAACCATTCTTTCCGGGAAGGTGTTCAGGAACGAATTCATCAACAAGAAAAAAAATGGCGAGCTGTACTATCAGGAAGAGATCATTACACCGGTTCGGGACAGTAAGGGTTTGATTTCGCACTTTGTCTCCACCGGTAGGGATGTTACGCAAAGAAAGCGGCAGGAAGAAAAGATTACCAGGCAACTCCAGCGACTGGCGACGTTGCGAAGCATCGACCAAGCCATTACTGCCAATCTTGATCTTTCGATCACCCTGGACACTATCCTCGTTCAGGTTTCCGAACAGCTCCATACCGATGGTTCCGCCATTTTGCTCAGAAATCAGCAGACAGACAATTTCACCGTGACGGCATGCGTCGGTACTCATAATGTGCGGTTATGCTCGGAGGGATGTCCGGGTGAGATAGTTTCCCGCCAGGCAGTTGCTCGACGGGAAACGGTCGTTGTTCTGGATTTGGGGGAGATGGGTTCAGTCTGTCAGGGAGACTTCAAGAGCTGCTACGCCGTTCCCCTGATAGCCAAAGGGACCGTGACCGGCGTACTCATCGTGTTCAGCAAGTCAGCACTGCCTCATGATGAGGAATGGCTTGAGTTCCTGGAAACCCTTGCCGGACAGGCTGCAATAGCCATCGACAACTCCTCCATGTTTCACAATCTGGAGCGCTCCAATGCCGAACTGAGCCTCGCCTACGATACAACCCTGGAAGGTTGGTCAAAAGCTCTCGATCTTCGGGACCAGGAGACGGAAGGGCATGCCCAGCGCGTTACGGATCTGACCGTACGGTTGGCACAATGCCTTGCGGTGGACGATGAGGAATTGGTCCATATTCGTCGCGGAGCCCTTTTGCACGATATCGGCAAGATGGGTATTCCGGACAGTATTCTCCGCAAGCCTGGGCCCCTCGATATGGCGGAATGGGAGATCATGCGGAAGCATCCTGCCTATGCATATACCCTGTTGTCTTCCATATCGTATCTGGAGCACGCCCTCGATATTCCCTTTTGCCACCATGAAAAATGGGATGGTTCCGGTTATCCCCGCGGGTTAAGGGGAGACGAGATTCCGCTGGCTGCCCGGATATTCGCCGTGGTGGATGTCTGGGATGCTCTCCGCTCGGACCGGCCGTATCGCAAGGGATGGCCGATCGACAAGGTGCGGGAATACCTCTCGGCAGAGAGCGGTGTACAGTTTGATCCCCTAATCGTAGATGCCTTTCTCCTGATGGTGAAGGAGGAGGGTGGCAACTGACGTTGCCCTTACACTCCCGTTACAAACTCCCTTGTTCCGCTGGCTATAACCTGCTGTTCATGGTATGATGCGCCCCAGTCGATGATTTTGATCAGGGGGATAGCATGTTCCGACTGAAGATACTTACCTCGTTTGCCGCTGCCCATTGCCTTATTAATTATCAAGGAGACTGCGAGAACCTGCACGGGCATAACTGGCGTGTCGAGGTGACGGTTCGTGCCGGTGGGCTCGATGAAGCCGGACTCGGCATTGACTTCAAGATCCTCAAGGCGGAAACCAACCAGCTTCTGAAGACGCTGGACCATAAATATCTCAATGAACTGCCCCCCTTCAGCGGGCTTTCGCCGTCGTCGGAGAATATCTCACGTTTTCTCTTCAGGGAACTCTCGAGCAAGCTGAACACCGATAACATCAAGGTGGAAACTATCACGGTCTGGGAGTCCGACTTTGCCTGCGCAAGTTACAGCGAGGAATAGCGAAATCACTCTCCCCGTCGTAGAGCTCTTTTCCTCTATTCAGGGGGAAGGGATGCTGGTCGGTCTGCGCCAGGTTTTTCTCCGTCTATGGGGCTGCAATATTGCCTGTGCCTATTGCGACACTTGCCATGAGGAGCTTCCGGAACGTTGTCTGCTGGAAAACAGTCCGGGACGTCGCGATTTCGTCGATGTTGCCAACCCTGTTCCCTTCGAGCGTATTCTGACACATTTGGAGCGCTGGAACCGGGGGTGGCCCGACATTCACCACTCCCTCAGTCTGACCGGCGGCGAGCCGCTCATGCATCCGGAGACTCTCCGGGTAATCCTTCCCGATCTCATCACCTGTTTGCCCGTCTATCTGGAGACCAACGGTCTATTGCCCCAAGCCCTGGAGCTGGTAATTGACAATGTCTCCATGATCGGTATGGATATCAAGCTTCCTTCTGCCACTGGTTGTGAAATCCGGTGGGAAACACATCTCGATTTTTTGCGGATTGGCAGTCGTAAGGATATCTTTGTCAAGGTGGTGGTCACTGACACTACGGAAGAGTGGGAACTGCAGCGGGCCTGCACCATTGTTGCCCAGGTCCGGAAAGATATCCCCTTTATCATTCAGCCGGTTACCAGCAGTGGGGGCGTCGTTGCCGTTTCTCCTCTGAAACTGTTGGAGTTTCAGGAACTGGCCTCACAGACCCTTTCCGGCGTACGGGTTATCCCTCAAACACATAGATTTATGGGGCAGTTGTAGCCGCTACATGGTGGGTATTTAAACGTAAAATGGCCGATCTTCTGATCGGCCATTTTACGTTTGTAAGGCTTGAATCGTGGCTACTTCTTCCCGAAAGCGACCAGCAATCCGGACTGTGTCTTCTCACTGGGCACAGTTCATTATTCTTGCAAAATACCCGGTGATGGATAATACTGCGTCACCCTTGCTTTCAGGGGAATGTTTTCCTTGACAATCGGACTGTCATGACTATACTGCAAAACTTTGACATGGAGCCATAAACAGTCGTGAAAGTTCGTGTTGCCGACATAAGGGACGAGGGGCGGGATCTTGCTGCGGACGAGGCTGTTGCAGGGTATCAGGACCTGCTGGCCCTTCAGGATGGCGGAGAAGCCGAATTCCTGGCTCCCCTGGCGATTCGCCTGCATGTTGTCAGGGAGTATGACCATATCCGGGTCAAAGGCACGGTACAGACTGTTGTAAGGCTTAACTGCTCGCGCTGTCTCTCGGATTTTACCCGTGATATCGTGTCAGGTTTTACCATTTTTTATTCCCCGGCCGGGGACATTCCCATGGATGAGGAAGTGGAACTGGCAGAGGAGGATCTCGTATCGGTCACCTATGTTGGTGACGAGATCGATTTCACCCACGAGATTGCTGAGCAGGTCATCATGGAGCTCCCCTACAAGCCCCTTTGTCAGGCTGAATGCCAGGGGCTCTGCGCTACCTGCGGTGCCGATCTGAATACCAACCCGTGCACCTGCCCTCCGGCAGGCGCCGGTTTTGCCTTCAGCACTTTGAAAAATCTTACTGTTGCACGTAAAGGAGAGTAGCCATGGCAGTACCCAAGAAGAAAACCTCCAAGTCCCGTAAAAATCTCCGCAGAGCCCATGATTTCCTCACGCCGTCGGCGTCATCCGTATGCCCTCAGTGCAAATCGACCAAGCTTCCCCATCGTGCATGTCCGGCATGCGGCACCTACAAGGGGAAGGAAGTCATCAAGACTGAAGAACTATAAGCTCTATTCCCTGTGTTGTCCGTAACGTCGCCAGATTCTATGAGAATTGCCGTTGATGCCATGGGGGGCGACAATGCCCCTGCAATAGAGGTCGCGGGGGCCGTGGCGGCTGCCAGAGAGTTCTCCATCCCCATCATGCTGGTCGGGGACACGGAATCCTTGCGTGCAGAGCTTGCCAAGCACTCGGTTAAGGGGTTGGATATCACCATACATCACGCCAGTGAAGTGGTGGGTATGCACGACTCCGCTTCCGATGCCATTCGGAAGAAAAAGGACTCGTCCATTCGCGTCGCCTTTGAACAGGTGAAGCAGGGGAAGGCCGATGCGGTCGTGAGTGCCGGCAATTCAGGTGCAACCATGGCCGCAGGCATGTTTGTCCTGAAGCGCCTGAAGGGGATTGACCGGCCGGCAATTGCCCAGGTATTCCCCACCCTGCACGGCCATACCGTTGTTCTCGATGTGGGGGGCAACGTGGACTGCAAGCCGTTGCATCTGGTGCAGTTCGCCATCATGGGCGAGGTATATGCCCGCCATGTCCTCGGGATCAGCCGTCCCAGGGTCGGTCTTCTTTCCAACGGCGAAGAGGATAGCAAGGGAAACGAACTGACCAGGGAAACCAATGCCCTGTTGAAAAATATTGCCTTTGACTACTCGGGGTATGTCGAAGGGCGCGACATCTTTGCCGGTACGATAGAGGTCGTGGTGTGCGACGGCTTCGTCGGCAATATCGTGCTGAAACTCTCGGAAGGTCTGGCCGAAGCGGTTGGAACCATGCTGAAAGAAGAGATCAAGGCGAGTATTCTTTCAAAAATTGGCTACCTGCTTTCTAGATCTGCCTTCATGCGTTTCCGTAAGAAGGTCGACTATGCGGAATACGGCGGGGCGCCGCTCTTGGGGATCGATGGTGTCGGCATGATCTGTCACGGTGGATCCAACGTCAAAGCGATAAAGAACGCGATCCGTTTTGCCCATGAGTACTGCAGCAAAGGGGTTAATGAGCGGATGGCGGAAAAACTTCGGGAAAACCTGACCGGCTCCGTGCAGCAGCGGGAGACCGGAACGGAAATGGCGGCAAGCTAGGAAAGGTTTCCATCCGGAAACTGCGGATGAGAAGCCTTCGGTTTCCGATTCGGAGGTCTCGAATGGAAGCAAGAAAGGTTTCGTCATGCTCTGGGCAACGATCACGGGAACCGGTTCGGCGGTCCCGGAAAAGGTTCTGACCAACTTCGATCTTGAGAAAATTGTTGATACCAGCGACGAGTGGATCATCAGTCGTACCGGTATCAAGGAACGCCGCGTTGCCTCAGAGGGTGAATATACCTCCACCTTCGCTGTTCGTGCAGCAGAGCGGGCTCTGGCCATGGCCGGAGTTTCGCCGCAAGAGCTTGATCTGATCATCGTGGGCACGGTCACCCCCGATTATCCGTTTCCTTCAACTGCCTGCGTAGTGCAGAGCATTTTGGGAGCCAGCCGGGCAGCTGCCTTCGACCTCTCGGCAGCATGTTCCGGATTCGTGTACGGTCTCTCCGTTGCCGAAAAATTTATTCGTACCGGTGCGGCCAAAAAGGCGCTGGTGATCGGTGCCGAGGTGCTGACCCGCATCCTTGACTGGACCGACCGCAATACCTGCGTGCTGTTCGGCGATGGCGCCGGCGCCGTTGTGATTGAGGCAGGCGCGGACGGTGCCGGCATCATGAATTCCTATATGCGTAGCGATGGCAGCTATGGCGAACTCCTGTACCAGCCGGCTCCGGGGAGTCGTAACCCTGCTACGCACGAAGTGATTGACCAGCGCAAAGTGTTCATTACCATGCAGGGGAACGACGTTTTCAAGCTCGCAGTCCGGGCCATGGAGGAATCGGCCGTTCGCTCCCTGGAGCTGAACGGTCTGAAGCCGGAGGATGTTACGCTCTTTATTCCCCACCAGGCCAACAAGCGGATCATCGATGCCACGGCCAAGCGCCTTGCATTCCCTGAAGACAAGGTATACGTCAATGTCGATCGGTTCGGGAACACATCGTCCGCTTCCATACCGATCGCCCTGGACGAGGCGAACCGTGCAGGAAAGGTGAGAAAAGGGGATCTTCTCCTGTTGGACGCCTTTGGCGGCGGGCTCACCTGGGGGGCTGTGCCGGTCCGTTGGCAGATCGATACGCCTCTAACACCCTGATCCCCACTCTACGAACTAAGGAGTAGCTTGCCATGGCCAAACGTGCCCTGATATTTCCCGGGCAGGGATCCCAGTATGCCGGTATGGGGAAGGAGCTGGCGGAAAACTTTGCCGTTGCCCGCGATACCTTTGCCGAGGCTGACGATGCGCTCGGCTTCGCCCTCTCAAGGCTCTGTTTTGAAGGACCTGAAGAAGAACTGAAACTGACCACCAACACCCAGCCGGCCATTCTGACAGCAAGCATTGCGGTTCTGCGGGTTGTGCAGACGGAAACCGGTCTCAGCGGTGAGTATCTGGCAGGGCACTCCCTCGGCGAATATTCTGCCCTGGTTGCCGCCGGTGCCATGGCATTTGGTGACGCAGTCCGGACGGTGAGGGCACGGGGCGCCTTCATGCAGGAGGCCGTTCCGGTTGGCGTAGGTGCCATGGCTGCCATGCTCAGCATCGAGCCGGCCGTGCTGGCCGAGATCTGTGCCGAGGCTGCTCAAGGCGAAGTGGTGAGTCCGGCCAACTTCAATTCACCGGGGCAGATCGTCATTGCCGGCCATGCCACGGCAGTGAACCGGGCCATCGAGATCGCCAAGGGGCGTGGCTACAGAAAAGCGATGCTTCTGCCGGTTAGTGCGCCGTTCCATTCGCCGCTGATGGTGCCGGCCGGCGAACGTCTTGCCGGCGTCCTGGCCGGGGTTGATGTCACCGATATGTCAGCTCCGGTGATTTCCAATGTGGAGGGCAAACCGAACAGTGACAAGGGGCGGATAAAGGAGCTCCTGGTCCGTCAGGTTAGTGCGCCGGTACTGTGGGATGCCTCTGTGCAGGAGATGGTGGCGCTTGGCGTCACCAGTGTCGTGGAGATCGGACCCGGTAAGGTGCTCAGCGGACTGGTGAAGCGGATTACCAAGGATATTGCCACGACCAACGTGGAAGATGTTGCCGGTCTGAAGGCACTGCAGGGGGGGTAAGCGATGCTGGTACAAGGAAAAGTTGCGTTGGTGACCGGTGCGTCGCGCGGCATAGGCAGGGCCGTAGCTCTGAGGCTGGCGGCCGAAGGGGCGTCGGTAGTGGTCACCGCAACCTCGCAGGAAGCTGCCCAGAAAACGGCTGACGAGATCATCGCTGCCGGCGGCAAGGCCCTGGCGGTCAAGGTCGATGTGACCGTCGCCGACGAGGTCGCAGCACTCATGGCCCGCACTGTGGAGACGTTCGGTCGCCTGGATGTCCTGGTCAACAACGCCGGCATAACCCGCGACGGCCTGTTGATGCGGATGAAGGAGAGCGACTGGCAGGCGGTGATTGATACCAACCTGCGGGGGACCTTTCTCTGCACCCGCGAGGCATCCAAGCTCATGACCAAGGCACGGTTTGGCAGGATCATCAACATCAGTTCCGTTGTGGGGCTCATGGGGAACGCCGGCCAGGCGAATTACTGCGCCAGCAAGGCCGGTATCGACGGTCTGACCAGGGCTGTTGCCAAGGAACTCGCCCGGCGCAATGTTACGGTCAATTCCGTGGCCCCCGGCTTCATCGAAACCGACATGACCGAGGCCCTGCCGGAAAAGACCCGCGAAGCGCTTCACCAACAGATCCCCCTGGAACGACTGGGAAGCGTGGATGACGTCGCAAATGCCGTGCTGTTCTTCGCCTCGGATCTGTCCGGTTACATTACCGGTGAAGTGCTTTCGGTCAATGGCGGTATGTACATGTAGCAGTTTCCGATTTCTGGAAAGAACCGCTTCCGGACTGAAACGAGATTAGAAAAATATCTATTGCAAAATACCTGTTTCATGCTATGTAGCATGGGGCGATACAACCGCTTGAAACCTGTCATGGGTTACTACAACAAACAATGGAGGTGCGCAGCATGTCAGCATCAATAGAAAAACGGATCAAGGAAATCGTTGCCGAGCAACTCGGCGTTGACGAGGCTCAGGTTAACAACGAATCGTCGTTCATGGACGACCTCGGTGCAGATTCCCTCGATACGGTGGAACTGGTTATGGCCCTGGAAGAAGAATTCGACATCGAGATCTCCGATGAGAACGCCGAGAAGATTCAGACCGTTCAGGATGCCATCGACTATATCACCGAGCACACCTAGGCTGGAAAGGGGGAAGGATAGACTTCCCCTTTTTTTTAAGATCAATACGGATACGCTGTGAGAGGAGAGCATTAGATGAGAAGAGTCGTCGTGACCGGCGTTGGCGTTGTGTCGCCGCTGGGGACCGGCAATAAGGCGAACTGGGATGCCCTGGTGAACGGGCGTTCGGGAATCGGTCCGATCACCCGCTTTGATGCAAGTGATCTGCCGGTGCGGATTGCCGGTGAGGTCAAGGATTTCAATCCAGAGGCGTTTATTGACAAGAAAGAGATCAAGAAGATGGATCTCTTTATCCAGTACTCACTCGCTGCCGCTCACTTCGCCATGGAGGATTCCGGCCTGGTGATCGACGAGGCTAACGCCGAACGGGTTGGCGTCCTTGTTGGGGCCGGTCTGGGCGGATTGCCGACGATCGAGCGGTACCACTCGGCGATGCTCGAAGGTGGCTACCGGAAGATCTCGCCGTTCTTCATCCCCATGCTCATCATCAATCTGGCTCCTGGTCACATCTCCATCAAGTACGGTGCAAAAGGGCCCAACCTTTCCTCCGTTTCCGCCTGCGCCACCGGCACCCACTCCATTGGCGATGCCTACCACATGATCAAGCGTGGCGATGCCGATGCCATGATCGCCGGCGGCACCGAATCGACCGTGACTCCGCTGGGCATCGGTGGTTTTGCCGTTATGAAGGCTCTGTCGGACCGCAACGACGATCCGACGGCCGCTTCGCGTCCGTTTGAGAAGAACCGCGACGGGTTCGTCATGGGCGAAGGTGCCGGCATTGTGGTACTGGAGGAGTATGAATCGGCCAGGAAGCGCGGGGCACGCATCTACGCCGAAGTGGTCGGCTACGGCCTGACCGGTGACGCCTATCATCTGACTGCTCCGGCTCCGGGTGGAGAAGGGGCTGCCCGCTGCATCAAGATGGCCCTTGCCGGCGCAGGGGTCAACCCAGAGCAGGTTGACTACATCAATGCCCACGGGACTTCGACCCCGTACAACGATCTTTATGAGACCATGGCCATCAAAACTGTGTTCGGTAACCATGCCGGCAAGTTGGCGGTTTCGTCCACCAAGTCCATGACCGGTCACCTGCTGGGTGCTGCCGGCGGGATTGAGGCGGTCTATTCGGTTCTGTCCCTGGAGCATGGGGTGCTTCCTCCCACGATCAACTATCAGGAGCCCGATCCGGAGTGCGACCTGGATTATGTCCCCAATACCGCCCGGGAGAAGCAGATCACCTACGCCATGAGCAACAACTTCGGCTTTGGCGGGACCAATGCAAGCCTCCTGTTCAAGAAGATCTAGGGAGCGAGCAACGATGATTCTGCTGGGGAACGACCACGGAGGCCTAGCGCTCAAGGAGGCCATCAAGGCACTCCTCACTGAGCGGGGGATTCCTTTCGAAGACTGTGGCACGGATAGCAACAATTCCGTGGATTATCCGGATTTCGGCATCAAGGTGGCCCGCCGGGTCTCCAATAGCGACGGCGTTACCGGGATTCTTGTGTGCGGTACCGGCATCGGCATGTCCATTGTGGCCAACAAGTTCCCCCGGGTGCGTGCGGCCCTGGCTACCGATGTTTTCATGGCACGCATGGCCAAGGAGCACAACAACGCCAATATCCTTGTTCTTGGCGGTCGGGTGCTGACTCCCGAGCTTGCCCGCGAGATGGTTGTTGCCTGGCTGGATGCCGCTTTTGAAGGCGGCCGTCACCAGGGCCGTCTCGACAAGATTGCCGCCATTGAACAGGAACTCTGTACCTGTTGAGTAACCGGCCCTTAATCAGGGCAATAAGAGAGTAACGGACGGGACTTTGCAGTCCCGTTTGCTTTTTTACCACGCGTATACACAAGGAGAATGACCACCATGTCGATTCTTGAGACCTTTGATCCGGAAGTTGCCAACGCTATCAGGCAGGAGACTGAGCGTCAGGAGTACAACCTGGAGCTGATCGCCTCCGAGAACTTCGTTTCCGAAGCTGTCCTGGAGGCCCAGGGTTCCATATTTACCAACAAGTATGCCGAGGGGTATCCTGGCAAGCGTTACTACGGCGGCTGCCACAATGCGGACATCGTGGAGAATCTGGCCATTGAGCGGGCAAAGCAGCTGTTCGGTGCGGATCACGCCAACGTTCAGCCCCATTCAGGTTCGCAGGCCAATATGGCCGTCTACTTTGCCGCCCTGAAGCCCGGCGACACGGTCCTCGGCATGAACCTGTCCCACGGCGGGCATTTGACCCACGGCAGCCCGGTGAACTTTTCCGGCCGGTTCTTTACGATCGTTCCCTACGGCGTTAGTCCGGAGACGCAGCGGATCGATTACGAAGAGGTGGAACGACTGGCCCTTGAACACAAGCCGAAAATGATCGTGGTCGGTGCAAGCGCGTATCCCAGGATCATCGATTTCGCAGCCTTCCGGACCATTGCCGACAAGGTCGGGGCGGTCGTGATGGTGGATATGGCCCATATTGCCGGTCTGGTTGCCACTGGACTCCATCCGAACCCGGTTCCGTATGCGGAGTTCGTCACCACGACCACCCACAAGACCTTGCGCGGTCCGCGGGGCGGCATGATCCTCTGTCGTGAGGAGTTTGCCAAGACCCTCAACTCCCAGATCTTCCCCGGTATTCAGGGTGGCCCGTTGGTGCATGCCATTGCCGCCAAGGCGGTGGCCTTCAAAGAGGCCTTGACCCCTGAGTTCAAGAGCTATCAGGAGCAGATTGTAAAGAACGCTGCGGCACTCGCTCAGAGCCTCCAGGGCCGCGGCTTCAAGCTCGTCTCCGGCGGTACCGACAATCATCTCATGCTGCTGGACTTCAGCGGCACCGAACTGACCGGCAAGGTTGCCGAAGAGGCCCTGGACAAGGCTGGCATCACGGTCAACAAGAACACCGTGCCGTTCGAGACCCGCTCGCCGTTCGTCACGTCCGGCATCAGGATCGGTACGCCGGCAGCCACCAGCCATGGCCTGAAGGAAGCTGAGATGGCGCAGGTAGCCGATTTCATCGCCGACATTTTGGCTGATCCGGCCAACGAAGCGAAGCTTGCCGAGATAAAGGTAAAGGTGAATGCACTCATGTCCCGGTTTCCCCTTTATGCGGATCGCTTGAAATAGTTTGCCGTTGCGAACAGTGATCAAAAAGGGCGTCCCGATCGATTCGGGGCGCCCTTTTTTGTCTGAGATAAAAATCTGCTATGCGTCAACCGCAACCGGACTGCTGCGTTTTTTTATAAACTTGCTAGCTCGCTACCAAACAGGAGACGATCCGCAACCGAGACGAGATTGGGGAGGTCGGGTTTGGTGATGATCCCGTCAGCACCCAGTGAGTGCCACTTGCGGATGTTGTCTTCGCTGGCCAGCGAGGAAAAGATAACAACCGGCAGCTGGGAGAGGTCGGTGTTTTTCTTTACCCGCGAGGTAAGGTGCAGGCCATCCATTTTCGGCATTTCGACATCGGTAATGAGTAGGCTGACCTCATCGCTGAGGTTACAGCCGGTTGCCTTGCAGCGTTCCAGCTTTGCCGCGAGCAGGTCCCAGGCCTCCTCGCCATTTGACGCCTCTTCCACCTGGTAGCCGGCACCGCGTAACTTGCTGCACATGGTATTCCTGATAAAGGGCGAGTCGTCGGCCACCAGTATCCGCCGGGTTGTCCGGTCCTGGGATTCCTGTCCGGAGAGCAGTTTTTCATCGAGGGCAAAGAACAGTGAGGTGCCGGCCAGCTCGCCGATGATCTTTTCAAAGTCAAGAACGAGAATGATCCGGTCGGCCATCTTGACCAGACCGGTGATCTGGGTACAACTGACCATGGGACCGGGAGGCTCTACCTGTTCCCAGGATATCCTGTAGATGCGCGACACCGAATGGACAAGGACGCCGACCTTCATCCTGTTGAATTCCAGGACGATTACCCGATCCGGATCGATTCCGTCAGCAGACTTGTTGAGAAGTGTCGCCAGGTTGATCACGGCAATCACCTGGTCGCGGAGCTGAATCATCCCTTCGACTGCAGCATGGCTGTGAAAGCTTTTCCAGAGATGGGGAAGGCGGATGATTTCCCGTACCTTGGCTACGTTGACTCCATAATAGCAGGGGATCACCGTACCGGATGCATCGACCTCGTCCACCCGGAATTCAACGATCTCCAATTCATTGGTATCGCTCTCCAGCAAAACGGCATTAGCCGTGGGTTCCATGTATGCCCCCTTCATGATATAAGTTAGTGGGTTTAAATGATTAAGTTATCGGTGACCTTGATAAAGAGCTTGAGTTCTTTTTCATTTTGACTACCATACGACCAATTGTCAGCCTGCTGACAATTGTGCTGAAAAAGGAGAAAATTCATGCGCTTGCCCATGCTGGCATTAACCATCGTCTTTGCGGGAAGCACGGCATTTGCCCAGGATGGCACCGTTTCGCTCACCCTTAAAGAGGCTCTCAGGCAGGCCGTGGAAAAGAATCTCGACGTCAGGGCCGAGCTTTACAACCCGGCCCAGGCAGAGGCAGACCTGCGCAAGAACCGGGCGATCTATGAAACCCATCTGACGCTGGGCACCAGCTACCAGGATTCGACAACCGTGGCAATCAGCAGGGTCTCCGGCAACAAGGTGAAAACATTTAAGATAGCTCCCGGAGCCTATCGCCTCTTGCCCACCGGTGGCACCGTCAGTCTCGCCTACGATAACCTCTATACCGACACCAACTCCAGCTTTGCCACCTTCAACAATTATTGGCAGTCGGATGTCACCCTTTCCCTGAGCCAGCCGCTGCTGAAGAACTTTGGCCGTGATACTACCGAATTGAACATCCGTGTGGCCGAGTTGAGCAAGGACGGTTCACTGAAGCGCTTTAAGGGCAAACTTCTCAGCACCGTCGCCCAAGTCGAGAGTGAATACTACAAGCTGGGCAGTCTGCGTGATGACCTCGCATCGAAGAGGGTTTCTCTTGATCTGGCGAAGCGCGTTCTGTCCGAGACTGAAGCCAGGGTAAAGGCTGGTGTTCTTCCGGCAATGGAAATATTGAACGCCCAGTTCGGCGTTGCCTCCCGAGAAAAGGATGTGATTGACGCCGAAAAAGTGGTGAGGGATCAGGTTGATCTGCTCCGCGTCCTGCTCCATATGGAAGGGGCCGGCGATATCGTGACGACCGATACGCCGAGCCGTACCGAATTTTCCATGAACGAAGACGATGCCATTCGCCGTGCCCTGGCTCAACGCCCGGAACTGGAGGAGCTGCAGAGCCAGCTGGCCACCAGTGAGGTTCAGACGCGTGTCGCCAAGGCGCGCACCCTCCCGGACCTGAATCTGAATGCCAGCGTTGCCATGACAGGCCTCGCCGAAAGGTATGTGCGAACTGTCGAACAGGTAGGTTCCACAGATTATCCGGTCTGGAACATCGGGTTGCAGCTGGACTATCCGCTGGGAAACCAGTCGGCAGAGAATGACTACATCAAGAGTCGTCTCAAGACGGAACAGACCAGGGTTCAGATCTCCAGTCTGCTGGAAGCCATTATGGCTGAAACCAGAACCTCCCTGAGGGCGGTACAGACTACCTATAAGCAGCTTGAAGTGACTGATCGGGGAAGGGCTTATGCCGAGGAGCGGCTCAAGGCCTATCTCAAGAAGAATGAGGTGGGTTTGGCCACGACCAAGGATGTCCTTGACGTGGAGAACGACCTTGCCACGGCCAGAAGCAACCAGATCAAGGCCCAGGTCGCCTATGTAACTGCCATCAGTCAGTTGCTGAAAGCAACCGGCGACCTTTTGGAGCGGGAAGGGATAACCGTTTCCGCCGCACCTGCCGATGCGTTGTACCGGGATACGAGGTAGCGATGGGGGGCGTTCCCGTGAAGCGCATTGGTGCCATCATCGTCGGGTCGGCACGAACATCGGCACTCTCTCCTTATATTGGCGATACTCTTCTCCCAGTTCTGTCAGTAGCCGTTTTTCCTCCAGCCAGGCACCGATAACGAAATACGCGGTTGATAGAATCGTCAGTGCCAGCCAGCGGCCGGTCATCACCGGGTTCAGAGCGAGAAAGGCGATGGCCAGGGTATACTGGGGATGGCGCACCCAGCCGTAACAGCCGCTCAGGATGAGCTTTGTCGGCTCATTGCGGATCTGTGTCCGTCTGACCCCCAGAAATTCCATAATATTCAACTGGACTGCGCAACGGCAGAGAAGTACCGCAACGCCGATCTGGAGCAGGTAGCAGAGCGGTCCCCAGACCCCGGGTATGAAGTAGAGCACCGGCGGGTGTGGCCAGGCGAGCATCACCCAGAAGAAAAGCAGCAGTGACAGGATGTTGTAGCCGAGTCGATACCAGGTACCGAACTGGCCCAGTATACCGATGATGCGGTTTTTTGTGCCGGGAACTGCCAGGACGGAGTGTACGACGGCAAAGAGCAGGAAGCGGAGGATGAATTGATACATTAAATACCTCATTTATGATTTGCTGCCGGCTAGAGTCTTGTATACATGGTCGGCTCGTGCTACAATCCGTCGAATTTCAGAGGAGGTGCGGCTTACGATGGCAATCATTACGATCTCGCGGGAAATGGGAACCGGTGCATACCAGATCGCCAGGGAAGTGGCGAAAAAGCTGAAATATACCCTGGTTGACGGGCCGAAGATTGCCGAAATGGCTCCCCAATACGGCATCACCGACGAAATTCTCGAACGTTTCGACGAAAAACTGCCGGCCTACAGGACGGCGGAAGACCGGCAGCAGGCAGCATACCTTAACATAATCGAACTGATCATGCTGGATTTTGCCCGTGCCGGGAACGTGATTCTCTACGGTCGTGGCGGTCAGGATCTGCTCCTCGGCATGACCAACGTGCTTCGCCTCCGTCTTGTCGCACCGTTCGAGGAGCGGGTGGAGCGTTTTGCCGAACGGGAATGGATCGACCCCGATCTTGCCCGTGAGCTTATCAGAAAGAGCGACATCCAGCGTGGCGGATTTATCCGTTATTACTTCGACCGTGACTGGCAGGACCCGCTCGGGTATGACCTGACGATCAACAGCAGTGTTTTGGGGAAAGGTACCACCGTCGACATGATCGTGGCCGCGGCCCGCGACCCTCGCCTGAAAGAGCGTGAGGATGAGTCCCTGAAACAGCTTGATAACATGATCCTCAGGAAAAAGGTGGAAACCGAACTGCTCATGTCGGGTGATATCGAAAGCCTCCCCCTGAAACTCGCTGTAAAAAAAGGTGTGGTGAGTCTGATCGGCCATGTCTACTCTGAAGATGAGAGACAAAAAGCCGTTGCCATCGTTGAAAATGTCGCAGGGGTCAATAAGGTCGTGGACAGCATGCAGGTAGTGTCCTACAAGCGGTACAAGGAGTAGGGCGCTCAGCGTTTTTCCTGCTGCCCGTTGAGACGAACCAGCAGTTCAGTCCCGCACTTGGCCGGAATAGGGACGCCGCGGATGGTGCCAAGCGGGCTGTCGTCACCGAACCCATGGAAATCGGAGCCGCCGGTTGCCAAGAGCCCCAGATCCATGGCCAGACGCTCCAGGATCAGGGCATCGTTGGCTGTTCCCATGGTGTTGTGGGCTTCAATCCCATCCAGTCCCAGCGTTTTCAATTCACCGACCACGCGCCGGATGGTTGTCCGATCGTCACTGACGCTTTGGGGGTGTGCCAGTATCGCGACTCCACCGAGGCGATGGATCTCGGCAATGGCATCGGCTACGGGAAAATATTCCTTCGGCACGTTGCACGGTTCCAGATACCTCTTGAACGCTTCTTCCATCTCTTTTGCGTAGCCGGCTTCCATGAGCACCCTGGCAATGTGGGGCCGTCCCAAGGCGCCTTCGGCAAGAGCCCGCACTTCCTCCACGGAAATTTTGGCACGATTCTCACCCGTTAGTTTTGCGTTGATCCGCTCCACAATCCGTTCGCCGCGGGTGTCCCGCCGTTCCTGAAACGATCCGAGCAGCTTTGACAACCGGGCATCCGTGGCGTCGATGCCGTATCCCAGGAGGTGGACGTCGTGGTATTGAAGGTATTCCACCGACAATTCCATGGCAGCGATGACCGTGACCCCGATCGCAGCGCCAAAGGCAATGGCTGCGGGCACACCGGTTATTGAGTCGTGATCGGCCAGTGCCAGCAGGGTTACCCCCTCGGCGGCGGCTTTTCTCACCACCTCTTCGGGGGAGAAAAGTCCGTCGGAGCAGGTCGAGTGGACATGCAGGTCTATTTTTGTCATACAATTTACTCCTGAAGTGAACCCTGGATCAGTGAGGTTACGGTAACGAGGCAGTCATTTTCGTGGATCGGGTTATAGTATGACATCGGCGGTCAAGATGCAAACGGGAAGGGGAGGAATATGACCGATTCAGAGATACATGAAGCAATCCTTATCCTCCGGGAAGAGGTCAAACAGTGGCAGACGCCCGCAGTCACCATTGTTTCCCAGCGTGAAGGCGATCCGTTCAAGGTGCTCATCTCGTGCATCCTGTCGCTTCGGACCCAGGACCGGACCACCGGTCCCGCATCGCAACGTCTGTTCGCCCGTGCCGGATCGCCGGCTGCCATGGCGGCTCTGTCCGAGGAAGAGATTGTGGAGGCCATATATCCGGTAGGATTTTACCGGAACAAGGCAAAACAGATCCGGGAACTCTGTGGGCGGCTTATTACCGACTACGGAGGGAAGGTACCCGATGAAGTCGACGAGCTGCTCAAGCTGAAAGGGGTGGGGAGAAAAACCGCCAACCTGGTGGTGACGCTCGGGTTCGACAAGCCGGGCATCTGTGTCGATACCCATGTCCACCGGATCTGCAATCGCTGGGGGTACGTACGGACGAAGAGCCCCGAGGAGACCGAGTTCGCCTTGCGGGAGCGACTGCCCGCTGAATACTGGCTCAGTATCAATGACCTGCTGGTGACCTTTGGTCAGAACCACTGCCATCCGGTCTCCCCACGCTGCTCAACCTGCCGGCTGGCCTACCTGTGCGAGCGAATCGGGGTCGTCAAACACCGATGATTATCAGTTGCAAACAGTGTTCTTTCAAGTATAGTATTGGCACCTGTGTGCAGATGCTTGGCAGAATGAATTTTTATGCTCTGGGAGGAACAACATGCTGAAAAAAGTCGGGTTTTTAGGGCTCGGTACGGTTGGCCGGTACATGGCCTCCAATCTTACCAAGGGTAACTACGCATTGACCGTCTACGATTCGGATTCCTCGGTTGTCTCCGAATTGGTCAAGCTAGGCGCCTCTGAAGCCGGCACTCCCAGAGAAGTGGCCAAGGGCAAGGACGTGGTTCTCTACATCCGACCCGAGAAGGAGCGGCTACGTCCTGATATCTATGGCGATGACGGCCTCTTTGCCGGCATCGACCCGGGAACGATTCTGGTTGACATGGGGACCCACTCCCTTGAAAGCACCATTGAAATGGCTGAGGAAGCCGCACACCATCGGGTGTTCTTTCTGGATGCCCCGGTTTGGGGTACTAAAGAACATGCGGTGAACGGCCTGCTCACCATCCTTGCCGGCGGCGATCCTGCGCTGGTTGGCCGTTGCCGGGAGCTCTTCTCCTTCTTTGGCCTCAATATTATCCATGTCGGTGGCGTGGGTGACGCTACACGGATGAAGTTCATTGTCAACCTGGTGCAGGCGGAGTTGATCCAGGCCCTGTCCGAGGCATTGGTCTTCGGGGAAAAGATGGGCTTCAACGCCGACAAGATCCTGGAGGTCCTCGACTCCGGTGGAGTGGCATCGCCGCTCTTCCACTCCAAGGGGCGAACCATGGCCCGGGGAGATTTCACCCGTAACCTGGCCCTCAAGTATGTCCATGATCAGCTGGAACTGGTGATGGACGCTGCCCAGAAGTTGGAGCTCGATCTTCCCGGCGTTGCCTGTGCCCGTCGTCTCTATGAGCAGGCGGACAAGGATGGCCGCGGTGAGGAGGATTTCTCGGCCGTCATCAAGGTGCTGCGCAAATAAGGTCGGACACAACCAGTTGAGAAAGGCAGTCAGAGCGCTGGCTGCCTTTTTTTTGCCAATACTTTGCGGTCACGAGACCGACTACATTTGGAAGGAGCAGCGTAAGACATGAGTACCGAACCGAACAAGATCATTTACACCATGATGCGGGTCTCCAAGTTATATGACAAGAAACCGGTCATCAAGGACATTTCCCTTTCCTATTTCTACGGTGCCAAGATCGGGGTGCTGGGTCTCAACGGCTCAGGGAAGAGCTCGCTGTTGCGCATCATGGCCGGGGTGGACAAGGAGTTCAATGGCCAGGCCGTTCTCTCGCCCGGCTACACGGTTGGCTATCTGGAGCAGGAGCCGCGGCTGGACGAGGCCAAGACCGTGCGGCAGGTTGTGGAGGAGGGGGTTCAGCAGGTTGTTGATCTGGTGAACGAGTTCAACGACATCAATGCGAAGTTTAGCGAGCCGATGTCGGACGACGAGATGACCAAGCTCTGCGACCGGCAGGCCGAAGTACAGGAAAAGCTCGACCACCTGGACGCCTGGGACCTGGACTCCCGCCTGGAGATGGCCATGGACGCCCTGCGCTGCCCTGACGGCGACACGCCGGTCACGGTCCTTTCCGGCGGCGAGAAGCGCCGGGTGGCGCTCTGCCGGCTCTTGCTCCAGAAGCCGGATATCCTCCTCCTGGATGAGCCGACCAACCACCTGGACGCCGAGACCATCGCCTGGTTGGAGCACCACCTGCACACCTATCCCGGCACGGTCATAGCCGTCACCCACGACCGCTACTTCCTGGACAATGTGGCGGGATGGATTCTAGAACTGGACCGGGGCGAGGGAATCCCCTGGAAGGGGAACTATTCCTCGTGGCTGGAGCAGAAGCAGGCACGGCTGGCCACGCAGGAGAAGCAGGAGAGTGACCGGCAGAAGACGCTGCAGCGGGAACTGGAATGGATCAGGATGTCGCCCAAGGGGCGTCATGCCAAGTCCCAGGCCAGGATCACCGCTTATGAACAGTTGGTGGCCCAGGAGGGCGAAAAGCAGGCCCGCGACCTGGAGATCTATATTCCGGCAGGCCCACGGCTGGGCGATATCGTCATTGAAGCCGACAACGTCGCCAAGGCCTATGGCGACCGGCTCCTGTTCGAGAATCTCCAGTTCAGGCTGCCCCGCGGCGGTATCGTCGGCGTAATCGGCCCCAACGGCGCCGGCAAGACAACCCTGTTCCGGATGATAACCGGCCAGGAAACGGCGGATTCCGGCACGTTCAGGATCGGCGAAACGGTGAAGCTCGCCTGTGTCGATCAGAGCCGGGATGCGCTGGACCCTAACCGCACGCTCTGGGAGGAGATCTCCGGCGGTGCCGATGTAGTGCAGTTGGGCAGGCTTTCGGTCAACTCCCGGGCTTATGTGTCCCGTTTCAACTTCTCCGGCTCGGATCAGCAGAAAAAGGTCGGGATGCTCTCCGGCGGCGAGCGCAACCGGGTTCACCTGGCCAAGATGTTGAAAGAGGGGGGCAACGTCATCCTGCTGGACGAACCGACCAACGATCTGGACGTGAACACCATGCGGGCACTGGAAGAGGCGCTGGAGAACTTCGGCGGCTGCGCCGTGGTCATCTCCCACGACCGGTGGTTCCTGGACCGGATCGCCACCCATATCCTCGCCTTCGAGGGAGAGAGCCGGGTCGTCTGGTTCGAGGGGAACTACTCGGAATACGAAGAGGATCGCAAGAAACGTCTCGGGGCCGAGGCGGACCGTCCCCACCGCATCAAGTACCGGCAATTGACAAGAGTGTAATCAACAGGCGGCTTCGGCCGCTTTTTCAGCGTCTGTGGGTGCGCTGCTGCAGGCGCTGTCACCGATGCTTGACGTGAGAGAAAAGCTTGCTACTGTATCCTGGTAATGAGCACGGAGGCAGATAGGTGCGGTGATCGAAAGGAGATGCCATTTAATGATGCGTGCCAGAAAATTTGTCTCAGCCCTGCTGGTCAGAGGAGTCCTTTTGTTGCTGGCGTTATCTGTCGGGCTTCCCGGGTGGAGCGTTGTGGCCGAGGCTGCCAGTATTACCGCTTCCCCGACAGGAGACGGAGTTTATGCGATCCAGGGGATTGGGTTCTCCGGAGTTTCAGGGCTTGATGTAACCGTAACCTATGATTCCTCGACGTTGGGCAATCCTCGGGTGGTGCAGGGGACGTTGCTGGCCAATGCTCTCTTCGCGGCCAACCCCAATGTGCCGGGAGTGATCAGGATCGGTGCGCTGAGCACGAGCGGTTTTTCCGGAACGGGCGTCATTGCGGCGATCACGTTTGACAAGAAAGCTGGTGCAGCCGGATCGCTTACCGGCCTTACCGCTTCACTGATCAACAGTTCGGGAGCACCTCTTGCCGTCACTACCAGTTACAGTAACGCCCCGGCAACGTATGCTTCCCAGACTGTCCAAACCGACACAACGGCACCTGGCACACCGACTCCGACCACCCCGTCAATACCCATAACGACGGGAGCCGGCGGTAGCGGGGCTACAGGGATCGCAGGCACATCGACAGGCGGTTCGGTGTATCTGGGCACGGTGTCAATGCCCGGCGACGCTGCCACGAGCCAGCCGGAGAAAAAGGCTGAGTATAAGGCTGAGACGCAGAAGGCTGATCAGCAACCGCTCCCGAACCAAGAGGCAGTGGATGAACAGGCTCGCGATAGGGGCAAGGCTGAGCCGGAGGAAAAGAAAGCGCCGGTCGAAAAGAAAGACATCGTCTACCCGTCCGTGAGCGAGAAGATCAGGACCTCTTCTGAGAAGCTGACCATGGAGAAACTGCTCGCCCTGTTCGAGCTCTCCACGGAGCTCCCCTACAGCCAGGCACCCGGTGTCGTTCTGAGTGACGGCAAAACCAGCGTACGTCTCACCGTTCGTCTTGGTGAGTCCGGTAAGGAGACCCCCAGCTTCGCTCTGAAGCACGCCAAACTGCTCTCCCTTCAACAGGGCGAGGGCGGGGAGTGGCTTATTGAGGCGCTTCCTGCGTTGAATACGAACGAAGCCGCATTGACGGTATCCCTGGAAGCGTCGAGCATCAGGATTCCCCTGACCGTGGCCCAGCCGCTTAACGCCCGGAGTCTTGGCGATCTCAAAGTGCTCTCGGAGAGAACCTTTCCTCTCTTTCTCACTGAGCGGGGCACCAAGGAGGCACCCCGCTACGATCTGAATGGTGATGGGAAACGTGACTACCTGGATGACTATATTTTTGCGGCAAATTACCTGGCCGGTGGGGGACGGGCTCCGTTACCGGACAGACTGCCGGCACCGGCTGCTCCGGCAGTGCCCAAGAAGCCATGAGCTGCTGCTGACCCCATATTCCCTGCCAGCAGCGCCTATCCTCGTGAATACCCAACGGCCGACCCTGTAAACGAGTCGGCCGTTGGGTATTTCAGCCTCATGAAAACGTTTCCCGGCACGGCTGAATATGCTATACATTGCCGACAATCTTGAGTGGGAGCAATCGGTTGGCAAAGAAAACGAACAAAAAGGTCAACAGGAAGCAACAGGGCGGTCCGAAGCGGCCTTTGGCCGTTTTGCTGGCCATAGTGCTGTTGATTGTTGCCGTGTTTCTGGGGCTTGAATGGCTCAAGACGGCGCGTCTGCCGCTGGTGGAGGAAAAGACGGCAACGGTCGGACGCGGGCAGATCCCGCCCCGGCCGGAGCACAAGGAGTACGAACAGCGTCCCTACACCTCGGTCCCGGCTCCTGCAGCACCTCTGCCGAAGAAGACCGGGCGGAGGCCGTCAGGCCCCGGCAGCGTGGCCATTATCATCGATGACATGGGAGCCGGCATGCAGGAGGCACGTGACCTGCTTGCCATTGGCCTGCCCATAACCTTCTCGGTAATTCCCGGTCTGCCGAAGGATCGCGCCGTGGCCGAACTGGCCCATCAACAGGGCGGCAGGGTGATGATCCATATGCCGATGGAGCCCCAGGGATATCCGGAGCGCCGCCTCGAAAAAAATGGTCTCCTCCTTTCCCAGAGCGAAGCCGAGATTACTGAGCGGCTGCGGACATATCTGCAGGCCGTTCCCCACGCGGTCGGGGCCAACAACCATATGGGGTCACGTTTCACCGAGGATGGGGAGAAGATGGGGCTGGTCCTGAACATATTGAAGGAAAAGGGGCTGTTCTTCATCGACAGCCGGACCAGTCCCAAGTCAGTGGGGTTGCAACTGGCACATCAACTGGGAATGGAGGCCGGGACCCGGAATGTGTTTCTGGATAATGTGCAGGAGGTGGGGGCGATCAAGGTTCAGCTGGAAGAGGCGGCGCGCATCGCCCGCAGGAAAGGCGGGGCCATTGCCATCGGCCACCCGCATCCCACAACGATCCGTGCCTTGCGGGAGATGATGCCCGAACTGCGGGACGCAGGTATCAAATTTGTCTATGTCTCGGAGCTGGTCAGGTGAGCTGGGCCGCCACCTGTCCCTTGAGCCGTGTAAAGGCCCGGTAGTTGTCGTCCTGAAGGATCTTTTCCGGGGCTGAACTCTTAACCGGGTGGACCAGTAGGAAGCCGTCCCGGAACGAGCCGTCATAACCACCCATGGTGTCTTTCATGAGGGTGTAAAGCGGCGGTTTTCGGTCCTCGTTGAAAAAGCCCCCCAGGTAATCCTTGAGCGGGTATTCGCGCTGCAGCAACTGCACCCCTCCCTGATCGAACCGGCTGACGATCACGCTCGGTCCGCTGCCGTTGTGCATCGGTCTGAAGGCAAAGGACGATTCCCTTGCTGACTCCTTCAGGAGCAGCAGGGACGGATCATCATCGGCCAGGGTCTCCCCCAGGTTGTAAATGGTGTTCGTCAGGAAGCGGAGAAAGCAGTTCTCTTCAACGAAGCCGTTGGCAGCACCATCGGAGGTTTCATAGTAGAACCCCGCCGTTACGCCGGCCTCATGGTTGAACGGCGTGCGACAGAAGAGGCATTCCTGGCTGATGCCGTTCAGCCGGGCATAGAAGGACTCTTTCTTGCGTTCGTCTTCGGCCGTGAGCCACTGATGGAACAGGAGGGCACGGGGTTCACTGGTTGCCCGGTACTCTTCCAGAAAGGTTCTGGCCAACTGGAAGAACTGGCCGTAGACGTCCGTTCCCCGGCCATGGGTGAGAATGGGATAGATCTTGCCGTCCGGATTGGTGTTCAGGCTCTCGACCTTGGGGCTTTTGGAGATGAAGTTTTCCTGGCAGCGGTAGCCGCGGTTGATGGCGAAAGCCTTCAGCAGACTCTTCTGGTCGGCGAACAGGCCATCGAACTTAATCCGCTCGTCGATCAGGCAGGGGATCAGGGAGAGGCTCTTGCGGTCCATGCCCCGTTTGTCGAACAGGGCGAAGATGTTCTTGCAGTTTTCCAGGCTCGGCATATCCTTTACCGGGATCAGGACCCGGTCAGCGGCATACAGGGCGTTCTGGGTCAGGGTGTCCAGGTCGGGACGGGTGTCGATGATCAGGATGCCGGGAATCCCCGATTTCGCCAGGAGCCGGGCCAGGACCATCGGCCCTTTGACGGCGTCCTTCAGGTCGCCCAGATCCGGTGACGAGGGGATAAAGTTAACGCCGTACTGGCCGGTGTGCAGGAGGTCCCGGCCAGGGGTTTCCAGCAGGAGGTCGGCGACCGACCCGTTACTCTTCTGCCCCTTGATGCCGAACATCCGGTCAATGGTAAAGTGGTTGTCGAAGGAGAAGAGGGAGACCGGCAGCTCTTCGTCCAGGGCCTTCAGAAAGATGGCCAGATTGGTGGCCAGGGTGGTCTTGCCGACGCCACCCTTTTCCGATGAAATTGTAATGACATATGGGTAATTGTTCATGCGGCGGATAATACAATGAACCTGTTGGCCCGGTCAACCGGTTTGACACCCTCCTGCCCCTGTGATAGAGAGAAGGCGTCGATTTAGGGCGATCACAAGGATCGCCCCTACACGCCGGATCAGAATATATGGACCTTTTCAGCGAAAAACGGATTCTGACGGTCAGCCAGCTGACAGCCCTGGTACGCGGGGTGCTGGAGGAAAACTTCCAGCAGGTCTGGGTGGAAGGGGAGATCTCCAACCTGGCCCAGCCGTCCTCCGGACACTGCTATTTCACCCTGAAGGATGGCACTGCCCAGATCCGCTGCGTTATGTTCCGGGGGGCGGCGCGCATGCTCCGTTTCCGGCCGCAGGACGGCATGGGGCTGATCGCCCGGGGACGCCTTTCGGTGTATGACCAGCGCGGTGACTACCAACTGCTGGTCGAATACCTGGAACCCAAGGGGGTCGGTGCCCTGCAGCTGGCCTTTCAGCAGCTGAAGGAACGGCTCGCCCGGGAAGGGCTCTTTGACGAACGGCACAAAAAGCCGCTTCCTCTGCTCCCGCAACGGATAGGGATCGTCACTTCTCCCACCGGTGCGGCCATTCACGATATCCTGCATGTCCTTAACCGCCGCTTTGCCAACCTGGAGATCCTGCTGTACCCGGTGAAGGTGCAGGGCGAAGGGGCAGGGGGGGAGATAGCGGCTGCCATCCGGGAATTCAACCGCCATGGCCAGGTGGATGTCCTGATCGTCGGACGTGGTGGCGGCTCCCTGGAGGACCTCTGGGCGTTCAACGAAGAGGTGGTTGCCAGGTCGATTCACGCCTCGAAGATCCCGGTGATTTCCGCTGTCGGTCACGAGGTGGATGTGACCATTGCCGACCTGGTGGCCGACCTGCGGGCACCTACGCCATCGGCGGCGGCAGAACTGGTGGTGGGGAGCAAGGTGGAGCTTGAGGAGCGGCTGATACTGCTGGAGCACCGCTTGCAACAGGCCATGCGGCACTGTTTTGCCGATCTCCGCGGTCGCCTGACCGCATCGACCCGGGCGCTCAGGGACCCGACCACCCTGCTCGGGCATGCGGCCCAACGGGTGGACGACCTGGCCGAGCGCCTTGCCCAGGCCACGCGCTGGGGAGTGGCGGCGCGCAAAGAACGGCTGGAGCGGCGGATCGGCCAGCTGCGCATGGCGTCGCCGCTGCTCAAAGTGGAGCGGGGGCGGGAGCTGTTGATCTCGTGCCAGGCCAGGAATGCGGCGGCGCTGTGTCGCCAGCTTGACCGGAACCGGGAGCGGCTGGCCATAGCCGGCTCCGCCCTGCATGCCCTTTCGCCGCTCCTCACCCTGGGCAGGGGGTATGCGGTGGTGCAGAAGTATCCGGAGCTGGCGGTGGTGAAAGACGCCGGACAGCTCGCGGCCGGGGACCGCCTGAACGTCATCCTTCAGAAAGGTGAAGTGGACTGCCTGGTCGAGAAGGTGAAAGAGTAACTTGACACCACCTTGGCTCAATAGTAAGGTAGTGGTCAGTACTACATGTGGGGGCTTTATGCTAACAGTACGGGCAGTTGACGCCAACCGTCATTTCTCCAATGTCCTGAAGCAGGTATCCCAAGGTGAAGAGTTCCTCGTCGTCTCAAGGGGAAAGCCGGTAGCCACCATTTCGCCGGTTAGAACGGCAGATGGTTCGAGACTGGCGGCAAGGAAGATGTTATTCGAGCGTCTGCGCAGCCAGGAGACAACGGGGGCCAGAACCTGGACCCGTGACGAGCTGTACGAGCGTACTCCGTGAGGGTCACGTTTGATACCAATATTCTTGCCTACGCCGAAGGGGTGGGTGATGCCGCCCGCAGGGACAGCACCATGGAGCTACTTGGCCGGTTGCCCGCTGAAAGTGTCCTGCTTCCAGCGCAGGTACTGGGCGAACTCTACCGGGTGTTGACCGGCAAGGCGCAGCATTCGCCGGATACGACCCGTTCCATTGTTCTCCAATGGGCCGACAGCTTCGAAGTTGTCGATTCGACCTGGACAGCATTTCAAGCGGCCTTTGATCTGACAGTTGATCATGGTCTTCAGATCTGGGATGCGCTGATCCTTGCAGTTACCGCTGAAAACCGATGTCGGATGCTACTCACCGAAGACCTCCAGCACGGTTTTACCTGGCGTGGGGTAACAGTTGTGAATCCCTATCGAATTCCCTCCCATCCACTGCTTACTCCGCTTCTTCTCCGATAACCCACCATTGGTGAACTTACTAAAGTCTGCGATTACCCATGCAGGCAATCCTTGACTGACGGGACCCTTCCTGTATAATACCGTCTCTTTTGATGCGCCATCCCTTCCGGCAGCCATGACATGGCAGGTGGCAGGGTGCGCGATTCCTGCAGGAACAGCGGGTGAAACAACTCTATGGCAACGGAAAAGTTCGAATCGGCGCTCAAGAAACTCGAAGAGGTGGTGCGGCGTCTGGAGGGTGGCGACCTGTCTCTGGACGATTCCCTCAAGGCGTTTGAAGAGGGGATGAAGCAGGTGACCTTTTGCACCAGGAAGCTGAACGAGGCGGAGAAGCGTGTCGAACTGCTGCTGAAGAACAAGGACGGGGCTTTTGTAAAGGAACCGTTCCGGGTTGACGATTGAATTAAGGGGAATCGTGATGGACTTGAAGCTCTACTTGAAAGAACAGTGTCAACTGGTCGACAAGGCACTGGACAGTTATCTGCCCAAAGAGGACGATCTGCCGTTCTCGCTGCACAAGGCCATGCGCTACTCGGTCTTTGCCGGCGGCAAACGGGTGCGGCCGATTCTCATGCTTGCCGCCTGTGAGGCGGTGGGAGGTGAGATCAGCCAGGCCATGCCTGCTGCCTGCGCCATGGAGATGATTCACACCTACTCCCTGATCCACGACGATCTCCCTGCCATGGACGACGACGACTTCCGGCGGGGCAATCCGACCAACCACAAGGTCTTTGGTGAGGCAATCGCCATCCTGGCCGGTGACGCCCTGCTGACTCAGGCGTTCATCCTCCTCAGCGCGCCGGAACTGCCTGGTTTCGTATCGCCCGAGCGGCTCCTGGCAGTCACCAGGGAGATTGCCACCTGCGCCGGCTCCTTCGGTATGGTCGGTGGGCAGGTGGTGGATATGGAGAGCGAAGGGAAGGCCGATATCGACCTGCCGACGGTACAGTATATCCATACCCACAAGACCGGTGCCCTGATCAAGGCTTCGGTAAAGGCCGGTGCCATTCTCGGTAATGCCGACTCAAGCCAGCTGGCAGCCATTACCCGTTATGGCGAGGCAGCAGGACTGGCTTTCCAGATCGCCGACGACATCCTCGACATCGAAGGTACCACCGAGGAGATCGGCAAGGATGCGGGGAGTGACCAGGCACGGGGCAAGGCGACCTATCCGGCAGTGGTCGGGCTGGCAGACGCCAAACGAAGAGCCGTGGAGTTGATGGAGATCGCTCTGGCCGCGCTCGATCCGCTGGGGGCCAAGGCCGAACCGCTCAGGGAGATCGCCAAGTACATCGTCAGCCGCAAATCGTAACAAATCAGTGAGGAGTGAGGGGGGAGGCGTGAGGCGGTCTTAGCGCTTCGCCCGAATAATCATGGGAACCATACTTGACACCATAAACTCGCCTGCCGACCTCAAGCCGCTCGGCCCTGCCGAACTGCAACGGCTTGCCGGTGAACTGCGCCAGGTGATCATTGAGACCTGCGCCAAGAACGGCGGTCATCTTGCACCGAGCCTGGGGGTGGTGGAGCTGACCATTGCCCTGCATCGGGTATTCAAGTCTCCCGAGGACAAGCTGGTCTGGGACGTGGGGCACCAGGCCTATGCCCACAAGCTGATCTGCGGACGCCGGGAGCAGTTTGCCACCCTCAGGACCCTGGATGGTATCAGCGGCTTTCCGAAGCGGGCCGAGTCGCCCCATGACGCCTTTGATGTCGGCCACTCCTCCACCTCCATCTCCGCCGCCACCGGCATGGCCGTGGGGCGCGATCTGCGGGGAGGGAAGAACAAGGTGGTGGCGATCATCGGCGATGGCTCCATGACCGGCGGCATAGCCTTTGAGGGGTTGAACCATGCCGGCCACCTGAACAAGGACCTCGTTGTCATCCTGAACGACAACGAGATGTCCATTGCCGAGAATGTCGGCGCCCTCTCCAACTTCCTCAGCCGGACCATTACCAGTGAATTCGTGCACCGGATGAAGAAGGATGTGGAAGGTTTCCTGGTGAGCCTGGACGGTATCGGGCGGAGCGCTCTGCAGGTGGCCAAGCGGGCCGAGGAGTCTCTCAAAGGACTTTTTACCCCTGGCATGCTCTTCGAGGCGTTTGGCTTCGAGTATATCGGCCCCATTGACGGCCACAACCTCCCCCTGCTTGAGGAGACCCTGGAAAAGGTGCGCCGCTTCGACGATGCGGTCCTGGTGCATGTTATCACGAAGAAGGGGAAGGGGTACGCCCCGGCAGAACAGAATCCGTCCCTGTTTCACGGTGTCGGTCCGTTCGACATCGAGACCGGCAAGGTGCTGAAAGGAAAGGGGGGCGCTGCCTCCTATACGGCGGTCTTCGGCAGCACCATCGTCAAGCTGGCCGGCGACGACGACCGGATTGTCGCCATTACCGCGGCCATGCCGGACGGCACCGGCCTCACCGCGTTTGCCAAGGAGTTTCCCGATCGTTTCTTCGATGTGGGGATCGCCGAACAGCACGGGGTCACCTTTGCGGCCGGACTGGCGGCCTCGGGGCTGCGGCCGGTCTTCGCCGTCTATTCCTCGTTTCTCCAGCGAGCATACGACCAAGTCTTTCACGACGTCTGCCTCCAGAACCTGCCGGTGGTCTTTGCCCTGGACCGGGCCGGTGTGGTAGGGAGCGATGGGCCGACCCACCATGGACTGTTCGACCTCTCCTACCTGCGCCACCTCCCCAACCTGGTGGTTATGGCGCCCAAGGACGAGAACGAGTTCCAGCACATGCTGGCCAGTGCCATCGATTTCAGCTGTCCGGTGGCGGTCCGCTATCCCAGGGGCAATGGCGTAGGGGTGCCGATGGACCAGGTTCTGAAGCCGCTTGTGCTCGGTAAAGGGGAACTGGTGCGGGACGGCGAGGCGGCTGCGATCATCGCCTACGGCTCCACGGTCTATCCCTCCCTGGCCGCGGCAGAAGAGCTTGCCGCTGAGGGGCGTTCCATCGCTGTCGTTAACGCCCGCTTTGTCAAGCCGCTTGACCGCGAACTGATCCTCGGCCTGGCAACGAAGCATTGCCGGCTCTTTACGGTGGAGGAGAATGTGCTTCAGGGTGGTTTCGGCAGTGCGGTTCTCGAACTCCTCCAGGAGGAAGGGATCACCGGTGTGACCGTGGTCTGTCTGGGTTATCCCGACCGTTTCGTTGAGCAGGGCGAGCAGCCCCAGCTGCATGCCCGTTACGGGCTGGATGCAGCCGGTATTGCTTCTTCCGTCCGCGCGCATCTCGGTGGGTGACGCCAGAGTTCCTTTTCAAGCGTTTTCCCCCTGTGCTATAGTGCCTGCATGATTCTTCATCGATTCCCCCTGGTCTGCTCAGCACTGCTGTTACTGGCAGCAGCGCTGTTGCTCGTCCCTGCCGCCTCCGCAAACGATCCCTTTTCGTTCAACAACTACGCAATCGAGCTGCAGAACCGCGGTGAGCACGAAAAGGCCCTGGAGCAGCTGCAGCGGGCCTTTTCCCTCTATCCGTACGATCAGACCCTGCGCCGGAACCTGGCCGAGGCGTATACCTTCGTCGGGGAACGTCATCTGGCGGCAAGCCGCTTCGATGAGGCCATTGCCAGCTTCGACCAGGCCAGGGAGCTTTTCCCCGAGGTCCCCCGGTACTATGTGCTGAAGGGGATCGCCTTCTATTACGGCAAGTATTACGATGCAGCCCTCAACGAACTGCAGCGGGCCCGGGGGCTCGGCGGCGACACCCCGGAAATTTTGTTCTTCACCGGCCGGGTGCAGTACGACACCGGCAACCTGCAGGCGGCCATCGAGTCGTGGGAAAAGGCCCTTGTTCTCAAGCCCGACATGAAGGCCACCCGGGAACTGCTGGACAAGGCGAAGCGGGAGCAGTCGGTGGAAGGTGGGATGGACAGGGGGTACAGTTCCCGCTTCGTGGTCTCCTATGATGCCGGCTCCACGACCACCCTGGCCAGGGAGATCCTGGATACCCTGGAGGAGGCCTACAACCGGGTGGGGAGCGACCTTTCCCAGTTTCCCACGGCCCGCATTCCGGTCATCCTCTATACCAAAAAGGACTACCGGTTGGTGACCGCCGGTCCCGACTGGTCCGGCGGACTCTATGACGGGAAGATCCGCCTGCCGGTCGGCGGCGCGACCGAGCTCACCCCCCAGCTGAAAGGGGTGCTGTTCCACGAATACACCCATGTCGTGGTTCAGGAGTTGACCAGGGGAAACGTTCCCACCTGGCTGAACGAGGGGGTGGCGGAACTGCAGGGCCGGCGCCTCTTCAACCCTCCCATGGCCGATCTGGGCAAGGCCGCCAGATCCGGGCAGCCCCTGCCGGCAAATTTTCTGGACAAGGCGTTCATCGGTCTGAACAGTCACCAGGCGGGGCTGGCCTACCAGGAGAGCTATGCCCTGGCCAATTTCATGGTCCAGTCCTATGGCTGGCACAAGGTGCGGGAGATCCTTCAACTGCTGGGTGCCGGCGAAAAGATCGAGGCTGCCGTGGGCAGGGCGCTGGCCGATTTCGGCCTGGACTATCAAGGGTTGATCCGCGAGTGGCAGGCCTATATGGGACGGGAGTTCGGCGGACGGTGAGGCAACGAAGGTGATGGCGCAAAAGGGGTGGACGAAGAGCCTGGCAGGGAGCATTACCGAGCCGGCGGAGTTGGCCGAACGGTTCGGCATCGATCCGGAGCCGCTGCAGGCGGTAGCGGCGCGCTACCCGCTGCGCATTACCCCGTACTACCTGGGGCTGGTGCGGGAAGTGGGAGACCCGATCTGGCGTCAGTGTGTCCCTGACCCGGTGGAACTCGATGATGCCGGCCTGGCTGCCGATCCACTGGCGGAAGAGGCGTTGAGTCCGGTTCCCGGCCTGATCCACCGCTATCCCGACCGGGTTGTCTGGCTCGTTTCCAACGCCTGTGCCGTGTATTGCCGATTCTGCATGCGCAAGCGGCAGGTGGGGTGTGGTGAGGCCAGGGTCTGCGCCCGGACGGACGATGCCCTCCACTACCTGCGGGGGCATCCGGAGATCCGCGACGTCATCCTCTCCGGCGGCGATCCGCTCCTGCTAACCGATGACCGACTTGCCGATCTGCTGGCCCGTATCCGACAGGTTCCCCATATTGAGATCGTCCGGATCGGCACCCGGATTCCGGTCACCCTGCCGGAGCGGATCACTGCCGGTTTCTGCCGGCTGCTCCAGCGCTTCCACCCCGTCTACCTGAACCTGCACTTCAATCATCCGCTTGAGCTGACCGACCAGGCTGCTGCCGCCTGTGGCCGTCTCGCCGACGCCGGGGTGCCGCTGGGGAATCAGACCGTGCTCCTGAAAGGGGTGAACGACGACCCGGCGACCATGACCGGGCTCATGCAGCGGCTGCTTGCCAGCCGGGTTCGTCCGTACTACCTGCACCACCCCGACCTCGTGGCCGGTACCGCCCATTTCCGGCCATCGGTGCGCACCGGCATGGCGCTTATGGAGAAGCTGCGCGGTCACACCTCGGGCCTGGCCAACCCCTACTACGTCATTGATCTGCCCGGCGGCAAGGGAAAGGTGCCGATCCTCCCCGAGTACGGCCGGTGGGAGGGCGACACCCTTCTCCTGCGCACCTACCAGGGGGAGACGGTTTCCTACCGGGATATCTAGCAACTTGTCTCCGATCTCCGATACAGAATTTGATCTGGTTAGAAAATTGCCTTCACGGTTTCAGTGCCCCGTTAGGGGCGTTCGCCTGTAGCCGGGGGATTTATCCCCCGGATGAGTCGCCGATATATCCCTACGTCACGTACGTGACGTAGGGCATGTTGCCAAGATGACCGGGGAATAAATTCCCCGTCTACAGGCATTCTATCCCTACGGGATGAAGGCTATAACCTGACACTGCTGCCTAATATGGCTTCCGAACTATCAGAAGGGAAGAGCTGTACGGATAGGCCTAAAGCTCTTCAGGGGTAAAGGCGACGACCTCGTCGATGGTGGCGGCGTCCAGCAACACCATTACCAGACGGTCGATGCCCAGGGCAATGCCGGCAGCAGTCGGCATTGCGGCGAGTTCGTTCAGGAAAGGCTCGGGGAGCGGATAGGCTGTGCGCTTGCGGTCGGCCCGGTCAGCGGCTGCGCATGCGAAGCGGTGCCGTTGCTCCACTGGATCGGTCAGTTCGGAAAAGGCGTTGGCCAGTTCCAGGCCGCCAACGTAGAGCTCGAACCGTTCCGCCACCGTTGGGTCGGAAGCGCTCAGTCGCGCCAGGGCCGAGTGCTGGGCCGGATAGTCGTGGAGAAAGGTGGGACGCCGGCTGCCAAGGCGCGGCTCGATGGCTTCGACCATGAGCAGGTCAAAGGTGTCATTGGCCAGGGCCTCTTCCATGGAGCTGGCGGTGTAGCGGTGAAACGCCTCGCGGACCGTGAGCCGCTCCCATTCAGTTGTCAGGTCGATCACGGTGTCCCGGTAGCGTATGGTCATACCGTTTCCGGCCGCAACGGCGACACTCCTCACCAACTCCTCGCATTCCCGCATCAGATCTAGATAATCGACCTCGGCCCGGTACCACTCCAGCATGGTGAACTCGGGGAGGTGACGCCCCCCCCGTTCATCGGCGCGCCAGCAGCGGCAGATCTGGAAGATTCGCTCATAGCCGGCTGCCAAAAGCCGCTTCATGCAGAGTTCGGGAGAGGTGTGGAGAAACCCCTGACCAGCGGGAATGGCATCGATGTGGGGTTCAGGGGCTGGTGCGGGAATGAGTAGAGGGGTATCCACTTCCAGATACCCCTCGTTGGTGAAGAACGTTCTGATGGCCTGCAGGATGACGGCCCGTGTCCGAAGGTTGCTTTTGCGCCGGGTGAGATTCCAGTTTGGTGATGGTTCAGCGTTCACTGTTCGATGTTCGATGTTCGATGTTGAAGCCAAAACTCTGGAACCTCGAACCTCGAACAGTCTTATCCCTTTACCCGTGTGGAGTATTCCCCGGTGCGGGTGTCGATGACGATCAGTTCGCCTTCCTCGATGAACGGCGGTACCCGGAGGGTGTAGCCGGTCTCCACGGTGGCTGGCTTGGAATCGCTGCCGGACGTGTCCCCCTTGGCCCACGGATCGGTCTGCACGACCCGCAGGTTGACGAAGTTGGGGACATCGACGCCGATGGCCTTCTCGCTGAAGAGGAGGACATCGACCGGCAGGTTATCGATCAGGTAGTTCTTGGCATCGCCGACGGCATCCTCGCTCATGTGGTACTGCTCGAAATTCTGGTTGTCCATGAAGACGAAATGGTCTTCCTCTTTGTAGAGGAACTGCATCTTACGGTCTTCCAGACTGGCCGGTTCGAATGTTTCACCTGAACGGTAGGTCCGGTCAAGGATGGTGCCGTTGATCATATTGCGCATCTTGGTGCGATAGAGGGCCTGGCCTTTGCCCGGTTTGGTGAAATCGAATGCGATCACTATGTAGGGAGCGCCGTCAAGGGTAAGCTTCAGCCCCTTCTTGAGGTCAGCAACAGTGTACATACCTTTTAAATCTCCTTGATAAAATAAAGGCAGCCGGCTGTGCCGGCACCTGGATGTCTAGGGACGTATGTGGATGAAGGGGAGGGAACTATTTGACGCGGTAGGTAATCCGGCCACGGGTCAGGTCATACGGTGATAGTTCCACGGTCACCTTGTCGCCGGGAAGGATCTTGATGAAGTACTTCCGCATCTTGCCCGAGATATGGGCGAGTACAATGTGGTCGTTTTCGAGCTTGACCCTGAACATGGCGTTCGGCAGTGGTTCGACGACCGTCCCTTCTACTTCTATTGCCTCTTCCTTACTCATATACGGTAACTCCTTGTTTGACTCGTATCATTTAACCACCGTAATCTAGCGGCTATTCCCGAAAAAAGCAAGTCAGTTTTGCGTTTACCGCCCATTAGCCCATTGTTGATGGTGCTGCGGGGGTGAATAAATAGCTTGCAATTTCCCAATCCGCATGTTAATTGACTTAACGCACAACCTACCGTTCACTAAAAGTGAGCTCTTACAGCTCGCTTTTTTTTATGTCAAAAGGTCAATGGCACAGACAGATGTAGTACAGAATATTGAGAAGCTGGTTCAGCCCCTGTTGAGCGCTTTCGGCGTGGAGCTGGTGGATCTTGAGTACAAACGGGAGGGGCGGCAGATGATGCTCCGTCTCTACCTCGACAAGCCGGGTGGGATCACCCTGGACGACTGTGCGGAGGTGAGCCGCGAGTTCTCCACCATCCTGGATGTGGAGGATTGCATTCCGGGCGAGTACACCCTGGAAGTCTCTTCGCCTGGGCTCAATCGGCCGCTGAAGAAGCAGAGCGATTTCGAGCGTGCCATCGGCCGGCTGGTGAAGGTCAAGACCTTTGCCCAGGTGGCAGACGAGCATGGCAACCAGAGAAAGACCTTTCTGGGCACGCTGCAAGGGCTTGAGGGAGACGCTGTCGTGGTCCTACTGACAGAAGGACAGCGGGCCGTCATACCGTTCAATCAGGTGGCCAAGGCAAACCTGGAATTCGAGTTTTAGAACTAGTTCTTAGTTGACTTCGGGTCATAGCATTGCCTGAACCAAGGAGAATGTACCGTGGAAACAACCTTAAACCTTAAGCACATCATCGACCAGCTCATGAAAGAGAAGGGTATCGATCGGGAGATCGTTGTCGAAGCCCTCGAACAGGCTGTTTTGTCGGCAGCGAACAAGAAATACCGCAACACACGGGACCTTGAAGCCCATTTCAACGAGGAGCTGGGCGAAGTTGAAATCTTTGAATTCGTTACTGTCGTTGACGAGGTAGAGGACTCCTACAAGGAAATCACTCTGGATGAGGCCCGCGAGGAAGACCCGGACGTAGAGGTCGGGGACTCCATCGGCATGAAACTCCCTTCCAGCGAATTTTCCCGCATTTCCGCCCAGACCGCCAAGCAGGTCATCATTCAGCGGGTGCGTGAGGCTGAACGGGAAACCATCTTCAATGAATACAAGGACCGGGTTGGTGAGTTGATCACCGGTATTGTCCGGCGCTATGAAAAGGGTGATCTGATCATTGATCTGGGCAGGGCCGAGGCGGTTCTCTCCACCAAGGAGCTGGCGCCCCGGGAGATCTATCGCCAGGGGGACCGGGTAAAGGCCCTTATCACCGAGATCCGGATGACCACAAAGGGGCCCCAGATCCTTCTCTCCCGTACCAGCCCGATGATGCTTGCCAAACTCTTTGAGGCCGAGGTGCCCGAGATCGCCGAGGGGATTGTCGAAATCGTCAACGTGGTCCGCGAACCCGGGAGCAGGGCAAAAATCGCCGTCTATTCCAATGATCATGACGTTGACCCGGTCGGCGCCTGCGTCGGCATGCGGGGCAGCAGGGTACAGAATGTGGTCTCCGAGCTCCGGGGCGAGAAGATAGATATCATCCCCTGGTCCGAGGATGTTGCCCGTTTCGCTTGCAACGCCCTCCAGCCGGCAGCCGTTTCCAAGGTGCTGGTCGATGACGATAACCGTTCCATGGAGATCATCGTTCCTGATGATCAACTGTCCCTGGCCATTGGCAAGCGCGGCCAGAACGTACGGCTGGCAGCGAAACTGACCGGCTGGCGGATCGATATCAAGAACGAAACCCGTCAGGCCGAGGCGGAACTGCTTCAGTTCTCCTCCTATGATGGGGCGGAAGAAGAGGCGAGCGAGGAAGAGGCATCTGCGGCCGAAGCTCCGACCGAGCCGCAGGAGCAGGCGACAGGAGAGTAATGGCCAAGGACGCGCCTCAGCGGAGTTGTCTCGGCTGCAGGTCGGTCAGGGAGAAAACGGAGCTGCTCCGTTTTGTTCTTGCACCGGACCGCACGCTTGTCCCCGACCTCAAGGCAAAGCTTCCCGGACGTGGCGCCTATACCTGTCTGAAGGCCGACTGTCTGCGCAAGTCTTTGGTGAGAAAACAGTTTCAGCGGGCATTCAAAGGCGAGGTCACTACGGTCCCTCCCGATGATATGATCCGTTTGGTGGCTGACAGGATGGTAGAGCATATGGAAAACTACTTGGCGCTGGCAAACAAGGCCGGCAAGGTGGTTTCCGGAACCGATACGGTCCTGGATGCACTCCGCCGCAAGAACGCCGGGCTGGTTGTTCTGGCGGAAGACACCGCTCCGGAGAGTGCCCGTCGGGTGCGAGACCTGGCGGAGCGGGTTGGTACACCATGCCACACCCTGGCAAACAAGGATCGACTTGGAGCGCTTCTGGGCAAGGAGTTCAGGAGTGTCGTTGCTGTTCTGCACGGATCGTTCGTAGCCGTGCTGTTACATGAAATTACCCGTTACAGGAACTTCTTCGACGAGGGAGGAGCGTTATAATCATGGGAAAAATCCGCGTCTATGAATTGGCCCAGAAGATGGGCATTGAGAACAAAGAGCTGATGGCCAAACTGCAGGCGATTGGGGTCGACGTGAAATCACATTCGGCAACCCTCGACGAAGCGGATGTCAACAAACTCCTGGCTCCCCCACCTCAGACTGCCACGACAACTGTCCAGGACGTGCAGAAGGAGGAGGTGCGGGTCAGCACCTCGGTTATCCGCCGGCGGCCCAAGACGGTGGAAAAGCAGGTGGACGTCGAAGTGGTACCTCCACCGGAGCCCACCCCCGAACCGACACCGGTTCCGGTAGCTGTCGAACCGGCAGAAGCTCCTGCTCCCGAGAAGAAGGTTATGGAGAAACCGACGGGGGGTGAAGCTGCCGCCCTCGAACAACCGGCTCCAGCGCCCACGCCTGCTTCTGTTCCTACTCCTGAAAAGGTTGTCGTGAAGGAGGAAAAATCTCCGACTCCTCCACCGGAACCGCAACGCCCCACAGCCAACCGGGCCGTCATTCTGGGTCGTGTGGAACTCCCCGGACTCACCACCCCCGCAAGGCAGTCTGCATCGCCACAGCCAGGCCGTACCGAACGTCCGGCGTCCATGCTCTCCAAGGGCCGTCCCCAGGCCGAGCGCGGCAGGGACGCTGCTCCTGCGCCACGCGGACAAGACCGTCCGACCGGTGGTGCACCACGCGTGGTGACCCCGGCTCCTGCTGAAGCCCCTCCCGGAGCGGCTGATCGCAAAGGTGGGAAGAAGGGGCCCCCGACCGATGCTGCCAAAAGTAAAAAGGGTGGCACACCGGACAAGAGAAAAGAGGGTATCCGTCGGGCCGAGCTCGAGGAGAAGCGTGAACGGGTGTTCGAGCCGGGCTTCAAGGCCGGCAAAGGGAAGAAAAAGTACCAGAAAGAGCGGGTTTCCGAGGGCAAAAAGACCGAGATCACCACGCCCAAGGCGATCAAGCGGATCATTAAGATTTCCGAGACCATCAGTGTCGGTGAACTGGCCAAACGGATGGGGATCAAGGCAACCGACCTGATCCGGGCCCTCATGAAGATGGGAATGATGGCTACCATCAACCATCCGCTGGACTTTGACACGGCGACTCTGCTGGCCACCGATTTCGGCTACGAGATCGAAAACGTGGCCGTCGATCTGGACGAGATCCTGGAGTCTGTGCCGGATGCACCGGAATCCCTGGTGAAGCGCTCACCGGTCGTGACCATCATGGGTCACGTCGACCACGGCAAGACCTCGCTTCTGGACGCCATCCGCGAAGCCAACGTCATTGCCGGCGAAGCGGGCGGCATCACCCAGCACATCGGTGCCTATGACGTCGAACTGAACGGCCGGAAGATCACCTTCCTGGATACCCCCGGTCACGAGGCGTTCACCGCCATGCGTGCCCGCGGCGCCAAGGTCACCGATATCGTCATCCTGGTTGTCGCTGCCGACGACGGGGTCATGCCCCAGACCCGTGAGGCGATCAACCACTCCAAGGCGGCCGGGGTACCGATCATCGTTGCCATCAACAAGATCGACAAGCCCGATGCCAAGCCCGAGCGGGTGAAGCAGGAGCTGACCGAACATGGCCTGGTGTCCGAAGAGTGGGGCGGCGATACCACCATGGTGGAGGTATCGGCCAAGAAGCGGCTCAACCTGGAAAGCCTTTTGGAGATGGTTCTCCTGCAGGCCGACGTCATGGAACTGAAGGCCAACCCCGACAAGCCGGCCAAGGGGACGATCGTCGAAGCCAAGCTGGACAAGGGGCGCGGCCCGGTTGCCACGGTACTGGTGCAGGAAGGTACCCTCAAGATGGGCGACTACTGCGTAGTCGGCGTCCAGTCCGGTCGGGTCAGGGCGATGCAGAACGACCGCGGCGAGAAGGTTCTTGAGGCTGGCCCGTCCATGCCGGTCGAGGTGATCGGTCTTTCTGGCGTGCCCGATGCCGGCGATGTCTTCGTTGCCATGAAGGACGAAAAGCAGGCCAAGGAGATCGCCACCCTGCGCCAGATCAAGCAGCGTGAGGTGGAACTGGCCAAACACACCAAACTTTCCCTTGAGGATCTGTACAAGAGGATACAGAGCGGCGAGGTCAAGGATCTTAACGTCATTGTCAAGGGTGACGTGCAGGGATCAGTGGAAGCGGTTGGCGAGTCGCTGCGCAAGCTTTCCACCGATGCGGTCCGTCTCAATGTTATCCATTCGGCGGTTGGTGCGGTTACCGAGACCGACGTGAACCTCGCGGCCGCATCCAATGCCATCATCATCGGGTTCAACGTCCGTCCCGAGGTCAAGGCCCAGAACCTGGCCGAAAAGGAAGGGGTGGATATCCGCCTGTACAGCATCATCTACGATGCTGTTGAGGATGTGAAGAAGGCAATGGAAGGCCTCCTGGAACCGATCTTCAAGGAGAAATATCTGGGTCGGGCCGAGATCCGTGAGGTCTTTTCGGTTCCCAAAGTGGGGAACGTGGCCGGCTGTTACGTCCAGGACGGCAAAGTGGTCCGCAATGCTCAGGTGCGGCTGCTGCGTGACAACGTGGTGATCTACACCGGCAAGATGTCCAGCCTGCGCCGCTTCAAGGACGACGTGAAAGATGTGGCCACCGGCTACGAGTGCGGTATCGGTCTGGAGAACTACAACGACCTCAAGATCGGCGACATCATCGAGGCCTTCGAGATGGAGAAGGTCGCGGCCACGCTGTAACAACAGGATCGAGGATAAAGTATCGAGGACCGGGGATAATTGCTTGTCCTCGCTCCTCTTACCTCGTACCTCGTGCCTGAGGTTTTTATGTACAAACGTTCAGAAAAAGTAGGCGAAGCGATCCATGAAGAGGTTTCCCGCCTGTTGGTCAAAGGGATCAAGGACCCGCGGGTCGGTTTCGTGACCATCACCGGCGTCAAGGTGACCGATGACCTGCACCTGGCCACCATCTATTTCACCGTGGTCGGCAGCGACGAAGAGCGGAAGGCGACAGAGGCCGGCCTCAACAGTGCCAAGGGTTTCATCCGCAAGGAACTGGGCAAGACGATGCGGATGCGCTATACCCCGGACATTCTGTTCCGTTACGACGAGACGATAGCGTACGGGTCACGGATCGAAGGTCTGCTGAAGCAGATCCACGATGAGGCCGATCACGATGCTGAATGAGATTATCCGGGCCATCAGGTCGCACCATCATTTTCTGATCACGACCCATGAAGGCCCCGACGGGGATGCGGTCGGCTCCAGTCTGGCCCTGGCCAGCTATCTTCGTCTCCTGGGCAAGGATGTGACGGTCTACTCCTGTGATTCGTTTCCCGAGCTGTACCGTTTTCTGCCCGGGTTCGACAGTGCGGTTACCGAACTGCCGGACAAGGCGTTCGATGTCTGTTTCGTGCTGGATGTGGGGGAGTTCAAACGGGCTGGCCGCGAAATTGGCAGATCGCAGCGGTTGGGCAGGGTCATCAATATCGACCACCACAAGGGGTGTGATCGCTTTGGCGCCATCAACCTGATCGACCCCCAGGCCAGTGCCACCGGTGCGCTCATTTACCGGATCATCAAGGCGGCCGGAGATGCTGTCGATTATGAGACCGCGCTCTCCATCTATACGGCGGTCATCACCGATACCGGCTCGTTCCGCTACTCTAATGCCGATCCCGAAGCCTTTGCCATTGCCGGCGAGATGATCGCCACCGGCATCAATGCGTGGGACATTTCGGAAAAACTCTACGAAAGCCAGCCGAGGCAGCGTCTCGAACTCCTGGCCCAGGCACTTTCCACGCTGACCATCTCTCCCTGCGGCGCCTATGCGTCGGTCACGGTCACCCTGGAGATGTATGCCAGGACCGGTGGCTGTCCGGAACTGACCGACGGTTTCGTCAACTATCCCCGCTCCATCCAGGGGGTGGAAGTGTCGGTATTTTTCCGCGAGCTTGAGCCCGACAAGTACAAGGTCGGTTTCAGGTCCAAAGGCAAGGTTGATGTCTCCGAACTGGCTGCCGCGTTCGGTGGCGGCGGACATCACAACGCCGCCGGCTGTACGGTGGCAGGGGCCTACGCCGACGTCACCTCACGGGTCTTTGACCACCTCTCCAGGGCACTCAAGCTCTAAATGAATGGTTTCCTGATCATCGACAAGCCTGAAGGACTCACCTCCCATGGCGTGGTTCAGCGGGTACGCCGTCTCTGCCGTCAGCCCAAGGCCGGACACACCGGCACTCTCGACCCGTTTGCCACCGGTGTGCTCCCGGTGGCTCTCGGCACGGCGACCAGGCTCATCCCGTACCTGGACGAAGGTGTCAAGGAATATCAAGCCGTGATGCGTCTCGGTGAGGAGACCGATACCGGCGACCGCACCGGCATCGTCGTCCGGCATGGCGACTGGCAGGAGATAACCGCTGAGGCGGTGTTTGAACTAGTCAGCCGGTTTACCGGTGTTATCCGCCAGGTGCCGCCCATGCACTCGGCCCTGAAGCGTGACGGGGTGCCTCTCTACCGGCTGGCCCGTAAAGGGGTCACGGTGGACCGGCCGGCCCGGTCGATAACGGTATATCACCTGTCCATCGACAGTATCGCGTTCCCGCTGGTCACCTTTACGGTCAGCTGTTCGCGGGGAACCTACGTCCGGACTCTTGCAGCGGATATGGGGGAGCGTCTCGGCTGTTTTGCCCATCTGGTTGAACTGAGGCGGACCGCCAGCGGCCCATTTGCCATTGGCCGGGCCATTACGCTGGAGATGCTTGAGCAGGCCGTCCTGGGTACCGGGACTGAGGTGCCGCTCATCACGCCCGGTGCGGCGTTGAGCCATCTTCCCGAACTGGAACTTGCCGAACGGGGCGCGCAGTACGTCAGGCACGGTCGCACCCCGGACCCGGCCGACATTCTGACCGTTTCACGGCAGTCACTCAATCCCGGCGAAACGGTCCGTCTCTCCCACGGCGGCGAACTACTCGCTGTCGGGCGCTGCGGAGGCGACGGTCAGAACCTCCTAACCCTGCAACTATTGCGGGTTTTGCCGACCTTTCCCTTTACATGACCCGGCCAATGTGCTAATAACAAACGTTACGCCAAGTGGACGCTAACCATGCAACCATAATCAACTATACAGAAAGGGGGTGTACCAAGTGCTGGCTACAGACAAAAAGCAGGAGATCATCAAAACCTTCAAACTCCACGAGAGCGACACCGGTTCGCCGGAGGTCCAGATCGCGATTCTGACCGAAAGGATCACGTACCTCACGGAGCACTTCAAGATTCACAAGAAGGACCACCACAGCCGGCGCGGCCTGTTGAAGATCGTCGGGCAGCGGCGCAGATTGCTGGACTACGTCAAGAAGAAGGACGTGGAGCGGTACAAGGTAATCATCGAGAAGCTCGGTATCAGAAGGTAAAAAGAGGCAGTATACCTCTGACCGGATGGGGAGGTATATTGCCTTTTCTTTATTACTTGTGATGCATTACAACAACCGGTTGGGGGCGTGGATAAAACGGCTTAAGTCCGTGACTGGTAACTGGTGACTCGTGACTGGAAAAAGCAACGTCTTTACCAGTTACGAGTAACGAGTCACCGCTTTTGGGCCTTTTTCTCGACGGCCCCAACACCACAGAAACGGTGAGGAGACCGATTAATTATGTTCAACACCCAGACAGTAGAACTGGAATTCAGCGGCAGAAAGCTGTCCATAGAAACCGGCAAGATGGCCAAGCAGGCCAATGGCGCCGTGGTTGTGCGCTGCGGTGACACCACCGTGCTGGTAACCGCCGTGGCCAGCAAATCTGCAAAAGAGGGGCAGGATTTCTTCCCCCTGACCGTCAACTATCAGGAAAAGGCCTATGCCGGCGGCAAGATTCCCGGCGGCTTTTTCAAGCGGGAAGCGCGACCGTCCGACAACGAGACCCTGACCTGCCGGCTCATCGACCGGCCGATCCGCCCCCTGTTCCCGGAAAACTTTCTCAACGATACCCAGATCATGGCAACCGTGGTCTCTGCGGACCGGGACAACGATCCCGGCATCCTGTCCATGATCGGCGCTTCCGCTGCCCTGCATGTCTCCGATATCCCGTTCTTCGGCCCGATAGCCGGGGTACAGGTCGGCCGGGTGAACGGCCAGTTCGTGGCCAACCCGACTGCCGATGAACTGGCCCTCAGCGACATCGACATTGTCGTTGCCGCCAGCAAGGATACGGTGTGCATGGTGGAGGGGGGCGCTGCCGAGGTCTCCGAGGATGTCATGCTGGAGGCTGTTTTCTTCGGCCATGCAGCGGTACAGCCGATCCTGGTCGCTCAGGAAGAACTGCGCGCCAAGGCCGGCGTAGCCAAGCGCGATGTGCCCCCTGTCGTGGTCGATGAGGCTTTGAAGGCGAAGGTCAAGGAACTGGCCTACGCTCAGATGAAGGAAGCGGTACGTATCAAGTCCAAAGGGGACCGCCACAACCGGATCGACGTCATTGCGGCCGAGACTATTGCGGCCCTGAGCGGTGAGTTCGAGGGACGCAACAAGGAGATCAAGGGATTCCTGGGCGACTTCGAATACGAACTGGTCCGCGAGCACATCCTGAAGGACGGCGAGCGGATCGACGGCCGCGATACCCGGACCATCCGCCCGATCATCACCGAAGTGAACCTGCTTCCCCGCGCCCATGGTTCGGCCCTCTTCACCAGGGGCGAGACCCAGGCCCTGGTTGCTGCCACCCTCGGCACCTCCATCGACGAGCAACGGATTGATTCCCTGTACGGCGAATCCAAAAAGCGGTTCCTGCTGCACTACAACTTCCCGCCGTACTCAGTGGGCGAAACCAGCTTCCGCCTCGCCCCGGGCCGGCGCGAGATCGGCCACGGCGCCCTTGCCGAACGGGCACTGGTACGCGTTCTTCCGAAGCATGAGGACTTCCCCTACACGATCCGGGTTGTGTCCGACACCCTGGAGAGCAACGGTTCCTCGTCCATGGCCACGGTTTGCGGCGGCTCCCTCTCCCTGATGGATGCCGGCGTGCCGATCAAGGCTCCCGTAGCCGGCATTGCCATGGGACTCATCAAGGAAGGGAATGACGTGGCGATCCTGTCCGACATCCTCGGTGACGAGGACCACCTGGGCGACATGGACTTCAAGGTGGCCGGGACTGCCGAAGGTGTGACCGCCCTGCAGATGGACATCAAGATCACCGGTGTCACCCGGGAGATCATGCAGACCGCCCTGGGCCAGGCCCGCGAGGGACGGTTGCATATCCTGGGGAAGATGGCAGAGTCTCTGGCCACACCCCGCAACGATCTGTCCGCCTACGCACCGCGCATCACCACCATCTGGATCAAGTCCGACAAGATCCGCGACGTCATCGGTTCCGGCGGCAAGACGATTCGGAGCATCACCGAGGCGACCGGGGTCAGCATCGATATCGAGGACAGCGGCAAGATCAATATCGCCAGCCACGACAAGGACGCCTGTGACCGGGCCATCAAGATGATTCGCGACCTCACGGCCGAGGCCGAAGAGGGCAAGCTCTACATGGGCACCGTCAAGAAGATCATGGAGTTCGGCGCGTTCGTGGAAATCTTTCCCGGTACCGACGGTCTGGTTCATATCTCCGAACTTGACACCACCAGGGTGAAAAACGTTACCGATGTCCTGAACGAAGGGGATAAGGTGCTGGTGAAGTGTATCGGGATCGACAAACAGGGGAAAATCAAGCTCTCCCGGAAGGAAGCCCTGGGCGCGACGCTCCCCGAATAACCTGAATACCGGCGGGCTCGCCTGCCGGTTATTGTTTGGAAAAAAGGGGCGGCCTGCGGACCGCCCCTTTTCCTTGTGCCAGCAGTTGCGAATCGAACGAGGGCAGGTATATTTCATTCATGATCTCCAAAACAGTTCTCAATAACGGTATCCGGGTCATTAACCAGTACATCCCCCACGCCCATTCGGTATCCATCGGAATCTGGGTGGCGAGTGGCTCCAGGCACGAATCGCCGTCCCGGAACGGTATCGCCCATGTCATCGAACATCTTCTGTTCAAAGGGACCAAAACCCGCTCGTCCCTGGATATTGCCCGTGAGATCGATTCGGTCGGCGGCGTCCTGAACGCCTTTACCGGCAGGGAGTTCGTCTGTTACTACACCAAGGTTCTGGAAGAATACCTTCCCGGTGCAGTGGGGCTCTTGGCGGACATCTTTCTCAACTCGGTCTTTGACGAAGATGAGATCGACAAGGAGCGGAAGGTGATCCTGCAGGAGATCCGGATGCTGGAGGATAGTCCGGACGACTTCATCCACGACCTGTTCCACCAGAACGTCTGGAAGGGGCACCCACTGGGGATGCCGATCATCGGCACCGTAGAGACAGTTGAGAGCCTGACCCGCGACGACATCGTTGCCTATCAGCGCGAGACCTATCGGGCCGGCGATATCATCATCGCTTCGGCCGGGAAAGTCACTCATGATCGACTCCTTGAACTCCTGAACAGTGTTTTTGACGCCGTTCCCAGCGGCGGCGGTACCGACAACGGCACGCCTCCACCTTACGAGAAGCGGCTGGAGCGTGTGCAGCGTGACCTGGAGCAGGTCCTGATCTGCCTCGGGACGAAAGCGCTGCCCCAAAACCATCCCAAGCGTTTCGAGGCGCTTATCCTCAACACGATCCTGGGCGGCAGCATGAGTTCCCGACTCTTCCAGGAGGTCCGGGAAAAAGAGGGGCTGGCCTACTCCATCTACTCCTACCTCGCCTCCCATTCCGACGCCGGGACCCTGGTGGTCTCGTCCGGCACCTCGAAAGACAAGGTTTCCCAGGTGCTGGACATTCTGTTGCGCGAGATGCGCCGGATCAAGAACGAGCCGGTAGGTGCGGACGAACTGGATGCTGCCCGGGCACTGCTCAAGGGGAATATTCTCCTCTCCCTGGAAAGCAACGACAACGTGATGTCCAAGTTGGCCAAAAACGAGATTTATTTCGGCGCCTACCAACCGCTGGAGAATATCATCAAGGGGCTCCAGCAGGTGACGGTTCAGAGCCTGCTGGAACTCTGTCAGGAGATCCTGGACGACCGCTACCTGACGCTCCAACTGATGGGCGATCTGGAAGGTATTCCAACCGATCCCGCTGAGTTGACGCTCTAACCCTATGCAGCACATTCCCGTTCGCATAAAGCGCCTGCGTCCGTCCGGCGCGCACCCCTTACCCCGCTACATGACCGACTCGGCGGCCGGTATGGATCTCTGTGCCGACCTGACGGACGAGATCCGCCTGGAGCCGGGGATGCGGATACTGGTCCCAACCGGCATCGCCATTGCCGTTCCCGAAGGATACGAGGCCCAGATCCGGCCCCGGAGCGGTCTGGCCATCAAGCATGGTGTCACGCTGGTGAACGCGCCCGGCACCATTGACGCCGACTACCGGGGCGAGATCGGCGTGATCGTGATCAATCACGGCAGCGAGCCGTTCGTGATCAGGAATGGCGAGCGGATTGCCCAGATGATCGTGGCGCCCGTGGTGCGGGCAGTGCTGGTGGAGGTCGACGAACTGGACGATACCGTCCGTGGGACTGGCGGGTTCGGTCATACGGGACGGTAGAAACCGGTGACTGGTTACTCGTGACTCGTGACTGGTAAAGGCGGGAGCGGGATCAGGGCCGGTTTGGGGTAACGATTCACGGGTAACCAGTAACGAGTCACGGGGGTAAGCGTGAAGGATCCGAGAATCAGACAGTGGGCGGAGGTGCTGGTCAACTACTCGACCCGGGTGAAAAAGGGGGATGTGGTACTCATCAGCGCCTCGGGAGCGGAGGCCCTTCCGCTTGTGAAGGAGCTCTATATCCTCTGCCTCGAAAAAGGGGCCCGCTATGTCGAGTACGAATTCAGCTTTCCCGAGCTTTCCCGGCACTTCTTCAACAGCGCCAGGAAGGAGCAGCTCAACTACTTTCCCGAGCACAAATTGGATTTCATGAAGAAGGTGGATGTCTTCATTGCCATCTCGGCGGCTGACAACACCATGACCCTTGCCCAGGCCGATCAGGCTGCCATGATCACCTACGCCAGGGTTACCCGTCCGATCAGTGACTGGCGCGTCAAGAACACGCGCTGGGTCATTACCCGTTATCCGACCTTTGGCGCGGCCCAGGATGCCAAGATGAGCCTGGAGGAGTACGAGGACTATGTCTTTGCCGCCTGCTGCATCGACTGGCAGACCGAATCGAAGAAGCAGGAAAAGCTGAAGCGCTATATGGACCGGGCCGACCGGGTCCGGATCAGGGCGACGGACACCGATCTATCCTTCAGCATCAAGGGGTTGCCGGGCATCAAGTGCGACGGCCGCTTCAATATCCCCGACGGCGAAGTCTTCACGGCGCCGGTGCGGGAATCGGCGGAGGGGTACATCACCTACAACTGTCCGACCCTCTACCAGGGGAAGGAGTTCAATAATATCCGCCTGGAGTTCAGCAAGGGGAGGATCGTCAAGGCCACGGCCCAGGGGATGGACGAGGCGCTGAACAAGATCCTCGACACCGATGCTGGGGCCCGTTATGTCGGCGAGTTCGCCATTGGCGTCAACCCCGGGATCCGCAGCCCCATGCGTAACATCCTCTTTGACGAGAAGATCTTCGGCTCGATCCACTTCACCCCGGGGCAGTGCTACGACGAGTGCAACAACGGCAACAAGTCGGCGGTCCACTGGGATATGGTGAAGCTCCTGGAAGGTGACGGCGAGATCTGGTTCGACGACGTGCTGATCCAGAAGGACGGACGCTTTGTCCCCAAGGACCTGCAACCGCTCAACCCGGTTGACGCGCCATGATGATCAGCATCCACCCCGAAGATCCCCAGCCACGCCTTATCTCCCAAGTGGTTGATATCCTTATGGGTGACGGAGTGATCGCCTATCCGACCGATACCACCTACGGCATCGGCTGCAGTATCTTCAGTAAAAAGGGGATCGAGAAGATCTATACGATCAAGCAGCGGGAGAAGAAAAAACCGTTTTCCTTCATCTGCGCTGATCTTTCCGAGGTAACCCGCTACGCCAAGGTGAGTAACTTTGCCTTCCGGATCATGAAGCGGTTGTTGCCCGGTCCTTACACCTTCGTGCTGGACGCCACGAGTATTGTCCCCAATCTGCTGGTAACCAAGCAGAAGACCGTTGGTATCCGGATCCCGGACAACCCGGTCTGTCTTGCCCTGGTGAAGGCGCTGGGGAACCCCATTGTCACCACGAGCGCCAACCGTTCGGGCGAAGAGCCGATCGGCGATCCCTATATCGTCGAAAGCGAGATGGGAAAGCAGCTCGACTGCATCCTCGACGGCGGCCTGTTGCCGCCCGACGTCAGCTCCGTGGTCAGCCTGATCGGTGATTACCCGGAGGTGCTGCGCCAGGGGATCGGTGACGTGAGCTGGGTGGAGGGGTAGGGGGGGAATGCGCCGGTCAACGGTAAAACGCGGGCTCAACTTCCTGATTGCCGCCGTGGCGCTGATCACGGTCGGATCGTATTATCACACTTGGGTTGCCCGACTGTTGTTCCTGTCGCCCCGGGCTTCGGCCCAATTCGTCTCGCTGGCCTTTTTCTGGGGCGGAATGTTCGGTGCGATCGGTATCCTGATCACGATCTTCGGCTTCCTTCGCCCGGCTGGCAGAGAGCCGCGCAGCAGCCTGTTGCGGCCCCTGCTGCTGTTTCTCGGCATGGTTGTTCTGTTCTTTTACCTGTTTTACTCAACCCTCAGTTCCGACGAGCCGCCCCCCCTCAGGCCCGGGGAAACGTTGCTGATCTGAGGCACGATGCGACGCCTATGAAAGAAATAAACCGTATCCGCATACTGTCCGCTTTCCGCCTGTTGCTGGTCATAGGGATGGCTGCCGTCATCGCCACCCTTATCAATGCGGACATCTTCGCTGATTTCAAGCAACAGCGTCTGCTCCGCATTCACACTGCCGACCTGAAAACCCTTGCCGAGCAGATGACCATTAAGCTTTCCTACTTCATGGAGCGGGGTGACCAGCTCCTGGTCCAGCAGATCATCGATGCCGACTTTGGACTATTCGGCTATGTGGTAACCGACTGCAAGGCTACGTCCATGGCCTGTCCGGAGCAACAGATACTGTTCGTTTCCGGGCCGCGTTCCGGCTGGTACCGACAACCAACGAAGAGCGACCTTGCCCGTGAATCGTTTACGGTGTTGCGTCACCTTCCCGATCCAGGGACGGGCGGGGGGGGAGAAATCATCGGTCGCCTCTACGTCCTGAAAAACATTCCGCTCAGCTTTGCAGAAGATTACCGGCTTTGGCTGTCGGCCCCGTCGCGCAAGGTAGGAGTGCACTCCTACTATCTGCGGACAATGGGAGCCTTTTTGTCCGGAGGGACACTTGTCTGGTTGCTAGTCGAATTGCTCTTCAGGAACATCCGCCAGCGAAGGATCGCCCTGCGCCAGCGTGAGGCGGAGATCATCTCCCGGGCAGATGGCTACCTGCGCCAGCTCAAGGAGCGAAACCAGCAATTGGAAGATACTGAACGGCAGATGCGCGAGCAGTCCGAGCTCTCGGTACGCCGGATCAGGGTGCTGGAGCAGCGGGTTCGGGACGACGAGGAGTATTCCCGGCTGGCTGAGGAGATCATTGCCGAACTGGAGGACAAGGCGGCCCGGCAGTCGCTCAAGTACACCGATGAGCTGGAGCGGACCCGTCAGGAGATCGAGCAGTTGGAGCAACGGGTTGTCCGGTTCGAAGCAGCCCCCAAGCAGGCGAAGGAGGAGTCCTACAAGGCGCTCGTTGACGTGGTGTCGCCCCAGTTCTCCAACAGCTTTGAACAGCTGATCCATGAGGCCATCAGCGCCAGTTCCCACTTTGCCCGGGACGAATGGCGGCTGTTGCGCAACTTCGACGTGGCTGTGGGGCGCAATTTCCGCCAGTTCACCGATTTCATCCTGGTGAGCCGCAACTGTGTCGTGATCCTGGAGGCGAAATACTATCTGGGCAGGATCGTTTCGGATGGGGACATCCTGAACGATGTCTGGTACAGCCGCTCCGGGAGCGACCGGAAGAAGATCGACTGCCTCTGGGGCGAGAACCCGTATCACCAGCTCAACGAATACTGCATGAGCCTGATGAAACTCATCAAACAGCGCAGCCCTTGGGAGCTCCCGGTCTACGGGGTGATCGTCTTCCCCGACGAGGCGGACACGACCGGGCTGGGCGAGCATCTGGGCAGGTTTTACCGCATAGCCCGCCTCTTGCAGATGGTGCCGCTTCTGGAAAGGCTCCAGGCCGAGGCCAGGCGCCACCAGGGCGGAACGAAACGGCCGTCAACCCTGCAGGTCGAGCATATGCTGAAGGGGCGAAAGGTCCCCTGAAAGGCTCACGGGGATTGACTTTCCTGTCCTCATGGCGTTAATATTCACACCGTTCTGGCTCCCCGGACATTATGACTGGGGATTTTTTCTTTCAAAAAAGGTGATTATGCTCCGCTGTCCCACGTGCCGCAACGAGACGACCTGGCAGGATAACCCGTTTCGCCCCTTCTGTTCGGAGCGGTGCAAAATGGTCGATCTGGGGCGCTGGGCCAAGGAGGAGTACCGCATCCCGGACAGACCGGCCCCGGAAGCGGATGATCCCGAAGAAGGTCCATAGACCTGTCATCCGGATGGAAACGCAAAGCCGTAGAGACACTGAGATGGTCAGGTATTGTGACTTGGCGTCGTTTTTGTCTTTGCAATAACAGTTACTTTTTGTCACAAGGAGTTCCGATGTCTGATGTCCGTCTCCGTTTCGCCCCGAGCCCTACCGGCTACCTTCATGTAGGAGGTGCCCGTACCGCCCTGTTCAACTGGCTTCTCGCCCGCAAGATCAAAGGAACCTTCATCCTGCGGATCGAAGACACCGATGTGGCCCGTTCCACCCAGGAGTCGGTGGACGCCATTCTGGACGCGATGAAATGGCTCGGCCTGGACTGGGACGAGGGACCCTTCTACCAGTCGGAACGGTTCCCGCTCTACAAGGAGCATGTGGACAGGCTCCTGGCCGAGGGGAAGGCATACCGCTGCTACTGCACCACCGAGGATCTGGAGGCAAGGCGGGAGAAGGCGCTGGCCGAAGGGCGAAAGCCCAAGTACGACGGCACCTGCCGGGAGCTTGGTCACGAAATTACCGGTAAACCGTATGTGGTGCGCTACCGGGCGCCCCAGGACGGCGTCACGGCGTTCAATGACCTGATCAAGGGCCAGATCTCTTTCAATAACGACGAACTGGACGATCTGATCATCCAGCGAACCGATGGTACGCCCACCTACAATTTCGTCGTGGTCATCGATGACGCCACCATGGGGGTTACCAAGGTGATCCGGGGAGACGACCATGTCAACAACACCCCCCGCCAGATCCTGCTCTATCAGGCGCTCGGCTATCCGGTGCCGGAGTTTGCCCATGTGCCGATGATCCTCGGGGCCGACAAGACCCGTCTCTCCAAGCGGCACGGCGCCACCAGCGTCATGGCCTACAAGGACATGGGCTTTCTCCCCGAGGCGCTGGTCAACTACCTGGTGCGGCTGGGGTGGAGCCACGGCGACCAGGAGATCTTCACCCGCGAGGAGCTGATCGAGAAGTTTGCCATTGAGCAGGTGGGGCGCTCCGCCGGGGTCTTCAACCCGGACAAGCTGCTCTGGCTCAATGCCCATTACATCAAGACCGGCGATCCGCAGCGGTTGGCCGACCTGTTGGTACCATTCCTGAAGGAGCGTGGCGTTGATCCGGAAGGGGGGCCGGCTCTGCCGGCAGTGGTGAAGACCTTGCAGGAGCGGGCCAAGACCATGCTGGAGATGGCCGACGGTGCCATCTTCTATTATTGCGATGATTTTGCCTACGATGCGTCGGCTGTGGAGAAACACGCGACCCCGGCGGCTCTGGTGCTACTCTCGTCCTTGGTCGAGCGACTGGAGAAGCTGCCCGAGTACGGGCACGCAGCGTTGGAGGCCCTGTTCAAGGGATTCTGCGATGAGCAGGGGGTAAAGTTCGGCCAGATCGGCCCAGTGGTGCGGATCGCCCTGAGTGGCGGCACGGTCTCGCCGGGAATTTACGAAGTCATCGAGGTGCTGGGTCGTGATCGGGCACTTGCTCGTTTCCGCCGGGCCATTGCCGAGCTGGGACCGCAGTAATGGTCCTTCCGGAAGCAAAAAAAAGTTGACAAAAGCGTGGTCGGTAGGCTACAAAACCAAATGCATGCGGGAATAACTCAGTGGTAGAGTGTCAGCTTCCCAAGCTGAAGGTCGCGGGTTCGAATCCCGTTTCCCGCTCCAATAAAAACAAGGACTTAGCCGACATGGTTAAGTCCTTTTTTCTTGCTTTGGTGGCTTTTGTTTCCGTTTTTGTTTCCGTTTGGCAGAAAAAACACCTAGAAAAAATGTGCGTCAACCTGAATATTTTTGAAACCCGAATCCCACAGAAAGTCTGTCCCATGCGGATTGCTCCGGTAGGAATCTATTTCCCCTGACCGGAAGAAATCCTGAAGTCCGGACTCGAAATATTACGCGATGGACCTCGCAATTCAGCTGCTTGTCACCGTTGTATCCGTTTTTGTATCCGTTTTACTGAAAAGATGATAAAAAACAGGCTGATAGCGTGGATGTTTTGTGGTCGGAAACGATATGGAATGAATAGAAGGCAAACAATCCAGCTAAACTGCCCGAAAATCGGGTCAGAATTTTCCAGGAGGTAAGAAATGAGCATCCCAGCACATTCACGGTCTTATGAAATGGCAAGGGACAATACAATTGGCGCAGTTTACGGGTGGATGGCTGCCGGTCTCTGTTTGACAGCGCTCGTTTCGGTGGCAGTCGTCAGTTCACCGGCGCTTTTCACCATGCTCTTCAGCAACAGGGCGGTGTTCTTTGGACTCTTCATTGTTGAACTGGGGTTGGTCTTTGCGATCAGCGGATTCGCGCTCCGCATGGGAGCGACCATCGCCGCTCCCCTCTTTCTGCTCTATTCGGCACTCAACGGCGTGACGCTCTCAGGGATATTCCTCATTTATACCGGTCAGTCCATATCCTCCGCGTTCTTCACCACGGCCGGGACCTTCGCCGTGATGAGCGTCTACGGCCTTACCACCAGGCGCGACCTGACTTCTCTCGGCTCGTTCTGCTTCATGGGGCTGGTGGGAATCGTCATCGCCTCGATCGTCAACATCTTCCTGCACTCCAACATGCTCCAGTTCGTCGTCAGCGGCATTGGCCTGATCGTCTTCATTGGCCTCACTGCCTACGACACCCAAAAGCTTAAGGGGGCCAGAGGCGGGGCAGCGGTTGCCGGCGCCCTGGCGCTTTACCTCGATTTCGTCAACATGTTCCTTTTTATCCTGCAACTGTTCGGGAGCAGAAGGGACTGACTATCGGCGTATGTCCAACGAGGAATCTGTAAGAAGGGGGAGCCTTTTGGCTTCCCCTTTTTTGAAGGCGAGACCGTCCAATAAATTCCTTACTAACTCGCCGCGGGCATCCGCAGTTTTACGGTATCCTCTGGTTTAGCAAAAGCGTTGCATGCCCTCACAACCTCGATAGCTCGGTCCAAGTCCGAGACATCAATCCTGTACAGAAACTCCTGCACGTATTCGAGCTGCTTGATGAACGGTATGGGATCCGCTTCGTTCGTCATGCGTTTCAACCCGGAAAGGTATTCGTTCCTGAATACTGATGGGATAATGATCCTTGTCTCTCCCTTGGCAATGAGCTCAGCGTTCATCATTGCCCGCGCAACACGTCCGTTGCCGTCATCAAAGGGATGAATGTCGGAGACGATGAACATGATCGCCAACGCCCGGGCAAACGGCTCACGAAGGCCGCGGTAGAACTCGAACCCCTGGCGGAGCGTACCGATGACGAGCTCTGGCTCCACGAACCGTGTCAGTCCAGCAATGTTTGGCTTCAGCTTGAACTGCCCGGGTCGTTTGTCCGGGCGGCCTTCCAGGATTATGGCGTGCCGTCGGGTCAGGATCTCCAGAAATTGATCGAAATCTCCAGGGATCGTCATCATCTCGTCGATACTCCCCACGATCCTGTAGGTGCCGAGGATGTCATGCCCATCCTCCGGTCGATCCACCGGTACGGTCCCTGACTCAACGATCTCCCGCGCCTCTTCGACCTCGAACTCTGTCCCCTCGATGAAGTTTGAGAAGTATGCATCAAAGAAGCCGGCGTTGTAGAAGATCTGCCGGTCTCCGACCGGCATCGGCCGCTCCCGGAATACCTGATCCGCCAAAGCCGCCCGGAGTAGCGCGAAACGCTCTGCGGCTCGAGGATCGTACCCCTCTCCGACGCTGTGCGCCCTCGAAAGCGGTGAGACAAGGTGTGCCTCACGCGTCCCGAGGATGGCGCCGATCAACTCGTCAAGTTTCTTTGCCTCGGCCTCCATTCCGAGCGCCTTTGCGACTTCGCGGGCCTGGTCGCGAAGCCTGTTCAATGCCACCTCGCCACCGCTTTTCAGGATCCCGACAAGCCTTTCTTCCAGTTCTTTACGCGGCAGCACCTTTGATTCGCCACCTTTTTCTTTCGTTGGCGACAGGTTTTCCAGGTACGCTCTTTCCCGGCAAGCGGCAAAAAGGCCCAGCATAGGCGAGTCCCACTTTGACAGATGTCCAGGACCGGCGAGGACGACGATCTCGACTCCGGGGAGCTTGATGATGCGCGGCTTCTCCCCGGTGACGTAGAGCCGCCCCCCAGGGGAGATCTTGTTTTCCAGGGCCGAGCGGTGGCTGACAACAGCTCCTGGGAGCAGAAGCGAAACGATTTGCCAGACGTTCTGTCGAACCAGGCGCTCCGGGTCGTCTTGCATGTTACTTGTGTACAGCCGCGGGCCGATTTTTCGGACCTTGCCGGCCTTTGCCGCCCTGGAGATCTCGGCACTATGTTGTGTGTCAGACAAGAACAGCAGGGGAAATTTTTTCATAAGAGCCACCCCTCAGCAGCAGATCATCCAACTTTATTTGATAACAAGCGGTATTTTACAAATTTTATCACTTAACGTCAAAATATTTTTTTAAAGTAAAAAATAACCTTATAAAAATGGTTGCCGCTTATTCGCTGGGCACGAACTCGCGGCGAACAGGGATCATGACTCAATCCTCTTCTGCGAGGTAAAGGGACTGAAAAGCAGGTAGGTCCAGACATACTGGGTGCGCTCAGGGAAAAGGCACGCAGGGTGAAGTGGGGAAGCGTCAGTAGGGCCGAACAGGATTCACGGCCGGACTGCTGGAGCAGGCGCTAAAGAAGGGCGTATTTCTCTTCAGGGAGGATCAATCCTTGCTGCAGGGAGAGTAAAGATCGACTCCTGTCGGCGGCTTCCTGCGCGGGGCTCGTTTCCGGTGGGGGAGTGATTCATCTTGTAGCCGACGCCCTAGAGCATCCTCCTTGGCTATTAACGACAAATCTTCAATCAAGAGTAAAACACGAAGTACATTGACGTATATCCCAATTGAAACAGATGGATCACCGTTCTCGACCTTGTAGAGCGTCGGACGCGAAATATCAGCCCTGGCACAAACCGTTTCCATGGAAAAGCGGCGACGAAGCCGCGCATCCTTGAGACGTTGTCCCAGAGCCTCCATTTCTTTCGCCGAAGCTGGATAGATTGTAACGGTTCTCTTAGTCATAACGGTGATTATTATTTACATAAAATGGCAAAATTGTAAAATATAATTATCGTTAAAGCGTGTCGCAAAATAGCAAAGCATTCACGGGGCTACACTGGTCCCCTCAGGGAGCTTTATATCCGGCACCCTGCTTCCAACCGCACCAGCATCAGTCCAAAGTTGTGACTCACCTTGAGATTCCTGATCGCGTCTTCCATGCTTAACCCATATCCCCGCACGGTGCGGTTCTCAACCTTTTCGGCGCGGTAGCAGAGCTCCTCTTCATCCCAGATGACGTTGGCTTCCAGCTTGTTCGATGGACATTGTGGCGGGTGGACATAGTCAGGGTATTCCTTGAGCTTGCGCATCTTCACATAACAGCCTGGAAAGTCCCGCCGCACGGCATCCAGCACCGGACCATCGGCGTTTTCTCTGATGGCATGTCCAGCGTCCCAAATGTCGAACTCCCAGCCGGCGCACCATTTGGCAAAGGAGAGCGACCGTCTGGAGAGGTAGGTAGCCAGAACAGGAGGTACGGAATCCTTTGCCGGTCGGCCCCGTTTCCCCTGGTTGATTACCCGATGTTTTACGAGAACGGCGTGGGCGTAATCTGCCTTCTTGGAACCGATGATTCTGGTGATTTCAACAACGGAAAACCCCTCTCGGTAAGCTGTGCAGATTCGATCCTCGACCAGATCGAAGAGTTGCTGATGCCCGGATAGAACATGGAAGCGATAAGCAATGATGGCTGTCTTTGACGGCATGGTGCGAGTCCTTCTAAAGTCTGTTATAGATCACATTTATTTCATAAATGTATATAGAGAAATTCCCGGCCGATTCACTTCCGATTTGGTCCACTTTCGGATGCTTTTCCGGGTATATTTGGGTTAGCTCTTTTGGGGACAAATATGGAGCCATCGTTTTTTTCATATCGGTTACCATCAGTCATTCGATTTCTCCCGGGACTACTTCAGAATTTTTTCCATAACATCACAGCAAGAGTCTTTTGCCTGGTTGGAGGCAGGTGAGGGGAAATCGTTCCGTGCCTTGGGAGCTGAATCCTTAAGTTGTTCAACCGGATTAACTTTATGAGTCGGCTGCAAAGATGACGAATTGTCCCGGCACATGAGGTCGATCACCTGTACCCCCATCTCCGATGCGAGGAAATACTTGAGCGCCTCTTGTGTGAATGCAGCCTGCTTCCGGCTTTTGCGCAACAGCGAGAATGCTTCGACAATGACAGGATCATACGTATTCAGCTTTATGGTGAATTGGGGCATATCCAGCTCACTTTCCACTGGCAAGCGATAGGAAGCCCCTGGCGTTGGCAAATTCAGGCTCGGGAAGGATAACGACCTCGATGTTCTTGGCCGGGAATTCATCCTTGAGCAGGGCGGCGCCACCACCGAACAGCAGCACCCGCTCAAAATCGGCATGCATTCCTACGTGTGCCTGCAATTCCCCCTGGACATCCCTGATGATATGCTCAATGTAGGCAACTCCAGCTTCGTGGATCTCTTTAGTGACATCATGCCGCTCGAAGCCGTACTGGAGATAACCCTTCTCGATCAGGAACGCTATCTCGACCGGCGTGAAGGTTCCTGATGGAGCAAGGCTCTTGATGCGTGGGAGAAGGAAACTCGTTGCCATCTGATGGACCCCGCGTTTGTTGAGGGTCTTGCCGTGGATGATCTGTTTCCGTTGGGGGGAGAACAATGTGAAGATGATGGTGTTGAATCCGATATCGATGCCGAGCACGTTCCCTGTCGGGCGTTCATCCAACTTGTCCAGGTAGTCCCTGAGACCGCCCAGACCCTGGGGGAATATGGCGACTTCCTTGATCGCACCACCGGTCAACGACTTTGCCAGCGCCGGGACCGCTCCGCCAGGTCTGTGCTGCTCTTGCCAGAAGGAATAAGGGAGGCCGACGGCAAGCAGTAAGTCGCCTTCGGTCGCCGCCACCTTTTGGCAATGTTCGACGAAGACCGGGTAATACCGTACCAGTTCTTCCATCGTTTTCAGGTAAGAAGAACCGGAAGACAACAACGCTTCTTCCCCTATCAGCAGATTCTCCCCGTTGTAGCTGAAGGCGGAAATTATCCTTCCCTGCCGTTCGCTGTAAATCCACTTTGCCGATGAAAATCCGAGATCACAAACCAGCACGTCCATGATTGTCTCCTCTTTTGGTTCAGATGATGGGTGACTCAATCCCCCTGCATATATAATCACGATGGGGGGAAGGTGATTGGACAACAAATTGGTGCATTTTTTGGTAAAAAGACACCAAGGCCCCGATCATGGCGACAATTATGGACTTGAAACAGTACCCAATAATGGATACTTGAATCCCGGATACCAAAATGGAACCATTCACGGCACCATAGATGGCAAAGTTGCTATCGAAGTCGGCTGGGGTCGATGGTCCCCTTCATGACAAGTGCTTTCAGCCTCCTATGTGCCCTGCCGATAATGTCACGGACGTTGGCGACTGAACACCCGAGACGCTCGGCAATCTCGTAATTGGAAAGCCTGCCTTCATCCGAAATCCCCAGGGACATGTGGAGGATTTGCTGTTCCTTCTCGGTGAGGAAATGACAGACCGCGTGATAGATTGCCTCTATGTCGGGCTTCTTTCTCCGTCTCTTCGTGCGCTGCTTCATGGAGATAGAATCGAGATCAACCGAACAGAGGTGTGAAGGCACAGAGTTCGATCCATTCGAGCTGTCGTCTGGATTCGGAGTAAACAGGCTTATCTGCCTGCGGAAGATTTTCCAGAAGGCCGCTTCAAAGGAGATTTCCTTTGTTTTGACGCGCAGGGTGGCAATCATCGCCGCCTCGAAAGCTTCCTGCATGTAGTCGCACTCTTCGTATGGCGAAAAGTTGCGATACTTGACAATGTTCCCCTTGATGACCGCTTCATTCTTTCTGACCCATTCAACCGCTGCTAAATAGTCCATATTCTCTCCTTGAAAATAAAAAAAGCCGGCCTCGGAGACGTACTCCGATGACCGGCTTTGCCATGGCTCTAGGTTCAGAGCCTGGCCGTGCCAGGACGAAATCTGGTATAGGGGTTCAGTGGACTAAAGCCGGGTAATGAACTGCCTTCTGTCCGGTTTTAGACGCACTGGTCCCTCCTGCATGTTTTTGTGCAGTAAAGCCCGAGTTTTTTGATCTACGAGGGAGACTTACTTCAGCTTCACGCCAAGGTATGAAGCAATGCGGATAATGTCCTCTGGTGAAGCGCTCTTTCTCAGATGGTCTTCAACTTTTCTCCGGATTCTGGCTGTGTCCCATTCGGGGCGAATCTGGATTCCGCATATGTGGATCGAACCGTCCAAGGCTAATGAAACAGCCCGATCCCAGCACGCCTGCTCTATAACATTGATGTCTGGAATGCCGTCGACGAGAGCATACGTACCTTCTGTACATGTGATTGTCTGTCGTGTTCGCCGTAGATACGAAATAACGGTTTTCATTGCTTCATTCGGGAACAGGCACTTCATCTTTCTTCCTAACAATCATTCGAACGCTCCTTTATTGGTTAAAAAAAGGTTAGATAATGGTTAGAGGGTTGTGGAAAACTACGTAACATCCTGAATGCCTTTGCTTTCCTAGAATATGGCTGTAGGTCTAAGGTCAATGTTCCGGTAAGTCAAAGGTCAATAACTGCGTCGGTCAAAAGTCAGTAGCAGTAGGTCAAAAGTCAATACCGGGTCGGTCATAGGTCAATGTCCGGTCGGTCATAGGTCAATACTTCCTCTTGACCAGCACCAGATCCTCCTTGAACTCCCACGTTTCCAGGAAACCGATCTTGCCGAGCAGGTCGAGAGCCTTCTTCAACTCGACTTTGAAATGTTTCGTGGACATTTCCGATCCGCAAAGCTGCACCAGGGTGGCAAGCTTCACTGGGTACGGCTGACGGTGGCTGGCCCAGTAGCCAAAGAGCTTCGAGGCAATGCCATCGGGCAGGGACTTTCTGAGTTCCCAGTTCATTCTCGTCAGGAACTCCTCATCGAACAGAAGCCGCATCTCCTCGCCGACCCAAACCTGCCATCGCGGCAGATTCTCGTTCTGCTCGTTTCGGGACCTGAACTTGAGAATCAGCGAGACACTGATGAAGCATCCCAGGCGCTTCGATTGGATCCGTATTGCCGTTGCCTGCATGCGGCTGAAGGAGATGCGGAGCCTCTCGTAGCTTTGTCCCTTGATCGGCCAACCAATAGTCTTGACAAAGGAGTAAGGGGTGAACTCGACACACTCCCCAAGCGGGAGCTTCTTTATCAGATGCATGAGGTGTAGCCAGACCAACTCATCGTCCTGACGCAATTCCTCGCCGCGGTAGATGACTTGCCCGTCGCCGATCAAGGCAATTTCGATATCCTTCATGAACATCCGCGGCTGCTTACGGTTGCGGCAATTGAACAGGGCTGATCTCAGGATTTCATTCGGCATCGCTCGCTGTCCTTCCGGCCAGTCAGGGAGGTATTTCGGCCTGGAGGCTAGGCTTGCCAGTATCTGCTCAAATGATTCGCTGATATCGGATGCGTTGGAATTGAAACGGAGGGAACCGGCTATTTGAGGACGGGGTTTATCATGCAACCGACACCTCCTTTGATGACGAAAGAGGGTGCCCGGTATTCATTTGATCTTCGAGATACTTTCTGAATAACTGGCGTACAAGAGCGCGGCGTATGAAATCCTTCATTCGCTCGAATCTGGCATCCGGAACCGGCAAATTCTTGTACTTGAACGTCATCTCCATAAGTGCATCCATCGACCGTGCGGTACTTCAGTTGCCAGTTGCGCTGGCTGGGTCAATCATTTTTGCTTCCTCCTTTTTCCCCTCCAGCCAGGACTCGACATCTTCGCGCCGCCAACGTTTGCAGCCCAAAAGTACCACCGGCTTAGGGAAGTCTTTGTGTCTCCGCATTCTCCAGAGTGTCGCCCTCGATATCTTCATGAATTCCATAAGATCATCCTGTCTCAGCAAATCGTTCATCGTCTTGCCTCCGTTCGAAATGTTTCCTGCTATTTAAATAATCACGAGGGGGGGAAGGCAAAAAGTTCAATAAATGCTGTAATGGCGTGACAATTGCCTGAAATTGAAAGCAATTATTTTTATAACCGTATATTTCCTCTCCACACCTCCTCAATCCGCAGTTAACACTCCTCAAGTCTAATGCATTGAAAATACCGATAGTTAGCAAGGCACTGCTCACGTCGATTCAACATGCGGCCACCATTGCTCAGGCAAGTTTTTGCGGCTGTTCGCCCAAGTCACCTTCCCCCCCTCGTGATTATCTATGTGAACGAATCATCTCGGAGGTCACATGCTGGGAAAACTTTCCTTTGCCGGACTCGCACTGCTCATTCCAATGGCGGGCAATGCCGCAGAAATTCATCAAAGGCCTTTCAGTTATGGCCAGGAGGTCGCCCGAGCCCAGGAAAACGATGCTTTCGTTGTTTGTTCGAATTGCCCCGACGATCAGCTCTCGATACTCCCTGCCTCACCTAAACTGGCTTTGCGTTTGAGCTCTGGTGAAGCCCCGCCGGTTCAGACGGTTGCCAAACAATCAGAGGCAAAGCCTGAATCGAACCTAGAGAAGGGATGTGTCTCATGTCTTTTGGGTGCGATTCACTTCCCATTCGACAGTGCGGAGATAACGGAAAAGGAGCGATCACGGCTTGATGAACTCATCCGGAGTATCCCGGGTAGTGGCGCTGTCAAACTGAGTGGCTACACCTGTGATCTTGGCACCTCTTCCCACAACATGGGTCTGTCGCTCAGAAGGGCAAGAGGGGTCGCTTCGTACCTGAAAGGGAAAGGGATATCCGTGGGGAAGGTGGAAGGCCTGGGCAAGTGCTGTCCGGTGTCCGATGACAGGCATCTCAACCGAAGGGTCGAGATAACCACACAGCAAAAGGAGGAGAAGTGAGAATTCTGAAGAGAAAGAAACCCAAGATCGGAGGGCTGATATTGGTCGTAATCATAACGGCGGGTTTTGCCGCCGCTAAAGAAGACTTCAAGACCGAGACGGACAATCTCAAGAAGAACTTTCCGAACCTGAGAGTGGACAGCGTCAAAGAGTCACCGATCAAGGGGCTTTACGAAATCGTTGCCGGGAACCAGGTTTTCTACTTCAGCCCGGACGGGTACCTCATGTTCGGTGAGCTTTGGTCAAAAGATGGCAAAAACCTGACCGCGGAGATGCGGGAAAAGGTTCTCTCCGAAAAAGTGAAGAGCATCCCCCTGGACAAGGCCCTCAAAATCGGCTCCGGCCCCCGGCAGGTCATCGAGTTCACCGACCCCGACTGTCCCTATTGCCGAAAGGTAGACGAATTCCTGGCAAAACGGACAGACGTAACCCGTTACGTATTCTTTTTCCCTCTCAGGCAGATCCATCCCGATGCTGAAAAGAAGGCGCGCTACATCCTGTCGCAGAAAGACAGGGAAAAGGCTCTTCGTGAAGTGGTGAGCGGAGCCTTGGATGGCAAGCCTGCGCCGGAGTCTGTTCACCAGGACGCAGTGCTGGAAGAGATGGAACAGGTTGCCAAGAGTGTCGGAGTCCGCGGCACCCCGGCGCTCTGGATCGACGGCACGGCCGTCAATGGAGCAGACATTCCCCGCATCACGGCGCTGCTTGATGGGAAGGAGGTGAAACAATGAAGGCGCATAGCTAGTTGCAGGAAATTTTGAACATCGACCGCAACCATTCAATCAAGGAGGAGCACTACGTAATGAAGAGTCTACAGATGAAGAAATTCTCCCTCATGGCCGCAGTCGCCGCCATGTTCACCTTCTTCGCAACCCAGGCCATGGCGATTACCGCACCGGTGGCCGGTTCATTCGGTTACGAGGCGTACAACTTCCTGGTAACCACCCTGTTGAAGGGTCCGTTCGGCGCTATTTCCGCCATTCTCCTGTTTCTGGTGACGATCATCCTGTTCGTCCAACAGAAGATCGTGCCGGCGGTCGTTTGTCTGACTGCGGCGATCGTGCTCATCAACACCGCAAACATGATTGTGGCCCTTGGCGCAGTCTACTGATGCTGACTTTGGGGGGGATGCTTATCCCCCCCATCGCAACTATCCGTCTCTCCTGGAGCATATCGCATGAATGAAGTCCGCTTTCCCCAATACCTGAACAAGCCTTTCCAGGTTCTCTTCTTCGAGCCGGACGACATGGCCTTCATGGTTGTTGGATACATACTCGCGCAAAAGTTCGGCGGTATCTTCTGGTCGGTGATGATTCTGCTTCCGTGGGGTTATGGCCGCCTGAAGCACAACTATCCGAGAGGCTTGCTGCGCCACACGCTCTATTTTGTCGGGGTTGCGCCGCTTAAGCGCTATCCGCACTTTTTCCAGAACAAGTTCATCGACTGATTGGAGGCAGCAGTGGAACTAAAGTTGTTTACCAGCAAGGCCGCAAATACCTTCGCGGAAAACCGAATGTTGAAATTCACCATACTGGTCCTTATGGCGGCAGTACTCATTCTTTCAGTCTGTGTCGTAACAGCAATGAATAAAGAACGGGTGATCTTGGTCCCGCCGGTCATCAATTCAAAAGTGATGATTACCGGCGAACACGCAAATGAAGATTATCTGCGCGAATTCACCCGCTACATCGTGAGTCTTGCGCTCACCTACAATCCCGCCAATGCCAGGAGCCAGTTCAGCGAACTCCTTGCCGTCTATGACCCGGCAGGCTTTCCGAACGCCCGGAAGGAATTGTACGAACTGGCCGACAAAATCGAGAATACCAGGGCCTCCAGCGCCTTTCACATACAGTCCATGACTAACAATTCGGAAAAGAATCAGGTCGAGGTGCTGGGGGCAAAAATGACCTATATCGGCGAGATGAAGGCCGACATTGTCCAGGCCTCCTACATCATCGAATACCGGTTCGACAACGGAAAATTCATTCTCACCCGGCTCTACGAAAAAACTGCCGGAGCAAACAACCCAAATTCAAAGTAAAGGGGGCGTGATGTACAGGGCTCTGATAGTTGCAGCTTTGATGCTGCCTGCAATTGCCAATGCCGCGGAGCGTGGCGCAACGCCAGCCGATCCCGGTGATGCGAAAAGGAGGCTTGCTGCCGTGACCGATGTGAAGGGGGACGAGGGGGGCCCGGAAGGCGAGTGGCCGACGGTCATCCCTCCCGAGGTTGCAACGAAAATCCGCCTGTCCAGTTCCGACCTGAACCGGATCTCCTGCTCTTCCGAGATCAAGGACGCCCTCACCTCCACGGAAAAGGGGGTCGTCATCAAGATCACCGGCAAGGATGCCTTTATCAAATTCAAGGTGACGAAACGTGGCGACAAGTTGGTCTACTCCACAACCCCGACGGAACTCTACGTTGTCTGTGGCGATGAAACCTACTCCATGGTCGCCGTGCCGCAACGGGTTCCCTCCCAGACCATCAGGCTTTCCTCCGGAAAAGAGCGAAAGATCAAGGACAACGCTGCGCTCTACTCGGGACTTCCCTTCGAGAAGATGATGCTGAAGGCGATTCAGGATGTCTATACGGAGCAGATCCCCGAATCCTACACCGTTTCTAAACCGGATACGCGCATCGATGCTTTCAAGGAAGTCCGGATGGTGCTGAAACGGGTCGTGGATGTGGAAGGAGAAGGGCTTCGGATCAAGGAATACCTGGTGTCTCTGAAAGACGGCACCAAGGAATTCAGGATGAACGAGAAGATGTTTATTCGGACCGGGTTGGCGGAAAACCCGGTGGCGATCTCGCTTGAGCGCCACATCCTGCGTCCCGGTGACACGATCAGGGCCTTTGTCGTGGAGCAACGGGGCGAGCGGCAAGGCTTCTCCGGCAAGCTGGAGTCCGATCTCCCGGTTTTGGAAAACCCTAAACAGGATAGAAAAGCCTCTCCCGAAAAAGGCGTGCAGAAAGCCCCGACTGAAAGGCAGGAGGGCGATGATGAAAAATAAGTTCAAGGCCTTCTGGAGCAGGCTGAATTCCAAGCAGCGCCGCAATTTCGTGACGGTAACGGTTGGCTGTGTGCTCATCGGATTCAGTCTGGGGGGCTATCTCGCCACGAGGGGAAAGGCGACTGCGCCTCTGGATACTAAAAAGTCGATGGATCTGGCGCTGGAGCCGAAACTGCTGGAGAAAACCCAGTTTCTCGAGACCCAGAAAGAAATGGCCAGGAAAGACGAGGAAAACCGCCAGCTCAAACAGCAGATGGAAGCGATAAAGAACGGCGCAGGCGGCGCTGGAAGCGTACCTTCGCCTGTCGCTTCTGCAACGCCACAACCTGGCCAGCCACCTGTTCCCGGCCAACCCGTCCCTGTTGCACAGGGAAGCGGATCGCAGGCGATTCCTGGGGCCGTTGCAGCCGGACGGAAAGGCGCGAAGGGATCAGGAGCTTTCACCTCGCCTCCGCCCCCGAGTCTCTCGAAGGGAACTCTCCTTCTGCCGCCACCACCTCCCTTGCCGGCAGGTGATCAGGCAGGTCAGTCCGCGATGCCTCCTGAAACGGAGATAGGCGATATTTCACTCGTATCGAGCAGCGGCCAATCAAAAACCCCGCCTGCCGAGGATAAAAAAAAAGAGACGACAGCCATGTATTTACCCCCTTCTTTCATGGAGGCGATTCTGCTCAGTGGCTTGGACGCCCCTACTTCATCGGACGCCAAAGGTAATCCGGTTCCGGCGCTGCTGAAGGTAAAAACTCCGGCCTTTCTCCCCAACTCCGTCCGTGCCGACCTGAAGGGTTGTTACGTGATTGCAGATGGCAGAGGGAATCTCGCCACGGAGCGCGCAGAGCTTTTGCTGGTCTCCCTGTCGTGTCTCGACAGGAAAGGAAGAGCGGTCATCGACCAGAAGGTGAAGGGGTTCGTGGTGGACCAGGACTCGAAAATCGGACTCCGGGGACGTGTGGTTGCCAAGATGGGGAGCATGATCGCCCGGTCCATGATTGCTGGTTTCTTCGGTGGCGTGGGAGATGTCATCAGATCTTCGGCGACCACCACCGCCATCAGCCCATTGGGAACTACCCAGACGATCGGAGCCGCCGACCTGGCCAAGGCAGGGGTAGGTAACGGTCTGGCCAACGGGTTCAAGGACATCGAGAAGTTCTATATGGAACTGGCCCACCAGACCATGCCGGTTATTGAAGTTTCCGCGGCAAAGCCCGTAACGCTGGTGATCAGTGAAGGGGTGAATCTGGAAATAAAGAAGCTTCGCAAGGGAGGCGTTAAGTGAAGAAAGCGCTCTATTTAATCATAGCAACAGCTCTTATGTGCGGTTGTTCCATGATCAATCCGTATCAAAGCGAATTCAGCTGTCCTGACACCTTCAAGGGGAAATGTGCCTCGGTCCGTGAGGTTTACCTTGAGGATGCAGCCAGAAGCCAACAGAACAGTGCGGAACAGAACAAGGCGGAAAAGCCGGTAGCAAAACCCGGCTGCACAACTACGTACAGCGGCATGGAAGACGAAGGCATGGTTACCACCTGTACCGATGCCGTCCCGGCAAACACTGGTGCCATGTCTGCCGGAAGCGCAACGGCAGCTCTTCCGGTCGCCGGGAACCCGGAAGATAGGAGCTACAACCAGTACCGTTCCGCGCTGTTCGACAAGTTCAGCGGTCTCCTCAAGGAACCGAAGACGCCGATAGTCGCTCCTCCCAAAGTCATGCGCGTTTTGCTCCTGCCGTACACCGGTCAGGAGAATGAGTTCTACATGCTCCGCTATGTCTATTTCTTCGTGGACAAGCCGCGCTGGATCCTGGGGGATTCCGTCACAGCCGATGGGGAGGATGAATAGCGTGGGTTTGCTTGCGAAGATATTCGGTGGCGCTGAGGCCGGGCCGGCGATTGACGACATCGTGTCAATGGCGGAACGGGACAAGCTGGGTATGTTCTTCCCCTGGATCGCCTATGACGAACAGGAGAATTGCTACTTCAATGCGGACGACACGATTGGAATGATGTGGGAGTGTTCACCGCTCTGTTTTGCCGGGGAGACGACGATTACCACCTTGCAGGCGCTGTTCCGGCTGAGCGTTCCGGAGAGGACAGTCATCCAGTTCATCCTTTATGCCGACCCCCATGTAAGGCCAATCCTCGACGACTTCAAGGCGATGAAATCCCGGGATATGAACCTGGTGCGGGAGGTTAACGACAACCTCGCCCGTTTCTACGAAGGGGGGGCTGAAGGGCTGACTAGTCTCAACGGCATCCCGGTCCGAAATTTCCGGGCCTTCTTCACGATCAAGTTCCCGGTGGCTGACGTGGAAAAACTCAACCTGGGAGAGATCCGGGGAACGATCCAGGAAACTCTGCAGGGGGCGGGCCTCCATCCCGAAAATGTCGATCCGTCATATCTTCTCGACTGGATGCGCCGAGTGTTCAACGAAGAAGTGTCGCTAAACAACGATGCCTACGATGAATCGAAAGAGATCCGCAGGCAGGTGCTCTTCTCTACCCCCGTGGAAACCAAGTTCTCCCGGATTGAAATCGGAAAGAAATATTTCCGCTGCATCACCCCTCGCGTCTACCCGAAAACAGGGACCATCATCCAGACCAACAAGCTCTTCGGCGGCATCATGGGGCAGCTTACCGACGGGGACCAGATCAGGACGCCATTTCTCTACAGTATCAATGTCCTGATGAAGAACCAGAAGTCGAAACTCCACACCAAGTGCAACGTCATCCTTCAGCAGAAAGGGGTCGGCTCCTTCGCCCCGTCTCTTGCCCGGAAACAGGAAGAGCACATGTGGGCTGCCGACGAACTGGAACGGGGAACGCTCTTCCTCAAGGTGATCCCGACGCTATGGGTCTTTGGCAGCGATGAACGGCTGGTGAACGAATCCGTAACCCGGTCGAAGCGGGTCTGGGAGGGACAGAATTTTGTGATGCAGGAGGATAAGGGAATACTCATGCCGCTGTTCCTGCTGTCGCTGCCGTTCGGCTTTTACGACGTGAAAGGGAATCTGGAAACCCTGGACCGGGACCATGTAATGCCGGTTGACTCCATCGCCGTGACCCTCCCGATCCAGGGAGACTTCGCCGGTCTCGGCAGACCCGCCATGCTCTTTACCGCCCGCAAGGGGCAGCTTTTCGGGCTCGATATCTATCACAAGAAGGGTGTCAACAACCATAACGCCCTCATCTGCGGTACCTCGGGGGGTGGCAAGAGCTTTTTCCTCAACTATCTTCTCTTCAACTACTACGCCATGAACGCCAAGATCAGGGTGATCGATATCGGGGGAAGCTACAAGAAGATGACCACCCTCTGCGGAGCCCGTTACCTCGACTTCTCGGAAGAATCCCAGGTCTGTCTAAACCCGTTCACCCACATTGTCGATGTGGAACACGACATCCCCACCATCGCGCCGATCGTGGCGCAGATGATCTTTTCTTCCGGCAACAACAGTCCCAGCGAAACTGAGATGACCTTGATTACTCAAGCGGTCCGGTGGGCATGGGACCAGGAAGGGCCGTCCGCCTGCATCGACACGGTGTACGAATACCTGGCCAACTTCGACAGCTATTCGTCCGCAGGAGGCGAAATCAGGGAGGCAGCCACGCGACTGGCCTTCAACCTGGCCGACTTTCGCAGCAGCGGCGCCTTCGGGAGGTTCTTCAACGGCAGGAGCAACTTCGACATCTCCAACGACGATTTCGTGGTCCTTGAGCTCGAACACCTTTTGCCGAAGAAGGCACTTTTCAAGGTTGTCACCCTTCAGGTGATCAATGCGGTCACCATGGACCTGTACCTTTCCGACCGTTCCGACCGGCGCCTTGTCTGCTTCGACGAGGCATGGCAGTTCCTCGGTGAGAGTTCAACCCTCAAACAGGTCATCGAGGAGGGATACAGGAGGGCGAGAAAGTACCACGGCTCCTTCACTATCTGCCTGCAGTCGGTCCTCGATACCCTCCGGTTCGGGGCGGTCGGCAACGTAATCCGGGAAAATTCCGCCTTCAAGTTCTACCTGGAATCGACGGCCTTCGAGGAAGCGAAGAACCAGGGGGTGCTGGACTACGACGACTTCACCATGAAGATCCTGAAGTCGACCAAGAGTCTGAAGCCGAAATACTCCGAAATTTTCATGGACACGCCGCTGGGGATCGGAGTCGGCAGGCTCACCGTCGATCCTTTTTCGTACTATGCTTTCACTTCCGACGGCGAGGAGATCGCGGAAATCGACATGATGGTGCATGCGGGGATGAGTTATGAGGATGCCATTCGTGAGATGGTCAGAAAATATCGCAGCAATTAGCCTCATTCTTGCCGTGATGACCGGCAGCGCCTTTGCCGGAACCTATGACGACGGTAAGACGGCCGGATCAGCGGCGGCGCAATCGGCGCTCTCTCAATTCGGGAGCCGGGATCTGGCGAACCAGAACATTTCCCAGCCGATGACGAGCCCGACCACTCTGATGCGGACGGTAGACGGCTCGCAAAGCTTCCAGGCAAATCTCACTGCGCCGGCATCGGCCAAATTTCTGGAACTCTTCATCCAGCCTGCCGGGACCGGCGATCTGCAAAAGGTGATGATCAGTCAGGACCTCAATACCGATGGAACTTTCGATTATGTCTATAACCTGCCGCGGCCCGTTTCCGGAGTCTGCGGCAACGGCTACATAGCCTGTGATCCGGCGACATGGAACCACTGCCAGTATTTCAAATGGGTTGCCGGTCCTGACGGGAAAATTGCGGACGTTGCCGCGTCGATTACCGATCTCGGCGGCTGTTACTGCATTAACAGCAGTTGCGGCAGCAATCTCGTCTGGTCCAACAGCTCCGTAATCCTCCAGGACCTCGGCGGCGGTATCGTCAACGCCATCCACAACGGCAATACGGCGTTTACCATCACCAACGTGAGTTACGACCTCACGACCATCGACTACTACGGCCGGGCTACGGGGAACGCAACGACCGCCACCGGCTCGGTCGCTTCCCTTGTCTCATCACCTACGGTCAGCACCCTCACCGGCTACTACAACAACTGGGGAGGGCTTACCAGTGCTCGAGACAATGCCGCCATCGCACAGGCCACCGATCCCCAAAGCCTCTACTACTTGATCTCGAATTCCGGGGCTGCCACCCAGGCAAGCGGAAAAATGAGCGCCTGCACCATGACACGAAACAGTTCGGTGCAGACTACCACCCGGACGGTTAACGATTCCGGGAACAGCCAGGCGTGCACCGATCACCTGATCTTTATCCAGGTCCATAAGGTCAGCGATTCCGAGTATCAGATGCAGTACATAGATACCGGCCCTGGTGGATTAGTAACGGCTCACGCCAACTGCGGCGACAATCCGGGCGGCAATGGCTGGCATACCATAAAGGACGTCGTTCTCTCTCCTCCCGACCCGAACAAGCTGGAAAAGATGATGCAGGCGAATTTGACCCTCTCCAACATCCAAGGCCCAGGCTGTTCCTCCGGCTCCGGCTCGGTGGATGGGATAGTCAATGGTTTCGACACCTCAATCCAGACCAGCACGGTATGTCCGGCTTCCGGCGCCCAGTTCCCGACGTTTAACTGGAGTTACTACTTTCAGCTCAAGACGGATCAGTACACAGAAGGGGTGGATGACCAGTGCAGCACTCTGGAAAACGACTCTTCCTGCCGGCTGCAAAGCGAGACGGTTGATGGGGTGCAGACTTTATCGAATTTCAACTCCACCGGCCTTACTCCTCTTCCGAGCTGCCGAAAGTTCACTGGCCAGGTCGGGACCAATACTATCTGTCGTGACTGGTGGCAGAAGAAACGTACCTATGTCTGCGGCAGCCAGGCCTATGATTTCTCCGCGATCGGGACCAGGTTCGGTACCGTCGTTACTTCTGCCACCGATAACACCAGCAGCCTCGACTTCCAGGACAGGATGCTCACGGCCGGTGGTTGGACCTCCGCAAGCGGGAGCATAGCACTCCCGGGACGAGACCCGTCAGCAACCTGCGAGCAGGCATGCAAGACCAGAATCCCGAAGAACGACACCCAGGTGACGGTTTCAGGAGACGTGACGACGATGCGGAATCCAGCTACCTCCTATGACTTCTTCTACAGGGTGTGCGACCAAGACAACCACTGTCCTGCCGGCCAAGGAGAAGAGATCGTCAAGGACTGCCAGTGCATCAACGAGTTTGCCGAGGCTGCGACGATCATCCAGACGCTCCGGGTGGCGGGGAAAGACACCATCTGCAGCACCGGCAACAAAAAACCGTTGTAGGTCGAGGTACGACAGCATGATTTTCCGACTCCTTTACGCCGTCATCTATTCGCTCCTGATTGTCGCGTTGACCGGCATCCCACAGACGGCCCTCGCCGTCGTCAGTTGCCAGGACGCAATCAATCCGAATACTTCGATCCGTTACATTGACTCCCTTGCAGCCATCTTCGGGTACAACGGTAAAACCTATGCCATTGCCAAGTCAGCGACCGGTGACACTTCCGATGCGGCAACTTTTTTCGATTTTTCGGCCAACATCACCCGCGCCTATTCCATGACCGGCGATAATACCGGGTCTCTGAAAAACCTCCTCTCCCTCGGCCAATACGGTGCGGCCATGCCGGTGAGGATCGACAGCGCCGACACCCAGAAATTCATCCTTTCCATATACGGCAAGTACCTGGGGAGCACCTACATCGACGCCTGGAAGGAGTTTGGCGCCGCTGGATTTACCTCCATCGACGGGTCCGCTCTTTCCTATACCAATTGGGCGTCTGCTGCCTATGCCGGCCCGGACCCGCAGGCAGTCATCATGGGTGCTGATGGAAAATGGACAAGCGGGCAGGACGGGGTAAGAACCACGCAGATTGTGCAATTCGACGAGGTTCTTGATTGTGCCGTATTGATGCCATCTCCCTCTGATCCGCCTCAGCCGGGGACCGGATCAGGGAGCGGCTCGACCACGACACAGACTCCAACTCCCGACCTGACAAAACCGGTCTGCGGCCAAGACCTCAACGGTAACGGGTATGCGGGCGACCCGGGTGAAACCGCCAACTGTCTCCAGACCGCCCAGGGTTTGCTCTGTCCCGTGGGTGCAGTCAACTGCGTGGAAAGCTATTCCGCTCCTGTCTGCCCTGCGGGCTCGACACTGAACACGTCGCGGGACATGTGCCAGGCCGACGCCACCGTGACGTGCGACGCAGGCTACACTTACGACGCCTCCATAGACAAATGCGTGGAGCCGGTCACCTGTCCGGACGGCGGCACCTTCAATCCGGTCACTGACCAGTGCGAAAAACTGGTGCTGAACGAGTGTCCCAGCGGCTACACCTATGACAGCACGCTTGATGTCTGCCGTAAGAGCGCGGACTGTGCCGGCGGTACGCTGAACCCGACGAAGGACCGCTGCGAGATTCCTCCCACATGGAACTGTCCGACCGGTTTTTCCTATAATTCGACCAGCGGGAAATGCGAGGCAAGCCCGTATTGTCCTTTCGGAACAACGTACAACACCACCCGCGACCGGTGCGAAGCGCCTCTTGGCAGCTGCCCTGCCGGCTACACCTACAATACCGTTCTCGATAAATGCACGGCTGCCGTGAACTGCCCGGCAGGGGGAAGTCTCAACGGGACCACGGACAAATGCGAGATAACCAGCTCTATATCGTGCCCCACCGGGACAACCTATAACGCGACCACCGGCAAATGCGAGTCTACCCCCACATGCGGCTCGCCGGGAACGTACAGCACGGCCTATGATCTCTGCCTCACGCCTTCGCCAGGGGCTATCTGTCCGACCGGCTATACGTACAATGCCACCTATGGCACCTGCATCTCCAGTCCCTCCTGTGTCGGCGGAACTTACAGCAACGTCAACAATCGGTGCGAGGCCACCCCATCGTACAGCTGTCCCGATGCCAGCTACACCTACAATTCCAGTGTCGGACGCTGTGAAAAGGCGCCTGTCTGCAGCCAGGGAACCTACAATACGACCTACAACGTCTGTCTCCAGAGCATAATCCATACCTGTCCCTCGGGCTACAGCTACAATTCTACGACCGGCCGCTGCGAGATGACGCCAACCTGTCCCTCCGGGACAACGTTCAACAGCATTACGAACCGGTGCGAAGCGTCGACGACGTCAATCACCGGTTATACCCAGCCGATTACGGGAAAGACGGAGATTATCAAGTACAAGGCCAGAGGGGACACGAGCACTGGAATCACGCAATACTCCACATCACCGCCGGCTCTCGACAGTCTGAGTTTCGACTTCATCCTGCAGAACGGCCAAGTAGTGCTCAAACAGGAGTGCGCTTGGGGGGGATCTGGCAATTGCGGCTGTCCCAGTCCTCACTGGAACGGGTGGTGTCGAGCGGGTACGGATTTAACTCAAACCACGAGTGGGAATACGTTGACCGTTACGGCCACCATCTATGACTGGGCTTATGACTGGAATTCGCCCTATTGCGCGGCTGGCTACACGTTGGCTGATGACGGCAATGGGGGTTATTACTGTGCCGGATGCCCAGTGACAAGCAGCTACTACGATTATGACCTGGGGCAGATGGTTACCTATACCTATTACAACTGCAGCGACACGGTCTATTACCCGACGTACAAGGTCTACACGACAGGAGCTGCGGCAAGCGCCGCTCTTTCCGAGTTTGTCTCATGCCCTGCCGGTTATACGTTAACGGGTCCGCCCAGTACATCCACATGCACGACGATCGTGAGCCAATGGGGCGTCCAGACGGGAATTACCGACTGCACGCAGGCAGGCCTTTATTCCTGCACTGCCCCAGTAAACGCCTGCAACTCCGGTTTCACGCTGTCGGGGAGCGTCTGCTACCAGAACCCCACCTGCCCGAATGGCAGTTTCGATTACGGCGCTCATGTCTGTTATGCCTCCTATACGCCTACTTGCCCGACCGGGACAACCTATGATAGCAGCATCGGCTCCTGCACCCTGACTCCGACTTGCAGCAACGGCCTTCTCGACGGCAACCGTGACGTCTGCTACCAGAGCGCCAACGCCGGTTGCGCCAGCGGCTATACCCTGTCCGGCGCCATCTGCACGGCAACCGCTTACTGCGCCAGTGGAGGGACCCTGGACGGCTCGATAGATTTCTGCAAGGCCACGGCGACCTGGAACTGCCCCTCCGGTTATTCCTACAGCGCCACGTATGGCCAGTGCTACCAGACCGCTAACTGCGGCGCCGGTTCGTTGAACGGCTCCCTCGATGTCTGCCAACAGTCTTACTCCCGGACCTGTCCGTCCGGATATACATTGAACGGGACCACCTGTCAGGCCACTCCAACGTGCGCCACCGGTGGAAGCTACAACGCTGCCCTCGACCTCTGCGATGGCGGCTCGAACGTCTGCAGCTCCCCGCTTGTTCTCGACCCCGCCGTGGACAAGTGCTACCAGACGGCAAGCTGTTCCGGTGGAACGCTAAATACCGCCACGGACAAATGCGAGGCGGCGGCCACCGCGAATTGCGGCACCTGGAGCTGGGACGGCAGCGCTCAAGTCTGCTATTCCCCGCCCGTCTGCAACCTGGGTGCATACGATGCCACGGCCAACGAATGCCGGGCGACAGTCACCAGAAATTGCGGCATCTACGGCTGGTCATCGACGCAAGGGAAATGCACCCAGCAGATCGTCTGCCCGAAGGACGGCGGATATGCGTTGAGCAACACGGTTGTCTATTCGCCCGCTCTCGACAAATGCGCCTCGGACGCCCAGCACACCTGTCCGGCCGGGACCACCTATAATGGCCTCCCAATTGAAAAATGCGAAGCAGTGCCGGTCTGCACCGGAGACGGCATCTACAATACAACGGTCCACAGTTGCTTCCTCGGAATGAACACCTGTCCCCTCGGCACCCAGTACAGCTGCATGAACAACCAGGGCACGATGCAGTGCTCGCCCAACCAGTGCTTCACTGCCGGGGCGAGCGGTACCGAGCAGATAACGACCATGGATGAGTCGATGATGCAGAACGACGGCCAGCGTGACCAGAACGGAAACTGCCTTGACCAGCTCTATGTCTTCAACGGCAAGGCTTCCCGCTGCCGTCCGCCCGGACTCACCGTGGGGTATCTCAATAATTGCTGTGACAGCGACAAGGTCGGCTCGGACGACATGGGGAGCAATATCTCCACGGTGGCTAACGGCATTCAGACCGCCTACGAAATAGGCCAGGTCGCCTACTATTCGAACCTGGTAACCAGTGGCGCAGCCACCCTGACTCCACTTGTAGGAACAACATCGGTAGGTATCGTGACTGCCACGGGGACCACGACGGTCAGCGGCGCCGTTGCCACCGGGGTATCCGCTGCTGCGGCGAGCGGGTCTACCGGGGTCGCAGCTATCGGGTCAGCCATGGAAGCCTATGTCGGCGCTCTCCTCAACCCGGCTACGATAGCCGTGGCTATCGTCGTCATGGTGGTGATGAAGGTCCTCTTCGGGAGCGGTTGCGATCAGGGGGATATCCAGACCGGAATGCAGGCCGCTTCCAAGGACTGCCACTATATCGGCGATTATTGCGAAAAGAAATGGCCCCTGGTCGGCTGTGTCCAGAAGGCGAAGAGTTACTGCTGTTTCAACACCAAGATGGCGCGGATCATCCACGAGCAGGGCCGCCCCCAGCTGGTTTCCTTCGGTACGGACGGTGGCTGGGGCGTACCGAGCGCTCCCAACTGCCGCGGCTTCACCCCTGATGAATTCCAGTACCTGGATTTCTCCCGGATCGACCTTTCGGAATACTTCGAGGACATTCAGAAAGACCTGAGTACGAAGATACAGGGGGCGCAGACGACGATCCAGAACAAGGTGCAGCAGCATTTCCAGGCGACGACGGGGGGTATTTGATGAAGGCGCTTTTCGTCGCGATGATGGTTGTTCTTGTTGCCTCTGCAGCCAATGCCAAAGAGTTGGGGACAGTCGGGGCGACATACGCAATTGCCGAGAAAGACGCACTTGTCGAGATCGAGCAGAAGGCGAAGAGCATCGACTGGAGCAAGGTGATAAAGAGGAAGCCGATTGAGGAATACAACGGCCCTGAGGATCGGATGAGCCTTCCCCGCGCCGCCAGGGACAGGAGCTTTCCGGTGGACATGACCTACACCCTGCAGATTGACATCCCGGACGGCAAGGGAGGGGTGCTCTATCCGAAAGGCTACACCTTCAACCCCCTCGATTACATCAACTTCAGCAAGACCCTGGTAGTCATCAGCGGGAGCGACTCGGAACAGGTGAAGTGGTTTGCCGCATCGGAATACAAGGGACGCGTCGATGTGATACTCCTCCTCACCGAGGGGCATTACGGCCGTCTGGGGAAGAAGCTCAATGTTCCCCTGTTCTATGCGGACTCACAGATCGTTGAGCGGCTGCACCTGGCGGCTGTGCCGTCAGTCGTCAAACAGGAAGGAAAGGAAATGGTGGTGAGAGAGATTGCCGTGCCTCGGGAAGCGCCAGGCAACTACAAAACCGGTGAACTGCCGACCAGCAGGAGAAACGTGGAATGAAGAAGAAAAAGCACGTCACAAGCGTCATTGTCATGCTGACAGCATCATGGCTGGCCACTGCTTCTGTTGTCCATGCAGGTTCGGCTTGCTCGGGTACGCCGATCAACCCGGTGACGGATATCTGTTGGCAGTGCATGTTCCCGGCTCAGATCGGCAGTGTTTCTTTCGGCATGGGTCAGGAGTCTGCGCCGGGTAACATCACCACGCCTGCCTGTGTCTGCCCGGACAGCAAGCAGGGGATCATTGCGGGACTCTCCGTCGCTTTCTGGGAACATGCGCGGATGATCGAAACAGTTAAGGACCCGTACTGTTTTCCGATCCTGGGCACCGGCATGACCAACCCGAAGCCCGGTTTTTCCTCCGGGACAGCCAGGGGCCCAGGTCATAACGATAACGAGTATTCGTTCCAGCAGGCTCACTACTACACCTTTCCGGCCTGGTCGATCCTGAAGCTCTTCATGGATTTCCCCTGCGCCGAGCAGGGTGGCTTCGATCTCGCCTACATGACCGAGGTGGACCCCATGTGGAATGACGACAGTCTCTCCTTCATCATCAATCCGGAGGCGCTGCTGTTCGGCAATCCCATTTCCCAGATTGCCTGCATAGCGGACAGTGTAGCGGCGACGGTCACCACCCCAATCGATCCCCTGTTCTGGTGCATGGGGTCGTGGGGGTCTTTCTACCCCCTTACCGGAAGCATGAATTCAAGCGAACCGTTGAGCGTCAATGCCGGCTTAGCGGCCCGGATGCTCTTCAAACTTGGGCGAGAGTCGCTACTGTTCGACACCGGCATCAACCAGTGCTCCTCCGGTGGGGTTATCACCCCGATTCTCGTGAAGAGCAACTATCGTCAAGCCGGTGCGCGGCACCGCCTGCAACCCCATCGGCCGTCCGTCACTGATCTGGGGCTCCGCCAAGAACCCGCCCTGGGGGGCCGGTACGAATTCGCCGGACAATTTTCTCTGGTCGATGACGAGAAGGAGGGTGTGTTGCGTAGGCTACGGGCTCAATTGATCGTTTATCTGCTGCTTGCGACCACCCAGCCGGCATTTGCCGCCGGGAAGTCCGGGTACATCGCCACTCCAGACGCCTGTTACGTGCCGGAAAAGGTGGAAGGTGAAGCTGTCCATCTGAAAAAGACCGGTGTTTGTGGAGGGCAGCCGGGCCGGGCGTTCGTCCAGACGGAACGGCAGACGTTGAAGGTCTTTGTGGAGGGGGAATTCTGGCAGGAGGTCAGAGTGGAAGAAATGAAGGTACCGGATGTGGCTGCTTCTTTGGCGCAGGCGGACCGGGTGGCGGGGACGGTGACGATCCCGAAAAACCGTTATGAGGATGAAATGAACGCAGTGGCCGGAACGCTCGATTCCTACTACCACTCGGATGAATTCCAGAGACGGGTCAAAAGTGAGACGGAAAGGATCAAGGCGCAGGTTTTCGGTGAGGACTTCGCCAGATTCTACCCCGATGACGTGACAAGTGAGCGCAAGGGGAAGCTCACCGGGTCGGAGAGGGTTTACGTCTTCATTTCTTCTTCCATGCCGCTGCAGACGGTGCGCAATTATGCCTCGTCCGTAGCGCGTCTGAGAGACCCCAGGATCGTGATGGTGATGAGGGGATTTGTTGGCGGCATGACCAGGATCCAGCCGACAATTCGCTTTGTGGCGGATGTTCTGAAAAAGCAGCCCTCATGTTCCCCGGCAGAAGGAGAATGCGCGATGCTCCCGGCAAACCTCGTCGTCGATCCGCTCCTCTATCGGCGCTACGCGATCGACAGGGTACCCGCCGTGGTCTTTGCCAGGGGGGTGAAGGCCGAGAATCCGGGCTTAAGCGAAGGTGATAGTAAAAATACAGAAGTTGCCGCTAGTTACACAGTTTATGGTGATGCATCACTTGAATACATCCTTCAGTCGATCGGACGGGAAAGCGGGTCATCATCGCTCAAGGAACTCCTTGTCTCCAGGGAGTAAATAAATATGTACGCATCTACGTATCCATGTTGCCGGACGCAGGGCAAAAAGCATAGAGAGGGGAAATCGTGGCAGAACATGAAAACGAAATTTCACAGACAGCGCTTTCTTCATTGGAGCAAACGACGACACCAGCAACAAAAGGAAAGCAGGGGATTCGGCTGCCCGGCATTGCCGCATGCCTGCTCATATCGGTTGTATCTTCAGCCGCCACTCTGTTCGTTTATGACCACTGGTTGGCACAGAAGATCGTTGCCGTGGACATGAAAGGGTACATTACGCTCCAGAGGTACAAATACAAGGACGGAAAAATCAACGACGAGGACCTGCGGAAGGCGTTCGACAAGTTGGAACTGGTGATGAATACCATCCCGAAAAACAGGGTGGTCATCATGGCGGATACGGCCATTCGCAATGCCGAAGTCTTCAAACTGGGACACGAGGAAGAATTGAAACAATATGAAGAACTACTCAGACGTTCTCTCCAGGGGAATCCGGCAACTCCGGAACAATAATTGGCGACTCTTTTTCATCATCCTTTCCGTGGTGGTGGCGGGAACCGTGATCCCACGTCGGATCGGCATCATACTCACCCCATCCCTTGCCCATCGGTTTTTTTGGGTGAGTAAAGATCCGGAACATGTCGGGCGGGGGGATTATGTCTATTTCGAGGATGCCGAGCTCGCCCGGAAGGTCGGTAAACCCGAACACCCGAATATCTTCAAGATCATCAGGTGCGATGAAGGGGATACCCTGACTGTGGATGCCGGTAAGCAATTTTTCTGCAACGGTGAGCTCCTGGGTGTTGCGAAGGATTATTCGCTCAAGGGTGAGAAGATGCAGTACTTCGCTTTCAAAGGGAAGATCCCCAAGGGCTTCATGTTCGTCATGGGCGAGCATAAGGACAGTTACGATTCCCGGTACTTCGGCCTCAAAGAGAAGAGCCGGGTCCGGGCCAAACTTTACCCTATCTATTGAGAGAAAACACCATGCCTATCGAGAAACTGAATCCGCTCCATTACATGCGGGCGGCAGACTACACGGGATTCTGGCAGAAGCTGTTTGCTACTGTTCTGTACGGCTTCTGGGGAAGATTCTTTTTCATCTCGCTCGTCCTTTTGGCTTTCTGGGTCGGGGTGAGACAGAGAAACCCGACGCTGGCCGCAATCTGCCTCTTCCTGGCGGCGGTAGTGGCCTATGGGGGCGGCGTAATGAACCTGATCAGGTCCCTGATCTGAAAGGAGGCGAAATTGTCACGAAGCGGCAGCAGCAATAACAGCCCGGATATGATGCCCATCCCCCAGGGGAATGAGATTCACCCACGGGGGCTCCTGGAGGCGATCTCCTACATCGACCAGAATTTTGCGAATGAGTTGGGAGGGTGCATGATAAACGCCCGGTTCCTGACGACGAAACAGCGGCTGGAGTTCATGGAGGTGGGCTTTCGCAGCGCCTTCGCCTCCGGCCTCGTCACGGCGCTCCTCACGCCGATCGCCATCGGGGTGATCGAGCAGTACATCCCGATGTTTGGCGATGCGAACCCGTCAATTTTCGACAAGTTCAGTGCCTTTCTTTTGGCTCTCGGCTTTTCTCTCGGATACGCGATCTTCATGGCGAAAACCGCCACCTGCTACATCGGCAAGTACACCAGGGCGATGATTGCGAACCTGATGGGTGGAATGGCGTTCGGGGCGATTCTGAAGGCATTGGTCGCCTTCATCGCATTCCACTTCATCTATTTCAAGATCCTATCCGACGATCATGTCGTCTGGGTAGTGTCCAAACTCTATCACGCGAGGCTGTCGGAGAAGACGGTCGCCGGCATCTTCAACTGGGTGCAGGGATTCAAGACCGTCTTTCTTACCTCGGCGTATTTTATCCTCGTGACGACCGCGATTTTTATCCTGATCCCGGTGATCACCATGATCTACGCCCATTTCCGGAACAAGAAACTCATTGCTGCGGGGTATGTAAATGTCGATGTGCATGACAAGTGAGTTGGAATCGCAATGAAAGTAAAGTCTCTCATATTCGCAGCCCTGCTTCTGATCATCCTCCTGCCGTCCGCTGCCCTGGCCGTTGACTTCGACTATTATGTGTACGGTGGGTTCGATGCGGTGGTCAACGCCTTCAACAAGCTGGCCCTGGTTTTCGGCGACAATGGTTACATGTCGTTTTACGCCTTTTCCATCGCCGCCGGGATCTTCTTCGGGTGCGTCACCGTAGCCGCCAGAATCCTCGGGGCTGGAAACGGCTCTCCGATGTCCTGGATTATTCCCGCCCTGGTAGGGATCGGCATCTACCTCTCCCTGGCCGTGCCCAAGGGGACCCTCCATATCTATGATCCCGTCTACAACAAGAACCAGGCCATTGGAGGCATACCGGCCGGGGTTGTGGCGGTTGCCGGTGTCCTGAACTCTGTTGAGCGGGGGCTGGTGGATATCGTCACTACGGCGGGTGATCCCATGAGTTATCAGAGCCAGGCTGGCGGCAAAGGTTTCCTGGGGCTCTACCAGCTCACGAGCCTTCCCCTGTCGGCAGTGAACAGCAACATCGACACCTCCATGCGGAACTACATCAAGGATTGCGTCGGTTATGAGATCATGCGCCCGGGGACGACGCTCACCGTCGATGCCCTCCGCAAAACTTCCACCGACTTCACGCCGCTTCTTGCCCAGGCGCAAAACCCCTCGATCTATACTGTCTACTACGACTCGACCACGCCGAACGGACAGTCCATGACCTGCACCGATGCCTGGACGAACATCAGCGCCCAGCTCACGCCGGACAACCTGAAGAACAACATCACGGCCGTCTGCTCGGCCCTTGGCTATGACCCCACTGATGCTGCATCCCTGACCCAGTGCAAGACGGTGTTGAATAACGTGAATACCGGCGCCGGGCTTGGCGCGGCATCTATTGAGGATTTCGTGAAGCAGGCGTACATCTCCCAGCGCCTTGATGAGATATTCCGGAGCGGCAACGCGACCGGCGCCACCAACTACCAGTTCCTGCTGAATGCGTCTGGGTCGATGAAGGCCGCCAATGAATGGCTACCGGTCCTGAGAGCGGTCCTTACAGCGGTAGCTGTTGGTCTGATCCCGTTTCTGGCGCTGTTCATCCCGACTCCCATCATCGGTAAGGCGGTCGGTGCCATCTTCGGGTTCTTCGTCTGGCTGACCGCCTGGGGTGTGGTCGATGCCATCATTCACCAGTTCGCCATCGATTATGCGAACAGCACCTATCAACTCGTGCGCCAGAACAATCTGGGAATGGACGCCTTCTACTTCTTCCCCGACCAGACCACGAAGATCCTTGGCATGTTCGGGACACTGAGGATGAGCGGCATGATGCTGGCGACGGTATTGACCGGAATGCTGGTCAAGTTCGGCGGTCACGCCATGGCGATGATGGCCGGCTCACTCTCAGGTCAGATCCAGTCTGCCGGAAGCCGGGCAGCGCATGAAGTGGAGGACCCTTCCGGCAGGGCTTCCTCGATCCAGCGCAATTCCTCGGCAATGCCGACCCAGGCATGGGGGAACGAGCACAGCTTCTGGGCCAGGGGAAATCAGTCCTACCTTGACATGACATCCAAGACGATGGCCTCCAATGACCTGATCGGCGGTTTCGGTATGGACGGGGCATCTCGAATGATGGCCGATGGGAGCGTCGGCAAGTCGATTGGCTTTGGCGGTAAGGGTGCCGCGATGCGTGAGGCTGGTCTGGACAGGTCGTACGGCCTCAGCATTTTTGATGGAAAAGCAGGGATGGCGCAGTCCGGGGCACTCCGCGACGTCATCGATAAGAGCTATGGTGGGGATCTGAACAAGCATGCGCAGATGAAAGTGGCGAATGACGCCGCGCTGGGGCGGGTTTTCGGGAATGCCGGCAACTATCAGGATTTCCTGGAGAAGAATCTCGACAAGAATGTTGGGCAGATCGATGGGGAAGTGAAAGCCTATGAGGGTGCCCAGGCGCTCGGCTTCCAGGGGAACTGGCGACAGTTCAACGCGTTTCGCTCCGAGATGCAGTCCCTCGGGGATTATACGAACGCCGCCGCGGTCAACCAGGTGGCATCGAAGTACGGGCTCAGCTCAGGTCAGGCGCTGCAGATGAAGGCGCAATTCCAGAATGCAAAGCAGTTTTCCGAATCCAGCGAGATGTCCGGCAAGCTTGGTGGACCGATCAACGCTGGCGCCGAAATGGGTAAGGTTGTCGCTGCGGAAAGCGCCGGTAAAGTCCAGGGGATTTATATGTCCGGAGGGTACGACCACTACCAGACCATGGCTTCCCATGACGTGTCGGGAAGGGGAGCCCGGTACGACCTGGTCAGGGGAGCGGCCGATCAGATGGTCGGCAAGATTGCGCCTCAACTGAAAAACGATTCAGAGATGTATCAGGACGGAAAGCTGACCGACAAGGGATTCGCGCAGATGCAGAAGGCGATGGAGGGTCAGAACATCACCTTCACAACGCCGGACGGCAGGCAGACGATGAACGTCGGGATGGACGGGAACGTTGTGAACTCGACCGAGCAAGGGGTTGTGGCTTCCGGAGACAAGGCCCGGGGCGAGGCCTTGAAGCAGGAACTGAAGGCTGGCGGCTTCGGCAAGAATGCCGTTGCGGAAGTCGACAGGATGATGAAGAGCGGCAAGGGCTTCTCGTATGAGTTTGCCAAGGACAGAAACGGAAATGTCGAATCGTTTTCGATCAGCCGCGGCGGTGATGTCAGCAGAAAGGATATGGCAACATTTCGCACCGGCAGAGATTCGGAAAGCGTAAATAGAAATGTTCAGACTGTCGATCAAGGGTTGCGTTCAACTATAGGTAATCAGACTTGGCGCGGCAATCGTGGGATTAGCGAGAATTTTCATCAGGACACGTATACCGATGCAAGCGGAACACATAGTCGTTATTCATGGACTGACAAAGCAGGACATAAGCACATTGCATCAGGTACTGATAATGGATTGATTCAAATGCAGGTTCAAAACGAAGGGAAAGTAGCCAATCTGACCGTAGACCCTGTTAGCGGACAGGTTCTCCTTGAAAATACATCTTCCGGCAAGAAGGACGTGCTCTTTGCCGATCGTACAGAGATCCAGCAGGGTACGCATGTTACAGGCGCAGCAAATATGGCTGCATCAAAGATTGTCAGTTTGACTGGGGTGGATCAGAAGACAGCGGAAGGTGTTATTGCTACTGTCCAGAGTATAGCGGGTGATGTTGTTCCTCTTTCTAGGGAGTTGGGCGGTGCAATAAAATCATCCCGTTCGGCGACCAATGAAGCAGAAGAGAAAGCTGCTCGAGAAGTTGCGCAGGCAGCGCGAGATAAAACTGAACAAGTGAAGCTCTCTACTCAGAAGACTGCGAGAGTGCTCCAAAACCAGAGTAGGAACTCCAATCTCCCAAAAAGCGGGGGACCTGCGCCGCTTCGGCGTTAAAGGAAGGATAATTGCCAATGCAAGATAATGAAAATGCTGCATTTGTTCCTGATTTCTTGATTCCAGTGGGAGATGGGTTCGTAGTGCCAGTGCGAGTTGAAGATGCCGGGGTGTTAAAAATGAAACAGGCATCGCCTAATTTTTCTCTGACCGAATATGGGGTTTCCATGTCAATCGGCCAGCTGACGATGCCTGTTTCTGTTGTCGCACTGAACCATCTTATCGAAAATGGTCAAAATGTGTACGTATACGCTGATACGGGTAAAGGTTATATGTGCGAATTTATTGGAGCGTTTCCTTTGGAACGGGATCAGTTATTGAAACTTCTGGGTTCATGGGAAGCTCTGTATTCTGTCTGAAATTACCTCTGATGATCTCCAAATCTTGAGCCATATCGGTAAGAATAGATGTATCGGTATCCGCCTTTATCATCATCAGCGATCTGCCGTTTTTCTCCCAATGCACGAGCAATTAAGGTGGGCAAGGAGCAAATTGCAAGGAAAAGGAAAAACGTTGAGGTCGCACCGAGCCCGATCATTTTGAGCATAAATATTATCAGGGCGACGTAACCGAATGATAGGAATAGGAGAGTTTTTTTGTTCTTAACTAAGAAATCGTGAAATTTTCTGGTCATGTTCCGACCCCCTCCTTTCTATGACTATCTGGTCCCTGTAGAACTGTATCTATATTTTGCGCACGCTCAGTTTTTTGTCAACAAAAAATGCACTGAAAAATGAGTTTAAATGCAATTATTTCATATAGTTCAATCACTCAGTCCTGGTAGGACAGAGAGGGCAGTTTGTTGCAGAAATTCTTTCCAATTGACCGAAGAAATATTCGAGGGTTGAGGGCTACAAGGTGAGAAATCTGGAGCATTGTCATAGATGCGGTGGCATTTCCATAAACTGACATCGGGCGCTGTCATCTACGCGGTGACTGGCGGGTACTTTCCAACTTGCATGGCGATGATCGGCTCGATTATCCCGGATCTGCTGGAAATGGGGATTGTCCGGCATCGGACCATAACGCACTGGCCACCGCCGTGGATCGTTCTTGCCCTCGTGTCCTACGGAGCATGCCTGCTTTCCCCAAACGTCTGGATGTATCTCTTTTCCTTTATCTGCATCGGAGCGCTTCTCCATCTGGGTGAGGACTATCTGAGCGTGACGGGAATTCCATTCCGGTCGCCGCACTGTTCCCGGAGGGGAGCCGGACTGTATGTCACCGGATCATTGGGGGAAGCCGTTCTGGTCATGTTTGTTACCGGGTTTTTCCTTCTGATCGCAAGGGATCGAGGGTTTTTTACTCCCGGTCATGCCATGGAGGAGATTGTGAAGGTGAAGTCTTTGACAGCTTTATTCTGGAGGTGACTGGAGTGCAGATGATCGACAAAAAGGCCCTTAACATAGCCTTGGAAAACAATTCGCTGATCCTGGTTCAGAAGTGCCTTCATGCCCGCAACCTCCATCTCTACCGGCATTCGGTATTGACCGCCGAGATAGCATGGGACATCGTGGTTGGCACCAACTGTGATTTCGGTTTCTCCTCTTCACAGGCGTACATGGCGGGGATGCTCCACGATGTGGGCAAGCTTTTTGTCCAGGACAGGATTCTCGATAAACGACATCCGTTGACGGAAAGAGAATGGGAGATCATGGAGAAACACCCGGCCTGGGGCCATGATTATGTTCGGGGAACGATATTCGAACCTTTCGGAGATGTGATCCTTCACCATCACAAACTCCCTGACGGTTCCGGATATCCGAAGGGCCTGGCGTCTGAAGTGCTGGATAACCGGGATCGGCTCATTGCAGCAGCAGACAAGATCGCTGCTTTCCTCGAGGACCGCCCGTATCGAAGGCGTGTCTCGAACCAGGATCTCATTTACCAGGAGGTGAGAGCGGTAGCGGAGCTTTATTTCGAGGGAGAGAAAGCGGAAGCCATTATTTCCACCGTTATGGGAGCCATAGCCATGGAACGCTGGACATCAACTGGCAAGGAACAATTCTCCGGGACTGGCAGGGGGCGTCCATGAAAGTCACCGAACGGATGCTGGTAGATATGTGCCGCAGGATCAACAACGAGCAGTTGAAACATTGGGATTCCGGGCTGAAAGTTGAGCGATGTGCCGAGGATTATGTCGTGCTTCGTCTTTTCAGGAAACCGCAGCAGGGGAGACCGGGGAGCCTTGGCCTTTTTCGCGGATCTCCCCGGGAGGTGAAGGCCTTCATTGAGGGGTTTGTAAATGCCGCTAAATTTGCCAATGCTGGCGCTGCCGTCGAAGCCGCAACTTGATCAAAATACTCTCAAACGATAATTGTTCGGACTTTCCCATGCTTGGGGGAATCCAATTGACATTGGAGGTGAAAAGGTGTATTAAACTGGCGTAATTTCATGGTTTTTGTGGAGGTTGACAAATGGGCACACTGCCCTTGATAAATATCGGTTGAACTGAAAGCCGCCTATGTCTGATTTATGCAGACGGGTGGCTTTTTTCGTTGGGCTGAAATGAATTGACCGTCGCTGAACATCTTCTACATGACATCAAGACCAAGTAAAGTCGAGTAGCGCTCATATAAATAAAGCTGTAATAAGGTCAAGGAGTTGTTGCAAATCTGACATTGCAGATGTCCCCACTTTGTTTTCCAGAGAATTTTCAAAATCAGCCAACCGGAGGTTCAAAGATTGATATGACTCTTAATCAACATTCTGCTCCGGGATCAAATGCTGGTTTCAGCTATCAATTTGAACGTGCATTGTTCTGGTTAGCACAAAGTCCAGCTGGCTTTGTCGTCGGTGTTGAGACCGATGACGATGTTGCTGTTCGAGGTACGGATGGTTCACAGCTTTTAGAGCAGGATAAACACTCTATTCGAGACAATGTTAAACCGTTCGGTGATCGTTCCAAAGACTTGTGGAATACATTAGCGATATGGATTGAGGCATTAAACACAGGAGAAGTTGCTGCCGAAACGGTACGTTTTTTAATGGTGACAAACAAAGTATTGCCGGATTGCATTGCTCGCAAAATAAGCCTTGCTGAAACCGAAGAACAAGTTACAGCCTGTATTGCTTTGTTGGAATTAGAAGCCAAAACACCACCGAATCACATTGCAGCATATATTCAACGCGTCCTTAACCCTGATTCGCGTGCAAATCTCAAAAAGCTCATTGAACGTTGCGAATTGGCTGATGCAATAGATGATTCTGCAGGAAAACTACTTCGCCAGAAAACTATCTCGCAACTACAATTACCTGATTGGTGCTCTGCAGATTCCGATTCGATCACCGATGAGCTTTTAGGATGGTTGCACAGAACTGCCTTGAATTCATGGCAGCAGAACATTCCTGCTTGGATTAAACGCGACAGTTTTGTTAACCAACTTCACGCTGTTATCGATCGTAGAAAACGACAGATTAAGCGAGAGCGGGCGGAAAATCTTATTCCAGTTACTGACGATAATATTGGTCAGCAAAAAGGTAGCCCTTTTGTGAAACAAATATATTTGGTCACTGATGACGACAGCGTTGTAGACAATGCGATCCGTGAGTTTATTCGCTGTAATATTGAAAAAATGCGCCTTTCAGCTGAAGGAAACATTACCGATGATGACTGGATTGCATTTGAAACTACCTTAAAGTCCAGGTGGGACAAAATTCGTTCGCGAATTATTCGAATGTCTCACGGGAATCCAGAAGAAGATGTCGGTTTTGAAATTTTTACTGATACTACGGAAGATCACCGTGAAAAACTGGCAGGAAGCGATACCGATCAGGTTTATCTAACCTCGGGTACCTACCACCGCTTGGCCAACATGATCCAAGTTGGTTGGCATCCCCGCTTCGAAGAACTTATGCGAGAAATTCAGGAGATGTCATGATCGACATCCTTTTTGAACAGAAGATTATACAGAATACCGGACTTGCAGCAGAAGCGATTTGGCAGGCAGTCCACGAAGCCTATGAGATGAAAGGTCGCACCGAAGGCGTTCCCTTTCCTTTGGTGTTTCTTGTCTTGCCGCTTACTTTCCACAAACGTACAGCTAATGCTTTGGCCTCGAAAACTCAACCAGGAGCTATTTACAAGGCTCTTGCAGATGATCGAGAAATTCCAGTCGGCCTCCAAGGTCGAATGCAGGCAATGTCAGAACGAACATTGCACGCGCTATCCATTGGCTTCTCGACTGGCTTGTTAAAATTGGATCAAGATCACCAGCGCCAGGTAATTCCTGGAAAGAAAACTCCGCCAGTCACACATGTCACGGAAGATGTAAAAATTATCTTAAAAGCCGCCAAGCGGGTCGGACAAACATTCGCTGAACTGACAGTTGTCCAACTTGCAAGCCATTTGGAGATCAAATTCTGATGAAAATAGCGATCCTGAAGATTATTCTATGGCCGAAAGACACCAGTCACCTCCCACGTGTGATTCATTTTGCTCCTGGAAAGATCAATATAATTACAGGGGAGAGCGCAGCAGGCAAATCCACATTAACCTCGATTATAGACTATTGCCTCGGTAGCGGAAAATGCTCAATTCCAGTCGGATTGATTCGCGAGGTTACTGGTTGGTTTGGCCTTCATCTTCAATTGGCCAATACTGAGATGATCGTTGCTCGACGTAATCCAGAAGACCAACAAACAACAGGTGATCTTTACTGGGCAGAAGGGATGGAGTTGTCTGTGCCGCTGACCGTTGAAAAGAACGCTCGCGTTGAAGATCTTAAAAATCGATTCAATCAAATCTCACATCTTCCTTCTCTCGACTTCTCTTCAGATGAGAATGTTGGCTTTGGCGGACGCCCAAGCTTTCGCGATATGGCAGCGTTCAATTTTCAGCCACAACACATCGTCGCCAATCCATACACTTTCTTCTATAAAGCAGACACAACAGAGCATCGGGAAAAATTGCGACTGATTTTCCCACTTGTTCTTGGTGCCATTGACGCAAGTACACTCGCCAAACAACGCGAGTTGAAAGACACTGAACGTGAGCACGAAAAACTTAGGCGTGAATTGGAAGCGCGTTTAGCTGCTGCACGTTCTTGGGAGGCGGAAATTGAAAGCTATTACCTGCAGGCGTTGACGTTCGGTCTGCTGCCAAATTCTCCCCCACACAAAGCAGGCTGGTCTTTGGATAAATACATTTTGGAGTTGAAAAAGGTCCCTGAGACTATACGAGCCATGGACATCCCAGATATTAAAGAGGGAACCAGTGAGGCTGGCGTTACAGAGTTGACCCTTTTAATAAATGAGGAGGACCGACTCTCTCAGGAAATCGGTTCGATACGACAGCGGCTGGGTAAACTTGACCAGCTTTCGTCTTCTGTTGACGACTATAGCACCACTCTTACAAGCCAAGAGGATAGGATGCAGGGAGTCGGCTGGTTTGAACAAAATCTGCAAAAAATGCATCAGTGTCCAGTTTGCTCTGCGGTTCACACTGAGGGCAATCCCCGTCTTGTAGAGTTGCAAACCTTGGCGCGGGAGTTGAAATCACTTACTGCGTCAGTTCATCAAGCTCCGGCTAAGCTTGATCAGGAACTTGCAGTGCTGCGACAGGAGCTTCGCGATCGTGAAGCGGCAATCTCCAAAGCCCGGCAGAAAAGAAAATTCCTTGAAGGACGTTCTACCGAGTTATCAGCCCAGCGACAACGTGTCAGACAAATTTATCTTTTTGTAGGCCGTGTAGAGCAGGCTTTGGAGAATGTTAGCGCCAGCCGTAATGTCGATGATATTCGCACAAAGGTACAATCTTTGGCAGATAACATTGCCAAACTTAGGCGGGATCTTGATCCTCGCATGCAACGAGAACGTTTGAGTGCTGCGGTTGATACTGTTTCTGCGAAAATTGCGGGATACGCTCAGCTCTTGCAGTTAGAGCATGCGAAAGAAAATGTTCGGCTTAACATTCGTGAACTTAGCCTTCAATTTAGCAGGCTTTCTGGCCGGACTGATTTTCTTTGGGAAGTTGGCAGCGGGCAGAACTGGGTTGGCTATCATGTCGCTGGTATGTTGGCATTACATGAACATTTCATCAGCTTGAATCTCAATCCTGTGCCACGCTTCCTTGTTATTGACCAACCTAGCCAAGTATATTTTCCTGAAGCATGGCCTTCTATGGAACAGTCTCCAGATGGCGAGGATAAAGTCGCTAGTTCAACTGACATTGCTGGTGTACGCCGCATTTTTAATACCCTGTCCAATTTCATCGATGTAATGGCAGGCCAGTTTCAAGTAATTGTAACTGAGCATGCCGGTTCCATCACCTGGGAAGGCATTCCACATGTTCATCTCGTTGGTAATTGGCGTGCAGGCCATGATGAGTTCCTTATTCCAACCGCTTGGCAGAACGTAGAACTCACAGAAAAATAAGGACAATCCATGCCTTTTCTTGATTGGGTAAACAAAACTCAGGCGGTGAACTCTACCGTTGATGTTCCGTATCATTTGTTGCAATTCCAATCTGCACATGGAGACGACAGTGCTGAAAACCTACTGATTCAGGGTGATAATCTTCTTGCACTGAAAGCTCTGTTGCCGTTCTACCGTGGAAGGGTAAAGTGCATTTATATCGACCCTCCCTACAACACTCAATCAGCCTTTACTCACTACGATGACAAACTGGAGCATTCCCAGTGGTTGACTATGATGTACCCACGACTCGTTCTATTGCGGGAACTGCTGTCGGAAGATGGTAGTATTTGGGTGTCGATTGATGATCGGGAAGCGCATTACCTGAAAGTATTGATGGATGAAATTTTTGGGCGGGGCTGTTTTGTTGCATCAAACGTTTGGCAAAAGCGGTATTCAAGGGAAAATCGCGAGTCGATTGGTGATGTTCACGAGTACATCGTTCTCTATGCAAAAAACCCTGATAAATTCAAAGCTGTTCGAAACCGCGTTCCACTTGATGAAGCCCAAGCTAAAATCTATCGTAACCCAGGCAACCCTAAAGAAACTGATCCAACAAAGAGGTGGCGCGGCCTGCCGATGACTGCTCAAGGCTATCGGCCTAATCAGATGTACACAATAACTGCTCCAAATGGAAAAACTCATATACCTCCAGAAGGTCGATGCTGGTCAACCTTGGAGTCTGAGTTTTTGAAGTTGAAAGACGCCGGGCGAATTTACTGGGGCAAAGATGGCAATGCTCAGCCAAGCGTTATTAGATACTTGTCTGAGGTAGAGGGATTAGTTCCCTGGACTTGGTGGCCACATGAAGAAGTCGGGCATACTGACGAATCCAAGAAAGAATGTAATGTCCTTTTTGGGGCGGATGTGAGTTTTGGCACCCCAAAACCCGAGCGGCTTATCCAACGCATACTCCATATAGCCACCAATCAAGGCGACCTCGTTCTTGACTCTTTCATTGGCTCAGGTACAACCTGTGCCGTAGCCCATAAAATGGGTCGGCGATGGATCGGTATCGAAATGGGAGAGCACGCTGTTACGCACTGCTTGCCGCGTCTGGAAAAGGTCATTGCCGGCGAGCAAGGGGGAGTTTCCAAGGCAGTAAGTTGGCAAGGGGGTGGCGGGTTCCGTTTTCATGCTCTCGGAGAGCCGGTGTTTGATGCCGACGGCGGCATACACCCGTCTGTGCGTTTTTCTGCATTGGCCGCCTACATCTGGCACTTTGAGACAGGCGAACCGGCGCGACAAACCTTTGATGCACCGATGCTCGGCAACCACGACGGCACGGCATATTATCTCCTCTACAATGGCATCCTCGGCGACCGCAGACCCCAGGGAGGTAACGTACTTACCTCTGCCGTTCTTGCGCACCTAGACGAGATATCGCCGCACCATGGTCCCCGAGTGATCTATGGAGAGACTACCAGGTTGGGGGAGACTCGATTGCGTGAGGCCAGCATCACATTCAAACAAATTCCTTACGATATCAAGGCGCGATAACCATGTTCAAACTTAAAGATTATCAAGGAGATGCACTCACCGCCCTCGACGGTTTTTTTAGAAAATTGCGCATGGCAGGCTTGGTCGAAGCATGGCAGGAATGCGTGCCGCTGCAAGAGAAACAAGGACAGACATGGCAGCCAGCCTACAACACTGAGGCGCTGGGGGATACTCCCGCAGTTTGCGTACGCATCCCGACCGGCGGTGGCAAAACATTTCTTGCTGCCCATGCTGTACCCCGGGTAGGCAAAACATTACAGGACACCGATGCTCCAGTAGCTTTATGGCTGGTACCATCCGAAGCCATACGCAGCCAGACATTGACCGCGCTTTCCACTCCGCGCAATCCCTGTCGCGAGGCTTTGACAAGTTACTTTGGTGAACGGGTACGAGTCTGCGCCCTGGATGATTTGGCTACTGTCGGGCCTCAGGAAGTAGGACAATCGGCCATCATTGTCATAGCAACGATTCAATCGTTCAATGTGAAAGAGAAGAGTCAGCGTACCGTTTACTCCTTTGACGAAAGCTTTTCCCGCCACTTTCAAGGACTGACTCCGCAGCAGGAGGCCCGTCTCGACAGGGTGAGCGAGGCGGATATTGCCGCACAACCTTACCTCACTGCAGCTGATATTGGTCGAGTAAAGGCCTCACTGGCGAACTGGCTGACACTCAATCGGCCTATTGTCGTGGTGGATGAGGCGCACAATAACCGAACGGATCAGGCATTCCGCACGTTAAAAAACCTGCATCCGGCCTGCGTAATAGAACTGACCGCAACCCCTGCAACTAACAGCAACGTGCTGTATCACGTCGGAGCGAGTGCCTTGCAGCGTGAAGACATGATCAAACTTCCCATTGTGCTGATGGAGCATCCGACCGGGTGGAAAGACGCCGTGCGCGACGCCACTCTGACCCGCGACCGCTTGGAGGCGCTGGCTGCCAAGGAATTGGATTACATTCGCCCGGTATTGCTGTTCCAGGCAGAACCGAAAAACGGTGAAGTTACAGTCGAGATGCTACTGGAACACTTGACCAGTGCTGACGGTGAAAAGCTGGACCGAAAACAGATTGCCGTAGCAACTGGCGACCAAAAGGAACTGGACGGTATTGTACTGGCAGACCCACATTGCCCAATCCGATATGTTGTCACTATTGAAGCTTTGAAGGAAGGCTGGGATTGTCCTTTCGCATATGTACTGTGCAGCCTTCAGGATGCCAAAAGTGCAAAAGACGTGGAGCAGTTACTGGGTCGGGTTTTGCGTATGCCCTATGCCAGACCTCGTCAACAGTCGGAACTCAATAAAGCCTACGCTCACATCGTGGCTCAAGGTTTTGCGCGTGTGGCAGACCAGCTTGCCGACCGCTTGGTGAACAATATGGGTTTTGAAGCCTATGAAGCGGCCCAAGCTATTGCTCCTGTACAGAATGTTCTTCCCTTACCGGATGGAGGAGAAAATCCCCGCCCACGCCCTGCCGAAGCAGTAATTTCTCTTCCCTCAGTTCCAACGCAACCGGTACCCGAGGAGTTGAGAGAATCCATTGAAATTCGACCTACTACCTCTGGCGCGACTGCTATTGTTCGAGGAGAACTGTCGGAAGCTGTAGAAGAATTCCTGCTAACGGCCTGTAATGCCAAGCAGCAGCAGGGAGTAAAGGACGCAATTGATACTGAACGTACTCGGCAGGCGGCTCTGTTGGCGCCTTCGGCGCAGGGAGTTCGTTTCGCACCACTTCCACAGCTTTGCCTGAATTGGGATGGTGAGCTACAGCCAGTTGAAAAACGGTTACTCTCCGAATTAGGCGACTTCGATCTCTTTTCTGAGCTGATCGGCTTGGCCGGGTTTTCCATTGTCGAACGCGGCGCGGCTTTCGAGATAGACCTTGATGGAGGTCGTGTGGTTTATGGGGAGGCAGACAGTGGGCAGTTGCACCTGAATGAAGTTGCTGCACACGCCACTGAAAACGACCTGGTACGCTGGCTGGACCGTGAATGCCGCCAGATTGACCTGGGGCAGGCCACACTCATCAAGTGGTTGCTGGCCTTGGTACGCCATCTCCAGGCGGATCGTGGTATTACCCTTACAGCTCTGGTGCGAGCAAAATATCCTCTGGCGGAAGCGATACGTCGGGAAATAGACCGTCGCAGGAAAACAGCCATTTCGGTTGGCTTTCAGAAGTCCTTGCCAGGTTTCCTGGCAGCTCCACGGCTTGAAGAGAGTTTCCGCTATGCCTTTACATTCCACCCGACACATTACCCAGCACGTCCGCCGTACTATTCTGGGCGCTATCGTTTCAAGAAGCATTATTACCCGGTGATTCACGATCTCCGTGAGAAACGTGCCGACGGAACGCCTGCAGAGGAATTTCTTTGTGCGAGGGCTATTGACGCCCACCCATTGGTGAAACATTGGATACGAAATGTGGAGAAGGAAGACCGTTTCTCCTTCTGGCTGCCGACTGTAAGCGATTACTTCTATCCGGATTTTGTCTGTGAGTTGACAGATGGCCGGATTTTGGTGGTTGAATATAAGGGAGAGCCGTACAAGACCAACGATGACTCAAGAGAGAAGGCGCAAATAGGCCATCACTGGCAGCAGTCCAGCGCTGGGCGCTGTCTTTTCTTGTTCGCAGTGCTTGAGGATGAGCAGGGGCGAAATGTGGGGCAGCAACTAGAACAGGCTATTCAGAAATGCTAAGGATGCCAGCAACTGAAGGAAATTGTATATTACATTGACCACAGGATTTATAACACACGGGAGTTGGTAATATGCCTCTCCAAAATCTTAATAAGAGTCCATTATATGATTGAATTGAAAAATGTTACTAAACGATACGAATCGCTTACGGCTGTTGATGATGTATCCTTCTCTGTCAAGTCAGGGGAGTCTTTTGCTTTGCTTGGACCCAATGGCGCCGGGAAGACGACAATCGTAAAGATGCTGCTCGACTTTACACGACCGACGTCCGGAAGCTTATCTTTAAACGGCATCCCAAGTACCTTGGCAGAATGCCGTCAATCAATCGGTTATCTTGCCGAAAATAATCATATTCCACCCTCACTTTCTGGGTGGCAATACCTTCTACGTTGTGCTGAGTTATTGAATATGAATCGGTCCGAGGCGACAGATCAATGCAGGCGCATTGTCGAGTTGATTGGAATGCAAGGCAGGGAGAATACAAAGGTCGGCACATATTCCAAGGGCATGGTTCAACGGTTCGGATTAGGCGCTGCACTCATGGGAAATCCAAAACTGTTAATTCTGGATGAGCCAACCTCTGGTTTAGACCCCATCGGTATCAGGGAAATACGCCAGCTCCTGGAGTCGCTTAAAGATCAAGGCATGACGATCTTCCTGAATTCCCATCTACTGTCAGAAGTTGAAAAAATCTGCGATACCGCGGCAATAATCAACCGTGGCAAGCTTTTGGTAAAAGATGCAATTTCCGCTATTGTCAAAGACGGGGAGACGCTGGAAGATGTGTTTGTTAGACTGGTGAAAGGTTAACATGGAAACTTCAAAATCACTTCCCCCCATTACAAGGATTACAAAATATACGCTTATTGACGAAGTGCAGCAGAGAAGTTTTGTGTTCATGTTTGTTATCTGCGCAATCTGCGTATTTCTCCTTCGTGGCTGTTTTCAAGGTAATTACATGGTGAACGGTCACGCTCTTGATGCCGCAACCATTGTCAGAACTTTATCGAAAGTGACCTTTCACGTGATAGGTGCTGGCGTGATGGTCATAGCGGCTTTACTTTCGATGCGAATGTTCCGACGCGACCGGAATGAGGGTATGCAATCGTGTATTTTGTCCAAACCGATAGCCCGGTGGCAGTATGTTATGGGAAAGATCATTGGCATATGGGCCTTATCGGTGCTTTTCATGTTCATCTTGCATAGCATCGTGTTCTTGATCACATCCATCAATCTGAAGGTTTTCATGCCGGAATACCTCATTGCCTCACTGCTCTGTTCGATCAATCTGCTATTTGTGGTTATTGCTGTGCTTTTTTTGTCGCTCCTGATGTCCGATATTGTTGCGTTTCTTTGTGTTCTGGGCGTTGGTGTCGTTGGCTTTGTAGCCGATGGCATAGCTGCTGCCAGCCACAGCCAGATAGCGCAGGCGATGCTGCAGCAATCGAGCGGCCATCCGCAGTCAGACATGACATGGTGGAAAGTCGTTTATTTTTTATGGCCGAAGCTCTTAGGAGTTCAACAGTTGGCATCTTCGTTGATTGAGAGCGAATCAAGCCATGGATTCGGCCCTATCTATCCACTCATCAATATCCTTGTTTATTGCCTTATTCTTGGTGCATTGCTTTTCAAGCGATTTAGGAATGAAGATATTATCTAGGTTTATGAGAGGATTGGGATTGGTTGTTAATAAGTCGTCTGATGGTTATTCCCTAGTTTCTCCAATAGGGGAATGAAAAGAGGGGCGACCTAATTTACTCATGATTGATCCGATTTTTCAATATAACACTCGGCTTGAAAGTCAAAACCTTCCGTGATGAAATGGTAATGGTTTCCCCAGTCTGAGGGTTTCTGCCGTTTCTGTCGGCCTTCTTTCGAACCACAAAATTCCCGAACCCGCTTATCTTCACATGCCCTTCAGTGGCTATGGCATCTTTGAGAATATCAAGAGTAAGCTCCACCAATTCGATGGCTTCTTTCTTTTGGCAAGAGAGCTTTTCTTGCACCAAGTCGGCTAAATCTGCTTTCGTCATCTTAGACCTTTCAACATGCTGATATGAATGCTGTAAATACCACAAAACGCGAATAATTTCCACGAGATTTATATAAAGGTCAGCCATAAGGGACGTTCAATCCGAGCCGGTAGGCAAGTTTCATATAGTTTCTGCCGAAGTCGCAACCAAACGTTCCATTGCTACCCATCCAGGACAAAAACCTATATTTCAACACAGTAAGTCTAATTTGTATGGACATACTATGCTGAATAATCCCATTCTCCGAGCGCTTGTCAGTTTGACTCCCGTGCAATCCTCGCTTCTTCCCAAGCCACCGTCAATTTATCTGCAATCGGCTATATTTCCAGTTTCATAGCGTTACCGATACTAAATATATACGATCATGTAGTTTATCCTGGTATTTTTACATTTACGCTGCTATAAATATACGAACGTAGATGCCGATGGAGGACAAAATGAAAATTGCAAGTGCGGTAGACATCGGGCGGGTCATCAAGCAGAAGCGGAAGGATGACGGTCTCACCCTGGAAGAAGCGGCTGCGGTCTGCGGGGTGAGCTACGCCTTTTTGTCGGCCCTGGAGAATGGCAAGGAGACGGTTCGTCTGAACAAGGTACTACAGGTTGTCAAATGCCTCGGAATTGAGTTAGACGCGAGCACCCGGACCTGGGCATCGACGGGAGATGAAGCATGACAGCCGGTATGCTTGTCAGGATAGGTGAAGATGTCGTGGGGAGGCTCTGGCTGGATGACAAGAAACGATTCTGCTTCCAGTATGATAGTCAGTGGCTGGAGCATTCGAAAATCCCTCTGTCGCTCTCATTGCCGCTGCGGCCAGACCCGTATCTTGACGACGAGTCACATCCTTTTTTCGCGAACCTCCTGCCTGAAGAAAAAATCCGGGCCGTAATCGCCCGGAATCTCGGCGTGTCCCTAAATAACGACTATGGGCTTCTTGAGCGGATCGGCGGCGATTGCGCCGGTGCGGTATCGCTTTTTCAGGAAAACGCAAAACCGCAACTGGAAGCCGGCAGATATCGCCAGCTTTCCTCTGATGAACTTGCCGCCATCATCAGGGAACTCCCACAGCGACCGCTTCTCGCCGGTGAGAAGGGGATAAGGCTCTCCCTGGCCGGGGCGCAGAAGAAACTGCCGGTCTTCTACGATGATGAGAACTTTCATCTCGGGTACGGCGCTTTCCCTTCCAATTACATCATCAAACCGGCAATCGAAGACCTTGACGGTACTGTTGAAAACGAGGCATTCTGCATGGCCCTGGCCCACGAGGTTGGCCTGGATGTGCCCCGAACATTGATCCACCAGCATGAGGAGACCAGGGTATTTGTCATCAAGCGGTATGATCGGGTCACAACAGCAGTTGGAACAAAAAGACTGCATCAGGAGGACTTCTGCCAGGCGCTCGGGATTCCGCCCGAGTACAAGTATGAGTCCGAGGGGGGACCGTCGCTGGCGGCGTGCTTCGACCTGGTGCGCCAGAGGAGCATCAGATCAGGGAAGGATGTATTGTCGTTATTGAACTGGGTGATATTCAATTATTTGATTGGCAACTCGGATGCTCACGGGAAAAACATCTCTCTGTTGCTGCTGCCGGAAGGACCGATGCTGGCCCCGTTCTACGATCTGCTTTCGACAAGGATCTACTCCCACTTCGGCCTTGCAGAGGGCCTGGCCATGAAGATTGGCGGCGAGAATGATCCTGGTGCAATCCACAAGAAGCATTGGGAACTGTTTGCAGGGGAGGTCGGCATCAAGCCGCGGTTGGTACTGACTCGTGTCTCCGACCTCGCGCAGAGGATTCAGGCTGCTCGCCTGCAGCTATTCAAGGGCACCTTTGCTCCCTACAAGTGTGATGCCTTGTACCGCCTCATGGAATTCATAGGGGAGCAGGCGGAGAAAACCCTGCGAAGGCTACTGTAAGAAGAAGGGAAGAAAGTGATGCACACGAACCGGGGTGCAGCGCACTAAAGGGTGTGGATCTCTTCCTGCATGAGATGATTGCAGGCCGGTCCAAGCCGATGAGGTGGTTCGTCGCCGACAAAAGGGTAATGCTAAGGAAGCAGCTAAGTGCTAAAAAGTGTTTAGTGTTTAGTTGACAGAAAATATACGTTTGTGGTATAAGATTACACGGAGGTTATTTATGGGTGAGTCGCTTGGAGACCGACTAAAGCGAATGCGGTCGTCTAAAGAACTTGGGTTACGAGCTACGGCCAGTGCTGCTGGGATTTCTGCCACATATCTATCAAGAGTAGAAAACAATCAGGAAACAAGCCCACCTAGTGAAGAGAAATTGAAAAAGCTAGCGGAAGTCTTAGGTGATAATTTCGATGAACTGATGCAACTTGCAGGTCGGGTACCAATGGATGTTGCAAATATGATCAAAGCCGATTCCGGAATGCCAGCTTTTCTCCGTCGTGCCCGAGACAAGAATGTTTCTGCGGAAGAGTTGCTAGAAATGCTCGATAAGATCACCAAGCAGGAGTGATCATGCACGTCCCATATCGCCGAAAAACAGAAATAGATGCAATGGCGATGGATCTTCTTCAGAAGTATTACGTCTGGAAGGGAAAGAAGATTACTGTCCCTATCAATGTCGACGATATAATTGAAGGCTATTTCAATCTGGACCTGCAGTTTACAGACCTGAAGTCCTTGTTGCAGATCCCAGACGTCCTCGGAGCTACTTGGTTCGAGGATAATGTTATGAGGATTGATTCTTCTCTGGAAGATAGAGAGGGGAGACTGGCCTTTACGATGGCGCATGAAATCGGCCATTGGTGGGTGCACCGTCCGATCTACGAAATGGAAAAGGTAAGCCTTCCGTTATTTAGTTACGGAGAAAATTATCCACCAACACCCGCGCTGGTTTGTAGATCAGCCAGAAAAAAAGAACCTGCTGAATGGCAGGCAGATCAATTCGCTGCCATGCTCTTAATGCCGGCCCCCCTAGTCCGGGCCGCTGTAGCGAACATGCATGGTCCTGGTCCTATACTTATCGAGAAGCTGGAAGAATACAGTAGGAATGCAGCAGATAATCCAATATTGAGACAGACTGCAAAACTGTTCATTGATGAGCATGACTTCTCAAACGTATCAATTGAGGCCATGTGCTACCGCCTTACTGATCTGAAATGCGTGGCGGATGCTAACCCGCGACAACACACTCTTTTCAGCTGAACGTTATATTTTTTTGCCTGTGCTGTTTAGTGTTTAGGCAACAATCTACACAGAAAGGAGGTGATACTTATGGCGACAAACCCACCATCCGGTGATGGCCACAGGAATGGAGCAGTACGAGACAGGTCCCAAGTTCAGAATCCGATCAACAATAACTGGACAAAACGGGACACGAACACTGGTAGATTCATTGACCAGAAGGTTGACGGGACCCCTTTCAAAGGGGTGAGGAAAGAAAAGTAACAGTGAGAAGGTAGCAGTGTCATGCTGAATGGAGTATGACCATGGCTGATCCATACAGAATGCTGGGGGAACTAGGGAGTGTGACTCGATGCGGAAATTCCCCACGCATTAAACCCCAAACATGGTGGCGCTGCTATCCCTCCTTTTCTAATCTTCCTCTTTTCAGCAGTCGATACCTGATGTTGTGGCGTGCAGCGTTTGTGACGTATTTTGTCGCAGAATTAGTAAATAATAGCCAATATTTACATGTGCGGTGATGAGGATAGGGAGGATGTATGCAACCAGAGTTTGAGAAGAAAGTACAGGTGTCTGGGTTGTTGGAACGGGTTGCGACGCGGCTTGAGCTTTCGGATGCACAATACGATTTAGCAAAAAAACGATATGAGGAAGCCGGTAGCTGGCTTGCGGAATCCACAAACCCTCTTCTTAAATATCTCCAGATATACCCCCAGGGTTCAGCAAGCATTGGTACAACGGTTCGACCGCTCAAAAAGAATGAATTTGATATTGATCTTGTGAGTCACGTTCCCGACTTTCCTTCAACTATGCCACCTCATGTACTTAAACGCAGCATTGGTGAACGTCTTAAATTAGAAGGAGGGCCGTACGCCAAAATCGTTGAAGAAAAGCCACGCTGCTGGCGACTGAATTATGCCAATGAGTTTCACCTTGATATCACCCCCTCGGTCCCAAATCCACAGTGCGGACGAAATGGTGAACTCGTTCCAGATAAAAAAGTTCAGGACTGGAAGGAGTCAAATCCAAAAGGATTCCGAGATTGGTTTTCTAGTGCTGCGGAAAAGCAACCGCGGTTCCGTATTCTTGAAGCCGCTTTCGGGGAAAGAATGATCAAAGCAGCGAATATCGAAGCACTCCCAGAAAACGCGCCGTTGAAAGGCATTCTTAGGAGAACGATTCAGATATGTAAGCATCATCGGGACAAGTTTTTTTATGATAGGAATCCAGCTCATGCGCCTATATCTATAATCCTGACAACGTTAGGGACTCAAAGCTACTTGAATTGCATCTCCCGTTTTGAATATGACACAGAAATTGATGCCCTCAGAGATACCATAAAATATATGCCCGATTTTATTGACGTCAGGACTACCCCCCATGGCGTGAGATATCATGTATGGAATCCTACGACGAATAATGAAAACTTTGCGGAACGCTGGAATTATGACGTTGAACTTCCAAGGGCATTCTATGAGTGGCATACGAATGCCTTAGTAACCATAGATGGTTTCCTCGCTGCCGTGGGCGTTGATACTCTTCAGAAATCAATGAATGCTTGCTTTTCCGAACCCATCGTGGAATCAGCTTTTGCCGAAGTAATGGATTCTGTTGGCAGAGCTAGATTTACCGGTTCTCTGGGAATTGTCACTGGAGTGGGAGTTGGGATTTCTGGAGGGGCAAAAATTCCATCGAATACCTTTTATGGTCGCTAACAATGGCTTTTAAATTCGCACCAAGACATCTACCCATTTCGATACAGTACGAGTTACTACGGGCAGCTAGGCTGGAGGGAGGCAAAGGCAAAATTGACCATGGCGGATTTATATGGGATTTTCTTGCGCAGCCATCACCAATCGGTAGGATGTACAGAGTTAGAATCAAATATTCAAATAGAACTCAACCCAAAGTTTACGTTGTCTCACCAGACCTAAACGAGCTTGCTGAGGGGAGGAAGATACCTCATCTCTACTCGCAATACCCTCCTCACCTTTGTCTCTATCTTCCGAATTCAGGTGAATGGGACTCGAGTAAGGCCATCGCTGATTACATCGTTAGGTGGGCATATTTATGGCTGTATTACTTTGAGGATTGGTTGGCAACCGACGTATGGAAGGGAGGGGGGATTCATCCTGAAGATTTACCCACTTCGCGTTGGCGGCGTCGCAATCTCAAACGTTGAATTTGATTTGGAGAACGTATGTCATTTAAAATATTAAGCATCGACGGAGGAGGTTTTCGAGGACTTTATGCAGCACATATCCTTGAGAGAATGGAAGATGTATTCGGTGAATTATATCCGAAGTTCGACCTTATCGCTGGCACAAGTACGGGATCGATTATAGCTTCGTCGATATGCTGCAGAATTAGTGCAAAGGAAATCTCTCAGCTTTACATCCAACATGGGAAAAAGATCTTTTCTAGAAAACTTCACACATGGATTCCATTCACAGGTGGACTCTTCACCAGCCAATATCATAATCAGCATTTGTATTCCCTCTTGCTAGAAAGGTTTAGCGACGTAAGACTTGGTGAAATTGAAAAGCCATTAATTGTGCCTGCAACAGATATTGGCAATGGAACTGTGCATGTATTCAAATCTGGTTATGACAAGGGGTTTTACCGCGACACCAATGTTCTTGTAGCAGATGCAGTTTTAGCTTCATGCGCAGCTCCTATGTATTTCGATCCAGTGATGGTAAGTGGTAAGTATTGTTTGTCAGATGGTGGGCTTTGGGCAAACAGCCCCGCTCTAGTTGCAGTAATCGATGCCCATAAGCGGCTGGGAATCGATTTCAAAGACATAAAAATATTAACAATTGGCTCCGGTACAGTAAATGAGATGTACTCTCAAAAGCCCAACGTGTTAAAACTTTTTGCTGGCTGGGGCTTCTTGACAAAATGGGGGAGGAAAAAATTTATTAATACCCTTCTTCATCTTCAAAGCACAACTGCTAACAATATGCTTGGTCTGATCCTCCAACGTGAGCAGATCATGAGAATCGACTTTCCAACTGACAAGGAAATGCCCCTTGATGATGTTTCATTGCGACAAGATCTTCTTTCTCGTGCAGACAAAGATTTTACTCATCTATCGGCACAGATACGTGGTTTTCTGGAAATACCGTAACCAACAACTGTTTGGTAACAAGCTTGGGTGCAAGGTAATCTAGTGGGACGGTGCACTATTTACTGACTTGCCCATCAAAGATGTCTACCAACCTGTAAATCCTCGAGGGTAACCGGAGACGTTAGTCGTGCCATAGCAGTATTGATAGTCGGATGCCCATGCGCCCTGATTCTGGCTGCTCCGACGGCGATAGTCGCCACTATCGGCCGGGCGGCACGGGCAGGAATTCTTGTCAAGGGGGGAGGATTTCTTGAGGAGATCAGCCGGGCCAACGTGGTTTTGTTCGATAAAACTGGCACGTTGACCGAAGGCAAACCACGGATCGATGCCATTGTCACGGTCGATGGCGTTACCAGAGATGACATTCTGGCAAAGGCGGCAAGTGTCGAGCAGCACAGTACTCACCCCCTTGCCCGCGCCGTGCTGAAAGCTGCCCACTATGCGCGCGTTACAATCCAGCATGCAGAAGAGGTGTTCACCGAGATTGGCCTTGGTGTCCGTGCTCAGGTTGGCGGACGGCTCGTTGAGGTAGGGAGCGCATATCTGGGAGGGGGCAGTATGCAGGTGCCTATAACCTTGAGGAGTCATTTCGAGGCATTCAAGGATACCGGCGCAACACCACTGGTAATTTACGAAGAACGCAAGCCGCTTGCCGTGATGAGCGTAGCCGATCACGTACGGGAGATGGCATTGCTTACGGTTTCGAATCTTAAGTCCTTGGGAATTGAGCGTATAGGCATACTTTCCGGCGATCATGAGAAGTCAGTCAAGAGGGTGGCCGATACGGTAGGTATTAAAGATACGTGGTCGTGTTTGAAGCCGCAGGACAAGCTTAATGTGATTACGGACCTACAGGATAAAGATCATACCGTTATCTTTGTCGGAGACGGCATTAATGACGCTCCTGCACTGACAGTAGCCAACGTAGGCATTGCCATGGGAGCTGCAGGAACCCATGTGGCTTTAGAAACGGCCGACATTGCATTAATGAAAGACGATATTTCCAAGATTCCGTTTTTGATTAGTTTGAGCCGCAGAATGGTGAAAACCATCAAATGGAACATTGCTTTCGGAATGACCTTCAACGTCATTGCGGTCGTGGCAAGCGCTGCCGGTATGCTGACTCCCATCATGGGGGCGGTGGTACATAATGTTGGCTCAGTGCTGGTTGTGCTCTCCTCTGCCAGCTTGGCGTTCACCTCGGAATGACAGATGTAGGCTTTCTCATGGCAAAAACAGGAGGATCGTAAACTGCTTGAGCTATCCGGACAATTTCTGGCCATCCTTTCCGCAGCACTGTTCGGCGTTTCACCGGTTTTCTGCAAACTGATGATCGGCGAAATGTCCCCGGCGCTCCTGGCAGGACTCCTTTACCTCGGTTCAGGAATCGGCCTGCAGCTTCTGCTTCTTTTCCAACGCAAGAATCCTCTGCAGGAGTTAAGGCAGCTTTCCCCGCAGCATCGCATCAAGCTGCTGGGCGCGATTCTGTCCGGCGGTGTCATTGCCCCGGTATGCCTTACCTATGGCATCAAGTATGGCACTGCATCTGAGGTAACTCTGTTGCTCAACCTGGAGACAGTTGCGACAACGGTGATTGCCTGGCTGATCTTCAAAGAACACATCGGGCCGCGAGTCTGGATGGGCAAGATCCTTATCCTGATGGCAGCGTGTGTTGTAGTTCTGAAGACAGAGGGAGGATTGGCATTTTCGCTCTCCGGTCTGCTGGTCGTTCTTGCCTGTATTTTCTGGGGAATTGACAACAACCTGACCCGTGACGTGGAGGATTTGTCTTCAACGGTCCTTGCCTGCATCAAGGGTTTTAGCGCTGGTATTTTCACTATTGTGCTGACGTTTCTGTTTTCTTCCGGTTCCGCGGCCGGCTATCAAATCGGTGGCGCTTTGGCAATAGGTGCGCTGAGTTACGGCCTGAGTCTTGTCCTGTTTGTTGAGGCGCTGCGCAAAATCGGTTCAGCCAGGACCACGACTTTTTTTGCTGTCGGGCCGTTTATCGGCACACTGCTCTCAGTGGCCATACTTGGCGAACGTCCGCCCGTGTCTTACTGGTTTGCCGTATCGTTGATGCTTGCCGGCATCTTCTTGCTGTACAGGGAAATTCACAGGCATCTGCACACCCATGAAGTCATTGTCCACCGCCACATGCATATTCATGACGAACATCACCGCCATGACCATGTTGAGACCGAAACTGCCGAACCGCATGAACATATCCACGTCCATGAACTGATCACTCATTCTCATGTTCACTGGCCCGACATTCATCACCGTCATGAACATCGAACAAGGGAATAAGAATATGCCGGTGCACTGGCTTCCCTAGAACTGAAAAGGGACCTCAAAATCTGGTCCCTTTCAGTTTGCGCGATGATGCCTGGTGTTACGGCTGACTATGGTAAAGGATTCAATTTTTACGCTGTTGAGACGGCAGACTCCGTCATCTTGTCCGCTGCAGAAGCCTTGGTTGAGCCTCCCTTTTTCGCTTTTTCCTTTTCATCCATCGTAACGAGCGGATTAGTGAACCCTTTAGGCGGCTTGTACGTGTACCCCATTAATCCGCACATCTCCGCGTTCAGGAGGTTGATATCCTCCTTGATCCTCTGGCTGCGCTCGATAAATTCCTGAGCCTTGTCAAACGTGATCACCTTGATCCGCCCCATGTTCATCCGGAGTTGGTAGAGATAATAATCGAGCGAGTTGAGGATGTTGATGAAATCGCCCTGATCCAAGGTGCGCTTGGAGATGACATCGATGTCGTCCCGTTTTGCCTTCTCCAGCTTTCTTTCCTGCCAGGCATCGTGTTTCGAAATGCGGTCGTTGCCCTGGCTCCCCTTGCCATTGTTCTTTTCGTCTGCCATGTTCACTCCTTTTCTGGTTAACTTCTTCCGGTAGCCCTGCGGGCCACCCCTGTTCCAAAACGGCCTGCCAGTTCCGAGAAGACAGTGTCATCGAATCTCTTCATCGTAAGGACCAGCATCTCGATTGCGTTCATTTCGTTAACGACGTTGGCGTATCCCTGTTGCGCCGTGGTCAGAAGGACCCTTGTCCTGTTGGTCAACTGATCGACGTTTTTCATTCCGTCGAATAGCAATGCGAGCTGGCAGCTGCTGGGGCTGGCTCCCGCTTTGTTGTCCTTGTTCTGGGATTGGATCTGGGCGGAGAGGTTCTGTAGTTGGGTCGCCTCCTGCAGGAGGTCCAGCAGCATGTAGTAGGCGAATGCCCTGGCTGTTACTGCGGAAAGCTTGCCGATTACCTCTCCCTCGGTATTGGTGGCGATGGCGGTTTTCAGCACAAGGCTGATGGAGAGGGGAGTTGCGTTGAGAAACGGCACGTCGTTGGCCGCGTCGAGGGTCTGTTTTGCTTTCATCTTCGTCGATATCGTCTGCATCCTGGTTGAGACGTATTGCATGAGATTCGCGTTGGCGTCCGTTATGGTGCTGCATACTCCGGCTGAATCCTTCCCCTGGGCCGAGCCGTCGATGAAGGTATCGAAATCGGTATTCTTGTCGCAGGGGGGGATGTAGCTGGCGACATAGGTGCTGTTCGTCGTGGTGGGAGACTGAACTACCACGTCGCCGATGAACCCCCGGATGAGCTTCACGTAGTTGGCGTTCATCCCTTTCTTTGTGGCCAGGTTGTCGAGCACCGAGCCACCCCCGAAGATATCGGTGATGTCGCTGGGACAACCTGCCGTACCTCCCTGGGATGCCTGGGCAACGACGTTGCCGACCGGTGGCGCGTTCCCCATGGCGGAATTCATCACCGCCGTAAGGTTTGTTTTCGAGGTCTGATAGAGATCATTGACGCCGCTCGATACCATGAAGTCGTTCATGGAATTGCTCATCTCGTTTTTCACGCTTTGGCTCATGATCGGCGAGAAGGGTTCGGATGCGACGGCGACGAGGGCTTTTGCCGCCTTGCAGTCGTTCAACTGGATATTGTTCAGGCGGTCCGCGATCGCCTCCAGGGACTTGATGGTGTCCGATACCTGTGGCGCCAGGGTCTTCATGGCAATGTCGAAGGCTGCTGCCGGCGCTGCCGACAGAATCCGCTGCAACTTCTGGACGAGGTAATCGACATTCATGAAGCTGAAGCCCCCCAGAAAGGCGTCGATTCCGCCGCAGCCGCTCTTGATCGAGGGCATGGTGACGGTGACCGGGTAGTCAGTGCCATTGGGCCAGCGGGCGGAAAAGCTTCCGCCGGTATAGTAGCCGCGCTTTGCCCCCTCGTAGTAGCTGGGGGAGGTCGAGGTTTTCTGGGTCATCCAGTCATCGACCCAGCCGCTCCATGACAGTGCGGGCATTGTGGCTATCGAAAGGGCGAGAGTTGCTGCAATAGTTTTCTTTGCTGTTTGTTGTTTCACTGTTGAATCACCTCCTTTCAACGGTTGCTTGAAGTCTCTTGTTCCAGATCCATCACGGTCTGTCGAGGTTCGACGGCCTCTTCCTGACATCGAAGCCACCTCCTTTCTGGAAGTCATACAGGCTGAACTCCTCTGGAGTAATCTCGTCTTTCAGCAGGCGCACCGCCCGATAGGTCTTGTCCTCGATCTCCTCGGCAGTTATCAGTCCGCTTGATACCGGGAAGGAATTCCGGTTGCCTTTCTGGATCAGGATCATCGTTGGAGTTATCTCGACGCCGAACCTTCCGGCCAAGCCAGGGCTTTCCTCGATGTTGATCTTTTTTACCTGCCAGCCGGTGGAGTTGGTGAACCAGTCGATGATCGGTTGTTGCTGCTGGCAGTACTGTAGCGACATCTTTCATGGAGAGGCTGGTAGCGCACCGGACATTCGCCGGCCAGGATCAGGTGACTGAAAACGTCTGAGATCTCCAGGGCGACGTACAGCGTGCCGTCTTCGGCGATCCGGGAAATTTCTCCTGCGACGTTTTTCCCACGCAGTTCCTTCAACTCCTCAGCTTCACGCATGACTTGCCGCTTTTGCAGTTCCAGTTCGACATGGTGGATGATGAAACGACGCACCTTGCTTTTGATAACCGCCGGGGAGAGATCAATCGGTTCCCCCTGATCCGGGAAAACGGTTATCTCCATCCTGTCTTCGATCCTGACAGCGAGGCTTTTTCGCAGGGCAACGGTCAATGCTCGAGTAATTGCGAACTTGATGACCTCCATCGCTTCGGCTTCCTGAAGTCCGTATTTTGTCAGGAGGTCAGCGGGGAGCATGGCCAAAAACCGCTTCCCAGGGCGAGTCTTCCAGAGAACCGGCGGCAATTGCCACCTGCCTTTGTTCCTGCCGGGGACGCTGGAACGCTACCGGCTCTCGGCTCATCAGCCTGGCGATCCTGGACGCGTACCTGTTCCGTTTCGACGGGGTGCGCGAGTTGTAGCAACCGACCGCGGCCCACGTGTAGCCATAGTCCTGAACGCACTGGGCGAGCACCCAGGCCCCGACCTTGACGTTGGTACAGGGATCGGCGAGCATTTCCCAGGGGATGCCCATCTTCCGCAGAGTAGGCGCCCATGAGGAGTTGATCTGCATGAGACCGAAGTCGTAGCTCCCGTTGGTGTTGTAGTTAACGGCAGCAGGGTTGAAGTTACTTTCCCCCTTGGAGATGGTCCAGAGGAGGCTGGGGGCGATGCCGTACATGGCTCCTGCCTCCTCATAGCAGAAGGCGTTTGCCGAACCGCTGAAACCAATGGCTCCCAAGAGTATTGCCAGGATGAATCCACGCATAATCCCCCCATGTATATAATCACGAGGGGGGGAAGGTGTTTTGGGCGATTCAAAGAAAAATTGGAAAAGAGTTATGCCGGGCTCGATTTGGTGTGGCGGTAAGAAAGGTTCGTTCGTTATTCAAGGTCTGTGGGAATCAGGAAGGTAGGTAAACGAAGAGGGCCGGGACGCCGTTGGCCCGGTCCTGTATGATTTGAAAAGAATGATTACTTTGCGGGTTGTACCAGCAGGGCGGAATTTTCCTTCTTGGCGATGTCGCCCACCTTTATTTCACCTTTGACGATTTCCGCTTCGAAATAGTGTTCGCCCATAAAGCCAATAACTTTAACCTGTCCCACTTCTTTCTGTTGCTGGGCCTTACCGCTCAGACGATAGACAGGAAGAACGTCGCCGACTGCGATTTCCTTTTGTGCTTCCACGTTACTGCTATGGAAGAGATGCACCTTGTTGCCCATCTTCATGACAACCTCGCTCTTCGCCTTTTTGCCGGCGGCGTAGACGGTCAGAGGTGCGGCAACCATTACCAACAGGGTTAATATGGGGATAATTCTGGCGATTCTTTTCATTTTCTGCCTCCTTAGTGTATTTTGCTAATCTAAATGAAGACTATATCATATAAACGATAAAATTCATGAACGCGCTCCTAAATATTTTCAATATGCTTGGGCACTAAACCCTATGGGAAGATGATTGGCCAGTTGTCAGCAGTGTTTCCCGCAGTCTTCGGTCTGCATGATGAAGGAACAAATCCTCTGCGTTCCCTGATGAGCAAGGATTGCAGCCGGTTTTGCGAGCGTCAGGGAGAGTACGATGACTGACAAAATAAGCAATTTTAAGCCAAGCAACTTTTCCACGAATTTAACAGGTAAATCTTTCATGTTTGTTGTCTCCTTTACTGCTTTGTTAATGAGAATGGCCGCCGCTTGTGCCGCTTACGTTTCCGCCTCCATACTGTGGCCGATCATAATCGCGGGTGTGATCCAGATGTTTTCCGTCAAGGAAATCAATTACTGCGCAACCGGAGAGAACGGAAAGGTTGCTTGAAAGAAGAAACGCCAACAATATTCTTTTCCTGCTGCCTCCTGATGCGCGTTGAAATCTATTTCAATTATTCAGCGAGAAAAAGCGGGCGTACCCCAACAAAGGAGTATTTAAAACAGGGTACGCCCCATTACATCGGGATGTTGCGCACCCTAAGGAGGCTGAAAAGGAGTGCGCTCGAAGCATTTTTACAGCAAAAATGGAACAGAGCTTTTTGCCGGCAGGGAGTACACCAGCTGCCGGCAAGGGCCGGGTAGTATCCCCGGCCCCTATGAGCATGCGTTCCGTCATTAACTGAGGCAACAATTAGGAAGACCATATTTATCTGCAACCAGCTTGATCTTGCTCTTCAACTCTTTGATATCCGCTTCAAGGTCGTTTACTTTGCGAATATCTATTCCTTCGTAGCCGTACTGTTCGCGCAGTTCGCGCTCTTTTGCCTTCAGTGTGCTTGACAGTGGTGCCGTTTCCTGGCTGAACTGCTGAACGACCTGCTTATCGGTACATTTGGCACTGCTGCAGCATGAGCCATCTGCCGAAGCTGATACGGCGCCAACAGACAAAATCCCCATTGTCATTGCAATCCCGACGATCATGATCTTTTTCATTGTCTTCTCTCCTTTGAGTAGATTCGTTGTGTCAGGCGTGAGCCCGTTTGTTATGATTAACCCTATCAACTTGCATGCCACTTTTTAATACACTTGATAAGGTATCGTAAAAGCTAGCCAAACTGTAATTGTGTGTTGGCTGGATTGATTGTTTTGATAACGAATATGCTACAGTGCTTCTATGGAAACGGAGGATTTTCTGCAGTTATGCATTAAGGAATGGATGTCGTGATATATTTAGAGCGGATACACTGGCTTGGACAAGGGGGTGCTGGTGAACAAACAAAACGGGACTCGAAGCAAGATCATTTTCCTGGCTTGCGTGATCGGAATAATCGCTCTGCTGCATTACCTGACGCCGACCGAGCCGCATACCTATCACAAGCTGCATATCATCCTCAGAAAGCTATACTTTCTGCCGCCGGTCATGGCAGCTGCCTGGTTCGGGCTGAGGGGGGCGTGCGTAACGGCATTGGTTGTCAGTTTGCTCTTTATCATGCACGCGTTTTTGGATTGGCCGGGCAACTACATGGAACAGGCAAACCAGGTTGGAGAGTTGGCAGGATTCTGGGTGGCAGGGGTTATCCCTGGTTGGCTGTTCGATCGGCAACGGACACTTCTTCGGGAACTCGCCAATGCCAATGAGGAGACTCTTCTTGGTCTGGTCTCGGCGCTGGATCTTCGCGAGCACAACACCCGCCTGCATTCACAGCGGGTAAGGGAATATACCGAGCTGATTGCCAGCCGGTTCGGCGTCGATGAAAAGACTCGGCGAGAGATCGGTTTCGGCGCGTTGCTGCACGATGTGGGGAAAATCGCCGTGCCCGACCATATTCTCTTGAAACCCGGCAAACTGACTGATGAAGAGTGGCAGGAGATGCGCAAACATCCGGACGCAGGATACAGGATAGTGAAGCGTATAGGCTTTCTCAAGGACGCAGCGGAGATGGTTCATGCCCACCACGAACGGTACGACGGCAAGGGATACCCCTCTGGCCTGAAGGGGGAGGAAATTCCCTTGGGGGCGAGGCTGTTCGTTGTGGCTGACGTATATGACGCACTGACCTCACATCGCCCCTACAGATCGCCACTGTCATACGAAGAGGCCGCGACCGAGATACTGAGCCAGAAAGGCAAGCAGTTTGATCCCGCTGCTGTGGCGACATTTTTGGCGATACCACCTGAGGAACTGCGAATAATTGCTGAACGCTATCGGGACAGCAATAATGGCCTTTAGAATTTACTCCGCTGATATCTACGGAGTTCCGGCTTTTGCCAGTTTAAACAGTATCCGGTAATCATCGCCGAACTTGCAGAGCCCCCGGCAATGCTCCTCAAGGTCTGAAAATAGGATGTACTTGAGTCCAATGCAGCTGCTATTCCTGAACGAAGGACGCTTGAGTTGCGCAAGTACCTCCTTTTCCCGTGTATCTGGGGCCACCAGGAAGAAATCATATTGTTTGTCGCCGAGAGAAGATGCCAGGTCCATTAGTCTCAGAATGCCGGAATAGATTGAGGTGCTCTTTTCGACTTCAAAGGCGCATTCGATCTGCTTGGTATCCCTTGTTACCCATATGACGTCGATCAGCGACACGGTTCGTGACACCTCCGGACTAAAATTCAGTCGCGGAAGCTCGGGGAGCGTAAGGGATTGCAGCGAACGACCGTTCAGCGACTTGCTCCGGTCATTGGTTGCGACAAAAACATCGTATCCCAGGTCACGGCCGATTTCTGTTAGCATGAACTGTATTCTCAGATGCTCATTCTCTTCTCGTAACTCCTCCTGCACTTCCTGGTGTCTCTTTTCCAGCGCCTTGTCCAACTTTCCCTTCTCGAACTCCAAGGCGGTTTCCCAGTTCTGACCCAGAGAAATCTTTCCCACGCCGACATCGAACAGCAGGCCGGATATCGCTCCCAAATCCTTGGATAGCGCCGGATTCAGACCCTCATTAGCTTTGATGATGATTTCCCTCATCTCAAGGTAGTTTGTCCAGGAGCCCAGCTTCTTCTTTTCATCAAAAACCGAGTTGAAACCGTTCAGCATGGCAGTATTGAACGGGGGCATCAGGGTTGGATGAAGGAAATAGAGAATGTTAGCGACGGCCGGTCCAAGACCCTTGATCTTGCAGCCATCGAGTGAGATGATTTCTTTTATCAACCTGTCGGCAGATCCGGCTGAGAGACACGACTCCAGGAAGGAACCAAAAGCCCGTTTGTTGTCCTCATTCTCGTAAATGTCGGGTATGCGGAGCTTCGGCTTCCAGTAGAACGGATGCGCCGCGCCCTCGAAGACTTGCTTCTGCTCAGTAATGCACATAAGAACGAATTCAAGCGGAGATCCTTTGAAGTCACATCCGAAGGTTCCGACTTTTATCGCCTCCACGATGGTCATCACCCCTCGCCGGATGGAGCGGAATGCCTTCATCCGGGTGACGTTGTCAATGAACCATGTATTGTAGACCGACTCCTGGTCAGTCTTGTAACGTATGGCAAGAGCGTTAAGATTGGTTATAGTCATAAGTGAAGCTCAATCCCTTCATTTAATCGGCTTTAAAGGTTTTCTGAAGACTAGACCATAATGGTATGGAGGTAAGTCGTAGCGGTTTTGTTCGTTGAAATGAAATCCGGCTTCTTTTCCCTTATGACTTTTAGGCACGACTGAGACGAAGCTATGTGAGAGTATAGATTGACTCGCAGTCAAAGTTCTCGGCCTTATTTGGCTGTATAGATTATGCTGTATTTGAACGTGGCCGGATCAAGCCAGTCAATGACCTTACCGCCTAAGCGGGCATAGGGATACATCAAATAGTTAACCGGACCGCCCGGCTGTGGCGGGTTCAAGGTGAGATCCCGGCCGACAGAGAGCTTCACCCGGCACGGATCGATGCCACCCCAGAAGTAGGCCCGATACTCGGCAGTTTTGGCGTCTGACAGCGTGAGCTTTTCCGTCAGCATCGCCTTACGCACATCGGCGGCGTCAACCGGCACCCAGCCGTACCCCGGAAGGTAGAATTCCGCCCAGCAATGCTGCCAGGTTGTGACATCTTCACGATCCTTTTTACCCATGCGGATTCCGAATACCTCCCGCGCCGGCACCCCCGCCGCTCTTGCCAGGGTCACAAAAACTGAATGGATATCGGCGCATTTTCCACCCGGATTCGCCAACAGCGAGCACACATCACCTGTGCCACAACCACGGGTTTTGGGATCTCGAAAAGTGTTCTCGCAGGTCCAGTCATAAACAGCCTTCGCCTTCTCCAGCACTGATTTTTTACCGGCAGTAATCTTTGCCGCCAACTTGCCAACCTCGCCATCAATCGGCCCAAGTTTTGAAGCCTGCAGGTAGAGGGCATAATCTGCCTGATCCCAGGCAGTTTCCTTGGCCGGGAAATCCCGCCGGATTACTTCGTTGCGTTTTGCCCGGAATGAAAAATTTACCTTGCGGCTGGTCGTTCCTTTGTCCCAGCGGACATACAGCATGGGAGTACTGTAGATATTGTCGGTATAAACTGCTGAGGCCGCATAATCACCTGAAACTTTTACATCGGTGATTTCCTGGTCCTTATCCGACACCGGATAGGGTATCCAAAGTTCTGCCGGGTCTCCGGAATTGTGGGAAGAAAGGTCAACAGTCATGCTAATTGTTCCGGAATGGCTTTTTAACGGCGCTGTATACGCCGGACCGGCTACCAGAATAATTAGCGTGCTGAGAACGGAAAGTGATGTGAAAAACCGCATGGCTGTACCTCTGAAGTGAGAATTCTAAACTCATTTACATACCTGATGTGCTTGTTCAGGTCAAATAGTTAATATCGATTTAATGCATAAAGTATATCGATAATACCAATAACCGGCAGCGCAGCAATTGGGCAAATGAGTAGAATATTCTTCATCGATGGAGGATATTCCGCTGTAGCCAGCGGGTTAAGTTGATGGCAATATATGTAATAAATAAACGATAATAGCTAGTTACAAAGCAGGGACTGCCCTGGCATGTTCCTTGATAGTACTGGTGCATACGAGCAATGGTTCAATGGAGTCAACGATGAAAAACAGAATTATCAATGTCGGGTTACTGATCACTGTGGTTACGCTTCTATCGGTGCTGGCATTTTACGTCAGAGTTGGGGCAACAGCCGATTCGGTCGCAGTTTTGAAAACATCCGGTATGACCTGTGGCAGTTGTGCAAGCAAGATCACCAAGGTCCTTGAGAAATTGGAAGGCGTTGCAGTGACAGAGGTTGATATTGATGGGGGGTGGGTCATCGTCGGCTACGACACAAAAACCATCAAACCCGAGGCTCTGGCCGAAAAGGTCAAAGGCGCTGGTTTCGGAAGCAAGGTGCAGGCCGTTCTGACACCGGAGCAGTTCAAACAGATAACCGGCAGAGAGATTGGCAAAAATGCCTCGCCATCGGGGGGCTGCGGTGGTTGCGGTACCAAAGGTGGCTGTGGCACAAATAATCAAAGCTGAGCAAAAAGGAGATTGAAATGACAACAATTCGCACGAAACAGGTTGTATGGGCAGGTATTGTCACGGTGGCACTGTTGATTGGCGCAGTCAGTGTATTTGCCTTCTCGTTGGGCAAGTATGAAAAGGTCAAGGTTAGTAACGGTGTTGTAACGATACCTGTTGCCAAACTGTCTGACGGCAAGGCCCACTTCTACAAATTCGAGGATGGCGGCAAGGAGATCGCCTTTCTTGCGGTTAAGGCATCCGATGGCAGCTACAAGACCGCCTTCGACGCCTGCGATTCCTGTTTTCGCTCAAAGAAGGGCTATGAGCAGCAAGGGGACAAGCTAAATTGCAATAACTGCAATAAGAAGTTTGCCATCAACAATCTTGGGCCTAATGCCTCCGGCGGCTGCAATCCCGGCTATCTGCCGCATCAGTTGAATGGCAGCACCATTTCCGTTTCAGTCAATGACCTCAAAGGCGGAGCGAGATATTTCTGATGAAACTGCACACGATATCCATCAACAACCTGAAACGCCGTAAAGCCAAGATGGCCTTTCTGACCATCGGCCTGATGGTGGGGATCGCTACCATCGTCACCCTGGTGACCCTGACCCGCTCAATGTCCAACGACATAGAGCGGAAAATGGATGAGTTCGGCGCTAATATCCTGGTAACTCCCCAGAGCAACGGTCTGTCCATGAACTACGGCGGTATCAGCCTGGGGGGCGTAACCTTCGATCAGCGCGAAATCCGCGAAGAAGATCTGGCGAAAATCAAGACCATCAAGAACAGCAAGAATGTTTCCACCATCGCGCCGAAGGTGCTGGGGAGCGTCAAGGTCGGGACACAGGAAGTGCTTCTTGTCGGGGTCAACTTTGACAGTGAATTGAAGATGAAGCAATGGTGGAAGATCTTCGGCGATGCTCCCAAGGTTGATAACGAATTACTACTGGGCAGCGACGCTTCCAAGGTGCTCAACGTCAGTTCCGGAGACAGTGTCACGATTAAAGGTGAAGCGTTCAAGATTGCAGGCGTGCTGGACCAGACCGGCTCGCAGGATGACGCGCTTGTTTTCGCCAATTTGCCCAAGGCCCAGAAGCTGCTTGGCAAGGAAGGCAAAATTACCTTGGCAGAAGTGGCGGCTCTTTGTTCGGGATGCCCTATTGGCGACATGGTCACGCAGATTGCCGAGAAACTGCCTGACGCCAAGGTGTCGGCGATCCAGCAGGTTGTAGAAGGCCGTCTCAAGGCACTGGATCAGTTCAAACGATTTTCCTACGCCATGGCCGGTGTGGTGGTCTTTATCGGCTCGCTAATTGTCTTTGTGACCATGATGGGGAGCGTCAACGAACGAACCACGGAGATCGGCGTTTTCCGGGCCATCGGTTTCAGGAAGAGTCACATCATGCGGATCATCTTACTGGAGGCCGCGCTGGTCAGCCTGCTGGCCGGATTTCTGGGTTATGCCGTAGGCATGGGTGGCGCCAAGCTGGCCCTGCCATTCATGGCGGAGAGCAAGAATGCCCACCTGATCTGGGATGCAACCGTTGCCTTCGGCTCAATCGGGTTGGCCGTCACTCTGGGGCTCCTGGCGAGTCTTTATCCGGCGCTGCATGCCAGTAAAATGGATCCGACCGAAGCCCTGCGGGCACTTTGACACGAGGATAATATGGCACTGATTGAGATTTCCAATCTGAAAAAACACTACACAAGCGGTGGCGATACCGTAGAGGCTCTTCGCGGTATCGACTTTACTATCGAGGCAGGTGAATTCATCACCATCATGGGACAGTCCGGTTCCGGGAAAAGTACCCTCCTGTCGGTATTAGGGGGAATGAACCACCCCAGTGAAGGGTCGGTAACAATGGCCGGGGTAAAGCTGTATGATCTGCCCGGCGAAAAGTTAGCCGATTTTCGTGCAGGAAACCTCGGGTTCGTGTTCCAGTCGTTTCACCTGATTCCGTATCTGACAGCACTTGAGAATGTGATGCTGCCGCTGGCAATTGCGGATATGAAAGGGGCTAAAAAAAGTGCCAGCGCCAAGGAAGCTCTTAAGCGTGTCGGACTCGGCAACAAGATTGACCGGTTACCGAACCAGCTTTCCGGTGGCGAACAGGAACGGGTGGCCATCGCCAGGGCGATAGTCAATAACCCCCACATCCTGCTGGCCGATGAACCAACCGGCAATCTTGATTCGAAGACCAGTGATGAGGTGATGGCGCTCTTCCGGGAACTTAACGATAGCGGACAAACAGTGGTTATGGTTACTCATAATCCCGATAATTGTCAGTACGCTGACAGGACAATCCAGCTTAAAGATGGAGTTGTGGTCTGAGGAGAATCTGAACTTATTGAAGGGACGTACAAGTCAATCATTCGGCATGGAAGCAAACAATGACATGTCCTAAATGCAAGGCAAAAATCGGTATAGTCCAGCAACAAATTACCACTGACACAGGTAAGGTAACCGGTGAACTTTGCTATATGTGCGGCTATTGGCTGCAGAATTTTCAAAAAGCCGATGGCGCCATCGTTCTCAGGTCACCGGTTGCCAGTGAATTGGAGGCCGGGCAATTTCTGTAGGAGGACAAGCAGGTTTTCGCGGTTGGAGCGTAACCGGCAGTAACGAAATGTACCCCGCAACGTCCAATAGAGGAGTAAATATGGGCGGCATTCTCGTTGTGGATGACGACAAAGAAGGTCTTCGCTTGCTCAGGTGTGTTTTGGAGGGAGAAGGCTTTAAAGCTCACTATGCGTCAAGCGGAGAAGAAGCAATCCAAAAATTAATGGCAGGAATTTCCATTGCGATCATGATAACCGATTTGAATATGCCGGAAATGGACGGTATTGAGCTGGCAATGCTCACGAAAGAAATATCGCCACATACCACTATAGTGATGATGACCGGAGATACCTCTCCTGAAATTCCCCAGATGGCAGCAGATGCCGGCATCTCCAAAGTGCTTGCCAAACCATTCAGCCCGGGGCAACTACTGACCATTGTCAGGGGCAGCAAATATTTTGTCACATAACTCTGTCTGAACTATAACCCAATGAGACCTCCGGTTGAGCCGGAAGCATAAAGAATCTATTACCAACTGGAATGAGAGCGATACTGTTCAATCTATGATAAAACTAATACTCATTACCATAACGATTCTCACTTCGCTACCTGTTGCAGCTATGGCAGATTTAGATCTGCCGGTTGAGAACGGGGTCGTAACCTCCGGTATCGGATGGCGGATAGATCCATTCGGCAGTGGCAAACTTGTTTTCCACCGCGGGATCGATATTGCCGTTCCGGTCGGGACTCCGGTTCGTACCGTTCGCAAAGGGCGGGTTGTTTCGTCTGGAGAGCGTAACGGTTATGGTTCCACAGTCATTGTCGAACATGCAAATGGAGACCGCACGCTCTATGGGCATAACTCTCTTGTTCGAGTACAACCGGGTGATCTGGTGGAATCCGGCATGGTCGTAGCGTTTTCCGGCAACACTGGTAGGTCGACCGGCCCGCATGTGCATTTTGAACTGATGCCGAGTGATAAGCCGGTTGCCGAACAGCATGAAACAGAAGACACTCGTGCCCAACAGGCTATGGGTATCAGTAGGCAACGGGATTTGTATGAGCAGCAAATGGACGATGCAATAAGCTCTGTTTTCAAGACTATCGGCAAACCTTCGTCTTCTGGTCAAGGCGGACAATAGCTTACTTTCAACATCAAAGGAGATGTCATCATGTCTGATTCAATCAAATTATCCGTGGAAAATCTGATTGAAGCTGTGAAGAATAACCCGAAGCTGGCAAATTCCGTTTTCCGTGCCTCAACCTATTCAGACAATCCGGGGTTTACTGTCCGCTCGGAGGTTCGTGGCTTCACGATCCCCATTGACGAACCGCGAGATCTGGGGGGCAGCGACACGGCCCCCAATCCGGTTGAACTCCTGCTGGCCGCCCTGGGAGGATGCCAGGAGATAGTCTATCGTGCCTTCGCAGCGGTGCTGGGGATCGATATCCAGAGCATTCAAGTCCATGCCAAGGGGAATATCGATCTACATGGATTTTTGGGACTGGCGGAGGTTCCTGCCGGGTTCTCATCAATCAGTTTCACCACCTGCGTTGTCTCGTCGGCGTCACCGGAGAGTATTAGCCAACTTGCCACGTTGGTTGAGAAGCACTGCCCGGTGCAGGATACATTGACCCGATCCATACCAGTCAGCGGCAAAGTGGAGCTCATGCAGCCCGGCGATCCTGCCGGTGATGTTACTGTTATCACTTCTGCCAGATGAATTTTTGCTGTTAGGAGACCACCATGAACAAATTAATCCTGCTTTTTATGCTGATTACTCTTCCGAGCGCGGCCTTTGCCCTAGAACAGAGCTTTACCCAGCAAGGGCTCAAGGCAAGTGTAAAGCTTTCACCCGAAAAGCTCGAAACACAATCAACCGTCCAACTTTCACTCGGCTTGAGCAAAGATGGTGCGAGCCTTACAGATAGAAATGTGACCTTGGAAGTCTATGAACGAAATGTTGATCAACCGATCATCAAGCGTTCGGTCGATGTTCTTGATGGCGAGTATATCGATTCATGGAAGTTCGAGAAAACCGGCGATTACAAGGTGGTTATAAATATCTCAGATCATCAGAAACCGGATGAGATTATCCACTATGAGATCAATGCTACTGTCGGGGATGCTGTCGGGGAACAAGAAGATCATGGCTTTTTTGCACATCATTTTGGCGGGGGCAAATGGGGGTGGTGGGGCACCGGTCTGATGTTGCTTATGATGGTACCGATGATGATTATTGTGTTGTAGCCCGCAAGTCTTGAATTCTGTTTCGGTGAGGCAGTTGCACTCTCTGCTAAGGAAGTAAATTATCCCATGAATAAGTCATCAATCCTCCGGCCAGTTATTATCGCAACCTTCATTGTTTGTATCAGTCTGCTTCATTATCTGACGCCGCTTCATCTCCCTTATTTGCACGATATTTTTCAGCGACTTTACTATCTGCCGATCATACTGGCTGCCCTCTGGTATGGCTTTCGAGGCGGACTTTTTTGCTCAATCGTGGTCAGCATCGCCTATGCTCCGCACATTCTTTTCCAATGGGGTGGCCACCTGACCATGGAAATGGAAAAATATCTGGAGATCATTTTGTACAATACGGTCGGCGGGTTGACCGGTCTCTTGTCGCAACGGGAGCGTGAACGGACCGTCGAATTGCAGAAGACTGCCCAGGGGCTTGAGGAGTCCTACCAGAAGCTGCAACATCAATCTGAACGGATCATTGTCATCGAAGAGCAACTACGCCGCGCAGAGAAGCTGTCCACTCTGGGAGAAATGGCGGCGGTTCTCGCCCACGAAATCCGCAATCCACTCGGCTCGATTCGAGGTACCGCCGAAATCCTGAAAGATGATTATCCTCCCGAGGATCCCAAGCATGAGTTTATCGAGATTCAGATCAAGGAAACCGAGCGGCTGAACCGGGTGGTGGAGGATTTCCTGCACATGGCGCGGCCGCAGCCGTCTGATATGCAGCCATGCCCGGTCCAGGATGAGCTGGAAACGATCGTTACCCTGGTGTCAAATGATGCCCGGGACCGCAAGATCAAACTCTCATTGCAACCGCCACCTTTCCCGGTTATTGTTCGAGCCGATGGTGAGAAACTTCGCCAGGCCTTCCTGAACATCACCATCAACTCGTTACAGGCGACTCCGCCGGGCGGCAGTGTAACAATTTCCACAGCGGTCGTTCAGACAGCTCTATGTGAGATTCGTTTCCGGGATACCGGCCCCGGTATCGATGCCGCAACCATGGAGAGAATATTCGAGCCGTTCTTTACCACCAAGCAAAACGGTACCGGACTTGGGCTTGCAATCACCAGGAAAATCATTGAAAGCCATGGCGGCACGTTGCAGGTTGAAAGCGAGCCGGGAACAGGCACAACCGTAACGATCAGATTGCCCGTGCATACTACATCTGGGGGAGGAGCACCTTGAAAGCAAAAATACTGGTTATCGATGATGACACCTCGCTCCGGCGAGTTCTGGAATATAACCTTCATGAAGAAGGATATGAAGTCCTGGCCGCCTCTTCCGGAGAGGAAGGTTTGTTCCTGTTCGGACAGTTCCAGCCCAACCTGGTCATAACCGACATGAAAATGTCCGGCATGGATGGGCTTATGGTACTCAAATCCGTCAAGGAGCGCTCTTCGGAAACTCTGGTGATCATAATTACCGCTTTCGGGACCATTGATGTTGCGGTTGAAGCCATGAAGGCCGGCGCCTACGACTATATCACCAAACCGTTCAACCGGGATGCCCTGAAACTGACGGTCAAGAAGGCGCTCGAGTTCAGCGGCCTTGCCGAGGAAAACAAGCGTCTGAAGAATGAGCTGACGGATAAGGCCGATTTTCGGACCATCATCGGCTCGTCCAAAGAGATGGAGAAGGTCTTCGATGTTATCCGCAAGGTGGCCGACACCGAGGCGGCGGTACTGATCACCGGTGAATCCGGGACGGGGAAAGAGCTGGTTGCCCGTTCCATCCACGCCAATAGTTCCCGTCGTGACGCCCCGTTCGTTGCCATCAACTGTGCCGCCATCCCCCGCGATTTGCTGGAAAGCGAGCTGTTCGGCCATGTCAAGGGCGCGTTTACCGGAGCAGTCAAGGACAAGACCGGCAAGTTCCAACTGGCGGAAGGGGGCACACTGTTTCTGGATGAAGTCGGCGAACTCCCTCTGGAACTCCAGCCCAAGCTGCTCAGGGCGCTGCAGGAAAAGGAAGTGGAACCGGTAGGAGGCACAAAGGTTCAGAAACTGGATGTCCGCGTTGTATCCGCCACCAACCTGAATATCGACAAGGCGATAGCGGAAGGCACATTCCGCGAAGACCTCTACTATCGCTTATCCGTAATACCGATGCACCTGCCGCCACTGCGCGAACGGCGCAAGGACATTCCGCTGCTCATCAGATATTTTTGCGGCAAACATGGCAGCGACAAGGTGACCTTTGACAAGGAGGCTTTGAACACTCTGGTCATGTACCCTTGGCCGGGAAATGTGCGGGAACTGGAAAACACCGTGGAACGTCTGCTTATCATGCGTAGTGGTGAGACGATAACTCTGGACGAACTTCCGGATAAAATATTGCAGGATAAAACCCTGCGACAGCCCTCAGCCGCATTTATCAAGCTTCCCGATGAAGGCTATTCCCTGGAACAGCTGGAGCGGGAAGTTGTCGTCAACGCCCTGGAACGCAACAACTGGAATCAGGCGGCTGCCGCCCGTTTTTTACGGATTCCCCGCCACACGCTTATTTACCGCCTGGAAAAATTCGGCATTACCCTGCCTGAAAAGAAAGAGACCTAGAGATAATCCTTCACACATGCAGAATATTCTTCATCAAGATGGCATGCGCTTGCTGGATTATGGTTCAAATTGCTGTATATTCAATGTGATATAGAAATGGCACGTCCTGTGTATATATCTCCTTAACTTGCCGGATACAGAGGTCATTATGAAAATAAACAACGGTATAATAGTCATCACCTGCGCCATACTGCTGAAAATGAATATCGCTCATGCCGCAGATACCTCTCCACCTGAAAATCTCTCAATCCTGGTGGCCACCGCCCTCGACAATAATCCGGAACTGAAATCCTCCACATCACGCTGGCAAATGTTCAAAAACCGGATCGCTCAAGCCAGGACCTTCGACGACCCGATGCTGATGCTGAAGATCCAGAACGGCATTGTCTCCGACCCGTTCAACTTCCGCAAGGACCCCATGACCCAGAAGGTGATCGGGATTTCCCAGCAGCTTCCCTTCTGGGGCAAGCGGGATCTGAAGGGGGAAGTGGCGACCAAGGAAGCCGAATCCTACCGCTGGCAGGTGGAGGAGCGCAAACTCGAACTGCGCCGGATGGTGGTCGAGACCTACTACCAGATCTATTTCACCGACAAGTCTCTTGGGATCGTGGATAAAAACCTGAACATCCTCGGCGATTTTATCACCTTGGCTGAAACCAAGTATTCAGTGGGGCAGGGGGTGCAGCAGGACGTTTTCAAGGCCCAGGTGGAACGGTCAAAAATGCTTGATATGCGTATCTCCCTGGAGCAGCAGCGAAAAAGTCTTCAGGCAAATCTCAATACTCTCCTGTACCGGCCGGCAGAAACACCGATCGGTGCCATCCCTGATTTCGACATCAGGCAGATCACTCAATCTCCCGAAGAACTGCGAACTATTGCGTATGAAAATCGCCCGTTGCTCAAGAGTCTCTCTGCGCTGATCGAGAAAGGAAAGGCTGGACACAAACTGGCGGAGAAGGAGTCCTATCCCGATTTCAACGTTTCCTTAGAATACATGCAACGGGACCGATTTGAAGGAAGTAATGGCGACGACATGTATTCCCTGGGCGTTACGTTCAATCTGCCCGTGCAGAAGGAGCGTCGTCAAGCCATGGTCGCCGAGTCATCCTCTGAAATCTCCATGGCCAACGAAGAGTTGAACAGCGCCAAAAACAGCATCAATTTGAGTGTCTCTGATATCACGGCCCAGTTGGAGCGGAGGAAGAAGCTGATTGAGCTCTACAAAGCCGGCATCATCCCCCAGTCAGAGCAATCGCTGGAGTCGGCCGCCATCGGCTATCGCGTCAACAAGGTGGATTTTCTGACGTTACTGGATAGCCGCATGACTCTCTTCAATTACGAACGGGAGCTGTACGAGTCACAGGCAGAATACATGATGAAAATTGCCCAGCTTGAGGCGGTGGTCGGCACCGATCTTGTGACAGCGCCTTCGCAACAATCATTATCGCCGTTACCGGCCACTTCTGAAACGCCGCAAACGCCGGCAGTCGTACAGCCCACAGTTGAACATACACAACATCATTAAATTTCACGATACCGAGGTACGACCATGGCACTCAACAAGAAAATTGCAATCCCCCTGGTAGTAATCATATTGGCGGCAGCAGCAGGCGGCGGCTGGTTCATGTGGCAGAAGAGTCATTCCGGCAAGGCGACCGATCAAAAGGCGGCCCAGGGCAAACAGCTGTACACCTGCTCCATGCATCCGTTTATCATCAAGGACAAGCCGGGAACCTGCCCGATTTGCGGCATGGAATTGATCAAGAAGATCGATGGAGCGGCAGGCGGTGGCGCCCAGACCGCTGAGCAGAAACAACAGGCCGACATGCTCGGACATGTCTCGCTTTCCCCGACCCAGCGGGTTATGGCCAACGTCGCCACGGTGGCAGTGAAACGATCATCTCTGAATAAGGAGATCAATGCCGTCGGTATCGTCCAGTTTGACCAATCGCGCCAGGCTAAGGTAACCGCCTGGATCGCCGGGCGCATCGATCAACTCCATGTGAACACGGTCGGCTCATTTGTAAGCAAAGACAAGCCGGTGGCCGAGGTCTACTCGCCCGATCTGTTGGCAACCCAACAGGAATACCTGCTGGCCATCAAGAGCCGCGACCAGCTGAAAAACTCCCCCATACCCTCAATTTCCCAGAACGGCGAAGGTTTGGTGGCGTCCGCAAAACAGCGGCTGATGTTGTTCGGAGTCAAGGAAAACCAGATTGCCGAGCTGGAGAAGGCCGGCAAGCCGACCATCCGCCTGCCGATATATACCCCGCTCTCCGGCATCGTCATCGAAAAGATGGTACAGCAGGGACAATACGTCAATACTGGCGATGCCCTCTTCAATATTGCCGACCTCTCCACCGTCTGGGTTGAGGTGGAGGTGTACGAGAATGAATTCCCCAATATCCATATTGGCCAGCAGGTGGAAATCCGCTCCCAGTCTTTCCCGGGCAGACCGTTCACCGGCCGGATCGCCTTCATTTATCCCTTTCTTGATCCCAAGACCAGGACCGTCAAGGCCCGCGTGGAGATGCCCAACCCGGGTATGAAGCTGAAGCCCGACATGTTCGTCAATGCCATCATCAAGGTGCCGCTTGGTTCGGCAATAGTCGTACCTGTTACCGCGGTCATGGACACCGGCAAACGCCAGGTGGTCTGGGTAGAGAGTTCGCCCGGGATGTTTGAGCCGCGTGATGTCCAGGTAGGACAACAGACTGACGACAAGATTCAGATCCTGTCAGGCCTCAATGCGGGTGACAAGGTGGCGGTATCCGGTGGTTACCTGATCGATTCCGAGTCACAGCTGAAAGGTGGTGGCGGAGGGCATGAAAACATGCCGGGCATGAAGATGGATGATAAGAAGCCTGCGGCTACAGCACCGGGCGGCCATGAAGGGCATTCCGTGCCGCCGGCTCAGCAGCAGCCTGCCAAAAAGGGGACCTTGAAGATGGATGACATGAAGATGTAATGACGACTACCAACGATCTCCGACAAGGAATGCTGCCATGATAGAAAAGATAATAGATTATTCCGCCCGCAACAGGGTCATTATACTGATGATTTTCGGGCTGATCATAGCCTGGGGGGTCTGGTCGGTCTACAAGACCCCGGTGGATGCCATACCTGACCTGTCCGACAACCAGGTGATCGTCTTCACCGACTACCCCGGCCGTTCGCCCCAGGTTGTGGAAGACCAGGTTACCTATCCTCTTGCAGTCAACCTCCAGGGCCTGCCCCAGGTCCGTGCCGTCCGTGCGTCTTCCGCCTTCGGTTTCTCCATGATCTACGTGATTTTCGAGGACAAGGCCGATATCTACTGGGCGAGAACACGGGTGCTGGAACGCCTGAATTACGCTGCTTCGTTGCTCCCCCCTGGCGTTGTTCCGACACTCGGTCCGGACGGCACCGGCGTGGGTCATGTCTTCTGGTACACCATCGAAGGCAAGGGCTACGACTTGGAGCAACTGCGAACGTTGCAGGACTGGTTCGTGCGCTATCAGCTGAACACCGTCCAGGGGGTGGCCGAAGTGGCTTCCATTGGCGGTTTGGTGCGCGAATACCAGATCGACCTGGATCCTTCCAAGCTGTTTGCCTATAACATCAAGGTCAACAAGGTCATGGATGCGGTCAAGGCGTCCAACAAGGACGTGGGCGGCAAACTTATCGAGCAGGCCGATGCCGAATACCTGATTCGCGGTCGCGGCTACGTCAAATCCAAAGCCGATCTGGAAAACATCGTTGTCGGCGCCGACATGCGCGGCACTCCCATCTACGTCAAGAACCTGGGCACGGTGCAGATGGGCGGTGCCATCCGGCGCGGGCTATTGGAGATGAACGGCGAAGGCGAGGCGGTCGGCGGCATAGTCGTCATGCGCTACGGCGAAAATGCCCATGACGTCATTCACCGGGTGAAAGACAAGATCAAGGAACTGGAAAAAGGCTTGCCGCCAGGCGTGAAGATCATGGTCTCCTATGACCGCTCCGACCTGATCATGCGGGCCATCGACACCCTGAAGCATAACCTGCTGGAAGAATCGGTGGTCGTTTCCCTGGTAATATTGATCTTCCTGCTCCACTTCCAGAGCGCCCTGGTGATCGTGCTGACCCTGCCGATCTCGGTGCTGATCGCCTTCATCACCATGAAGCTGATGGGGGTCACGTCCAACATCATGTCTCTCGGTGGGATTGCCATCGCCATCGGTGTGCTGGTGGACGCCGGGGTGATCATGGTGGAGAACTGCTACCGCCACCTCTCAGAGATGCCGCCGGAGGAGCGGGCCGGGAAACGTCTGGAGGTCGTCATTACTTCAGCCAAGCAGGTCGGACGGGCAATTTTCTTCTCCCTGGCGATCATCGTGCTCTCCTTTGTTCCTGTGTTCATGCTGGAGGGACAGGAAGGAAAACTGTTCCACCCGCTGGCCTTCACCAAGACCTTCTCCATGATGGGCTCCGCCATGATCGCCATCACCCTGGTGCCGGTGCTGATGTATTACTTCATGCGCGGCAAGATGCCGCCGGAGAGTTCCAACCCCGTTTCAACTTTCTTCATCAAACTGTATTCACCGGTGATTCGCTGGGTACTGGTATGGAAAAAGACCACCATCGCCATGAACATCGTGGCCCTGGCCATTGCCGTGCCAATGTTCATGAAGTTGGGCTCCGAGTTCATGCCTCCACTGGATGAAGGATCTTTGCTTTACATGCCGGTCACGCTCCCCAACGTCTCCATCACCGAGGCCAAACGGCTCATCCAGGTTCAGGACACGATCATCAAGAGTGTCCCGGAAGTTGAACATGTGCTCGGCAAGGTCGGCCGTGCAGAGACCTCCACCGACCCGGCCCCGGTCTCCATGTTCGAGTCGATCATCATACTCAAGCCGAAAGACAAGTGGCGGCCGGGAATTAAGAAGGCGGATATCGTTGCTGAACTGGACAGTAAGCTCCAGCAGATTGGTGTCCGCAACGGCTGGACCCAACCGATCATCAACCGTATCAACATGCTCTCCACCGGGGTGCGTACCGATCTAGGGGTGAAGATTTTCGGCAATGATCTGAACGTGCTGAAAGACCTGGCAATTCAGGCCGAGGCGATCCTTAAACCGATTAACGGCGCAGCCGACGTTGTTGCCGAGCGGGTCACCGGCGGCAACTACATCGACATCGACATCGACCGCGAGGCTGCCGCCCGCTATGGTGTAAATGTGGGCGACATCCAGGATGTCATCGAGACTGCCCTGGGCGGCGAGATGCTATCCACCACGGTCGAGGGGCGCAACCGCTTCCCGATCAGGATACGTTACCTGAGGGACTACCGCGATAACATCCCGGCAATTCGCCGTATCCTCGTGGCGGGGATGGAGGGGGCACAGGTGCCGCTGTCGCTGGTGACCAAGCTGAAAATATCCACCGGAGCACCGGAGATCAACAGCGAGGGGGGACTGTTACGGTCTCTGGTATTTCTGAATGTCCGTGGCCGCGACATGGGGGGCTTTGTCACCGAGGCCAAGCAGGTACTTGAAAAGAATCTCAAGCTGCCCCCCGGTTATTACGTGGCCTGGTCCGGGCAGTGGGAGAACCAGATTCGCGCCAAGGCGCGCCTGCAGGTGTTGATACCGCTGGGGATGGTAATCATCTTTATCCTGCTCTATTTCACCTTCCATTCGGCCCTGGAAGCCAGCATGGTCATGCTTTCGGTCCCATTTGCCCTGGTGGGAGGAGTCTACCTGGTGGCTGCCCTGGGGTATAACCTCTCCGTGGCGGTCTGGGTCGGCTTCATCGCCCTCTACGGTATTGCCGTTGAGACCGGGGTGGTGATGGTCATCTATCTGCACGAGGCCTTGGACAAGAAGCTGATCAACGGCCCGTGCAGCGAGCAGGACATTTACGATGCAACCTTCGAGGGAGCGGTGCTCCGTCTGCGACCCAAGCTGATGACCGTCGCCGTGGCCTTACTTGGTCTGATTCCGATCATGTGGTCTACCGGCACCGGTGCCGACGTGATGAAACCCATTGCCGCGCCGATGATTGGCGGCATGATTTCCTCGGCCGTGCATGTACTGATCATGACGCCTGTCATCTTCGTTCTGATGAAGAAACGGGATCTGAAGAAAGGTAAACTGCACTATTCGGGGATGAAGCATTAATTGGCAGGCGATTGACGATTGTAATTGAAGAATATGCTACTCAGATGTTGAATATTCTCTATGCGGCAATACAGTTAATCCTAGTAAATTGCAGTAAACACATGGTGTTATGTGATGGCATGGCAAGTGCAATAACTAGATTAGCGCTGTAATAACATCTAGTCAAAGGAGAATAGTTTGTATGAAGAAAGTATCGTTTCTAGCAGGGCTGTTGCTTGTCGTCGCCATGTTGTCAGGTTGCGCTGAGTTTGACCAATCTTCCTATCGTTCCGACCAATATGACAATGGCCACAGCGGGCATTCGCATCATTAATACAACACACAAGCAAACATCAAAGGAGAACTCACAACATGAAAAAAATGACCGTACTAATCGCAACAATCTTTGCCCTTTCTGCGCCGCTTGCTTCCTTTGCCATGGATCACATGGATCATGAAGGACACGACCATGGCAGCATGGGACATGGGGATCACAAAGGGAATGTGGCTCACGAAGAAGTGGTCGATGGCGTCAAGGCGACATTCGTGATTCAAACTATGGCTGAATCCATGAAGGCTATGGGTATGGAAATGCCTATGGACGTCAAGGAGACGCATCACGTTCATGTGGAGTTTAAAGACACCAAGAGCGGCAAGGCTTTGACCTCGGGTGAAGTCACGGTAAAGGTCCAGGGACCGGACAAGGCCGAGGCGACCAAAGAGCTGATGGGGATGCAAGGGCATTTCGGCGCCGATTTCGACCTGTCCAAAAAGGGCAAATACGGCGTGATGTGCAAGTTCAAACTGGCTGACGGCAAAGTAAGATCGGCCAAGTTCTGGTATACGGTGAAGTGACAAAATGGAAGTTGGCGTTTAGGGGCAACCAGTGGTTGCCCCTAAGACCTTTAAGGGGAAAAACAATGTTCAGGAAATTCTCCCTTTTACTACTGGTTCTCGTCGCAGCGCTTGCCGTTGCATTGACCTCTTGCAAGAAGAAGGCGGAACAACCTGCAACGGTTCAGGCCCGGGTTGCCGCAACCAAGGCTTATGAAAAATATTTCGGCACTGCCCCCACGTCCGATAAGGGGTCCTGCTATGCCTTTGTCATCTACTTCCCGTCCGCCAAGGAGCCGGGCAAGGTGGTCCCGTTTCCTTTCTTTACGTTCGATGAATCAAGCATGAAGAAGGTAGCGGTTGAACGACTTTTAAGTGGCATGGACCTCGGCAGTTATCAGGGAGAGTTCATTTCTTTTTCAAGCGGGAGCCGGCTGATCGCGATTACTGATGACCAGGGGACGGTAACGGCGAACTTCAGCAAAGAACTGGAAAACAGTGACTCAGCGGTCGCCCGGGCGATCGATTTGACCCTGCGCCAGTTTCAAGGAGTCAAGACCGTCAGGCTGCTGGTCGAAGGCAAAGAAAGTAACCTGAGTGCCGTGGCAAAAAATTCCGATGACACCGCTGTTCTGCAACCATCCCCTCCGCGTCTTCTGAGTGTCACCGCCATGAGGGATAAAGGAGCCAAGGATGTTGAAGAGGTGAATGCTTTTTTTGACCGTCCGGTGGATGTCAAGGAACTGGTCATGATGTCAAAGGACGGGCAGAAGTTTGCAGGAGACCTGTATCATTCAGTGTTTGACATGGCTGCGGTGCTTAAGCCGAAAGAACCTTCAATGTTCAAGGAACGATTGCCGATTAAAGTGCGTTGGAAAGTGGTAGATAAGCTGGGGAGGCAGGCAGAGGGTGACAATGTCTGGTTCTTGGAAGTGAAGCAACATGAACAATAGAGTTGCGATGGAAGGAGGCGAGAAAAAATAGAGTTTATCCTAACTTTGTCAATGTAACTACTTGAAAGGAGATACGAACATGAAACGCGCAATCAAAATTATCACACTGCTTACCCTGTCGGTCATGCTGGCAATACCTGTTGTAAGCCAGGCTGCCGAAAAAAAGGCCAAAAGCGAAGTTGTCATGAAAATGGGCGGTAAAGTACATCTGTTTCATAGCAGCAATGTGGAGGCTCAGAAGGAAATTGCGATCAACGATGTGCTGCCGGTTTATCGAGTAATTGGCAAGAACCGTCAGGAGAAGGAAGTCGGGGCGGTGAAGGTGCTGTCATTCATGGGCGAACACTATTTCGAAGCGGAAATCGTCAAGGGTGAGGTCAAGGTCGGTGACATCGCCAAGAAGGATGCCTCCTCATTACTGGTTCAACCGGCAAAATAACATTTCCGTACAAAAGCGACGGGCCAACGACGTCCTGCCGCTTTCAGCATAATGACTGCATTCATAATCTGGAGAAGGTATGAGGAAATTGGTGAAATTTACCATGTCGCTTGGAGCGGTCGTGTTGCTGCAAGGAGCTATCGCTGCATCTGCTCATGATATGGGCGGTCATATGGACGCGCAGATGAAAAAACTCCATGCCATGATGCCGGTATTCTCGGTGGCATCTGCCGAATTGGAGTCGGCTATCAACAAAGGTGATGCGGACACGGCAAAAATTCGGGCAGACAGGATTCTGGCAGCTATTCCCGAGCTGAAGAAGTCCAAGCCTCATAAGCATGTCAAGGAACGGAAAAAGTTCGTGGCGCTGGCGACAAAACTGGAAGAAAACGTAATGATCACGGCGGACCAGGTAAAGAAAGGTAATTTTGCAGAAGCAAAAGCTGCCTTCAAAAAAGTTGAAGAGGTCTGTGCAGCTTGTCATGCCAAATTCCGCGATTGAGTCTGCTGCGACTTGAGAGGAGGTAATGGTATGGAAACGGCAACCACATTAACGAAAAGAATTCTCAACCGGATTGAACAACACCGGCATGATCTTGCCGACAAACAGCAACAGCTCGACGGCAAGATGAAAGAATTGCTGGAGCAGAGGGAGCGGTTGGCCGGTGTCGCCAAGAACAAGATAGAAACGATCATATTCCCCCGCATGCAAGAGCTGGCGCATCAGTTCGACAATGTCAGGGTTGAAATTCTGCATACTGATTCCGATTATTACTGCGTCTGCGAGTTCAGTCATACGCCACGCTTTCCGGCGACAGTCAGGCTCGATATAGCCCTGTTACCGGGGAGAAACGAAACCTTCACCGCCCGTTATGATCTCAACATCCTTCCCGTGCTGATGGAATATAACCGCAACGTCGAAGCAACATTCCCCTTTGAAGGTGCTGACGAAGAGTTTGCCGGATGGGTCGAAGACAGAATCCTCGATTTTGTCGATACCTACCTGCGTCTGGAAACCCATCCTTTTTACCAGAAGGACAATACCGTTATCGACATCGTTTGCGGCATGCACATTCCATCAACATCCGCGACCAGCACTGCTGAACGGCATGGCCGGCTATTCTATTTCTGTTCAGAGCACTGTCGAGAGGCTTTTATCAAGGGAAACGAATAAGTTCACAGGAGGAAACAGGCCATGAAACTGGTAGAACTCAAGGAGTTGGCAGCTCAAAGGGGCTTGAAAACCGATAAAATGAAAAAAGCGGAGATTATCCGGACTATTCAGGCCTCAGAAGGGAACACTACATGCTTTGATACGGGTAATGCTACGGAATGTGGTCAAAAAAACTGCCTCTGGAAGGAAGATTGCAAGTAACCGACAAAGCAAATGGAGGGAGTCATGAGCAGAGTTATATTATTAGTCCTCGGAATATCGATGTTTCTGCTGCCTGTGTTTATGTCGGCCTGCGCCACTGTTCCCCAGGCGAGGATCACAGTCCTTGCCAAAACAGGAGACACTGTCAACCTTTTTCATGGAGGCAGCAAGGTCGCCAAAGAGGAATTTTGCCTGAATGAAGTAGTCTCTGTCTATCGCTACACCGGCCTACGGCGGTATAGGTCCTATAAAGAAGTGGGAAAGGTCAAGATTACGGGCTATGTGGGTGATCACTATTTGGAAGGAGTAGTGGTTGAAGGAAATGTCAGGGGTGACGATTTTGCAATGAAGGAAAATAGCGCCTGCCTAATAAGGATGCCTGAACCAGAGGAAAAATAGGTTTTTGACAGAGAACTTCATATGGCCTTTCGTGAGACGGAAGGCCATATTTATTTAAAGTTGTGTGATGTGAAGGAGAGCAGATGATAAAGCCGATCTATCTCGATTACAATGCCACCACCCCTCATGATCCGGAGGTGATTGCCGCCATGCGTCCTTATCTGGAAGAGCACTTCGGCAATCCCTCCAGTTCCCACTGGTACGGCGAGCAGACCAGAAGAGCGGTTGAGGCCGCCCGCGAACAGGTTGCCTCTCTCCTGAACTGCCTTCCGTCGGAGATCGTATTCACTAGCGGCGGAACAGAGTCGAACAATTGGGCCATAAAGGGGATCGTTTCCGCCCATCGGAACAGGGGAAACCACATTATCACCACCAGGATCGAGCACCCGGCAGTAACCGAAGTATGCGCATGCTTGGAAGGACAAGGATTTGACGTCACGTATCTGCCTGTTGACGAATATGGAATGGTGCATGTTGCCGATGTGGAAAAGGCGATTACCCCGCAGACGATCCTCATTTCCGTCATGCACGCAAACAACGAAGTCGGCACAATCCAGCCGATCCCGTCGATTGCAAGCCTTGCTCGCGAACGAGGGATTATCGTGCACACCGATGCCGCTCAATCGGTGGGCAAGATCACGACGGACGTGAATTCCCTTGGAGTTGATCTCCTTTCCATCGCTGGCCACAAGCTCTACGCTCCGAAAGGGATCGGCGCCCTCTACATCCGGGAGGGGACACAGCTTGCGAAGTTCATACATGGTGCGGGGCACGAGCAGGGGAGAAGAGCGGGCACGGAAAACGTCCTGGAGATAGTCGGGCTTGGCAAGGCATGTGAAATAGCCTGGAGCGGCCTGGAAAAGAACGGACTACACATGAAAAAGATGCGGGACCGCTTGCATTCCGGGCTTTGCGACAGAATTCACACGGTAAAATACAACGGCCATCCCCGCGAATGCCTGCCAAATACCATGAGCCTGAGTTTCCACGGTTTGGACGCGACCGCGCTCATTTCCGGCATCAGCGATCAGGTGGCCGTGTCGGCAGGATCGGCCTGCCATTCGGGGGAGTGTAAAATATCTCCTGTCCTTCAGGCGATGAATCTGCCGGTTGAATGGGCAAGGGGAACGATACGTTTCTCGACCGGCAGAATGACGACCGAGGGCGAAATCGACAGGGCGGTGCATGCTGTTTGGAGTGCATGTCAACGGCTGGGAAAAGACCGGGAGAGACTGTGAAGCTTGATTGAATCCGGAAGGTGGTCCCATGGCAAACGTCGATAAAAACGGAGGCAGAGAGCAGAGTCCCAACGATAGCGGCGGGCGGGTGGCAAAAGATCCCATCTGCGGGATGGAGGTTGACCGGAACACCGCAAGTTACCGGCAGGAGCATGACGGAGAGCTTTACTTCTTCTGCAGCGAGCACTGCCTGGAAAAATTTCGCACTGATCCTGACCGGTACTTGGGACATATCACGCCTGCCATTGTTTCCCGTGAGGAACAAAAGACATCAGGAGAAACGGGCAAGAAATACACCTGCCCCATGCACCCTGAAGTCGTTCAAGAGGAGCCGGGTTCCTGCCCGATCTGCGGGATGGCCCTGGAACCTCGAACAGTGACCGGGGAGGAAGAGATCAGCCCGGAGTCGGTGGAGATGTCGCGACGATTCTGGATCAGCCTCGCCCTGACGGTCCCTGTTTTCTTTCTGGCCATGTCGGGAATGATCCCCGGCCGTCCGATACAGGGCCTTTTCCCCAAAGGACTCATCACCTGGGTCCAGTTGGCGCTTGCCACCCCTGTGGTGCTCTGGGGTGGCTGGCCCTTCTTTCAGCGGGGTTGGCGATCTGTTGCAAACCGCAATCTGAACATGTTCACTCTCATCGCCATCGGCACCGGCACGGCCTATCTCTACAGTCTGTTCGTTGCTCTTTTCCCGGGCGTAATCCCGGCATCATTCCGCGGCCATACCGGCGAGGTCGATGTCTACTTCGAAGCTGCTGCCGTGATCGTCACCCTGGTGCTTCTTGGGCAGGTATTGGAGCTCCGTGCCCGCAGCCGGACGAGCAGCGCCCTGAAATCTCTTCTGAAGCTTGCTCCCAAGACGGCGCGTTTGCTCCGCGAGGACGGTGCTGAAGAAGACATACCGCTGTGGGAAGTCAAGCCGGGCGACCGGCTCCGGGTCCGTCCGGGGGAGAAGACGCCGGTGGATGGTATCGTCCTGGAAGGGGCGAGCTACGTGGACGAGTCTATGATTACCGGTGAACCTGTCCCGGTCGAAAAAAAACAAGGGAGCCGCGTTACAGGGGGGACCGTTAACGGCACGGGGAGTTTCGTGATGCGGGCTGAGCGCGTCGGAAGTGACACGCTTCTCGCCCGGATCGTGCAGATGGTGAGCGAAGCCCAGCGTAGCCGCGCCCCGATCCAGCGCCTGGCAGACGTGGTTGCTTCATACTTTGTTCCGGCAGTTGTGCTGGTAGCGCTGCTCACTTTTATCGTCTGGTTCGTTGTGGGACCGGAGCCTCGCATGGCGCACGCCCTGGTCAACGCCGTGGCCGTGCTCATCATCGCCTGCCCCTGCGCGCTGGGGCTGGCCACGCCGATGTCGATCATGGTTGGGACAGGCCGGGGCGCTACTGCCGGCGTGCTGATCAAGAACGCCGAGGCGCTGGAGGTCCTGGAGAAAGTGGACACCCTAGTGGTGGACAAGACCGGCACCCTTACCGAGGGAAAACCCCGCGTTGTCTCGGTAGTGGCCATGTCTGAGCAAAGTGAGACTGAGATACTCAGCCTCGCCGCGACCCTGGAGCGGGGAAGCGAGCATCCTTTGGCTATGTCAGTGGTGAACGCCGCGCGGGAGAGGGGTGTGGATATTTCTGAGGCCGGGGAGTTCCGCTCCGTTACGGGGAGGGGCGTTATCGGTACGGTGAATGGCCGGACTGTAGCTGTAGGCAACCGCACCCACCTCGAAGAACTCTCGATAGATCCAGGCACTCTGACCGAGCAGGCCGAGAGGCTTCGTCAGGATGGTCAGACCGTGATGTTTGTCGCCGTTGACAACAGACCGGCCGGGCTTTTGGGAGTTACCGACCCTATCAAGGAGTCCACCTTCGAGGCAGTTGAGCTGCTCCATCAGGAGGGGATGCGCATCGTCATGGTTACCGGCGACAGTCGCACATCCGCCGATGCTGTGGCTCGTAAACTCGGCATCGACGAGGTGATAGCCGAAGTGCTCCCCGAGCAGAAAGGTGAGATAGTGAAGCGGCTTCAGGGCGAGGGGCGCATGGTGGCGATGGCGGGCGACGGGATTAACGACGCCCCTGCCTTGGCGCTCGCTCACGTGGGTATAGCGATGGGAACCGGAACGGACGTCGCCATGGAGAGCGCCGGGGTAACTCTGGTGAAGGGGGATTTGCGAGGGATCGCACGCGCCCGCAGGCTCAGCCGGGCTGTCATGCACAACATCCGGCAAAACCTCTTCTTCGCCTTCATCTACAATACGCTTGGCATCCCTTTGGCGGCAGGTGTGGTTTACCCTTTAATCGGGGTACTGTTGAGCCCGATGATTGCCGCCGCTGCCATGACCTTCAGCTCTGTCTCCGTGATCGGGAATGCGCTGCGGCTGCGGAAGGTGAACCTATGATCCAAAATCCGACTGTTTACGCGAAGGAGGATCAACCATGATGAACGGCGGAATGATGAGCTGGATGATGAGCGGAATGTTCATATGGGTCGAGGTGTCTTGCCCCGCCAGTGACATAAGTAAGAGTGGTGCAAAAACTTGCACGAAGCGGGCAAGGTTTTGCACCGACCAGGTGACCCAATTCTCATCACTCTATTCGTAACTACGCGTAATAATGCGTTTTACTGTAACATTCAAATATTGGCATATTTCGTGGAGTTCTTTCCTCTAGAAAATATTTGTTCCGGAGGATAAGATGTTAAAAAGCATTGGCAAATCGATCGCATTCATTGCAGTTTTTGGCCTGTTTACTACCGCCTGTGCTCCTTACCAATACCAAGGCGGCATTGCCGGGGGAACTATGGGGGGCATTGCCGGTGCGATACTCGACCATGGGAATCCATGGCGGGGCGGAGTAATCGGCGCAACTTTGGGTGCAATTGCAGGGACAACGATTGCCGATATCTCAGTCCAGGGGGCCAGAGAAGCTGCGTATGTCGGCAGGCCGGTGGAGTACCATACCGAAGACAGTCGAGTTTATTACTACGCGGAGCCTGTCGGATACGATTCGTATAACCACTGTCGAAAGATTCGGGAAAGACTCTATGAAGATGGTCAGTTGGTGCGGGAACGTGTTAAGATTGTCAGCATAGAATCATACTGATGGAAGTGCGGTAGAACCACCGATATGCATTATATAGATGGGACGGTGTGGCTGAAGAGGGATTGAACTATCGGTCGCATTTCAATCCTATCATGGGGATTATGCTCAAGAAATTTTTCCTTTTAACCGGGATTGCAATATCCCTGTTTCTCATATGGTTTGCCTTGAGTAATTATCGGGCTTCCCGCTCTATTGCCGAAGAAAATCTCCGTGGTCTCGCACATTCCCTCACCGCCGCCATCGAAAGCATGGCAGTACGCGATCCATCCCTTCACTCTCTTGCCGAATTCCATCCTACGGATATTGCCTTTTTTGCGCTGATCGATAGAAAGGGTGCCTACCGCTTCCACACCAACACCGATCTTATCGGAACTTCCAGCGAAGATAAAAAGTTCTTGGAGGTGCTTCAAAGTAAGTCCAGTCTAGAGTCGCGGGTAACTCTCGGTACAGGAGAAAAGGCATACGAATTCTACACCCCTTTTTACCTCCCCGGAGAAACGCTCGCCCTGCGCCTCACCCTCCATACCTACCGGGCCGATGCAGTGGTTAGGCGCGCCGAATTCAACGTGGCGGCCATCTTCGCGCTACTCGGCGTTGGATGGATTCTTCTGGCGATTCTTTACAGATTTTCCTTACGGGAAGAACGCCACCACATTGAGATGGAACGACGGGAAAGGCTGGCACAGTTGGGCGAGATGGGCGCCATGCTTGCCCACGAAATCAGAAATCCCCTGGCAGGAATCAAGGGGTACGCGCAAGTCATCGAGAAGAGACCCCGTGAAGACCGAAATGCCGGTTTTGCCCAAGGCATTGTGAGAGAAGCCCTCCGCCTGGAGAGCTTGGTGAGTGATCTTCTGGCCTACGCCGGAAGCGATTCTTCGCCCAAAACCGCAATCGGTCTCCAGGATTTGATCGCCTGGGCTGTCGCCCTCATACGACCCGAAGCAGAGGAGCAGCATGTGACGGTCACGAGCGAATGCAGCGAGGCTTTGCAAGTCCTCGGCAACCGGGACAAGCTGGGACAGGTGTTGCTCAATCTCCTGAAAAACGCCCTTCAGGCAATGCCCGATGGAGGACGCCTCTGCTTGAAGGCAAACGTATCCGGAAAAAACGTAACGGTTACGGTGAGTGATTCCGGTCAAGGCATCAGCTCTGAAGGTATGAACAGGATATTCGAGCCGTTCTTCACGACGAAGGCGCGGGGCACCGGCCTGGGGCTTCCCCTCTGCAAAAAGATCGTCGAGGAACATGAAGGCAGGATACGGGTGGAAAGCACGCCGGGAAAAGGAACGACCGTTTTCATCACGCTCCCCGTGCTGAAAGAACAAACCAAAGGAGGCAGTCACCCATGAAGGGACGCATTCTCCTTGTCGAGGACGACCAGACGTTCAGAAGCTTTTTGTGCACGATCCTGGAAGATGACGGGCATGAGGTGAAAACCGCTGAGGATGGAGTGAAAGGTCTTCATCTTCTCCGCCAGGAAGATTTCGATTTGGTCATATCGGACCTGAAAATGCCCAGTAAAAGCGGCCTTGAGCTCTTCCGGGAAACCAGAAACGATCCGAGCCGTCCTCAGTTTATATTCCTGACGGCCTTCGGTAAAGTGGATGAGGCGGTCGCCGCCATGAAAGAAGGGGCGGTGGATTTCCTCACCAAGCCGCTTGCCGATCCCGACACGCTTCTCGTTCTGGTGAACAGGGCAATCGAAAGCCAGAGCAGGACAAGGGAGTATCTGTCTCTGAAGGAGTCCGAATCGGCCGGACTACCTCCTGAAGAACTCATTTTTGCCGGCCAGGCGATGAAAGAAGTGCGACAACTGATCCATGAGGTGGCAAAGACCACAGCCAACGTGCTCATTTACGGCGAGAGCGGGACCGGCAAGGAACTGGTGGCTAGAACGATCCACCTGCTGAGCCCCAGGAGTACGGCAGGCTTTATACCCCTGAACTGTGCGGCGATACCGGAGAATCTGCTGGAAAGTGAGCTGTTCGGCCATGAAAAGGGGGCATTCACCGGAGCGTTACAGGCGCGACAAGGGAAATTTGAACTGGCCAAAGGTGGGACGATTTTCCTGGATGAAATCGGGGAAATGGCGCTGCCGCTGCAGGCGAAACTGTTGCGAGTCCTACAGGAACGTGTATTCGAGAGAGTCGGGGGAAGCAAAGAGATCAAGGCCGATGTCCGGGTTCTCGCCGCTTCCAATCGGAATCTACAGTCTGAAGTGGCTGAGCGCCGGTTCCGTGATGATCTTTATTACCGCCTGAATGTCTTCCCGTTGCATCTTCCTCCGTTGCGGGAGCGGGTGGATGCTATTCCCTTGTTGGCAGAATATTTCCTAGAACGATTCAGCCGGCAGATCGGCAAAAAACTCAAGGGGATCGATGCCGATGCCATGGCTGCCCTCAAGTGTTATGGCTGGCCCGGCAATGTACGGGAGTTACAGAATGTCATGGAACGGGCAGTAATTCTGGCTCAGGGGAATGTCCGATGTGTCAACCTGCCGGACGGAATCTTGTGTGAACCCGGCCCGGAACCACGCGATAGCAGAGATGTGCTGAAATCCGTGGAACGGGAAATGATTGTAAAGGCCCTCAACAAACACAACGGTAATAGGCGACTGGCAGCTGAAGAGCTGAACATTTCCCGCCGGACTTTACAGTATAAATTGAAAGAGTATAACCTTCTGGACAATATCGCATGAGGTGCAATACCGTTCTCATGAAGTGCAACTGTTTGCACCAAATCGCATGCCGATATTCATTGATATGATGACTAAATGTAATGATTACGGCTGTATGCGTAATATATGCGTTTTGGCATGTACTGTGAAATACCTCCATACAGCAATATCAACCACACGGAGGTAAATTGAAATGAAGAAAATCACCATCGTAACCGTAGCTGTCGCACTTGCCGTAGCCAGCCAGGCGTTAGCCGCGGGTGGAAGCAGAATGGGATCAACGTCGATGACCGCGACGATGCCCCGCACGACCATGCCGTCGAGCACCATGCCGACTGCAGGAACCGGCATGACCAATACCTCGATGACCGGCACCGGCACCATGACAACGACAATGACCGGCACCGGTACGACGACTATGCCGGCGGGTTCCGGCATGACGACCATGACGCCGAAAACTACAATGACCACCAAGTAAAACAGGAGCTGTTCGCGATGGTCCCAGACCGCTTTTTCTCAGTCATGATGGTGGTGATTCTACTGCATCACCTAATGGTCACTACCGTCTTTGCCGGGTTTGGTTTCGGCAGCGATGAGCTGGGGAAAAGCGGTCTGGACTTCGCCAATGGGTATGATGTCAACACGGTCACGACTGTTTCAGGCCGGATGGGTTCAAATCCCCAACCGGGAGAAAAGGAACAGGTTTTCGCTGAAATCAAGGTCGGTAACGAAACGATAAACCTCAGTCTTGGCCCTAAAAATGTCTGGGAGCGGAAGGGGGTTCCGCTGCGTACTGGCGACGACATAACTGTCAAGGGCTCCAAGGCCCAGGGCAAGGATGGGAAGACCTACCTCTTGGTTGAGAAACTAACGAATCGGACAACCGGAGCCCAGGTAGTGTTAAGGAATGAACGCGGGGGACCAGCCTGGATAGGGCGGAACGCCAGTGGGGCGATGTCCGATTCCCCGAGCGGCGGAATGATGCAGGGTGGTGGCATGAGTCGTGGCGGCGGTATGATGAGGCGTTGAACACCCGTTAAGGTGCAGGAATGAAGTACTAGATTTCAATGGAGAACAGACAGTGGCGCATAATTTACGAATTGACAGGTTGTTTCTCCTCTTAGCGGTCTTTACCGTTCTTGCCTTTCCGGCATGGTGTGACGCTGAGGGACCCAAATATTCCGTCAGCCAGGGCTTTGAATTCGCGTCCGGCGAGTATGGAACCGGCATCAGAACCGACTCCATATTCATGCCGCTCACGTTGGCCGTCAATCCGACCCAACGACTCGATTTCTCGCTTGAGATTCCCCTTGTTTACCAAAGCACCAGTGCAGTGGTCGCGGGTGAATTCATGGGGATGCAGCGGGCAAGCACAGGCTCGACGATGCAAGCGGCTTCGGTTGCCATGGTCGGCTCCGGCATGGGATCAAGTCCGATGACGAACGCAACAGCCGCGAACGTGGGAGACTCTCAGTTCGGACTCGGTGATATGAAATTGCGGACTGGTTATGTTCTATACACCGAAGAGGAGTATATTCCGAGCATCCGCCCCAATTTCTACGTCAAATTTCCCACTGCGGATAAGGGTAAATTCCTCGGGACCGGGGCCTTCGATACGGGATTTGCCGTGGAACTTACCAAGTGGATCGGAAACTGGGTTGCCGACGGCGAGGCCGGGTATGCCATTCAAGGGAAATCGTCGGTACTGGCCGTCAAAAATTATCTTTATTACTATGCCGGTGGCGGCTATCAACTCACGGAAAAGTTGCGGCCGATGTTGTTCCTCAAAGGGAGCACCGCTCCGGTCGAAGGCACGTCGTCACTCTTGGAGGCACGGCTGCGGGTCAAGTATCAGCTTACCAAACATACCGGCATCGATGGCTATCTGGCCAAGGGGATAACCACTGCAAGCCCCGATTACGGCATGGGCATCGCTGTTTCTTACGAATTCTAACCATCGCTTGCGAAAGCGATTAAGGGAGAAACGATCATGTTAAGAAAATCTCTAGCGGCAGCAGTGATAATCACTGCCGGCATTATGGCCGGGTGTGGCAGCGGGGGCGGCACTACAGCTTCAACCTCAACGGTGTCGGGGGTCGCAGCAACCGGCGCTCCGATGAGCGGTACCGTTTACCTGAAGGATTCCGCCAATAACCCGGAGATGAGCACTCAGATCAACCCGCAGACTGGCGGGTTTATGTTCAATGTTAACGGCAAAACGCCTCCCTTCATGCTAAGAGCGGGTACACTCTATTCAATGGGCGGTACCGGCACGGCGAATATAAATCCGTTGTCGAACCTTATGGTGGCCAACATGGCAGGGTTCAGCAATATGTCCACCATGAACTCCTTCTATAAGAATCCCAACGGAACCACGATGCGGACCATGTTCGGCAACATGAGCACTGCTCGGATGGATATGAGGCAAAAGATGGGCCCACTGCTGAATACCTATGGTGTTGCCAATGCTGATCCGATTTCGGCCCCATACGTGATCGGCCAGGGGCTTGACCGGATGTTCGATGATGTGAAAATGTCGATAGACCAGAACGGCAACGTAACGATGATGAACTCGAGCGGGATGCCCATATTCACCGGGCCGATGGGGAACATGATGGGCGGCACGATGATGTCCGGCAATATCATGCAGCCAGGCGCTGGACAAAATACAAGCAGCATATCCATAACTCCTGTAAATGCCTCATTGCAGGTAAACGGCACCCAGCAATTCAGTGCCAATATACCGGTCACCTGGAGCGTAGGTCTCAACAGCGGCATCATTACTTCGGGAGGGCTCTATACGGCTCCGTCATACCAGGGGATGTTTCTTGTCAAGGCCACCAGCATTGCTGATCCGACCAAATCCGTGACTGCCACCGTTCTTGTTGGAGGAATGGGCATGATGATGTAGACGTTGAGGGCATCACACAGCCATATGGACTGATCTGCACCCAAGAATTCCTACTTCCATTGCTTAAGTATGGCACTCAACGCGGAGCAGTTTTGTGAGAGAAAAGGCGGTTACTTGCCAGGTAATCGCCTTTTCGTTTTTCAACGCCCATTTGGACGGATGATAACGCACAGGAGTCATGAAGGGGGCCAACTCTACCCCCTCAAAATATATGAGTACGCCGCAACCGGTATATGTGTGCTGTCACGCTTTTTTCAATAAACATGAGATACCGATACAATGTGGTTAGCGAGGAATTCTACTGACATTCAGCAACGTCCGGTTTATTTTTAAGTATTTCCAGAAGAAGGCCTTCCCATTTGAGGAGGGCTTCTTTTTTCTCGTTGTCGTAGCGGTACTTGTTATACACTCCCACAACTCCAGGCTTTATGTGGTTCACCACCTCCTCGCCTACCTCATCTGATACCCCGACCCGCGCCATATTTGTGCGGGCGGTGCGACGAAGATCATGGGGTGACCACGGCTTCATGCCGAAGTACGGTTCTTTTCTTGCCTTGATTTTCCGGTTGCCCACGATTTTCACCACTTCGTCGCTCAAGTAACCGCGATTAATCGCTTGGGATAGGGTGTTCCCAGAAACATGCCCTCGCTTTCCACTCTCCGAGGGGAAGATATACCCCTTGCCATCCCCGATCAACTCAAGGGCTGTGTCTGTCAGGTACACACGATGCTCCCTTTCATTTTTCCCAGCCACCTCAGACGGGATGGTCCACCATTTTCCCTTAATCTGATCGCGGTGCATTTGTGCCACTTCACCGGGACGCTGCGCGGTCACGAGGATGAGCTTCAAAGCTCGTTTTACTTCGTGAGAGCTCGATGATTTGCTGATCTCATTCCACGCCTTGACGACCTCGTCATCATCAAGGTGGCGTTCATCGGTTTTCGGCGCGATCTTAGGTACCGATTCCGTAATCTCGATGAATGGCTGAATCTCGGCCCATTCCTGGCGACAAGCATACTTGAACATCTGTCTGGCAAATTTCATAGTATTGCGTGCCGAGCCCGGCACGGTGGAAGCAATCTTTTGGATGAGGGTTACAGCATGTTTGTGCCTTACGGCCGCGATTTCCATTTGTCCTATGTTCGGAAGGATGTGGACTTTGATGCAACTCACCGCGGACCCTTGCCAACGCTCGGAATGGTTCTCTTTCGAGTAGTTGACGAACCAGACGCCGGCAAGCTGCTCAACGGTGGTAGGAACGAAATTCTCGGGCACCCCCTCCGTGACAAGAGTGTCAAAGGTATATTTTTGGAGGTGGGTCGTTGCAGCGACAGCAGCCTCCGCTTCCTGGACCGCTTCCCTTGCGGCCTTTGCCTTTTCCTCGGCAACAGTTTTCTTCTGGTCACGAGGGTCAATGCCTTGTTTTACTAGCTTGTAGGCATCGTTGTATGCTATTCTTGCATCGGCGAGCGAGCAATCGGGGTAATGGCCGAGCAGTACGTACCCTTTGCTCTTGTTCAGTTCGAACAGATACACGAACGCTTTTGCACCGGAGGGTAGGATCTGCAGGGCGAATCCCCGTCCTTCCCGAAGATAGTAACGAGCCTCCTTCGGCTTTGCTGCAGCAATGGCTTTTTCCGTGAATTGTTTGCCCATTTCGCTTCCTTTTCGTGTTTCCGTTTTGTTTCCGTTTGTCGTTTGGAATGACCCCGTTGTCTCCGTTTTGTTTCCGTTTGGTGGTTGGCAGGCAGAGATGGATCGAGAAACACACAGAAAGAAAAATAGAGTAAAAAGCACGAAAAGTCAAGTAGATGTAAGGTGCGGGTGAGACATCAAGAGTCAATTTGAAAAGCGCATAAACAGAGAAGTGTCAGCTTCCCAAGCTGAAGGTCGCGGGTTCGAATCCCGTTTCCCGCTCCAAAGAAATCAAGGACTTAGCAAGATTTGCTAGGTCCTTTTTCTTTTGTAGGTAACACATAGGTAACGTCTGACCGAAATAACCGCCCGTAAAAGCTGGTAGTGTTACCTTTTGTTACCTGCCTTTATTCGATGATTTTTTTCGGCTCGGATCTCGAAAGATGCATTTGCCGGTTCTTGGCAAATGAATCTTGAGAGACCGAACGAGGCGAAGCCTCGATCCAAATCGGCACTGATCTTGGCATACCGATTGCGAATTCTTTCCTAATCGCCAAACCGCCGTCACTACTCTCCACCAACATCATTATACATCCGCCACACCAAACCAGCGCCAAGGGGTTTCTAGGTAAAACCAGCGTCATTAACTCCTGCGGGCGTGGAGGTGGAGGATCATCTTCTTACCTGTCTTTCGCTACTGGCCTGCACAGAAGGTAACTACATGAGCCCCCTTTCCACGAAAGATGTGAACTCGTCTTCCCCGATAACGATATGGTCGAGCAACTTGATCCCAAGAATGTCGCTGGCCTCCTTCAGTCGCTTGCTGATCTCCAGGTCTTCTCTGGACGGACTGGTATCGCCGCTGGGATGGTTGTGGACTAGGATGATTGCCGCGGCACTGGCCAGTAATGCGCTTTTGAAGATCTCTCTAGGGTGAACGATACTCTGGTTGAGGCTGCCGATACTGCACACGTCAACAGCCGATAATCGGTTCTTGCCGTCGAGCAAGAGAACCAGCATCCATTCCTTACTCTCCCTCCCCAGAAACCTGAACATTTCCCATACCTGTCTTGGAGCGGTGAGTCTGGTTTTAGGATTAATGTAGTCTGGTACGTTCTCCTTGATGGTAAGCGTCTCAAACACAGGCCGTATGGTCCGGAATCTGAGACTGCGCGGTTTTGATGGTGATTCTTCTTTGCCGAATATGGTTTCTATGGTCATGGCGATGGCTCCTTTTAAATGAGATAGCGGATAAGTCTGCGGACGATGCTTTCGGGGGGAAGCTGCTCCCACTTGGCTCCCAGGGTTTCTTTGATCTCCCCCGGCGAATAAAGAAAGATCGTGTTGATGGCATCCGGTTCAGGAGCCATGTAGGTGTTGAGCCCCACGTAGCCGACAGCGGTGTTGATCGTGAGCACATACAGGCATATCCCCTGGATGAAGACGTGGATCTTGTCCCTGGTTCCGCCGTGCAGATGAAAGTTGCTGCCGTTGTACTCCAGGATCAGGGCCTCTATCTGCATTCCTGCCCCCTGAGCTAGCAGTGATGTCATAAGCCTGATGGTTGGTGTAATTGCAGTCATAATCGCCTCCAGAACGACAAAAGGGGCAAAGCCTAAGCTTGCCCCCTCTTGTCTGGTGAAAGTGTGCTGTGTCGTGAATATTGATTACTTCCGCAAACGGTTGCCTCCTGCAATGGCGTTCAGTTTTGCCACCAGCACTGGTTTCAGGAATTCCAGATGCAGGTTGCCATTCAGGCAGCTCCTGAACTTGAAGTACTCCGTTGCCCCGGTTCCGTCCGGACTGTCGGTAATGGCATCGTACAGAGGACCATGATAGCTTTTGACCGGCCCCTTGCCGTCGATCATGTGGAATACGTTATCCAGGGCAGTCAGGTATTTCTCCCGATGGTAGTTGACGCGGAACTTGCCTCTATTCCATCCCTTTTCCACCATCCAGGTCAGGATTACCCTCTTGCCCAGTTCGTATTCCGTGTTGGTCTTGAAACTGCTACGCGGTGGCCTGAGAAAGTCGAATACTTCTTTGACTGCCTCCTCCAGGTAGGAGTTGACGTTCGCCGCTGAAGTCTCGAACAGCGCCATCACGTTTTCATCGGTCAATTCCGGCAGCTCTCCCTTTTCAATCTGGGAATCAAGCTCAGCCCGTCTCTGTATCGACAGCAGACGTCTCAACTCCATCCGTTCAACAATCACAGCCCAGGCATCTTTCTTGATCCTGGCATTGATCTCGTCGCTGGCCTTTTTCCCGACATCGGTATTGTTGCGTTCGTTCACGCTGAAGCGATAACCGGGAGCATCGAGGAATACCGAACGAAGGGTAGTTTGGGCAGCCTCAAGGATTGCGTAGGCTTCTTGGATTTTGCATGTAGCGTGCTGGTACGCGCCAATCATGGTGGCAAGTGTTTCTCGTTTGGCAAGATCGGTTGTTAATGGTGTGGACATTTGTGTTCTCCTTCCCTCTTTGATGTCAGTCCGTGGCCACGGCTCTGCGAATAAAAAAAAGGCCGAAATCGCGGCTAGCGATATCGACCTTTTTCATGACTTTGGGAACGAGGGGGTGGGGTTGCAAATAGTTCGTTAGGAGTCCCGTTTCCTTTCTTTCACCTCTCCTTGGGCATTTTGTGTTCAGGTATTTTCGAGCTCGCCCCAGCCTTTTTTCTGAACGGGTCCCATCTCTTGATTTTATGGGACATTTCGAACTTATTCCGCCAGATGAATTTATCAACAGACTGGGGATCGGCATGAGTACGCTACACCTGTGGAAGTCCAAGGGGTGGTTGGTGCCCAAACGACACTTCATCAAGATCGGCGCGAAGGTCTGGTACTTCTGGTCAAAAGACCGGTTGATCGAGATACACGAGATCTGCAACAGCGAGAATGAGACGAGGGGGTCGAAGCCGAGTCAACCGGATTGCGTCCCAACAAGCCAAAGTGAACGGATTAACTGGGAGTACTGATTGGTTGTTGCCATTTAACTTTCTCTTTTGCTACGCTGGTTGACGGACTCAAGGCCAGACAGAGAGGAGGTGACGGAAAGGAGCAGCACCTTGGGAAAGAAGAAGGCCGAAAAGGCCGAAACGATTCTCGAGTGGGGAGAAGGGAACATTGTCAGGAAAGGCGGGTCGAAGCGTCTCTATTTCGATTTTATGTACCTGGGCGAGCGCGTGGAGATATCCACTGGACTGACCGATACCCCGGAAAACAGGAAGAAGGCGCTGGCGTGGCTGTTCTGTCAGCGCGAGAAGATGAGGACAGGTGAGTTCCGCTTCGCTGAAGCCTTCCCCCAGGCCTCTTCGCAGAAGAAGTCGCTGTTTGCGGCAAAGGAGGGGGTTGAGATCACTGCCAAACCCCAGCATGTCAGGTTTGGCGACTTCGTGACCGGCTGGTACGAAGAGGTCTGGGCTCACTACGACTCGGAGACGAAGAAGACGGACCACAAGTCGGCAGTCGACTACTGGATCGTCCCCTTTTTCAGAGCCAGGACGTTCTTTGACATCAACACCAACCTGATCGGCGAGTTCATCCGCTCCCTCAAGCAAAAACGGGAGAGGAAGAACAGAGGGAAACGGCTCTCACGGAAACGGATTGCCAACATCCTTCTGCCGCTGCGGGCACTCTGGAACGATGCGTGCGACAAGTACCGCTGGGAACTGCCGGACCCGTTTCGCAAGGTGCCAGACCAGATGCCGAAGGACGAGGCGGTTGACGAATGTTGGGACGATGACGGCAACGTCCCCGAGAGGGTCATCGGGGCTCGGGACCCGCTTCGTTTCGATGAGTTCATGGCCTACATCGAGAACATCGATCCTTGGTATCTGCCGGTGGCCGAACTCTGGATGCTGACCGGTCTGATCCCGTCCGAGATGGCGGGGATAACCCCCTTCCACGTCAGGGACGGCTACCTGTACATCCGGCGTTCGATCAGCCGGGGCCACGAGAGGAAACAGGGTAAGACGAAGTACCGCCGGCGGGAGATCAGGATCACGGCAGCGATCCAAAGGGTCCTGGATGTGTTTCTTGCCCGCTTCCAGGACGGCAGGCGCCTCATCACCCTGAAAGGCGGCAAGCCCATCACGCCATCGGAGTTTTACGATGCCTGGGTGAAGGCTGGAAAACAGGCGGGACTCCCCCACCGCGTGCCATATGTGCTCAGGCATTCCTTCGCTGCCTGGGCACTGACGATCGGCATCACCCCCCACCGTCTGGTGGGTCTCATGGGTCACGGGTCGAAACAGATGGTGTACGAGGTGTACGGGGACTACGTTGAGGGTCTGGAGGAGGACCGGGAAAAGATCCTCGGCTATTTCGGCGAGGACTTCGTGGGAACCGAGTTCAAGAAGGTGGCCTAGGTACAAATTGCGAAAGAAATTGCGAAAGTCAGGCCAATAAAAAAGGAATCCCGAAGGATTCCTTATAGTTATTTGGAGCGGGAAACGGGATTCGAACCCGCGACTTCAACCTTGGCAAGGTTGCACTCTACCACTGAGTTATTCCCGCTCAATGAACTCTGGCTTTATAGCAAATAGCCAATGGCCTAGTCAACATTTTTTTCCAGCAGCATCAAAATCATCTCCGGTTCCCCTCAACAACTCAGTCACAGACCACCTGCATAGCAGGTGGCTTGAGGAAAGCCCCTAAAAGGGGCTAGTTGCCTAAGTTCAGTTCTTCCTGTTTCTCCAGTGATTCTTGGTTACGGACGTATGCTCGGATGGTCTCTTCATCCATCCCGACAGTGCTGACACAGTAGCCGCGTGACCAAAAATGCTTTCCGGTGAAACCTTTTTTCACGGCTTGTATCTGTCGGTGTATTTGAATGGCTGACTTGCCTTTCAGATAACCGCACAAGTGGAGCAAGGGTCCTGATCCTAGACGATGATGCGCTTCTTATTAGGCCCCTTGATGTTGAATAGCCCATGGGTGCGAAAGATGGCCAGATGCCTTGCTGGGCCTTCTCCAGCATCCCTTTCTTCGTCTCCTCACTCAGGTTGTCAACCACCCTCTCGGCCATTATCACATTCATCCCATGGACGAACTTTTCGTGACAGGAGGAGTTAGGACCGATCACCATGCCCTCTTTGATCAGATGCGTGGTTGCACCGACATCCCTGATGGCGACCATATCTGTGGCATTGCGATAGAAACGATCCGTTTTCTCCACCAAAGCAGTCAGGCACTTTTCGTTGCTGGGCGGCAGTTTCGATTGCTTGCGGAAAAACGCTACCATGGCTTCAAAATCTTTCCTGCCCGGAGTTTTGGCGGTTTGCACATCCATGAAATATGTGGACAAGATCCATATTCGGTTATGTCCCCAATTAGTTGACATGTGGCACCGACTTGCATTATGATTACCTTGTTCAAATTCATTTTTCGCCGGAGGCAATTAGATGAGCGAGCTTGAGCAATGTTTCTGTCCCAACGAACAATGCAAGGATTACGGCCTGCGCCGACAGGGCAACATTGCGATTCGTGGCAAGTATGGCAAGGACAAAAGCCGCGACCTGCTTTACTGCCGCACCTGTGGCAAGCGTTTCGCCTCAACCCAGGCCAGCGCCCTATTTGGCCTACATCTGCCGGCCGAGGCGATCCGACAGATCATCCACCACGCGGCTGAGGGAGTTGGCGTACGAGCCACCGCACGCCTGCTGGAACTGGACAAGGACACGGTCAACCGGGTGATCCTGCGGGCAGGCGAGCATTGCGCCCATGTGCTCTCCGGCCTACTGACTTCATTGAACCTGACCGAGGTGCAGCTCGACGAGCTGTGGTCCTTTGTAAAAAAAAGGAAAGTTCTGGCTGCGCCGAAGACCTTGAGCACCAGTACGGACGGACATGGATCTGGACGGCTGTCGATGCCCCCACGCGCCTGTTGATTACGTTCTGGGTTGGCGGACGCGGATTGGACGATGCCCGGCAGATGCTGAAGGATTTGACCGCTCGCTGTCAAGGCAAGCCCTTGTTTGTCTCTGATGAACTGCCCCATTACGGCACTGTACTGGGTGAGCTGTTTCACGAACTAGTTCCGCCAGTGCCGACGGGTAAGCCGGGACGACCTCGGAATCCAGAGAGAGTCATTGATTCGGATCTGGATTATCCATCATATCGATGAGTACCCTGACAACAATAGCCCTGATAACCTCTTGGCTTTACATGACCATTGACAACGAACTGATCGACCGCCTACTTGCCAACTACAACAAGAAGCCCGAAGACATCATCGGAGAAAACGGGCTGTTAAAGCAGCTCACCAAAGCAGTTTTACAGCGAGCGCTCCAAGCGGAAATGACCGAGCACCTGGGGCACGAGAAGCATGCTGTTGTCGCCAACAAGAGCGGTAATACACGTAATGGCAAGTCGGCAAAGACCATAAAAGGTAAATTCGGCACCATGCCGATTGAGATCCCGCGTGACCGCGACAGCAGCTTTGAACCGGTCATTATTCCCAAAGGGCAGACCCGGTTCGTCGGCTTCGACGACAAAATCATCTCCCTCTATGCACGGGGGATGACCACGCGGGAAATCCAGGGGCACTTAGAGGAAATCTATGGTGCTGAGGTCTCTCCCAGCCTGATTTCCACCGTCACCGATGCTGCGGTCAAAGCCTGGCAGAACCGCCCGCTGGATGCGCTCTATCCAATCGTCTACATGGACGCCATCCGGGTTAAAGTCAGAGGCAATGGCCATGTCGTGAACAAGGCCGTCTATCTGGCTATCGGCATCAACCTGGATGGTGTCAAGGAAGTGCTGGGCATGTGGGCCGCCGAAACTGAAGGGGCCAAGTTTTGGTTACAGGTTGTTACCGAACTGAAGAACCGTGGCGTCCAAGACATCTTTATTGGGCTGTTTCTGCCGCCACGGAGCAACGGAAGCCAGAAGTTTCACTTTCGCGTCATCAAGGAGCACCAGCAACTGGGGGATGACATAACTGACCGACAGTATCTGTACCCAACGATGGAGTACCTGTCGTGACTGCTGCCAGGTTTCCTTCCAACCCCAGCGATTCTTGAGCTGGTTGAACAGATCCTCAACCGACCATCTGCGCCCGTAGTTGAGAATAATCCGGGCGGCAGACAGTGATATGTCGGTAGAGAGGATCAAGCTTGGCTTGGTACGAGAGCCATCCTTGTTTACAAGCTGGCTCCAGACAATCCGCACTGCCCTGCCGTTTAGGAAGCGGGCCAGCACAACAGCAGAGCGGTAGTACACCATCTGGGTTTCGCTATAGAT
>NZ_VLLN01000008.1 GCF_007830735.1 Geobacter argillaceus
TTATGGATAACCTGAATACCCACAGCATTGCCTCTCTCTACGAAACGTTTGAACCTCAAGAAGCCAGAAGACTGGCTGAACGACTTGATATACATTACACGCCCAAGCACGGCAGTTGGCTGAATATGGCCGAGATTGAACTCAGCGTGCTTAAGGGGCAGTGCCTTGATCGCCGGATCCCTGATATGGCAACAATGCAGGCCGAAGTGACTGCATGGGAAAAAGACCGAAATAACTGTACCAATAAGATTGACTGGCAATTTACAACAACTGATGCCCGGATCAAGCTGAAGAGGCTTTATCCGAACTTTTAAATGTTAATAGGTACTAGGCAAGGCGACCCGTTTTGGGCACTATGGGGACATTACTGCCTGAGGAGTGTTGCATGGAACTGCACGACAACCTGAAATCCCTTGGCCAAGGGGCAACGCACTATCGCTACGACCAGCCGGATGCCGGGCTTCTGGAATCGTTCCCAAACCCGTTCGCCATGCCGGAGCGTAATCCCGCCGGGGCAGTCGGGACCATCCACATCGAGTGCCCCGAGTTCACCTCACTCTGCCCCCTGACCGGCCAGCCCGACTTCGCCAGGATCGTCATTGACTACCAGCCCGACCAGCACTGCGTGGAGAGCAAGAGCCTCAAGCTCTACCTCGGTTCCTTCCGGATGCATGGCGAATTCCACGAGTCATGCGTGAACCGGATCTGCAACGACCTGGTCCGGCTGCTCGACCCGGTCTGGCTGACGGTGCGCGGCGAGTTCACCCCCCGGGGCGGCATCCCCTTCTGGCCGACCGCCGAATACCGTCGCTAGAGCTGAAGCACCTGCTTCACGGACTCCTGACGAACCTGAGCGCTGCCGAATTCAGGCAGTAGCGAAGTCCGGTCGGCTTCGGCCCGTCATCGAAGACATGCCCCAGGTGGGCGTCGCAACGGGCACAAAGCACCTCGGTCCGGCGCATGAACAGGGTGTTGTCCGAAACGGTCCGGATATTGGCCTTGTCGATCGGCTCGGTGAAACTCGGCCAGCCGGTGCCCGAGTCGTACTTTGCCCCGGAGCTGAACAGCTCCAGGTCGCAGCAGACGCAGCGGTAGATCCCCTGTTCGTGATTGTTCCAGTACTCGTTGGCAAAGGCCCGCTCAGTTCCTTTCTTGCGGGTCACCGTATACTGTTCCTTCGTCAGCTGCTGGCGCCACTCAGCATCCGTCTTGACCACTCTCTCCGTCATGACGTATCCCTTCTGGGCTACGGAAAAGACCCTGATCTGCCCACCGTCCTTTGCCGCGATTCCGCTCCCCATGCCGATCAGAGACAGCATCAGCAGTAGTATGCCGTATCTCTTCATGACGCTCTCCTCCGTGCCATGCCTTGAAGCTGTTGTCAATGCCCGGCTTCGAGAAAAGGATACCCCTGATTACCGGCCATGCAACGGGAGAGTGCGGTCAGCATTCGTGCTTTCCATTGCGGCTGGCTCTTCGGCGGAGGAAAAACCATCACGGGGATCTTCAGCGGGTACAAGGGCGGGGAATAGACGGAAGACGAACTCAGCCGGATGGCCGCCTCTGCCGGGACAGTAGCTCATATCCTTTCCAGACCAACCATCCGGTACCGGTGCCCAGCATGGCGCCCGCCAGCACATCCAGGGGGTAGTGGGCGCCGACATAGACCCGGGAATAGGCCGTGAGCACGGCGAAGGAGTAAAGGGGCACCTTCCAGGCCAGACCCCGGCGCCGGGACAGGGTGACGGCGGTCATGAAGACGAAGAGTGCGTGGCCCGAGGGAAAGGAATTCTTCAGCTTCACCTCCCCCAGGACCCGCACCTGATCGAGCCCGATGGCCAGCGGCGGCCGGGGAACACGGAAGAGCTCCTTGAGCCACTCCTCCAGACCGATGCCGATGGCCGTGGCGAGGCAGTAGATCCAGACGTAGCGAAGCGGCAGCGCCTTCCGCCGCACCAGGGAGACGCAGAGGAGGATCGCGACATAGAGGTAGACGATTCGCGAGCCCCCCAGGTAGATCAACGCCTCCATTACCGGGTCCAGCAAGGAGCTGTGGGCGTGGTTGATCGCCATGAAGAGCTGATGGTTGAGGCTCTGCGGGCCGTAGAGGGCGTGGTGGAGCTGCGGATTCATCTCGGTCCTTTATCCCGTCTACTTACCTAAGACCCCGAACAGAGTATCCAGATACGTGTTTCCGCGCCAGTGGTGCGACTGTTTATCTCCCGTCTCGTTTCTTGCATGCCAATCCAGCCGGAGCACATGCTTTGCCTTCATCCGTTCGACCATCTGCAGTTCATCGGGTGTCGGGGTCTGGGTTTTCAGCCTCCCCATAGGCGAGGAATCCCGCAGCAGGATGAACGAATCAACCCTGAATGGCTTGCCGTGTTGAGCGGATAGCTTGCGCGCCAATTCCGGCAGGTGCGATCCCGTGGCAATCCTGACTTTTTCGTTCTCCTCCAGCTTCGACCAGTCGGTGATCCCGGTCTGCCCCTTGGGATCGATCAGGATGATGTGGGTCCTGTCCTTGTGCACCACCCAGAGCACGAAGTCGGGAAAGAAGGCCCGCGTCTCGCTCTCCAGGTAGATGCCCACGGAACGGAGGCTCTGCACGTTGCGCAGCAGGTAGAACTCGTGCTTTTCGTAGCGCCCCTTCATGACCGGACCGCTCAAATATTCGTGGAGGTCGTTGACGAATTTTCGTTCTCCGGCATTGAGCGAATCCGGGGAAATGGCCAGCTTCAAGGAATTCTGTTTCAGCCCCAGTTCTTTCTCCAGCGCCTCCCTGTCCTGACTGAGAAGCGGCGCATAGATGCTGCGGGGATCGTTGAAACTGAGAGTCAGCTGTTCCGGAAGATCGGTCGGATATTTCGCCTCGAACGCCTCTTTCCGCGCCTGGTCCGGGAATTCCAGGGCCACATCGTAGCGGTCGATGAAATCACCCTCGCCCCCTGCCTGGGCCTGGGCCAGCGGCTCCTCATAACGGTAGCGCCGGGTGTTGATGTCATAGATCAGCTTGTGGTGGATCTTGTCCAGTGCGTCCTGCACCGTCTGGAAGAGAAGCCGCTCCACGGCTGGCCAGCTCCTCTCGTCCAGATGGGCTTGATAATGGATTGCGCCGACCAGATCAAGCAGCCAGGCTATGGAAGCTGGAAGAAGTTTCCCGTCTTTTCCCCGGTAGAGCCTGATGCGACGCGACTCCTGCCAGCGGTCCACCATTCGCTGCAGTTCCACCATCGGCAGGAAATCGGCCTGCTCCCGTACGCGCTGCAGCAGTTCGGCGGCAATATCCGCCCCTCCTGCCGTGGTGTCGGGCCGGTAATCGAGACTGATGGCGAAATCGGGCATATCTTCGCTGAGTTCGCCCGTGTCGCCTACATACCGCCAGCACCAGCGCCCGGTATCCGCCCGCACGGCAAGCAGCGTCGGCTCGTCCCGGTGCTTGCCCACCTTAAAGACCTTCAGCTTGTCCCGATATTCGTCAAAGCCGACGTTCCTGCTCCTGGTCCGGCCCCCCACCCAGACCGCCGCCGGGGAAACCGGCACGGTACGGTGCACCACCCAGGTGGGGAGATCCTCCTCCAGCGCCTTTAGGAAGGTGTCCAGGTAGCTCTTCTTCAGGCTGAAGATGTTCAGCGTCTCCAGCCGCCGCAGGCGGTTCACGGTAGTATCGGGCAATGCCAGCGCCTCGTAATCCTCGTTGTGCTCCGTTTCATGGCGCTTGCCGTCGTTTTTCAACCCTTTCAGCCGCACCCCCCGGCCGAAAATCTGAATGATCTTGTTCCCCTTGGTGGAACCGAGATTGACCAGGCCGATGACGGAGAGCCGGAAACAGTTCCACCCCTCGGCAAACTTCCGGCTGCCGATGAGCACGGTGATGGGACTTGCCGTACTGTCCAGCTGGGAAAAGTGGAAGCGGGACTCGATTATGGGGCTCTTGCGCAGTTGCGCCAGCATGGCGCCGTCAGCCCCCTTCAGGTCGGGGTGGTCCTTGGAGTCGTTGAAAAACTTGTCGCCATTGCCGACGTTGATGATTCCCCAGTATTCGCCGTCACCCCAGGAGAGGAGGATCTCGTCCGTTACCGCCGGACAGCGGGTAAGAGTCAGCGGTCCGGCAATCTGGCCGCCAAAGACCACCTTCAGTCGCTCTTTCTCCTCGAAGCTGAGCCGCGCCAGGAAACCGAGCAGCTTCCTGATGTCGGAAACCTCGTCGCTCTTCCCCTCGTCTTTGCTGTCCTCCACGGTCCGCCCCATGAAGGCCAGGAGCGGCTTGTCCGGGAAGAATCCGGTGAACGGCAGCCCTTCCGTGCCGGTGGCGAGGCTCACCCGCAGCTCCTGGAAGGCCGTCAGCTTGTCTGCCAGGGTATGGAAGGCGGTGGTGAAATTCTCCCAGCACTCCCGCCCGGCGTCGAAGGCGTCGTCGGCGATGCGGGCCACGGAGAAATCCTTGCCGTAACCGTCCTTGAAGAAGCGATAGTAGTTGTAGTCGTAGACGATCTGCTCGCCGTACTCCTCGATGTGCCGGTCTGCAATGCCGTGGTAGGTGGCGGAATACTCGAAGAGGAAGGCATTGGGATAGTCGGCCAGGTTGTGGCGCAGTTCCTTGAACTTCCCCAGCTCCGCCCCGCTGCTGGAGAGGCCGATGTGCCCCTCGTCCACCAGCACCAGCCGGAAGACCCGTTTGTGGTCCGGCAGGTCGAAGTAGTTTTTCTCGCGGTTGAGGAGGGACTGGGTGGAGTCGATGGTGAGCCGGATACGGCCGGCGCACTGCTGATTAAGCTTCTCGATGAGAGGAACCACTTCCCGGCGGTGCTGCTCAATGAGGTTGACCCCAGGCGTGGTAAGGATGATCTGCAGTTCGTCGAAGGCCCGCCAGCCGCCGATGTGGTCGATGAACTGGAGAATGTTGAGGTGCATGAGAAGCGTCTTGCCGCTGCCGGTCGCCATCCAGTAGGCGAGCATGGTCCGGTCTTCGTACCCCTTTTCCCGGTTGCGAATCTTCTTCAGCGTCGCCTCGGTGAAGTAGAGGGCCAGGATCTGGTAGTAGCGGAGCTGCACCGGTCGAGGGATCAGGCGGTTGTAGAAGTTGAGCCACCCCTGGATGCTCAGTGAATAGGGGCGCGGTATGCCCGATTCCGTCTGCGGGGCGTAGCGCTCCACCACCGCCTGGTAATCGGTATTGTTCTGTTCGGCAGCGGTTGCCAAGTCCCCCAGCAGTTCCCGCTTCAGCCGGTTGTAGAGCTTCAGTTCCATGACGCGCCCCGGTCGAAATCTGCCGCCTGCACCAGGGAGACCGGCAGCTTCACGGTACGGATGTCGGCGTCGAAGTTTACCTCCAGCCGGGTCACGGCCAACTCACCGCTTTCACCTTTGTAGCGGTCGATGATGGCGTTCAGGGCTGCGCTATCGTCCTCGCCGGGGTCGATGTCGCGAAAGACCACCAGCACGCCGACGGTGGTTTCCACTGCAAGGTAGTCCCTGTCGTTCTCGGGGTACACTCGCCGCGACTTGATCCAGTACCCCTGCAGATAAAGCCATGTTTCCATCAGGTCGATGGTCTTTTCCTCTCGCGTCTTGCCGGCCTTGATCGTCTGGGTGAAGGGGCGGGAAAGGTCGATACTCGCCACCAGCCTATTGTGCTCGGGGCGGAAGAGGTACTGCACCGGCAGACCCTTGGGGAGCGTCTCGCCGTCCCAGGCCGTCTCCAGGTTGGCCAGCAGATCTTCGTACTGCTCAAGCCGCTGGACCTTGACGATTCCCTGGTAACCATCCACCTTGTCGGCAATGGGCCGGCCGTCACGCCAGTTGAGGGAGTACATAACCTTCTGGATACGGGGTGTTAGGACGGTGTCGAAGTAGGCTCCCATTTCCACGAGGACGAACTTTCGTTTGCCTTTTTCGCCGTCTGTTTTATTCAGTGCGATGACTGCATGACCAGTAGTGCCGGAACCGCCGAAAAAGTCGAGGACAGTTTCGGTATTATTGGTTGCTTGTTCAACAAGGGTCGAGACAAACTTTTGTGGCTTTGGAAACGTAAGTGTTGGGATTTCAAATAATGCTGATAAATCCCTAGTCCCGTCGCCTGTTCCAATGCCATTAATGACTGAAGAGAAGTGTTTGAATTCACTTTCCATTTCATCACGAAATAATTTATGGCGCGGTCTTCCGTCACCATTTGAAGGCCATAAAATTCTTTTTTCGATGATCTTCTGATTCATGGTTTCTTGATCGTATCTCCAGCCTTTCGGTGGACAGGAGTACTCTCTTCCCGTTTCCGGATTCGCTAACACATAGTGCAGATTCGGCCTTTGCTCTTTTGTGGCAAGACCGGTTAAATCTGCACTTCGCCACTTTCCCCTCGGGTCGTTATCGGGATTGGCAAATTTTGCTAAGTCTTTCGCAGCACCCCTGAATAACAAATTGCCGTTTGCCCCAAGCGCCACAATGTATTCGTGATCATTCGATATACCGGTAAGCGACCGTGTATCCTCAGATATTCTCGATTTCCAAATCAGAGTTTCCTGTCTCTGGCTCTGTAGCATCCCGTCAACAACTTGAACTAAAGAAGGCATCTCCAGATCATTAATGCTGATCAACATTGCACCGTTATCCGCAAGCAGTTTTTCGGAAACCGACAACCGATCGGACATCATTGTGGCCCAACTGGAATGTCTAAAACTATCCTTGTATATAAAGCCATCGTTTCCCGTATTGTATGGCGGATCGATATAGATGCACTTAACTTGCCCCCGGTATTTTTCCTGCAAAATATTCAACGCCTGCCAGTTCTCCGAGTGAATCAGCAAACCATCTGTCTGTTCATCCAGATTATCAAACGCCGGGTCTGACAGCAGCTCCAACGCCCACTCGGGATCGAACAGCCCCGTATCTACCACCAGGGTCGGATGCTCCTTGAGATGCTCCGCTCGCTCAATCGTCACCCCGTACATCTCGCTGAACTGCCGCACCTGTTCCGGCCTGGCAATGATTGCCCCATGGAACTTCTCAGGGATCTTCCCTACGGAGATCAGCCAGTGGGTGTCGATCACCTTCTTCTTCAGGGTGAAGATGTTACGCTGGAAGGTCTCCAGGGTGTCGAGAAACTCGATGATCCGGCCGGCTACGGCGTTGAAGCCGCGGCCGATGATGAGGGTGGTGTTGTCGATGTTACGGTTGAGGAGAGAGTCCAGGTCGGAAAAGATGACATTCTTGATGAAACGGTCTTTCTCCCTGGTGAGGAAGCCGCGCAGATCCTTGTGGATGAAGTAATCAGCGTCGTTGCCCACATAGAACTGATTCAGCGCCTTGTCCAGCTGGTAAAGGGCGGCTGCGATGGAGTTCGCCTGCAGCGCCTCGACCCGGTCAGCCTCGTTCTTCCCCAGCCCGGCGAATTCGGGCCGCTTGGCCAGTTCCTTGTAATAGCTCTCCTCTTTCAACCGGAGCTGGTTCACCCCTTTCACCTGCCCGCCGTCGGTCTTGTCATGGTCGGCCGCCAGTTCGTTGAAGATCGGTTTCGCCCCATCGCCGCCGGCCTCTTTCTTGAACAGGTACGGGGTCAGGTCGGCTTCGGCGTCGAAGACCGTCGCCCACAGTTTGGGGTAGAGTTCCGTTTTCGCTGTTCCCGCCTTGGCCAGATGGAACACCACCTGCCAGACGCCCTCCTGCTCCTCGATCCGCGCCAGCCGGTAGAGCTTGATCTCCTTATCCTTGTTGTTGTTCTGGGCCGTCGCCTCGACCTCTCTCTCCGCGCCGGTCTCCAGGCGGAATTCCAGACTCTTCCCCGCCACTGCGCACTTGACGCTGGGGAAACTGGCCCCGGTCTTGATGTAGTAGCTGTCCTTGTGCTTCCAGTGAAAAAAGGTGTCCGAGCCGTCGTAATCGGCCTCGTACGGAACCTTGAAAGCATTGGCGGCCCGGCTGTTGTAGCCGAAGTCGCCGTTCTGGTAGTACAGCTCGAAGAAGTTCAGCAGGTAGTTGTAGAGCCGTTCTTCGATGTTGGCCGGGTTCACTTTTTGTGACTCCAGCCAGGTCGCCAGGTGGCGCTCCGCCTCTTCGCGCTGAGTATCCGAGACAACGGGGAGCGTGAACAGCGCCCGGAACCTCGCCTGTTTCACCTCGTCAAGCGGCGTCTTCTCCAGTTCAGCCCACATCGGCCGACCCATATCGCCAAACAAAAAGGCAAACGATGCCAGCCAGTTCCGCGCCGCCTCGGCATCCACCTTTTCAACCCTGGCCAGTTCCCGGTCAACTGTCGCTTTGAGATCGTCGGGACCGTCGCCGCTGATGAACTGCTCGATATATTTCCGCTTGAGCTTCAGAATCTTGAAAATGCCGAAGTCCAGATCGTTGGTGTCGTACTGGAACATCTCGCGGAGAAACTCTTTGAACTGGTCGAATGCTGTTGCCATGAAACCCCTCTTCGTATGCAAAGAAAAAAGGCGAAGACCGCAATCTTCGCCTTCGCAAAAAAACTCGCTCAAGCCGCCTTCAGTCGCCTACTCTCCCCAATCATTCTGTCCACACGTTCGACCGCCTCCTGAGCCTCATCCAGGGGAACATGCGGTTTCAGTTCATTGAGCCTCCGGGCGCGTGCCCTCACATCTGCCGCTGCAACACCTTCTCGCGTAACATAGAGGGCGGTGGCAAGACGCTCCAGGACCGTAACCTTGCTGTCGCCCAGGTTGTCCGCAACAAACTGAACAATCGGAAGGTATTTTGCTGTAGTCTTGGGAAACTTTGACCTGATCTGCTCAGCAAGCTTCCCCGGCCTTATTCTCGGCCCGTACGGATACGGCATGACCTCTTCCTGCAGGATGCCGTCAGCCTTGAAACGGGCCAGATCGTCCGTGAGGTCAAACGAATAGGGGCCATGCTTGTAAAGAACAAATTCGCTCTCAAGCGGCACCTCAAGCATTTCCTTCAGGATATAGGCAGCCTTTTGAATGTGGGTTTCGCCGCACCAGCTCCCTTTTTCCCACAATTTTTCCGCCAGTGAAAGTATGACGGCGGCTCTTTGCAAACGTTCCATGTTATTCCTCCTCCGGATGCTCCAGAATTTCCTGGAGATGGCCATCAAGCCATTTACGGGCCTTGTCTCTGAGTTCCGGCGCTACATACACGCGCCCGACAGTGATGGGCGGAAGTTTATCTTTAAGAATCTGCGACTCCTGAAGCGACCAGACAATCCGGTCATCACCCTTCAAGATGGGAAAGTTGGGGGATTGCGACGAATTGGGTGGTGGGTCATCGCATCGGACCGCTTCCTCTCCGAATTCCCGGCATGTTGCAGCATAGACCGCCCTGACTGCATTCGCGTTCCTGTCGAGATCATCGGGATTGCGCTCGTAAAGCACTTTGAAGTGCTGCCGCGTCATGATCCGCCGGGCCACATCGTGCGCCGGATGGCCGGGCTGCCGCGCAAGCTCGCAGAAGGCGGCGGTAACTTCATTGTCGGTCATGGCCAGATGTTTCTCGATATCCGTGGAGTAGTTTCCACCCGGCAGCCATGCCAGGAGAAAGTCTTTCAGATGCTGGTCGTAGATCCTGCGCACGCTATGAAAATATAGCTGGGTGAACATGAAGTAGCGGGCCAGGAGGAGCGCTTCAGCGGAATGAATTCCGCCGACTTCCACTCCGAGCATCGGCTCGTCACTGTTTTCTTCATCATTATGGACCGGCAGGATGCGCAACGTATCGACAAGGCGATAATGGTCGAATTTACCGTAGGCCACACCACTATGATGTGAGTCCCGTAGAAGATAATCCATCCGGTCTACACCAAAGGCATTGCCGGTAATGATCTCGGCGAGAATGGTTTCCCACGGCGAATACGTTACCTTCTCAAACTTGGAGAGTTCCTTTTCTCCGACTGCCACCTTGACGACATCCTCGACTTTAATGGGCGGTGTCATGTCGCCGAAGATATCCCGCATTTCCTGGCTACGGAGCATCTCCACGGTTAGCCGTTCATGATTCCATCCCTTGGGAAGCAGTTCCTTTTCGGCGGCATGGGAAAACGGGAGATGGCCGAGGTCATGACAAAGTGCCGCCATGCGAAGGACCCTGCGCCAATAGCTGAGCTGTGCCTGCTTTTGCGGGATGATGCCCGATACTTTGGGATGGATATGGAGCGGATGCGTAACTACATTGAAAACCCGCTCTGCGAGTTCCATCACGCCGATGGAATGCTCGAATCGCTTATGGGTGGCGCCGGGATACACCAGATACGTCAGCGCTAGCTGATGTATGGAGCGTAACCGCTGAAACGGCCGGGAATTTATGACGGCGCGCTCATCGGAGTCAAAGTAGGCGAAGACGTGAATCGGGTCGCGTATTTCGTGAGAATCTTTGCTCATAATGGCGCCTAAGAATTAAACAAATTTTGATAGCAGATGTGCTGCAAAATTACCATATCAAAATCGAGTGACATAAAACGTCGCAATGAAGAGTGGCCCGAACGAGAACCTCTTCGCTTACGGGGCCAAAACACTTAGTGCAAAGTTGCGCAGAAGTCCAGACGAGGGCGTCACCTTGAAATTCCACCACATCAAGGAGGATTTTCAAGGTAAATCAGAGCAGCTTACGCAAAAACTGCCCGGTGTACGACCGGGTCACCAGCGCCACCTCCTCCGGCGTGCCGGCGGCAACGATCTCTCCCCCCCGGTCACCACCTTCGGGACCCAGATCGATGAGCCAGTCCGCGGTCTTGATGACGTCCAGGTTGTGCTCGATGATGACGATGGTGTTGCCACCTTCCACCAGCTTCTGCAGCACCTCCAAAAGCTTGGCGATGTCGGCGAAGTGGAGCCCGGTGGTCGGTTCGTCCAGGATGTAGATGGTCCGGCCGGTGGCCCGCTTGGAGAGCTCCTTGGCCAGCTTCACCCGCTGGGCCTCGCCGCCGGAGAGGGTGGTGGCGGCCTGGCCGAGCCTGATGTAGCCGAGCCCCACCTCCTCCAGGGTCTGCAGCTTGTTCCTGATCCTCGGGATCGCGCCCATGAACTCCAGGGCCTGGGAGACGGTCATGTCCAGGACCTCGGCGATGGTCTTCCCCTTGTAGCGCACCTCCAGGGTCTCCCGGTTGTAGCGGGCACCCTTGCAGATCTCGCACTGGACATAGACGTCGGGGAGGAAATGCATCTCGATCTTGATGATCCCGTCGCCGCTGCACGCCTCGCACCGCCCTCCCTTGACGTTGAAGGAGTAGCGGCCGGGCTTGTAGCCACGCAGCTTGGATTCGGGGAGCTGGGCAAAGATGTCGCGGATGTCGGCAAAGACCCCGGTGTAGGTGGCCGGGTTGGAGCGAGGGGTCCGGCCGATGGGGGACTGGTCAATGTTGATCACCTTGTCCAGGAGCTCCAGGCCCAGGATGTCCTTCACCGCTCCGGCCCGCTCCCGGCTCTTGTAGAGACGCTGGCCGAGCACCTTGTGCAGGGTGTCGATCACCAGGGTCGATTTGCCCGAACCGGAGACGCCGGTGACGCAGGTCATCACGCCGAGGGGGATCTCCACGGTGACCTCCTTCAGGTTGTTCTCGGTCGCGCCGACGATCCTCAGGTGCCTGGTGGCCTTGCGCCGCTCCCTGGGTACGGCGATGGTCAGCTCACCCGATAGGTACCTGCCGGTGAGGGAGGCCGGGTCCTTCATGATCTCGGCCGGTGTCCCCTGCGCCACCACCTCGCCACCGTGGACCCCGGCGCCCGGTCCCATGTCGATGACGTGGTCTGCCTCCAGGATGGTTTCCTCGTCGTGCTCCACGACCAGTACTGTGTTGCCGATGTCCCGCAGATGCTTGAGGGTCTGCAGCAGGCGGGCGTTGTCCCGCTGGTGCAAGCCGATGGACGGCTCGTCCAGGATGTAGAGAACCCCCACCAGGGATGAGCCGATCTGGGTGGCGAGCCTGATCCGCTGCCCCTCACCGCCGGAGAGGGTACCGGCGGTCCGGTCGAGGGAGAGATAATCGAGCCCCACGTTGACCAGGAAGTTGAGCCGCTCGCGGATCTCCTTGAGGATCCGGCGGGCGATCTCCGCCTCCTTTTCCGTGAGCTCAAGCCCGGCGAAGAAGGCGAGGCAGTCGCGGATGGCAAGGGCGGTCACCTCCCGGATGTTCCGCTCGCCAACCCGGATGAAGAGGGATTCCTTCTTGAGCCGCGCCCCCTCGCAGGTGGGGCACGGCATGACGTTCATGTACTTTTCCAGCTCCTCCCGGACATGCTCGGAATCGCTCTCCCGGTAGCGTCGCTCCAGGTTGTTCAGCACCCCCTCGAACTCCTTCTGGTAGGTGTGGCGCCGGCCACCGTCCTCCTCCCACCAGAACTCGACCTTTTTTCCCTTGGAGCCGCGCAGGATGACCTCCTGCACCGACTCGGGGAGTTTTTTGAACGGGGTGCGGATGTCGAATGAAAAGGCCTTGGCCAGCGCCTCCAGGGTCTGGTGGTACCAGCCGGAGAGCCGCTTCTCCCACGGAGCGATGGCTCCTTCGCGGATGGAGAGGTCAGGGTTGGGGACCACCAGGTCGGCATCGAAGTACATCCTGGTCCCCAGGCCGGTACAGTCGGGGCAGGCGCCGTAGGGGTTGTTGAAGGAGAACATGCGGGGGGTCATCTCCGGGTAGGAGATGCCGCAGTCGATGCAGGCCAGTGCCTCGGAAAAGAGGATGGTTTCCGGCACTGTAGGGGCGGGGTTTCCCCGCCCTGCCTCGGGCGGCGAGACGCCGCCCCTACCGCCGACGATGGCCACCTTGGTCACCCCTTCGGCATGGTGCAGGGCGGTCTCGAAGGAGTCGGCCAGCCGCCGCTCGATACCCGGCTTGACGACCAGCCGGTCCACCACGATGTCGATGTCGTGCTTCTTGTTCTTGTCCAGGGCTATCTCTTCGGTCAGCTCATACTGGACGCTGTCCACGATCACCCGGGTGAATCCCTCCTTGCGCAGGTGCAGCAGCTCCTTCCTGTACTCACCCTTGCGGCCGCGGATCATGGGGGAGAGGAGCTGGATCTTTGTTCCCTCGGGCAGGGCCATGACCTGGTCCACCATCTGGGAGACGGTCTGGGAGGCGATCAGCTTGCCGCACTGGTAGCAGTACGGCTTGCCGACCCGGGCAAAGAGGAGGCGGAGGTAGTCGTAGATCTCGGTGACCGTGCCGACCGTGGAGCGGGGATTGCGGCTGGTGGTCTTCTGCTCGATGGAGATGGCCGGCGAGAGCCCCTCGATCGACTCCACGTCCGGCTTCTCCATCTGCTCCAGGAACTGGCGGGCGTAGGCGGAGAGGGACTCGACGTAGCGGCGCTGCCCTTCGGCATAGATGGTGTCGAAGGCCAGCGTCGACTTGCCCGAACCGGAGATGCCGGTGATGACCACCAGCTGATCCCGGGGGATCTCGACGTCGATGCACTTCAGGTTGTGCTCGCAGGCTCCTTTGATGACGATGGTATCGTGTGCCATGGGGTTGATCTGCTCTCTGTGGAGGGGAATTTCGTGACGCAGGGGGAACTATACACCAGGAAAACCAAAATCGCTATGCCCAGGGTCCATGCTTTCGCCAAGGGTAAACCAGAAAATTGCCCCGGTATCGGGAGATGCTTCCGCCCAGATACTGCCCCCATGCCGTTCGATGATCCGCTGCACGGTTGCCAGGCCGATGCCGCTCCCTTCAAATTCGTTGTCGTTGTGAAGTCTGGAGAAAGGCTTGAACAGCTTGTTTGCAAAGGCCATGTCGAATCCCGCTCCGTTGTCCCGGACATAATAGACATTTTCACCCGCCTTTTGCATCTGTCCAAATTCTATTGCCGCATCGGATTTTTTCGATGTGTACTTGACCGCGTTCTCCAGAAGGTTCCGCAGGCAGATCTCCAGCATCTGACGGTCCCCCCTGGCTACGATGTTCGGGGCAATCGTGACGGTCATGGGCCGCAGCCCAACCTCTCTTCGCAGTTCGTCTACGATCTGTTGCGCCATTCCGGAAAGGTCCACCGGAGATGAAGTCATCTCTGCCCGCGAAAGCCGGTTCATCATCAACAGACTGTCGATGACGGCCCGTAGTTGCCGGCTTGCGGCCTCGATCCGTTCCACGCAGTGTACATGGGTGTCCGGGTCCGAAAGGGTGTCACATTCAATCAACATTTTGCTGAACCCTTCCAGACGTGCAATGGGGGCGCGCATTTCATGGGAGATCGAGTAGCAGAAGCTCTCCAGTTCCTTGTTCAGATCGTTCAATTTCCGGATGTGATCACCAAGTGCTTCTGCCATCTGCCTGAAATTGCCGACCAGATTGGAGAGTTCCCCGATTCTTGTTTCAGGCCAGTTGGGATTCGTGTTCGTAGCGATTGTATGAGGCAGTTCCATGGTTATGGTTTCCAGCCTTTGCAGCGAGCCGACAAAACCTTTGCTAATCAGGTAAGAAACGACAATTGTCAGGATGATCTGCTCCCAGAGCAGCATGAACTCGTCGATGGTCTTCTGGTTGACCTGGTTGAGGTAAGGGATCAAGGAACCCTCTACCACAATGTTCCATGGCAGTTCTTCATTCAGTTTCACCTCTTTGACAAACAGCGAGCTTCGCCAGCGCTGCATCGTGCTGGTCATTTTCCCCGGACCGGGAATCCAGTGGTAGCTGCCGTCGTCAAATTTTTGCACTTCCCCGCCAGCAGGCCTGCCGAACTGCTGCATCGGCTGCCATCTGTCGGAACTGCTAACCACAACCCTTCCCCGACGATCCAGTATTGTTATCTCGGCAAAGCGGTTTTGGGCGAGGATTGTGAGTTGCTCGGCCAGTCGGTCCAGATTAACGACGCCCGCACAGAACCCACGATATTCGTCATCCTTTATTACCGGTGCAACAAAGGCCAGCCTGGGAACGGGAGGCCCGATCCTGGCCACCTCCAGATCCGACACCAGCGGTTTGCGCAACCGCAGCAGTTCCGCAATGAACGGTCGGTCGGAAAAATCGATCCCCAGCGTCGATTTTCCCATGACATCGACCAGAGGCGCGAACGCGACGGACTTTGCTCGACTGTTGGCAACCATCAGTCGCAGAAGCGCCGGGTTGGCCATTATCAGCGCCTCGGTATGCTGCTGCATGTGGGCAAACGGTGCGGTATTCGGATCTCCGACCAGTTGTGCCAGTGAAATAACACTCTGCTGGTTACTGGAAATCCATACGTTCAGGATGTCCCGGGAGCTGTCCGCAATGGAATTGACCCGCCTGAGGAGATCCTTTTCCATGGCCCGTACTTCACCATCGACGCCCCGGACCACTGAAACAAATGACGGGATGATGCTGACGGCGACCATGGCCGTGAAGACGAGCTGCGAAAGGGGGATGAGTTGCGTCTTTCCTTTACCACCGGTCCGACTGACCAGCTGTACGCAATAGATGACGACGGTGGCGAGAAGGGCGTTGAAGATGCCGTTGATCGATTGCTGGAGGGCAATGAACTGGGTCACTTCGGCATCCATACCCATAACCACTTTGTAGAAGAGCCATACAAGCGGCATTCCCAGGCAAAGCCAGAAAAGGGTGTCCAGAATGACGAGTTTGCCGGGTTGTCGACGGTTGAGGAGTGATACGAAGAGCGCCTCGGCCGTGAAGATGATGATGGCCCAGGGGTGATGCCAGAGAAAGTAGGAGCCGCTGCCCGCGATCACGCCGGCAGTGAGCGCCACTGCAACTCCGTAGCGCGCAACCGCCAGCATGACGAAGAATGAACCGAAGAGGAAGTCGACATTGAAAAAGAGCTGGAGCTTGAACCAGTTTCCCAAAAAACCAGCTACGCCCAGAAGAAGGGCGATGGCAAGCCTGCTAATTGAGGAGTTCCGATTTGCCAAGGAAATCTCCTGCTGCTCAATTATTATTAGTCGTTATCAACAATAGCAGGCAACGAGGTGGAATCAAGCGAAACAATGTACCATTAGAGAGGATTTCTGTTTGGCATTTGTAAGCAAAAACTGGACGAAGAGTGTTTCTCCGGTAAGATTGAGTCGTTCTTTCGACCGCGTTGACACCAAGGACGGCAGATGCTGCTGAATGTTCCCAACACATTGACCATCTTGCGGATGCTGCTGGTGCCCGGCATTATCTTTGCCCTGCTGCGGGAAAGTTATGGCATAGCCCTGGGCATTTTCCTGTTCGCCGGGGCGAGTGACGGTCTCGACGGTTTCATTGCCCGCCGCTTCGATCAATGCACTCCACTCGGGGCGCTCCTCGACCCGCTGGCGGACAAACTCCTGGTGGTTTCCTCGGCACTGGTTCTCGGTTGGCTCGGCCGCATCCCCTGGTGGCTGGCAACGACCATAATCGGTCGCGACCTGGTCATTGTCACCGGTGCCATTGCCTACTATAAGAGAGCCGGCCACCTGGAGATGGGGCCGAGTCTTCTTGGCAAGCTGAATACCTTTTTGCAGATCTTCCTGATCCTGGTCGTGCTTGCAGATAGTGCCGGAATTATTGGAGCCGTGCAGTGGCTGCCGATGCTGTTTTTCGTGACGCTCGTCATGGCGCTGGTATCCGGCGGGCACTATGTGGCGGTATGGAGTAGGAAGGTGAACTCCCGGCAGGCATAAAGCTCACTACAACTTATTGATGAACACTTCCCTGGGCTTGCTCGTCCCGTCGGAGGGGCCGACGATCCCTTCCTGCTCCATCTTCTCGATGATCCGGGCCGCCCGGTTGTACCCGATCCGAAGTCTGCGCTGCACCATGGAGATGGAGGCCTGGCGGGCCTCGGCCACCAGGGCCACGGCCGCGTCGTACTGGGGGTCGTCCTCCTCGTCTTCGCCGCCCCCTCCCTTAGCGTCCGTCTCCTTCATCTCCAGAATCGACTTCTCATAGACCGGCTTCCCCTGCTTCTTCAGGAACTCCACCACCCGCTGCACCTCGGCATCGGAGACAAAGGCGCCGTGGGAGCGGAGCATCTTGGCTGTGCCCGGCGGGAGGAAGAGCATGTCCCCCATCCCCAGGAGCGATTCGGCGCCGTTGCAGTCGAGGATGGTGCGGGAGTCGATCTTGCTCGACACCTGGAAGGAGATCCGGGCCGGGAAGTTGGCCTTGATCAGGCCGGTGATGACATCCACCGACGGCCGCTGGGTGGCGAGTATCAGGTGAATGCCGGCCGCCCTCGCCATCTGGGCCAGGCGGGCGATGGACTCCTCGATGTCCCGGCCGGCCACCATCATCAGGTCGGCCAGCTCGTCGACGATTACCACGATGTAGGGGAGGTGGCCGTGCTCCAGCTCCTCCTCCTTGGCCAGGAACTCCTTGATCGCCGCCTCTTCGTCTTCCTGCAGCTCCTCGGGGACCTCCTCGACGGAGACCGTCCCCTTGGCCTGCAGTTCGGCCGACTCTTTCTCTTCCCGCAAAAGCTCCCGGTTGTACGAATCGATGTTGCGGACCCCCTTGTCGGACATGAGCCGGTAGCGGCGGCCCATCTCCTCCACGGCCCATTTCAGGGCGAGGGAGGCCTTCTTCGGGTTGGTAACCACCGGCAGCAGCAGGTGCGGTATCCCCTCGTAGATGGAGAGCTCCAGCATCTTCGGATCGACCATGATCAGCCGGACATCCTTGGGGGTGGCAGTATAGAGGAGCGACAGGATCATGGTGTTGATGGCCACCGACTTGCCGGAGCCGGTGGCGCCGGCCACCAGCAGGTGCGGCGCCTTGGCCAGGTCGGCCACCAGTGGCTGGCCGCTGATGTCCTTCCCCAGCGCCATGGGGAGCTTCATCTTCCCCTTGTGGAACGATTCGCTGGCAAAGATCTCCTTGAGGAACACCATCTCCCGGTCCCGGTTGGGGAGCTCGATCCCGACGACCCCCTTGCCCGGGATCGGGGCCACGATCCGGATCGCCATCGCCTGCAACGCCATGGTCAGGTCGTCGGCCAGGCCGGCGATCCGGCTGACCTTGATCCCCGGACCGGGCGAGAATTCGTACATGGTGATGACCGGGCCGGGACAGATCTCCACCACCTCGCCGTCGATCCCGAAGTCCTTGAGCTTCTTCTCCAGGAGGCGGGCGTTCATCTGCAGCGCCTCCTTGTCGATCTTCCGTTCGCTGGCCGGCGGGTTGTCCAGCAGTGACAGGGGCGGGGTTTTGAAGTCGCCATCGCTCCTGATGAAATCGAAGGTCTCCTGGACCGGTTTCAGCTTCTCTTCTTCCTTCTTTTTCTCCTTCTTCGGCAGGGGCGGCATGGCCGGGACCGTTACCTGGAGCGGCTTGATGACCGACGCGGACTTCTCTGCCGCTGACTTCTTCCCATCGTCGTGTGCCCGGAGCGCCCTATTCAGCGTTCGTTTTTCCCGCCAGCGGCTCAGGCGGTCGCCCATGGCGTTGATCCACCAGTCGGCATACAGGACAAAGGAGAAGCGGGAAAGGACCATGATGGCGGCGGCGAGCATGGGGAGCAGCAGCAGCAGCGCCCCCGGCACCCCCAGGTAGCGCTTGAGCAGGTCGGCGGTCTTGTAGCCGATGGCGCCGCCGGTCGGGACCCGCTGGCCGAGGAGTTCGGTGAACTGGATGTTGAAGGCGAAGAAGGTGGCAAGGGTGACCAGGAGGCCGATGAAGGCCACGATCTTGTAGGCCCGCCAGCGGAACTCCTTGAAGCGGAGCGACCGGTAGGCCAGGTAGAGCAGGGCCAGGGGAATGGCGTAGGCTGCCAGGCCGAAGACCTGCAGCAGCAGGTCGGCCATTTCTGCCCCCACCCGGCCGCCGAAGTTGCGCACCACCCCTTCCGAGGAAAAGGTGTTGAAGGAGAGGTCGTCGGTCTTAAACGACACGAGGGCGATCAGGAGAAAGAGCCCGCTAGCTGCCAGGAGCATCCCCTTGATCTCGACGGTCAGTTTTTCTTTTTTGTCTATTTCGTCGGTCATCCGTTTTGCGTGTAGGGGCGATCCTTGTGATCGCCCCTACGCCTTTCGTTACATTTCCAGGATCACCGGCAGGATCACCGGCCGCCGTTCTATGGTCTTCTTGAAGAAGCGCCGCAGGACTGTCCGGACCTCCTGCTTCACCTCGTTCCAGTCCCCCAGGAATTCCGGACTGTTCAGGGCCAGGGTATCCAGGACAATCTTTTTTGCCTCGTCCAGGTACTCCTGGCTCTCGTCCTCGAAGACAAAGCCGCGGGAGACGATGTCCGGGCCGTAGATGATCTCGCCGGCCGTCTGGTTGATGCCGATGATCACCACCACCATGCCGTCCTGGGACAGGTGCTGGCGGTCCTTGAGCACCACGTCGCCCACATCGCCGACCCCCTTGCCGTCGACGAAGACCCTGCCGACCGGCACCCGGCCGAGAATGCATCCCTCGCCGTCGCTGAAGGCGATCATGTCGCCGTTCACCGCCAGGATGCAGCGATCCTTGGGCACCCCCAACTCCTGGGCCAGGCGGGCATGGCGGACCAGATGCCGGTACTCGCCGTGGACCGGGATGAACCAGCGGGGCCGGACCAGGTTGTGGAGCAGCTTCAACTCCTCCTGGCTGGCATGGCCCGAAACATGGACCTCGGAGACCTTTTCGTGAAAGACCTCGGCCCCGCGCCGGTAGAGGTGGTTGATCAGGTCGGAGATGGTCTTTTCGTTGCCCGGAATGAACCGGGAGGAGAGGATGACCGTGTCCCCCTCTTCCAGCTTGATCTGCTTGTGGTCGTCCATGGCGATCCGGGTGAGTGCCGACATCGGCTCACCCTGGGAGCCGGTGGTGATCATGCAGATCTCCTCCTTGGGGAGGCGCGGCAGTTCCTTCAGTTCGATGAGAAGCCCTTCGGGGATCTGCAGGTACCCGAGCTGCCGGGCGATCTGAACGTTGGCCACCATGGAGCGGCCGTTCAGGAGGACCTTGCGGCCGGCACGGGCCGCGGAATTCACCACCTGCTGGACCCGGTGGATGTTGCTGGAGAAGGCGGCAACGATGATCCGGCCGCCGCACTTGGGGAAGATCTCGTCAAAGGCATCCCCCACCAGCCGCTCCGACAGGGTGTACCCTTCCCGCTCCACGTTGGTGGAATCGGCGAGGAAAGCCAGCACCCCTTCCTCGCCGTAGCGGGCAAAGGTGGCCAGATCGGTCAGCTCCCCATCTACCGGGGTCTGGTCGATCTTGAAGTCGCCGGTATGGATCACCACCCCTTCCGGGGAGCGGATGGCCAGGGCGCAGCCGTCGACGATGGAGTGGGCCACCCGGATGAATTCCACCGAAAAGGCCCCCAGCGTCACCGTCTGCCGCGGGCGCACGGTCTCCAGCACGACCTTTTCATCCAGGTCGAACTCCTTCAGCTTCTCCTTGACGAAGCCGAGCGTCAGGGCCGTGCCGTAGATGGGGGGATTGACCTCGGGGAGGACATAGGGGAGGGCGCCGATGTGGTCTTCGTGACCGTGGGTGAGAAGAATCCCCCGGACCCGGTCGGCCCGCTCCTTCAGGTAGGAGATGTCCGGCACCACCAGATCGATGCCGAGCATGTAGGGCTCGGGAAACATCAGGCCGCAGTCGACGACGATGATATCATCGCCGTACTCGAAGAGCATCATGTTGAGACCGATCTCGCCAAGCCCGCCGAGGGGGATGATCTTGAGACCGGTGGTGTCGTGTTCGGGAAAGTCCATGAAACTCCGTTCAAGGTTCAAGGTTCAAGGTAACGACGCAATCAAAACCCTGAACTTTGAACCTTTTCATTTTGCCGGTCTGGTCAGCTGGGCGATCTTCCCGTCGCAGCGGGCGATCCAAGACTGGCCGGGAGTGATGAGCCAGTGGGCCGCATAGAAGGAGCTGCGCAGCGCCCGGTAGGCGATCAGCGCCTTGTCCGTATCGCCCTGCCGCTCCAGGGTTTCGCCGATCTGCCAGAGCTTTTCCGCTGAGTGGCTCACCAAAGGGCTTCCCGGGGTGTACAGGTGAATAGCCGACTCAAAGCCGGCTACCGCCTGGATGTAGTCCCCGACAGCCAAGGCCTTTTCCCCCTTGCCAAACTGGCGCCACTGCCGGTACTGGATGGTAACGGCTATCATGATCAGGCCGATGACGCAGGCAACGCCTACGTTGACTGCAACGGTTTTGACCTTTTCTGTCATGTCATCCCTTCAGGAAGCCGGGAACCGCTGTCATCAGTGTCCCGAAAATGGCGGCACACAGCCCGACCAGCACCGCCAGGGCGGCCACGATGTCCCGCGGCCGGCTAAGACGGTGCGCTGCCGGCAGTCCCCGGGCAACCAGCCCGAGCCCCACGACGATGAGTCCGATATATGCTGCGGTCATACGCTGTACTCCAGGCCGGCGGCAATGGCCTGCCTGACCTCTGTCATCAGTTCGTCGCGCTGCCGGCCACGCCCGGCCGTGGCAATCGGCGGGGCAAAGCGGATATGCAGCGTGCCGGGATAGAGTTCGATCCGGTTGCGGGGGTTGATCGCCATGCTCCCGGTAATGGTGAACGGCACGATCGGCACCTCGGCCTTGCCGGCCAGGAGGAACCCCCCCTTCTTGAACGGCAGAAGGTTGCCGTCTTTGGTTCGGGTCCCTTCCGGGAAGACGATCACGCTGGCCCCTGCCCGAATCATGCCTGCGGCCCGCTCCAGGCTGCGCAGCGCCTCCCGGCCATCTCCCCGGTCAAGGGGGATGTAACCGGCTCGCCGCATGGAATGGCCGAACACCGGCACCTTGAACAGCTCTTCCTTGGCCAGCCAGGCAAAGCGCTGGGGAATGGCCAGGAACAGCGCCAGGATATCGAAGTTCCCCTGGTGGTTCCCCATGAAGATGAGCGGTTCGCCCCGCGGGACGTGCTCCAGCCCTTCCACCGCCACCTTTACCCCGGCAAGCCGGAGCGCCGTTCTGCTCCACCCCCGGGCGTGGGCGTGGTAGCAACTGCCGGTCGGGTCGAAAAAGGTAAAGAGAATGGCGCTGGCGGCAAAGAGAACGGTCAGCGGGATGAAGACCAGCAGGAAGAGATGGGCTCGCAGCATGCAGTAAACCTGGCCGATTATTCCCGGCTAACTTACTTTTTTTTCATCGTTCCGTCAAACAAAATAGCGCTTGCCAAGGGGTGGGGGTTTTTATAGACTGCCTGCACGTTTCCACAATCCCCTAACTGATAAGGAGCCTGTCATGGCAAGCCTCAACAAGGTCATGTTGATCGGCAATTTGGGTAAAGACCCCGAGGTTCGCTACACTGCCTCGGGTACGGCGGTGGCCAGCTTCTCCGTGGCAACGTCGGAGCGGTACAAGAGCAAGAGCGGCGACTGGGAAGAAAAGACCGAGTGGCACAACGTGGTCCTCTGGGGCCGTCAGGCCGAAGTGGCCGGCGAGTGGCTGGCCAAGGGAAAGACGGTCTACATCGAGGGACGGCTCCAGACCCGCAAGTGGCAGGATAAGGACGGCCGGGACCGCTACACCACCGAAGTGGTCGGGGAGAAGATGCAGATGCTGAGCCCCAAAGGCGAGGGGGGCGGGCGTCCCAGCGGCAGGCAGTCCGGCGAGGCGGAGAGCTTCGGCGCCGGCCCGAGCTACGACGAGCCGGCCTTCAATCCCGATGACGATATCCCGTTCTAAGGCAGGTAGCTTTTGTATGCAAATGGTGGATACAACAAAGGGGCATGATTTGATCATGCCCCTTTGTTGTCCAATCTATGTAACCAGCCGCAGCATTCTCTACTTCTTCCGGCTGGCGTGCATCAGCGACCTGATCCTGAGCCTGAGGGAGTTGATCTTTATGAACCCCTCCGCGTCCTTCTGGTTGTAGACCTGATCCTTCTCAAAGGTGGCGAAGTCCAGGTTGAAGAGTGAGTCGGTGTCGGACTTGCGGCCGACGGTGCGGCAGTGCCCCTTGTAGAGCTTGACCCGGGCCACGCCGTTGACGCACTTCTGGGAATCGTCGATCAGGGTCTGGAGCATCTCCCGCTCCGGCGAGAACCAGTAGCCGGCATAGATCATCCGGGCATACTCGGGGATGAGGGAGTCGCGGACCCGCATCACCTCACGGTCCATGGTGATCTGCTCCACTGCCATGTGGGCCTCGCGGAGGATAGTGCCGCCCGGGGTCTCGTAGACGCCGCGGGACTTCATCCCGACGGAACGGTTCTCCAGCAGGTCGACCCGGCCGATGCCGTGCTCGCCGCCGATGTAGTTCAGATGGGCCAGGAGCTGGGCCGGGCTCATTTTCTCGCCGTCCACCGCCACGGCATTGCCGTTCCTGAATTCAACCTCCACGAATTGCGGCTTGTTGGGGGCCTTTTCCGGGGCCTTGGTCAGGACGAACATGTTCTCGGGCGGCTCGGCCCAAGTGTCCTCCAGGATGCCTCCCTCGAAGGAGATGTGCAGCAGGTTCCGGTCGGACGACCAGGGGCGCTTCTTGGTGATCGGGATCGGGATGTCGTTCTTCTTGGCATAGGCGATGAGCGCCTGGCGGCTGTTCAGCTTCCAGTCCCGCCACGGGGCGATGACCGTGATGGCTGGATTGAAGTGGTAGTAACCCAGTTCGAACCGGACCTGGTCGTTCCCTTTGCCGGTGGCGCCGTGGGAAACCGCATCGGCCCCCTCGATGGCAGCGATCTCCATCTGCCGCTTGGCGATCAGCGGCCGGGCAATGGAGGTACCGAGCAGGTAATGCCCCTCGTAGAGGGCATTGGCCCGGAACATCGGGAAGACGAAGTCCCTGACGAACTCTTCCTTCAGGTCGTCGATGTAGACCTTGTCGGCACCGGTGGCAATGGCCTTGTCCCGGATCGGGTCAAGCTCGTCCCCCTGCCCCAGGTCGGCGGAAAAGGTGATCACCTCGCAGCCGTACTCGTTCTTCAGCCACTTGAGGATGATGGAGGTGTCCAGACCGCCCGAGTAGGCGAGGACGATCTTCTTCACTTCTTTTTTTGCCATGTAGGTCTCCTTTGCATCAATATGATCGGGCTTACTTCAATAGTGTTGCCATGATTGCCTTCTGTACATGCAGCCGGTTTTCCGCCTCGTCCCAGACCACGGAGTGCTTCCCTTCGATCACCCCGTCGCTGATCTCCTCGCCGCGGTGGGCCGGGAGGCAGTGGAGGACGATGGCGTCGGCTGCGGCAAGCCCGACCAGGGTCTCATCGAGGCAGTAGCCGGCAAAGGCCTTTGCCCGCGACTGTTGCTCGGCCTCCTGTCCCATGCTGGCCCAGACGTCGGTATTGAGGACATGGGCGCCGGCAACCGCCTCCCGCGGGTCAGTGGTCAGCACCAGTTTCGCCCCCTTGTCGGCGGCCCACCTGAGTACCCCGGCGTCGGGCTCGTACCCCTTCGGGCAGGCCAGGCGTAGCTCGAAACCGAAGATGGCAGCCGCCTCGATCCAGGTGTTGGCCATGTTGTTGCCGTCCCCCACCCAGGCGTAGGTGAGCCCCTCGTAGCCGCCCTTGTGCTCGATGACCGTGAACAGGTCGGCCATGATCTGGCAGGGGTGGAACAGGTCGGTGAGGCCGTTGATGACCGGTACCGACGCATAGCGGGCAAACTCGTCAACGATCTCCTGGCCAAAGGTGCGGATCATCACCCCATCGCAGTAACGGGCCATGACCCGTGCCGTGTCCTTGATCGGCTCGCCCCGCCCCATCTGGGAATCCTTGTTGGAAATGAACAGGCCGTGCCCGCCCAGTTGGAACATGCCGACCTCAAAGGAAATCCGGGTCCTGGTGGACGACTTCTCGAAGATCATGGCCAGGGTCTTGCCCGCCAGGAGATGGTGGGGAATCCCCGACCGCTGCTTCTCCTTCAGGTCGCGGGTGAGGATGAAGAGGTCGTCCAGTTCCTGCCTGCTGTACTGGCTCAGGGCCAGGAAATCCTTTTCCATTGGTATATCCTTGTAGGGGCGAATCTCGTATTCGCCCAGAATCCGGGCGATCACGAGGATCGCCCCTACAGAGCGCCGATCAGATCTCCTCCAGGATGCCGGTCAGGATGCCGATCATCTCGTCAACCTCCTGCCTGGTGACGGTGAGTGGCGGCACGAACCGGAGCACGCTGTCGTGGGTGACGTTGAGCAGTACCCCCCGTTCATGCCCCTTCTTGACGATCTCGCTGCCGGGGATGGTCAGTCCCATGCCGATCATCAGGCCGATGCCGCGCACGCCGGTGATGATGCTGAAGCGGCCCTTGAGTGCCTCCAACTCGCCCAGCAGGTACTCACCCATCTCTTCGGCGCGGTTGAGGAGCCCCTCTTCCAGGATAGCCCGGACAGCGGCCAGCGCCGCTGCGGTCATGAGCGGGTTGCCGCCGAAGGTGGAGCCGTGGGTGCCGGGGGTAAAGGCGGTCGCGTATTTCTCCCTGGCCAGCATGGCGCCGATGGGGGCACCGCCGGCCAGCGCCTTGGCCAGGGTCATGATGTCGGGAGTGACGCCGAAATGCTCGTGGGCGAAGAGCCTGCCGGTCCGGCCGATGCCGGTCTGGACCTCGTCCAGGATCAGGAGCAGGCCGTGCTCGTCGCACAGCTCACGCACCGCCTGCAGGTAGCCGGCAGCCGGGACGTTCACCCCTCCCTCGCCCTGGATCGGCTCCAGCATGATGGCGCAGGTGTTGGCGGTGATAGCACCTTTCAGCGCCGCCACGTCGTTGAAGGGAACATGGCGAAACCCATGCAGGAGCGGGTCAAAGAACTTCTGCACCTTCTCCTGGCCGGTGGCGGAAACGGTGGCCATGGTCCGGCCGTGGAACGAATCGGCGGCAGTGATGATCTCGTACCGTTCCGGCCCGTAGGTGTCGCGGCTGTACTTCCTGGCCAGCTTGATGGCCGCCTCGTTGGCCTCGGCGCCGCTGTTGCAGAAAAAGGCCTTGTCGGCAAAGGAGTGGCTGCAGAGAAGCTCGGCCAGTTCGATCTGGGTCGGGATCTGGTAATAGTTGGAGCAGTGGATCAGGGTCGCCGCCTGCTCCTGGATCGCCTTTACCACCTTGGGATGACAGTGCCCCAGGTTGTTGACCGCTACGCCGGCCAGAAAGTCCAGGTACCGCTTGCCGTCCGCATCCCACAGCACGCACCCCTCACCCCGGACCGGGACGATGGGGTAGCGGCCGTAGGTCTTCATGATGACCCGGTCGGACCGTTCAATCCATTCTTGTGAAGTCATTGGGTTATCTCCGTGCCGACGCCCACGTCGGTGAATATCTCCAGCAGGACGGCGTGCTGCACCCGGCCGTCAACGATATGTGCCTTTTTCGCCCCCTCATTCAGGGCATCCACACAGCACTCGACCTTGGGGATCATGCCACCGGAAATGGTAGCGTCATCGATCAGCCGCGGCACGTCGGCAAGGGCTATGCTGGAAAGGAGCTTCCCTGCCTTGTCCTTAACCCCGGAAACGTCGGTCAAAAGCATCAGCTTTTCGGCCCGCAGCGCCCCGGCGATCCGGCCCGCCACCACGTCGGCGTTGATGTTATAGCTCTCGCCGTTCACCCCGACCCCAACCGGCGCAATGACCGGCAGGAACTTGCCGTGCTCCAGGGTCTGGATCAGCTCCTGGTTCACCTTGACCACGTTCCCCACATAGCCGATATCCACCATCTCCACGGTTCCGTCGTCGGCTTTCACCTCCTGCAGCATCTTTTCGCAGAGGAGCAGGGAGCCATCCTTGCCGGACAGGCCCACGGCCCGGCCACCGTGCTGGTTCAGATAGCCGACCACTTCCTTGTTGACCTGGCCGGTGAGCACCATCTCGACAACGGCCATGGTCTGGCTATCGGTAACCCGCATGCCACGGACGAACTCGGAGACGATGCCGTAGCGCTTGAGGGTCTCGTTGATCTGGGGACCGCCGCCATGCACCACGACCACGTTGATGCCGAGGGACTTGAGGAGGATGACGTCAAGGGCGAAGGACTCCTTCAGCGTTTCGTCGGCCATGGCGTGACCGCCATACTTGATGACCACGGTCTTGCCGGAGAAGCGCCTGATGTAGGGAAGGGCCTCCATCAGCGTGTTGGCCTTATCGATCAGGTGCTGCATACTGCCTACCGCCTTGCAGGTGGAATGGGGGTGCGAAGTGCACAACTATAGCAGATGAAGGAAAATAATCAACGACAAAGAGGGGTTGCGAAACGGCTGCAGAAAAGGGGGGACGGGATTTTGCCCAATTCGGGCTACCCTTCGCCACCCGGCAGGGTGATCGTCACGGTGGTGCCTTGTCCCAGCTCACTCTCCACCTGGATCGTTCCGCCGTGGGCGCGCACAAACTCCCTGGCATAATAGAGGCCGAGCCCGAATCCCCTGATCTGGCCGGTATGGGACGGGTCGATCTGGTAGAATTTTTCGAAGATTTTGGGGAGTTCGTCCTTCGGCATCCCGGTCCCGGTATCGGTGACACTGAAGCGGCAGCCGGTTCCTTCGGGGCGCAGGGCAATGGTCACCTGGCCACTGTTGCTGGTGAACTTGAAGGCGTTGTCGATCACCTGCTTGAAGCAGAAGGTGATCTTGTCGGCGTCCAGCATCAGCGGCGGGACCGGTTCCATCACCAGTTCGGCATCGATGCCCGATTTCCTCGTGACCTCGCGGGATTCGGACAGAATGACGTGAATCAGCTTTTCGAGGGAGCACGGCTCCAGTTTCAGCCCCTGGCCGGTATCCATGACGCGGCTGAACACGAGGAGGTCGGACACCATCCGCTCCAGGTAGTAGGCTTCGTCCAGAATCAACTGCAGGTTATGCTTGAAGGCCTCGTCCTGCGCATCGAAGACGCCGGTCCCCATGTTCTGGAGAAAAAGGGATATTGCCGTCAGTGGCGTGCGGAACTTGTGGGAGATGATGGACAGGAAGTTGGACTTGAGCCGGTCCAGATTCTTCAGGTTGGCGATCTCTTCCTTGAGTGCCTTCTTCACCAATGCCTTGTCAACGGCGGTTTTCAGCTGTAACAGGTTGAGCGGCTTGGAGATGAAGTCGTCGGCATCGGCCTTGAGGGCGTTGAGGATGATCTCCTTTTCCGCGAAACCGGTCATGACGATGACCACCAGGGTCGGTTCCTTCTCCTTCAGGCGGCGGAGCAGCTCGATGCCATCCATCTTGGGCATCATGACATCGGTCAGAATGACATCGATGCCACCCTTCTCGAAGATATGCAACGCCTCTTCACCGTCGCCCGCCTGGACTACGTCGTACCCTTTGAGTGCACGGCTACAGAGGTCGCGGATGATCGCTTCATCATCGACGATGAGTATCCGTTTCTGAATGAGCTGCTGGCGCTGCTCAAGGACTGGTTGTTGGGAGAGTTCCGGCAAGATCGACGACCTTGTATTGTTAGATTAAGATAAAGGTAACGCTATAACCATACCCTGTTCTGGGGTGTTGGCAACTACCCGACGATCAGGGTGGACAATTTTTCCAGGGCAGCGGCCAGGTTTTCCGGCTTGGTGCCACCGGCCTGGGCCAGTTCCGGCTTGCCGCCACCGCTACCGCCGACCACCGGGGCCAGTTCCCGGATCAGGTCCCCGGCCTTGAACCGGCCGGTCAGGTCCTTGGTCACCGCTATCAGGAGGGCTACCTTGCCGTCAGCAATACTGCCGAGAGCAATGATACCTGAACCGAGCCGTTCCTTGAGGGTATCTGCCAGTTCCCGGAGCCCTTTAGCATCGGCCCCCTCCACCTGCGTTGCCAGGACCTTGACCCCTGCCACCTCCCTGACCCCGGCCAGCAGGTCGGCCGAGGCGCTGGCGTTGATGCGGGCCTGCAGGGTCTCAACCTCACGCTGAAGCTCCCGTTGGCGTGCCAGGAGCCGCTCCACCCTGTCGATACTGCTTCCCCCCTCGGCCTTGACCAGGGTCGCCACCTGGCGCTGCTCGTCTTCCAGCTGCTGGACGTAACGGACCGCAGCGATACCGGTCAGGCCCTCGATCCGCCTCACCCCGGCGGCGATCCCCCCCTCCGAGACGATCTTGCAGAAACCGATGTCACCGGCCGCCCCCACATGGGTGCCGCCACAGAGTTCACTGCTCACGTCCCCAACGGTCACGACCCGGACCGTTTCGCCGTATTTCTCCCCGAACAGGGCGGTGGCGCCACTGGCCATCGCTTCGGCCGCGGCCATCTCCTGGGAGTTTACCGGGGCGTTGGCCATGATATAGCCGTTCACCAGTTCCTCGACCCGCCGCAGCTCGTCGGCAGTGACGGCGGAATAGTGGGTGAAGTCGAACCGGAGCCGCTCCGGTTCCACCAGGGAACCGGCCTGTTTCACATGGTCGCCCAGCACCTGGCGCAGTGCCGACTGCAGCAGGTGGGTAGCCGTGTGGTTACGGGCCGTGGCCAACCGCTCCTCTACCGTGACCTTGAGGTCGACCGCCTCGCCGGTTCGGATGGTGCCGTTCTTCACCACTGCCCGGTGGACGATCAGATCGGTATAGGGGCGGAGCGTCGTGGTCACCTCCAAGTGGGCGCTGCCGGTGGAAAGCACCCCCGTGTCCCCGGCCTGGCCGCCGGAGGCACCGTAGAACGGGGTCCGGTCGGTGATCACCGCCACCTCGTCACCGGTCGACGCTTCGGTCACCACCGCGCCGTTTTTGACCAGCACCGACACGATCCCGTAGGCGGTCTGCTCGTCGTAGCCGGTAAAGAGGGAGCGGGTCCCCTCGCTGTAGAGGGTCTTGTAGATGGAGGCGATCCCCTCTTCTCCGGACCCCTTCCAGTGTTCCCGCGCCTGGTTCCGCTGGCGCTCCATGCAGAGGGCGAATCCGTCCTCATCCACCGTCATCCCTTCGGCGGCAACGATATCGGCAGTGAGGTCAACCGGGAAACCAAAGGTGTCATAGAGCTTGAAGACCGCTTCACCCGGAAGAACGGTCCGGCCAGCCGTCTTCAGGCTGGACACCTCTTCGTTCAGAATGGCCAGCCCGCGGTCGAGGGTTTCGGCAAAACGTTCCTCCTCGGCCAGGACCACCTTCTTGATGTACTCTTCCCGCTCCAGGAGCTCGGGAAAGGCGTCGGCCATGATGCTGTTCACCGCATCGACCGTCCGGTGGAGAATCGGTTCGGCAAAACCGAGCATCTTGGCGTGGCGGGCCGCACGGCGCATGATGCGGCGCAGCACGTAGCCCCGCCCCTCGTTGCTGGGGAGCGCGCCGTCGCAGATCAGGAAGGTGACGGCCCGGGCGTGGTCGGCAATGACCCGCATGGAGACGTCGTCCTTGTCGTTCTGCCGGTAGCTCTTGCCGCCAAGCTTGGCGACATACTGGATGATCCCCTGGAGCAGGTCGGTATCGTAGTTGGATTTCACCCCCTGCAGAACCGTGGCGATCCGCTCCAGTCCCATGCCGGTATCAACGGCCGGCTTGGGGAGCGGCGTCAGGGTGCCGTCTGAGGAGCGGTCGAACTGCATGAAGACGTTGTTCCAGATCTCCATGTACCGGTCGCAGTCGCACCCGACCGCGCAGGTCGGGCTACCGCACCCCACTTCCGGGCCATTGTCCCAGAAGATCTCGGAGCAGGGACCGCAGGGGCCGGTATCACCCATGGACCAGAAGTTGTCCTTTTCGCCGAAACGGTAGATCCGCTCCCTCGGCACCCCTTCCTGCAGGTGCCAGATGTCGGCGGCCTCGTCGTCGTCCGTATAGACCGTGACGTAGAGGCGGTCCTTGTCCAGCCCCAGGTCCCTGGTCAGGAGTTCCCAGGCAAAGGCGATCGCCTCCTTCTTGAAGTAGTCGCCAAAGGAGAAGTTTCCCAGCATCTCGAAGAAGGTGTGGTGGCGGGCGGTCCGGCCGACGTTTTCCAGGTCGTTGTGCTTGCCGCCGGCCCGGACGCATTTCTGCGACGAACAGGCTCGTACATAGTCACGCTTCTCCATGCCGAGGAAGCAGTCCTTGAACTGGTTCATACCGGCATTGGTGAACAGGAGCGTCGGGTCGTTATGGGGAATCAGGCCGGAACTGGGAACAATGGTGTGCCCCCGGTCGGCGAAAAACTTCAGGAATCTGGCGCGTATCTCTTTTCCGGTCATCGGTGCCTCAGGTGTTTATTGTGAATGTTACTCAGTGTTGTCCAGTGAACTGTAGGGGCAGAATGCTGACAGCCGGGGAATTCATTCCCCGGTCATTTCGGCAAGATGCCACTCTCGTCACGTACGTGACGACGGGATTAATCCGATTCCATCACCGGGGGATGAATCCCCCGGCTACATGCATTCTGTCCCGATGGGACGAAAACTTAATTTGTCTGTCACTCGTCGCCGGCCATGCGCAGGGTGTCGAAGATGGCAGAAAGCGAGAACCCGCGGCGTTGGAACCAGTTGACCAGCCGGCGCGTCTCCCGTGGCGTGGCAGTTGCGGGATCGAACCCGGTAAACCGACGGGCCAGGAGCTCTCCTATTGCCTGCCGCTCGTCCAGCTCTTCCCCTGCCGCAGCCATGGCCGCTTCAACGATCTCCGGTGGGATGCCCCGGCGCCGGAGTTCCAGGCGCAGCCGGGGGCCAACCGCCGTTCCTTCTCGCACCGCCCGTGCTGCCCACTGTTCGGCATAGCGGCGGTCGTCCAGGTAGGCAAGGCCATGCAGCCGGGAAAGGGTCGCCTCGATCTCATCGGCGGGAAACCCCTTGGCTGCCAGCTTCCGGGAGAGTTCGGCACTGCTGTGGTCGCGACGGGCCAGCAGGTTCAGGGCCGCATCCATGGCTGTGCCGGCCATCCTAGAATTTCTCTATCTCCGGCGCGTCCCCTTCCGGTCCTTTGTCTTCAGCGGAGAACTGATCCCAGGTGGCATCGGATGTGGAGGAGATGCCGGAGATCTTGAGGGCGAAGTCGTCCGGGTTGGAGGACTGGCGCATCGCCTCCTCATAGGTGATCATCTTGCCGGTCAAAAGCTGCATCAGTGACTGGTCAAAGGTCTGCATGCCGTAGTTCACGTGACCCTGGGCAATTGCCTCGGGAATGAGCTTGGTCTTTTCCTTGTCGTCGATGCACTCGCGGATGCGGGCCGTACCGATCATGACCTCCACCGCCGGCACCCGTCCCTTGCCGTCCGCCCTCGGAACGAGACGCTGGGAAATGACTGCCTTGAGGACGCCGGAAAGTTGCATCCTTATCTGGCGCTGATGGTACGGCGGGAACACGGAGATGATCCGGTTGATCGTCTCGGCCGCGTCCAGGGTATGGAGGGTGGACATGACCAGGTGCCCGGTCTCGGCCGCGTGCATGGCGGTCTCGATGGTCTCCAGGTCGCGCATCTCGCCGACCAGGATGACGTCCGGGTCCTGGCGCAGCGCCCCCTTGAGCGCAGAACTGAAGGAGAGGGTATCGAACCCCAGTTCCCGCTGGCTGATGATGCTCTTTTTGTCTCGGTGCAGGAATTCCACCGGATCCTCGACGGTGATGATGTTGCAGGTCCGGCTCTCGTTGATGTAGTCGATCATGGCCGCCAGGGTAGTGGACTTGCCGCTCCCGGTGGTGCCGGTGACCAGGACCAGCCCCCGTTCCTCGGCAGAGATCTTCTTCAGGACCAGGGGGAGGTTAAGGGTCTCAAGGGAAGGGATGCCGAAAGAAATGGCCCTGAAGACCATGGCCACCGTCCCCCGCTGGTGATAGACGCTCACCCGGAAACGGCAGAGGCCGGGAACTCCGTAGGCCAGATCGACCTCGTAATTCTCCTCGAACTGCTTCTTCTGGCGGGCGTTCATCATGGAGTCCGCCATGGCACCGACCGTTTCGCCGCTCAACCTGGGCGCATTGGGGATCGGCCGGAGTCTCCCGTCGATCCGCACCACCGGCGGCAGGCCGGTCTTGATATGGATGTCCGAGGAGCGAGCCTTTACCGCGATCGTCAGGATTTCTATCAGGTCCATGGGTGGCTCCCTTAGCAGGTTGCTGAAAAACAGCCATCTCGCCGCCGTCCCCGAAAGCCGCCTTGTGCGGCGTAGCGCTGCTACGCCTCCGCGGGGCTTTTTGCGGGTGCGACGATCTGACTATTTTTGAGCAACCTTTGATTCTTCTGTTTCCTGCTACACTGGCTTTTCTGCCCCGCCGCTAGCTGTCAGCCCGCACTGGGCAAGCAGCTTCTCCCTGATCTCCGCCAACATCTCCGGATGCTCCTTGAGGAAGATGCGGGTGTTTTCGCGCCCCTGGCCGATCCGGTCCTTGCCGTACGAGTACCAGGCGCCGCTCTTGTCCACAATTGCCCGGTCGACGGCGAGATCCAGGACGTCCCCTTCCCGGGAGATCCCTTCGCCGTAAAGGATATCGAATTCCACCTCCTTGAAGGGGGGCGCCACCTTGTTCTTGACCACCTTCACCCTGGTGCGGGAACCAATGACATCATTCCCCTGCTTGAGGGAGGCGATCTTCCGGATATCCATCCTGACCGAGGCGTAGAACTTGAGGGCGTTGCCGCCGGTGGTGGTCTCGGGGTTGCCGAACATGACGCCTATCTTCATCCGGATCTGGTTGATGAAGATCACACAGCAGTTGGATTTGCTGATGATGGCGGTCAGCTTCCGGAGCGCTTGGGACATGAGCCGCGCCTGGAGCCCCATGTGGGAGTCGCCCATCTCCCCTTCGATCTCGGCCTTGGGAACCAGGGCCGCCACCGAGTCGATCACCAGGATGTCGATGGCGCCGCTTCTGACCAGCATCTCGGCGATCTCCAGGGCCTGCTCGCCGGTGTCGGGCTGGGAGACCAGGAGATCGTCGGTCTTTACCCCGAGCTTCCGGGCGTAGCCGATATCAAGGGCATGTTCCGCGTCGACAAAAGCGGCGATCCCACCCAGCTTCTGGGCCTCGGCCACGATATGCAGGGCCAGGGTGGTCTTGCCCGACGACTCCGGGCCGAAAATCTCGATGATCCTTCCCCGGGGCACGCCGCCGACCCCCAGGGCCAGATCCAGTGAGAGGGCACCGGTGGGGATGGCTGCCACATCCGGGAGCGGCTCATCGTTCCCGAGCCGCATGATAGCCCCTTTGCCGAACTGTTTTTCTATCTGGCTGACTGCCAGGTCTATCGCTTTTTCACGTTCCTGCATCGCAGATCCTCCGCTTGGCCGATCATCGGTAAGATGCCGGGTAATGGCCCACACACATAGCATAGGTGAAGGAAACATTTCAACCTAAGTTAGTACTACGCCGTCACATTCGGTTTCGTCCCATCGGGACAGAATGCCTGTAGCCGGGGGATTCATCCCCCGGTAAGGGGTATAGGGCAATCCTTCAGTCACGTACGTGACGAAAACGATATGATTATCCACGAGTCCCGGCGATAAATCACCGGGCTACCGGCATGCTGTCCTTTAGGCCCTTTTGGGTCCTACGGGACGTAATCCGACAAAGCAGAATCAGTCATCCTCCTGGAAGAGGGGGAGCTCCGGCTGCAGGGTCGGTTCGCCCATGGGGATGAGGAAACAGAAGGAGCTGCCCGGTTCCCCGTCATCGACACTGCTCTCCACCCAGACCATCCCGCCGTGGGCCTCGACCATCCCCTTGACGATGGCCAGGCCGAGGCCGGTCCCCTTGCCCTGGAACTTGTACTTGCCGCTGGAGTGGTGGTTGATCTCGCCAACCTCGTAGAAGGTGTCGAAGATCCGCAGATGCTCTTCTGAGCTGATACCGATCCCGCTGTCCCGTACCTCCACCATAAGGAACAGCCGATCGTCCATCTGTTCCCAAAAGAGCTGGTTGAAGCGGTGCATGGCCGCTTTCCGGTCATACAGATCGTCTTGACAGGAGCAGCGGGTGACAATGGTAATGACTCCGCCGTCCGGAGTGAACTTGACCGCATTTTCCAGCAGTTCGCCAAAGACATCCTCGATGAAACCCCGGTCGGCATTGAAGGGGGGATGGCCCGCTCCCTTGTCGATCAGCAGGGTCTGGCACCGTTCCACCAGAATCGGCGAAAAACGCTCGTGGATGGTATTCAGCACCTCCTCCAGGTAAATGATATTCCGGTTGGGGAGCAGGCTCTTGGCCTCCAGACGGGCAACCTTGAGCAGATCGTTGACGATGTCGTTGAGACGTATCCCCCCCTGGAGGATCATCTCCAGCAGACGGCGGACCTCTTCCGGTGCTTCGAGGCACTGGGCGGCAAGGAGGAGCTCGGAGCTGCCGATGATGCTGGTAAGGGGGGTTTTGAACTCATGGGAGACCATGCCGAGAAAGTGGTTCTTCATCCGGTCGAGTCGCTCCAGTTCCCGGTTGGCATCCTCCACCAGTTCCAGGTTTTTGCGGAGCCGTTTCTGGGAAAGGGCAAGCTCCCGGCTACTCCGCTCCAGCATGGTGTGGGAACGTTCCAGTTCGTCATTCTTTTCCCGGAGCTGGCTGAAGACGCGGACATGCTCGATGACGATCCCGACCTGCTTGCCCAGGGTGGTCAGAAACCGCAGTTCATCGTCGCGACAGAGACGCTCACTGCTGTTCATCAGGTGCATGACCCCGATCAGCACATTATGGGCGATGAGCGGCACCGCAACGACGCTCCCCCAACCCGCTGCCCGCAGGCAGCTGCTCAGGCAGCAATCCTCAAGCTCGACAGTGGCGACGCTGTGGCAGTTGAGATGGGTCACCATCCGGCAACTGGCATCGCGGGCCAGGCTCATGCTGTGCAGTTCCTCTTCGAGGGAGGGAGGCAGCGCCTTGCTGCCTGCCAGCACCAGAGTCTTTCGGTCCGCGGCCAGGAGATGGACCGTCCCGGCTTCGGAATCGAACAGCGCCATGGTTTCGGCAAGGGAGACATCCAGAACGGTCTGGAGGCGCAGGGTGTCGTTGGCCTGGGTGAGGATGGCATTCAGGATGGTAAGCTCGTGGTTTCGCTGACGCACCTCCCGCTTGGCCTGGTGACGGAGGGTGACATCGCGCACCGTCACATGCACCAGCCGCTCATCACCCAGGTCAATCAACCGGGCATCGATTTCACAGACGCGACGGGTACCGTCCTTGTGACAGAAGGTGATCCCGGTCGACCGCCCCCGTTCCTGCCGCTTGACCCGCATGACCAGGGCCATGAAGTCGCCCAGCCCCTCCTCGGCGACCAGGTCCGAGCCCCGGCGGGCACTCAACTCCTCCTGACTGTAGCCGAGCAGTTCCGTGCCGAGCCGGTTGACCTCTTCCATGACGCCGGTTTCGGCATTGAAGACGAAGATGGCGTTCCCCGCCCCTTCCAGCAGCGACTTATAGCGGCGGAGCCGCTTTTCCAGCGCCACCTCCAGGCTGACGACCTCCTGATCCTGACTGGTCAGGTGGCTGGCAATGAACTGGTGGGAAAGGGCAACGAGGGAAAAGAGGAGGAGCGGCAGGCCGATGAGGGCGAGGGGAATGGAGAGGTGGACATCCACGGAGGGCCAGAAGTGGGCGACCCTGCCGAGTTCAAGCAGGGGAAGGACGGCTCCGGCAATGCCTGCGGCTATCAGCCAGGCGAGGACCTTTTTTCGCACCATACCTTCTTTCCCCCTGCCGCTACCGGGCCAGCAGCCGATGACGCAACCAGTCCAGGGCCGTCACCGCGGTTCTGATCCTGACCTTGTCCCGGTTGCCGCCGAACCGGAACCGTTCCACACGGCACCCGTCGGCGTCGGCCAGAGCGATGTAGACCGTGCCGACCGGCTTTTCTGCCGAGCCGCCGTCCGGCCCGGCAACGCCGGTTACCGCCAGCCCCAGATCACTGCCGGCACATTCCCGCGCCCCTTTTGCCATCGCCTCGGCCACCTCCCGGCTGACCGCGCCGACGTTGACGAGCAGCTCCGCCGGCACCCCCAGGAGCCGTTCCTTGGCCTCGTTGGCATAGGCCACGATCCCCTGGACAAAGTATGCCGAGCTTCCCGGCAGATCGGTGATCCGTTTGGCAATCAGGCCGCCGGTGCACGACTCGGCCAGGGCCAGGGTCATCTCCCGCTCACGGAACAACCGGGCCACTACCGTATCCATGGTCTCCTCCCCCTCGGCGAACAGTGCGTGCCCGAGCCGCTCCCGGACCCGGGCAACGGTATCGTCCAGCAGCGCCTCCACCCCGCCGGCCCGGTCGCTGCCGGTGGCGCGGAGTTTCAGCTGCACCTCGGGAAAGGCCACGCAGTAGGCAACCTCGATGCCGGGGCCGGCCAGGTCAAAGACGCGGGCGGAAATCTCGGCCTCGGGCAGGCCGATGACCTTGAGCACCCGGGTCAGAAGAACAGGGGGGGAGGGGAGTAGCCGCCGGAGCGTCGGCAGGAGTGTGGCCGTAAACATCGCCGCCATCTCTTCCGGTACGCCGGGGAGCACGAAGAGGCTGCAGCCGCCGTGATCGAGGCGAAAGCCATAGGCGGTGCCGACCGGATTGGGGACGAGCTCGGCCGTTGCCGGCAGCCATGCCTGCTGCTCGTTTCGGGGATGGAGCGTTCTGCCGACCCTTGCCGCAAAGGCGCGGATGTGGGTCAGGACCTCTTCCCGCAGGACCATTTCATGGCCAAAGGCCTGGGCCGCGGCCCGGGCGGTCACGTCGTCCTCGGTGGGACCGAGTCCGCCGGTGGCGACGATCACCCGGTGGCTGGCTGCCAGGTCGCGGATGGCAGCGGCAATGGCCGCCTCATCGTCCCCCACCGCCAGGTGGCGACTGACCCTGTACCCTTCGGCATAGAGCTGGGTCGCGATGAACGGGGCGTTGGTGTCCACGATCTCGCCGAGCATCAGTTCGTCGCCGATGGAAAGAGTTGCAATCATTGCCAGAACCTCACCACAAGGTGTAGTGACAGGCAGGCGTAGAGGCCTGCCGCCAGGTCGTCCAGCACAACGCCGCAGCCGTTCTTCATCTGCCGGTCTATGTTCCTGGCCGGAAAGGGCTTGACCACGTCAAAGAACCGAAAGAGGAGAAAACCGGTCAGTATCTCCCGCCAGCCAAACGTAGACCCGGCCATGGTGAGGAGAAAGCCGGCCACCTCGTCGATGACGATCAGTCCCGGATCGTGCCGTTCGTAGATGGTCTCCGCCCGGTCGGCAACCCAGCAGGCAACGACGCTGAAAATGACCAGGAACGCCAAGTACCACGGGAGCGGCAGCCTGGCCAGGAGCAGATAAAGGGGGATAGCCGCGGCAGTGCCGACAGTACCCGGTGCCACCGGGGAGAGTCCCGCGCCGAACCAGGTGGCCAGTAGTTTGATCAGGCGGTTCACGGAAGAGTGCATTCCCGTTCGATCAGGCGGTACACGTCCAGGATCGGCATCCCGTGCGCCAGGGCCAGCCGTCGGCACTCGTCGAATTCCGGGGTGACCCGGAGCAGCCGGCCCTGGTCGCTGATCACCTTCACCCCGACCCGGCCGAGCGAGGTCTCCCGCTCTTCAACGGACCTGTCCAGGATCAGGCGGTCGGCCCGGTAACGGCGGATGCCGATGGCCGTGGATTCGGCCAGGACCAGGCGGGCCAGCCGATCGGCAGTACCCGGCACAGCCAGGACGGTCAGTTTCATGCCCGGCCGGCTTTTTTTCATCTGTAGCGGCGAGTAGGCCACATCCAGTGCCCCGGCGTCGAAGAGCCGCTCCATGAGGAAACCGGCCACTTCCGGCGTCATGTCGTCGATGTGTGTTTCCAGGACCTGGATCTCGTCGGCCCAGGCATCTGTCGCGCCGGACGGCTCCCCCAGGAAGAGGCGCAGGATATTGGGTAGGTCGGGAAAGTCCTTAGCGCCGGCACCGTTGCCGATCCCGGTCAGCCGCATGGCAGGGGCGGAGCCGAACCGGTCGGCCAAGGCAGCGACAATGGCCGCCCCGGTGGGGGTTACCCGTTCGCCCGGGCCGGTATCGCCGTGCACCGGTACCCCCTTGAGCAGCTCGGCCGTGGCCGGGGCAGGGACCGGAAGCCGGCCGTGGGCAGTCTCCACGAAACCGCTTCCCAACGGGAGGGGAGAGGCGGAGATGCTCGTCACCCCCAGATACTCCAGGCCGATGGCTGCAGCGACGATATCGACGATGGAGTCAATGGCCCCGACCTCGTGAAAATGGACCGCCTCCAGGGGCACACCGTGCACCGTTGCCTCGGCCTCGGCCAGCCGGCGGAAGATCCGCTGGCTGCGCTCCTTTGTACCGTCAGCCAGGGAGCTTTCTGCGATCATCGTCCTGATCCGGCTGTAGTGGCGGTGATGATGCTCCTCGGCGATCTGGACGATGAACCGGGCCGCCCGGATCCCCTGCCGCTGACACGGCTCGGTGGCAATGCGGTACCGGTCAGCGGGAAGCGGCAGTCTGGCCAGTTCCGTCCGCAGATGTTCCAATGGAACCCCCAGATCGATGAGTGCCGCCACGGTCATGTCGCCGGAGATCCCGGCGGTGCAGTCGAAATGAAGGTGAGACATCCTATTCCCTGTTGATGAGACTGGCGGCATAACCGGCGCCGAAGCCGTTGTCGATGTTGACCACCGTGACGCCGGCAGCGCAGGAGTTGAGCATCCCCAGGAGGGCGGCCAGCCCGCCGAACGAGGCGCCGTAGCCGACCGAGGTGGGAACGGCGATCACCGGTCGCTCCACCAGCCCCCCCACCACCGACGGCAGTGCCCCTTCCATGCCGGCCACGACAATCAGCACACTGGCGGTAAGGAGGAGTTCCCGCCGCGCCAGGAGGCGATGGATGCCGGCCACCCCCACATCGTGGAGCTGCTCCACCCGGTTCCCCAGCATCCGGGCCGTTACCGCAGCCTCGGCCGCCACCGGCAGGTCGGAGGTACCGGCCGAGACAATCAGGATTGCTCCCCGGCCGCGGATGGCAATCGGCTGCTGCTCGATGGTCAGGCAGCGGGCCTCACTATGGTAGACGGCACCGGGAAAGGCCTGGCCGAGGTAGTATGCCTTATCCTCGTCGATCCGGGTAGCCAGGATGTTGTTCTTTTTTGCCACCAGGGCGGTGATGATCCGTTCCAGCTGACCGAGGGTCTTGGTGCCGCCGAAGATCACCTCCGGAAACCCCTGGCGGAGACCGCGATGATGGTCGATGGTGGCGTCACCCAATTCCTCAAAGGGGAGGTGCTTCAGGTTTTCCAGGGCCTCGTCAACCGCGACCTCGCCACGGCTCAAGCGCTCCAGAAGTTGCTTCAATGCGGTAACATCCATGGTGCGGGGTCTCTCCAAACTGGTGTCCCGATGGGTGACGGAAAACTATACCATGTGAAAAGGGAAAGAAAAGCGGGCCGTGAGCATTAGATGCGGTCCAGAAAGGCGGTGATCTCGGCGGCGAGTTCCCGGGAGTCGATGCGCAGGGAGAGTTCGTTGTTGTGGCGCAGCGCGCTCTGGGTCAGGTTGTGGCTTCCCAGGTAGACCCAGCGGCCGTCGATGACCACTGCCTTCACGTGGGTGGTGACCCGCGGCGTATCGAAGAAGACCTTGACCCCTCCCCGCTTGAGGAACTGGGCTGTTGCGCGGTTGTCATCGTTAAGGGAATCCTGCGGCCGGTCGCTCTGCTCCAGGAGCACCGTCACCTCCACCCCACGGCCACGGGCCCGCACCAGCTCTTCGGCAATCCTGCGGGGAAGATTGCCGGGAGAATCGGTCATCTTGAAGAGATACATGGTGACCACGATACCCTTCCCGGCCTCACGTATCCCGTCCAGGAGGGCCGGAGCGTAGTCACTGTTCCTGAGCAGGGTAACCTGGGCCGGCAGATTTTCCCTTGCGGACAGAGGTCCCGCCTGGCCGGCAACGCAGAGACCGACGATAATCGCCAGGGCCAGGCATTTTTTCAGACCGTGGCCGATCAACTCAGGATATCCATGACCTTGTCGAAGAACCCCTTCCGGAGCGGATGAACATCCTCGCCGCTGATCCGGGCGAACTCCTCCAGCAGTTCCCGTTGCTTCTTGTTCAGGTTGGTCGGGGTCTCCAGCTTGACCACCACCAACTGATCCCCCTTGCCATACCCCTGGAGCGACTGGATACCCTTGCCGCGGAGACGGAGGACCTTGCCGGACTGGGTTCCCTCGGGAATCTTAATGGCGACCTTTCCGCCCAGGGTCGGGATGTCGATCTCGCAGCCGAGGGTGGCCTGGGTAAAGCTGATGGGGATCTCGCAGATGACGTCGTTCCCCTCCCGGGTAAAGATCGGGTGCTCTTTTACCGTGATATAGACATAGAGGTCGCCGTTGCCGCCCCCCTTGGTCCCCTGGCCTCCTTCGCCGGTCAGCTTGAGACGGATGCCGGTCTCCACCCCGGCCGGCACCTTTACCGACAGGGTTTTCCGGTCGCGGATATTGCCGTTGCCGCGGCAGGTGGGACACGGTTCGTCGACCACCCGGCCGTCGCCATTGCACTGATTGCAGGTCTTGCTGACACTGAAGAATCCCTGCTGGAAACGAACCTGGCCGGCGCCGCGGCAGGTGGGGCAGACCTTCGGCTCGGTGCCGGGCTTGGCGCCGCTGCCGCTGCAGGTGTCGCACCGCTTGGCATACGGGACCTCGATCTTCTTCTCCAGGCCGTTGGCCGCCTCTTCAAAGCTGATCTCCATGGAGTACTGCAGATCGTCGCCCCGCCGCCCCCGGCTCCGTTGCCGGGTACCGCCACCACCGAAGATATCGCCGAAGATGTCACCGAAGATGTCACCAAACGGTGATCCCCCGCCGAACCCGAAGCCGCTGCCGGAAAAGCCGCCGCCACCCAGGCCGGCGTGGCCGAACTGGTCGTACTGGGCACGCTTCTGGGAATCGGAAAGCACCTCGTAGGCCTCGGTGACCTCCTTGAACTTCTCCTCTGCCGCCTTGTCCCCCTGGTTCTTGTCCGGGTGAAACTGGATGGCCAGCCGGCGGAAGGCCTTCTTGATCTCGGTTTCGGAGGCGTTCTTGTGGACCTCCAGGACTTCGTAATAATCGCGTTTCTCAGCCAATTGACATATCCTTTGTAACGCAAAGAGGCAGCGGACCGTTCTGGCCGCTGCCTGTTGCGGGATTCAACGTAGGGGCGGGGTTTCCCCGCCCTGGGCGCGGCAACCGCGCCCCTACGTCAGGTGGTTATTTTTTGTCGTCCTTCACTTCCTCGAAGTCGGCGTCCACGACCTTCTCGCCCCCGGCTGCGCCACCCTGGGCGCCGGCAGCTCCGCCACCCGGCTGCTCGGCACCGCCTTCAGCACCCTGCTGGCCCTTGGCATACACCGCCTCGGCCAACTTGTGGGAGGCCTGCATCAGCTCGTCGGACTCCTTCTTGATGGCGTCGGCATCGTTTCCTTCCAGGGCCTTCTTGAGAGAAGCCAGCTTCTCTTCGATCTTCTGCTTGTCAGCGGCATCGATCTTGTCACCGAATTCCTTGAGCGACTTCTCGGTCTGGTAGGCGAGGCTGTCGGCCTGGTTGCGGGCCTCGATCAGTTCGCGTTTCTTCTTGTCCTCGGCCGCATGGGACTCGGCATCCCGGACCATCTTCTCCACTTCCTCCTTGGAGAGGCCGGAAGAGGCGGTGATCCGGATCGATTGCTCCTTGCCGGTTCCCAGGTCCTTGGCGGAGACGTGGACAATGCCGTTGGCGTCGATATCGAAGGTCACCTCGATCTGGGGCACACCGCGGGGTGCCGACGGGATGCCGGACAGCTCGAAGTTACCGAGGGTCTTGTTGTCCGCGGCCATCTCCCGCTCGCCCTGGAGGACATGGACGGAAACGGCGGGCTGGTTGTCGGCGGCCGTGGAAAAGACCTGGGACTTGCGGCAGGGGATGGTGGTGTTCTTTTCGATCAACCGGGTCATAACACTCCCCAGGGTCTCTATGCCGAGGGAGAGCGGGGTGACGTCCAGGAGCAGCACGTCTTTCACGTCCCCCCTGAGTACGCCACCCTGGATGCCGGCGCCGATGGCGACCACTTCGTCCGGGTTGACCCCCCTGTTCGGCACCTTGCCAAAGATGTCCTGCACCCGCTTCTGTACCGCCGGCATCCGGGTCATGCCGCCGACCAGGATCACCTCGTCCACCTCGCTGGGCGAGAGCCCGGCATCCTTTAGAGCGGTCCGGCAGGGGCCTTCCAGCTTGGACAGGAGTTCCCCGCAGAGCGCTTCCAGTTTGGCCCGGGAGAGTTTCAGGTTCAGGTGCTTGGGACCGGTGGCATCGGCGGTGATGAACGGGAGGTTGATGTCGGTCTCCATGGAGGTGGAGAGTTCGCACTTCGCCTTTTCCGCCGCCTCCTTCAGCCGCTGCAGCGCCATCTTGTCGCTGCGGAGATCGATCCCCTGGTCCTTCTTGAACTCGTCAGCGATCCAGTCGATCACCACCTGGTCGAAGTCCTCGCCCCCCAGGAAGGTGTCGCCGTTGGTGGACTTCACCTCGAACACCCCTTCGCCCAGTTCGAGAATGGAGATATCGAAGGTACCGCCCCCCAGGTCGAAGACCGCAATTTTTTCGTCCTTCTTCTTATCGAGGCCGTAGGCCAGGGCGGCCGCAGTCGGCTCGTTGATGATCCTGAGCACGTTCAGGCCGGCGATCTTCCCGGCATCCTTGGTGGCCTGGCGCTGGGAGTCGTCGAAATAGGCCGGCACGGTAATGACCGCGTCGGTGACTGTTTCGCCCAGGTAGTCCTCGGCGGTCTTCTTCATCTTCTGCAGCACCATGGCCGAGATCTCGGGAGCGGAGTACTTCTTGCCCCGCACCTCCACCCAGGCATCGCCGTTGTCCGCCTTGACGATCTTAAACGGCGAAATCTTGATGTCTTTGCGCACCGCTTCGGTATCGTACTTCCGGCCGATCAACCGCTTGATGGCGAACAGGGTGTTTTCCGGGTTGGTGACTGCCTGGCGCTTGGCCTGCTGCCCCACAAGCCGCTCGCCGCTGTCGGTGATGGCGACCATGGACGGCGTGGTCCGACTCCCTTCGGCGTTTGCTATAACAACCGGCTCCCCACCTTCCATGATGGCGACACAGGAGTTGGTGGTCCCCAGGTCAATTCCGATAACTTTGCTCATTTGCTTCCTCCTTGGATTTCGTTTGCACAGACAACGTAGCCATCCCCCCCTGAAAAAACAAGGGGCACGGGAAAAAAATGTAAGGGGTGAGGAGTGAGGAGAAATCGACCTCCTCACTCCTACCACCTCACTCGCTCTTAGGGGCGCACGCCACGGTGACCATGGCCGGCCTGAGGAGACGCTCGCTCAGCAGATACCCCTTCTGGTATACATCGACGACGGTGTTGACCTCCTGGTCCTCGCATGCCACCTGTCCCATGGCCTGGTGCAGCGCCGGGTCGAAGGGGGTGCCCTTGCCGATCTCCACCGGGGTTACACCGAACTTCTTCAGGGCCGACAGGAGCATCTCCAGGGTCATCCGCACCCCGGTGATGACCGGGTCCTGGCTCTCCAGGTCGACATGGGCCAGGGCGCGCTCCATGTTGTCCACTGCCGGCAGGATCTCCAGGATGAGGTTTTCGTTGCCGTACTTGATCAATTCCTCTTTTTCCCGCTGCACCCGCTTCCGGTAGTTTTCCAGATCAGCCCGCTCCCGGACGAATTTCTCCCAGTTGGCAGCCGCTTCCGCCTCCTTGGCGGCGAGCAGTTCTTCCAACTCCTTCACCCGGTCGGACGGTGCAGCCGTCTCTGCGGCAGCTTCAGCGGCAACGGTTTCCGGCTGTTGCTCCGGCGTTTCGGCATTATTGACGGTTTCGCGTTTCTTCTTTTCCACGTTCGTTGAACTCCTTCTTGTTGAATCAGCTTCAGTTTAAAACACGGAGACACGGAGGAAGGCACCATCTAAAACCGAGGCCAGCAGGCATATCGTTTGTAACCAAAACGCTTTGCTCTTCTCTGTGCCCTCCGTGTCTCCGTGTTTGAATGGCTCTTGGGGAATTACTCCAGCTCCAGCACCCGGCTCACCAGCTTGGCCGTATAGTCGACAATCGGGATAACCTTGGCGTACCCCATGCGGGTCGGGCCGATAACCCCCAGGACCCCGAGGGTGTTTTTGCCGGTGGCATAGGTAGAGGTAATCAGGCTCAGTCCCGACAGGGGACCCAGGCGCGATTCGGAGCCGATGAAAATATTGATCCCCGGTGCGGTCAGGCAGCGGTCCAGCAGCTGCACCAGATGCCCCTTCTGTTCAAAGGCCCGGAAGATCTCCTTCATCCGCTCCACATCGGCAAACTCGGGGAGATCCAGAATGTTGGACTGTCCCTCGATGAACAGTTCGGAATCGTCGTCCGGGAGGGAGAGCCGGGAAAGGTCGAGCACCCGGGCGAGCATGTTGTCGTACCGCGCCTTCTCCGAGGCCATCTCCTCGATGATCCGCTGCTTTACCTCGGCGATGGTCAGCCCCTGAAGGAACTCGGTCAGGTAATTCCCCATGGCAACCAGATCAACGGGCGACAGCTCCGTATCCGTCTCGACAATCTTGTTCTGAACGGTGCCGTTCTGCAGGACGAAGATGGCCAGGACCCGGCGCCCCCCCAACCTGACGAATTCCACGTGGCGGAAGACATTGGCCGAGACGTGAGGGGTCGCCACCACCCCCATGTAATGGGAGATGGAGGAGAGCATCCGGCTGGTCTCCTTCAGGACATCGCCTACCTGTTTACCCCTGATGTCGCAATGCCGCTTGATCTGTTCCCGCTCCCCCCGCCCTATGGCACGCACCTCCAGGAGCGAGTCGACATAGAGGCGGTAGGCCTTGTCCGTGGGAACCCGGCCAGCCGAGGTGTGGGGGGAGGCGAGAAACCCCATCTCCTCCAGATCAGCCATGACGTTGCGAATGGTGGCCGGCGACAGGTCCAGGCCGTACCGGTGGCTGATGGTCCTGCTCCCCACCGGCTCTGCCGTCGAGATGTAGTCCTCGATGATCGCTTCGAGGATCTGCTTGCCCCGATCACTCAATTCGTCGCGCATGGCTCCTGGTCCCTTGGGACCGGTTTGTCCGGTCCCTTAAAACAAGATTAGCACTCTCCAGCGATGAGTGCTAACTGTGCTAAAGGTAATGACAAGGGTGAAGTTTGTCAAGTGGATTCCCGGATAAATCCGGCTTCCACGCCTCACGAAACCCGGGTCAGACGAAAGCTGCAAAGACCCGGTTGGCCAGCAGCAGGCCCTGCCGGGTGAGGCGAAGCCGGTCGCCGTCCCTCTCCAGCAGGCCGGCAGCGATCTGCGCGTCGATCTCCGTGGGCCAGGCCTCGGCCAGCCCCAGCCCGAAGGCGGCACAAAAGGCAACATCACTCACCCCTTCCAGCAGCCGTAAGCCGAGGAACATGAACTCGCTCCGGGCCTCCTCTTCGGTCAGGGCTGCCCGGTCCAGTTCTGCCGGGAATCCGGCAACGATTGTATCCCGGTACGCAGTGAGCTCCGGCGGGTTGTGCCACCGCACCCCCCACCCGCCCGCCAGGAACGAGTGGGCGCCGGCACCGAACCCCAGATAGCTGCCACGCCGCCAGTAGACCTGGTTGTGGCGGGAGCGCCAACCGGGCCGGGCGAAGTTGGCGATCTCGTACGGCTCGAAACCGGCAACAGCCAGGGTATCCCTGCTCGTTTCGATCATCCGTACCGACTCCTCCTCGTCCGGCAGCTCAAGCTCGCCGCGCACCAGCGACGCCGCAAACGGGGTCCCCTCTTCGATGGACAGGCCATAGGCCGAGACATGTTCCGGGCCAAGGGCAACGGCCTCCCGGAGGGTATTCTGCCATTGCCCCAAGGTCTGGCCGGGCAGGGAGTGGATCAGATCGATCCCCAGGTTATCGAAGCCGGCCCGGCGGGCGAGGGCCACTGCCTGCCTCGCCTCGGCAGCAGTGTGCACCCGGCCCAGGATGGCCAGGAAGCGATCATCCAGAGACTGGACGCCGAGAGAGAGGCGGTTCACCCCGGCAGACCGGTAACCGCCAAGGGTTGCGGCAGTGACGGTACCGGGGTTAGCCTCCAGGGTCACCTCGGCGTCGGCGGTCAGGTGGAAACGGCGCACCGCCGCCTCGACCAACCGGGCCACCAACTCAGGGGCAAGGAGCGAAGGGGTGCCGCCGCCGAGGTAGAGGGTCGTCGCGGTCACCGGGGCATCAAGCATTGCAGAGCGCAGCGACATCTCCTTGATCAGCAGGTCCGTGTATTCCTCAAGGGAGAACGGGGCCACGGCCACGGAATTGAAGTCGCAGTAGCGGCATTTCTGCACACAGAAGGGGATATGGAGGTAGATGGATACCGGCATGGAGTCACTATATCCGAACGGGACAAGAGGCACCAGCCGATTCACTCTTCCCTTGTCTGGACCGGTAAAACGCAGTAAATTGTGCCATCGTGAGAGAACAGGAGGTCGCCCATGTCCCGTACCGTCAAAACCGTTGCACTCCAGTTCACCATTACCCTCGGCGAGATCGAGCCCAACCTGGCCCATGTCCGTACCAAGCTGGCACGCCTGGCCAGGGAGGGTACCCAGCTGGTGGTGCTGCCGGAGATGTGGGCCACCGGCTTTGCCTACAAAAAGCTGAATGAACTGGCCCTCCGGACGGCTGGCATCGTGGAGGAGCTTGCCGACCTGTCCCGGCAGTATGGCATGGTGATTGTCGGCAGCCTGCCCGAGCCCCACGACGGCAAGGTCTACAACTGCGCCTATGTCCTGGACAACGGGGTACTGAAAGGGAAGTACCGGAAGATCCACCTCTTTTCCCTCATGCAGGAGGACCGCTTCTTCGACGGCGGCGACTCCTGGCTTCTGGTGGAGACCAGCGTCGGCAAACTCGGCGTCTTCATCTGCTATGACCTCCGCTTTCCGGAGTTGGCCAGGCGGTTGGCCGTAGAGGGGGCAGAGATCCTGGTGGTCCCGGGCGAATGGCCGAAACCGAGAGACGAGCATTGGCGCGCTCTCCTGCTCGGCCGGGCCATCGAAAACCAGCTGTTCGTGGTGGCTGCCAACTGCTGCGGCCTCGTCGGCAAGCTCGATTTTTTCGGCATGAGCATGGTCATCGGCCCCAAAGGTGAGGTCCTGGCCGAGGGAGGCTACGAGCAGGCAGCCGTTACCGCCACCATCGACTTCGACGAGATGGCTGCCTGGCGGGAGCAGATCCCCTGCTTCGATGATCGTAAACCGGATTGCTATTGAAATCTGTTGACTTGCCCGAGACAGAGGACTATTTAGTAACCCGGTAGCAACCAGAACAGCAGTAGGGGCAGACCTCGTGTCTGCCCAATTCGGGCGATCACAAGGATCGCCCCTACCCCGCACCGGAGGTGTTCCACAGTGTCTCTCTTTGCCGGCACCGGCCTCGTCGTCAAACTGGTCCTCTTCGTCCTGCTCTATTTCTCGGTCGTCTCCTGGGGGATCATCTTCTACAAGTTACTCCAGGTCCACCGCGCCAACAGCGAGTCCGAGCGGTTCCTGGATTTTTTCTGGAAAACCAAGCGGTTCGACGCCATTAACAGCCAACTGGACCGGTTCGCCAATGCCCCCCTGTCGGTTCTCTTCAGCGAAGGATACAGTGAGCTGAAGAAGCTGATGGAGAGAGGGGAGGAAAAGGCCGATCCGACCGTCATCAGCACCGACCTGGGGGGGATCGACAACATCGCCCGGGCCCTGCGGCGGGCCACCACCTCCGAGATCACCCGGCTGGAAAAATACACGACCTTCCTGGCCACCACCGGCTCCACCGCTCCGTTCATCGGCCTTTTCGGTACGGTCTGGGGGATCATGACCGCCTTCAAGGGGATCGGCGAGACCGGTTCCGCTTCTCTGGCCGTGGTCGCCCCCGGCATCGCCGAGGCCCTCATCGCCACGGCCATCGGCCTGGTGGCAGCCATCCCTGCGGTCATGGCCTACAACCACTTCCAGCACAAGATCAGGGTGCTGATCGGTGAGATGGACAATTTTTCCACTGAATTTCTCAACATCGTCCAACGGTCCATTGCGAAGAAATAGGATGACGCCATGGAGATAGGAAGCAGAAACAACGATCGCGGCACCATGTCCCAGATCAACGTCACACCGCTGGTGGACGTGATGCTGGTGCTCCTGGTGATCTTCATGGTGACGGCACCCATGATGCAGCAGGGGGTGCAGGTCAACCTTCCCAAGGCAGATACCAAGTCACTGAGCGCCAAGGAAGAGGCGATCGTCGTCTCAATCGACCGCCAGGGGAAATTTTTCATCGACCGGACCGAGGTCCCCGGCGGTTCTTTGAAGGACAAGCTCACCGCTCTCCTGGCCAACCGGACCAAAAAGGAAGTCTTTCTCAAGGCGGATCGCGACGTCCCTTACGGTGAAGTAGTCCGCGCCATGGCCGAGATCAAGGGGGCCGGTGTGGAACGCCTCGGCATGGTCACCGAGCCCGCCCGGTAGCAATGACCCATTCGCTGCACCGCACAGAACAGGGGCCCGGATGGATGTTTCTGGGCTCCTTCCTGCTCCACGCCTTGGCATTCCTGCTCAGCACCTACGTCCATACCTTCCTGCCCGCGCCGATCGAGGAGCCCGTCTACTACGTGGACGTGGTAAACCTGCCGGTGGCCTCTCCCCGGGCCGGCAGCCCCACCCCTGGCAAGGCCCCGGAGACGGTTGCACCAGTCGCTCCGCCTGAGCAGAAGGCCCCCATGACACTTCCTGCCAAGCAAGCGGACAAGGCAAAAACCAAGAATCCTGCTCCAGCAAAACAGCCAACCCAGGCGGCGCCCGGCGGTAAGGCCGCGGCAGGCGGCGACGAGGCCGCGCGTCTGGACGAACGGATGAAGCAAATGGAACAGCGTGCAGAGGCCAAGCACGAAGAGGCGGCCCTGGAAGCCCTCCAGCGGAAGCATGCCGGAGGGGGCCGCGCCGGCATGCCGGCCGGCACAGGCACCCAGGCCGGCAGCGACTACGGTTCCTATCTCCAGTCGCGGCTGCGGGACGCCCTGGCCCAGACCATTGCCTACCAGAGCAGACGTCCGGAAACTGCGGTCCGGCTCGTCGTCGACCGGAACGGCAAGTTGGTCCGCACGGTCATGGAACGAAGCTCCCGCGACCCCCTCTTCAACGATGCGGTCATGCGCGCCATTGAAAAGGCCAAAGCCTCCTTTCCCCCCCCTCCCAACGGCAAGGAGTTTGAAAAACTCTTTGTGTTCAGCCCTGAAGAGGTCAGCAAGCGATGAAACGTTTCCTTCTGCTCATACTCGTCCTGGCAATCGCCGGCATGCCGGCAACACTCCTCAGCCAGGAGGAGTTCATCAGGGTGACCGCCCCCGGCAATAAGCCGCTCACCCTTATGGTAGCGCCGCCGGTCCCCCTGGACAGCGCCCCCCAGGATGCCATCGCCAGGGAGGTGACCGAGCTCTTCCAGTTCGACCTGACCCTGGCCGGTTCCTTTACCGTTACGACCCCGATAGTTACCGAGAACCGCGGCATACGGCCCGGCGAGTTCTCGTTCGCCCCCTGGCAGAACGCCGGCGCCACCCTGCTCATCAAATCCGGCTATACCGTCAACGGTTCGACACTGATCCTGGAGTTCCGCCTCTATGACGTGATCCGCGAACGGGAGCTGCTGGCCAAGCGCTACTCGGGGAACATAAAGGAGCTGCGCCGGATGGCCCACACCTTCAGCGACGATCTGCTGCTGATCGTCACCGGGGAGCGGGGTCCCTTCACCGGGAAGGTTGCCTTCGTCTCCAAGGCGTCCGGCAACAAGGAACTCTACCTGATGGATTACGACGGCTTCAATCTCCAGCGCCTCACCAACAACGGGTCCATCAACCTGAACCCGGACTTTTCGCCCAACGGTCGCGAGCTGATCTATACCTCCTATAAAAAGGGGAATCCCGACCTCTACCGCCGGGAGCTGTTTACCGGGGCCGAGGCACGAACCTCCTCCAGCCGCGGCATCAACGTCACCGGCAGTTGGTCCCCGGATGGCAAGCGGATCGCCCTGGCCCTGAGCAAGGACGGCAATTCCGAAATCTACCTGATCAACCGGGACGGCAAGCAGCCGACCCGCCTGACCAACAATCCGGCCATCGACGTCTCGCCGGCCTGGTCACCCGACGGCCGGCAGATCGCCTTTGTCTCCGACCGGCTGGGCAAACCTCAGGTGTTCGTGATGAACGCCGACGGCAGCAGCGTCCGCCGCCTGACCACCGAGGGGGCCTACAACGTCAGCCCCCGCTGGTCGCCCAAAGGGGACCGGATCGTTTACTGCCGGCAGCAGGGGGACTTCCAGATCCATTCGATCAACACCGACGGAAGCGGAGATGTCCAGCTCACCTCCCAAGGGAGCAACGAACACCCCCGCTGGTCCCCTGATGGCCGTTTCATCGTCTTCAGTTCCACCAGGGACGGCCGGGAATCGATCTACGTGATGCGTGCCGACGGCAGCGGCCAGACCAGGGTTTCCCGCGGGAAGGCAAACGACTCCCATCCCACCTGGTCGGTACGCTGGTAGCTCATGAAAAATGTAACGTGATATCTGCTTGAAATGAGAGGTTGCTGGTGTATAATTCAGCCGGCTACGCCTGATTCATTATTTTTCGTACCCCATGAAGGAGGAGACAATGCGCAAGGGAGTGTTCGGTTTGGCGGTGGTGCTCTGCTCAGGCATGCTGTTTGTCGGCGGTTGTGCCAAAGAAGAACTGGTAAAGAAGGACGAACCGGTGGCACCTTCCCAAGCGCCGGTAGCGCAGCCGGCCACGCAACAGGCCCAGGTGCCGACCGAGCCGGTACAAAGCCAGCCCGTCAAGGATAGCACTGCCGTCAACGGAGTCGTTGCAGACAGCCAGACGACTGTAGCCCGGGCACCGGAAGTCAAGCTCCAGACGGTCTATTTCGATTTTGATTCCTCTGTGCTGACCCAGGCGTCGCGGGACACCCTGTACGGCAACGCCGAGTACCTGCTGAAGAAGTACAACGGGACGATTCAGGTTGAAGGCCATTGCGACGAGCGTGGTTCCGACGAGTACAACCTGGCCCTGGGCGAGAAGCGGGCCAAGGCGGCCCTGAATTATCTGACCACCCTCGGAGTGCCGACCAACAGGCTCTCCTTCATCAGCTACGGCAAGGAGAAACCGGCCGATCCGGGCCATGACGAGGCTGCCTGGGCCAAAAACCGTCGGGCAGAATTTGTCATTACCAAGTAGTAGCTACATACTTTGAGACAAGAGGGAGCCGGCATCGGCTCCTTTTTGCTATGTAACGTTTTTTCCGGGAGGTTTGAATGAAGCACAGCACTATCAGGTTTCTTCTGGCCGCTGGGGTCTGTCTCCTGGCCGGGTGTGCCACCAGGAGCGACATGGATTCGACCATGCGAGACCTGGAAGAGATGAAAGGGCGCCTGCTGACCATGGAAAAAGAAGTCGGCGGTGTTAAGACCGAGACCAGGGAAGGACTGGAAAAAAGTACCCATGGGCTGCTGAAAGAGGTGGAAAGTCAGCGGAAAATCGTGGCTGACCTGCAGGCGACCCTTGACAGCACCAAGGTGGACATGCAGGTCCTGGCCGGGAAAGTAGACGATCTCTCCCTGGCAGGCAAGAAGCCTGCCGAGGAGTTGTCGCTCCTGCGGGAGGATACGGGGCGGCGCATCACTACCGTGGAAGAGCGGCTCGGCAAGTTGGAGAAGGGGTTGGACGAGGTCCGCAAACAGGCTGCCGATGCCGCGGCCAAGACCCAGTCAACGCCTGACGGTCTGTACCAGCAGGGACGGGACGCGTACAAGGCCGGCAACATGGCCAAGGCCCGGGAATCCTTCACCGCATTCCTGGAGAAGTATCCAAAGCACGAGCTGGCGGTTAATGCCCGCTATTGGCTGGGTGAGACTTGGTACGGCGACAAAAACTACGAACAGGCGATCCTGGAATACCAGAAGGTGATCAAGGAGTTCCCGGGCAGGGAAAAGGTGCCGGCCGCCATGCTGAAGCAGGCCCTGGCCTTCCGGGAGCTGGGAGATACGAAAAGCGCCCGCTTCATTCTGAAGAAGATTGTCGAGGACTTTCCCCTGTCCGAAGAGGCGGGACCGGCCAAGGTAAAGCTGAAAGAGCTGAAGTAGGTCAAACAATCAATAAAAAAACGAAAGGCGGGGTCATTCCCGCCTTTCGTTTTTTTATTGATCAAATTCTATTTCTGCGACAATCGATGTACGCACTCAACCATGTGGATGGCGTTCTCCGGCGGCACCGTCGGCAGGATGCCGTGGCCCAGGTTGAAGATGTGGCCCGGCCGGCCGGCGTTCTCGGCCAGCACCCGCTTGACCTCTGCTTCGATCACCGCTTTCGGCGCAAAGAGGGCGGTCGGGTCCAGGTTCCCCTGTACCGCCATATCCGGCCCGATGATGTCCCTCGCTCTTCCCAGATTGATGTGCCAGTCGAGTCCCATCACGTCCCCGCCCGCCTTCTTGACCAGGTCGAGCATGGTGCCGGCACCTTTGACAAAGTGGATGACCGGCGTGTTCTGGCGGTTCAGGCCATTGATCAGCTTGGTGGTGTAGGGAAGGACAAACTTTTCGTAATCGGTCGGGGAGAGGACGCCTCCCCAGGTGTCGAATATCTGGATCGCCTGGGCACCCGCCTTGATCTGGGCGTTCAGGTATTCCATGTCCATGGTGGTCACCTTCTCCATCAGGGCGGCATAGACGTCAGGGGCGGCGTACATCATCCGCTTGATGTTTGCCCAGTCCTTGGACCCCTTCCCCTCGACCATGTAGCAGGCCAGGGTGAACGGCGCCCCGCCGAAGCCGATGAGCGGCACCTTGGCGGCCAGCTCCTTCCTGAGGATCTTGATGGTGTCCAGCACATAGGGGACATCGGCCTCCATTTCGGGAATACGGAGCGCCTCCACATCGGCCATGGTCCTGATCGGGTGCTCGAAAACCGGGCCGGGAACGAAATCGAGCTTCATCCCCATCGGCTCCACCGGGGTGAGGATATCGGAGAACATGATGGCGGCATCGACGCCAAGGATGTCCACCGGCTGGATGGTTACCTCGGCAGCCAGTTCCGGGGTCTTGCAGAGCTCCAGGAAGGTACACTTGCTGCGAACCCGCATGTAGTCAGGAAGATAGCGGCCAGCCTGACGCATCAGCCAGACCGGGGTCCGGTCAACCGGCTTGCCCCAGCAGGCGTCGAGAAAACGTGTATTCATCTAAAACCCTCCTCAGGAAATTTTTTGATTCAATGATGTAACCATACGGGCTGTGGATTTTGCGGCAAGGTCGGTGGTGCCAAGGAAGAGCGCGGAGGCGTGGTACCCAGAGGGCATAAACAGCGCCACGTCGCACAAGCGATGACGCAGGCAACGCCGAGATTGCCCAAAAGCCGCGGCCCTACGCCTTCTTCTGAAGGCGTATCGGGACGTAATTGCAAAACGGCTCCTCTTCCATGTAATCCCCATACACCGCATCGGCCCGGGCGCGGCAGCCGCCGCAGACGTTCAGGTACTCGCACTGGCCACATTTGCCCTTGTAGGCCTTGAAGTTGCGCAGGTCGTTGAAGAGTTCCGATGTTTCCCAGATCTCGCGAAACGGCGTGGTCTTCACGTTGCCGGCAGTACGGTGGAAATAGGAGCAGGGCTTGACGTTGCCGAAGCAGTCGATGAGGCAGATGGTCTGGGCCGCGATGCACCCCTTGCCGCCGCCGGTGGAGAAGGTGAGGGAGCGGCGCTCGAACTTGACCCCCTCGGCCTTGGCCTTCTGCGGCACGATCCGGTAGTAGTGGGGGGCGCAGGTGGGACGCATGAGGATGTCGTCTTCCAGCTTCTCCTGCTCGTAGTGCCAGTCGAGAATCTCCTCGTAATCTTCCTTGGAGATCAGTTCAGACATGATTTCTTCGCCGCGACCGGTCGGAACGATCATGAACATGTACCAGGCAGTAGCGCCGAGCGACTTGGCCAGCTTGAAGGTATGGGCGATGTCGGTCTGGTTCCGCTTGGTAAATGAGGAGTTGATCAGGAACTTCTGGCCGTGCTTCCGGAACAGGGCGGCGGCGTTCATCACACCGTCGAAGGCGCCTGGGCACTGGCGAAAGTTGTCATGGACCTCGGCTGTCGAGCCGTCCAGGGAGAGCGACACCATCTTGATGTCGGCCTTTTTCATCTTGAGACAAACGTCGTCGGTCACCAGGGCACCGTTGGTGGCCATGCACATCCGCAGTCCCAGGGAGGTGCCGTATTCGGCCAACTCGAAGATGTCCGGGCGGAGCAGCGGCTCGCCGCCCGACAGGACAATAACCGGTTTGGAGAAATCGGCGATCTCCTTCAAGAGCTTTTTCCCCTCTTCGGTGGTGAAATCCCCTTCCGACGAGGTAATGTCCGACGAACAGCGGCAGTGAACGCACTTCAGGTTGCATTTTTGCGTGGTTTCCCAGGCGACCCACTTCGGGGCGAACTCTTGGTTCATGGTCTCTCCGATCGGTTGCTGACAACCTGAAAATCCTACTATGAAAGATGCGTGAAAAACAAGAAGATTCGCCGATGCAAAGGCTACGGTGAGTCATTGAGGGGAAAGACGAGGGTGAAGACACTGCCGGTTCCGTGCATGCCATCCTCCACCCAAACAAGGCCGTGGTGGGCGTCCAGTATCCCTTTGACAATGGAGAGCCCCAGCCCGGTCCCCTTGGACATGAAGTCGGTCTTGCCGGAGGAATGGTGGTCGAGACTGCCGGCGCTGTAAAACTTATCGAAGATCCGTTGCCGTTCCGCCGGTGCTATGCCGATCCCGCTGTCGACCACCTCCAGGCGGTAGAAGTGCTCCCCTTTGACCAGATTCCTGGGAAAATGCGGATAGAACTGCTGGATGAGCGCGGTACCGGCCAGAAGTTCCTGTCGGGTCGTCACCCGGCCGCTGAGCAGGATCGAGCCGCCGTCCGGAGTAAACTTGATGGCATTTTCCAGAAGGTTCCTGACCACCAGCTTGGTAAAGGAGTCGTCTGCCGGTACCGGCTCTTCATCCGCTTCGATATCCACTACGATCCGCCGCCTCGACAGGGGGAGGGCAAAGGTATCGTAGACCTCCCGGCAGAGCAGTGCCAGGTTGAGGGGGCGTTTCTGCAACACCAACCCCTTGGCCTCGATCCGGGAGATGGAGAGCAGATTGTCCACGATATCCTTCAACTGGAGCACCCCTTCGTAGACCGAGGTAAAGATGTCATGCTGCTCCGGTGTCAGTGAGATGTCGCTGTAATGAAGAAGGAACTGCACTCCGCCGAGGACTGACGTGATCGGGGTTTTCAGCTCATGGGACGCCATGCCGATAAAATTGTTCTTGGCGGCATTCAATCGCCCCAGTTCGATGTTCGCCCTCTTCACCTCCTGCAGGTTTTCCTTGAGGGCCTGCCGGCTCCGCTGGAGTTCCTCGGCCTTTTCCTTCATCTGGTCGTACAGGGCGTGGTTCTCGATCAGCACGGCCAGCTGGCTGGCAATGGACGAGAGCAGGAACAGCTCACGGTCCGAGTAGTGCCGCTCCGCCTTGTGTCCCACCATGAGCACGCCGAGTACGTCCTGACCAATGGTCAGGGGGACGGCACACCAGGCGCGGATCCCCATTTCACGGGCACCCTTGACCATTTTCATCGGCAGCCGACCCACCAGGGTGTGGGAACGGAACGGCTTGCCCGCTAAGACCTGGTTCACCCAGGGGGCGTAGTCGGGAAGACGCTTGATCGCCTCCTGGGCGCTCCGGGGAAGCCCGAGGGAGGCACGCAGCTTCAGCACACCGTTGTCCAGGAGGTGGATGCTAGAAAAGTCGATCTGCAGCATGTTGTGCAGCTGGAAGAGCAGGTCGACCATGACCATCTTCGAGCTGCGGGCGGAATTGAGGCGGTAGGCAATGGCGTAAAGGGTAAGGAGCTCCCGGTCGATGATCTGCTTTTCCTGCTCGATCTGTTTCCGCTTGGTAACATCCTTGATGACGTACACACCGCCGGCCAGTTGATTGTCATCCCAGTGAAACGGGTAGCTGGAGACAGTGAACCACCCCTCCAGCATCGGGAAGGCCAGATCGTCGATCCCCTGGGAAAAGTTTCCCGGCTGGAATACCGGGTTGTCCGGTTCGGTGGAACCGTAAAAGATGTCGACGATATTCCTTCCCAGCATGTCGCTGTACGAGGTGAGGAAATACTCGATGAGCCGCTTGTTACAGCGGATGACCACACCATCAGGGTCGGTAAGAACGATCAGGTCGGAAACCGAGTCAAAAGCGGCCTCCCACTCCTTTTTACCCTGACTGATGGCCTGCTCCGCCCTGCGGTGCCGGCTTCGCTCGGCGGCCTCCCGGAGCTCCCGCTCTATGGCCGGCACCAGCCGGGACAGGTTCTCCTTCAGCAGGTAATCATGGGCACCGGCCTTCATGGCCGCCACCAGCTGATCCTCTCCGATCGGCCGGGAAACGATGATGAACGGCAGGTTCAGACCACTTTCCCTGAGAATTATCAGGGCATCGAACGCGCTGAAACCCGGCAGGATGAAATCGGCAATGACCAGGTCCCAGACATTGTCGACCAGAGCCTTTTGCATGGCTGCCGTATTGGCGACCCGTTCACACTGCAGCTGATACCCGCCGGCACTGATCTCATTGAGAATGAGAGCGGCATCCTCCGGAGAATCCTCGATATGCAGGAGCCGCAGCCGCTTGCCGCTCATCACCTGGCTGCCCCTTCCCCTTTTTTGCGCTCATCCACGGGGAAGAGCAGGCCGAAGGTGCTCCCCTTCCCCTCTTCGCTCTCGGCCCAGATATAACCATGATGGACATCCATCACCTTGCGGCAGAACGCCAGCCCAAGACCGGTCCCCTTGGTCTTGCCCTGGCGCCGGTTCCGTGCCTGAACGAAGCGGTCGAAGATGGTCCCCAGGGCATCGGAGGGGATACCCACTCCGGTATCGCGTACCGTAATCAACAGAAAACGACCGTCAGTCCCGAGTGTATCCACCGGATAGGGCTGGGTGGCCAGCCACTGCCGAATCTGTCCGCCATTCGCCACTATCTCTGCCGTCACCTCGATCCGGCCGCCCGCCGGGGTGAATTTCACGGCGTTGGACAGCAGGTTGCCCAGCAGGCGGGTCACCAGATTCCGATCCATAATCAGTTGAGGAAGGTGTTCGGCAAATGAGGTGACAAGTTCCAGATCGGCCTTTTTCGCCACCGGCGAAAACTTGGCCAGCGTTTTTTCCAACACCGGCACCGGCTCTTCCCGCTTGGTGTGCAGTACCATCATGCCGGCCTCGAATTTGTGGATATCCAGGAGCGCATTGATCATTTCCACCATCTCGTCGCAACTCTCCTCGGCAGATTCGATGAATTCACGCTGGTCCCGGTTAATCGGTCCGAGCCGCCCTTCCCGCACCAGGTCGAGCGAGCCGACAATAGCGGTTATCGGCGTTTTCAGGTCGTGGGACAGCATGCTGACAAAATCCTCCCGCTCTTGTTCCAGCGCCTTCAGGACTGAAATATCACGGATGATCTCCACACTACCCACAACTTCTCCGGAACTGCCGTACAAAGGGGTGGCGCTGGCCAGCACCGGCAGGTCCCCGGAACTGCAGTGCAGGGTATAGGCCACAGCCAGACAGGGCGCACCGGTCGCGAGCACCACCCGGCAGGGGAGACGCTCGGCAGGGATATCGACACGCAGAAGCTCGCTCACGTTTCGCCCGAGCAGTTCCTCGCGGCCACTCCCCAACACCAGTTCCGCCTTGTGATTGACGGTCATGACCCGCCCCTGGGTGTCGACTGCAACCAGCAGATCGGCCATCCCTTCCAGAATCGCCTCGATCTTCTTCTTTTCGGCTGCCAGTTCCTGCTGGAGGACCAGGTTCTCAGAGCGGGTGCGGCTGTACCTGATTGCCCGTTCTACCCGTTTCAGCATGTCATCAGTGGAAAACGGCTTGGTAATGTAATCCAGTGCCCCCCGCTTCATCGCCTCCACGGCGATCTCCTCGCTGCCGTGGGCCGTCATCATCACCACCGCCAGTTCGGGACGCTCCGTTCGCACCCGGTCCAGGACCTGCATGCCGTCAACCCTGGGCATCCTGATATCCAGCAGCATGAGCTCGCAATCTTCCCGTTCCAGCATCTCCAGGGCCTCGGCCCCGTCACTGGCACGCACCGTGGTAAAACCGGCATCCTCCAGCTGCAGCCGCAGGATCAGAGCGATATCCGCTTCGTCGTCAGCGATGAGAATCTTGTTCTTGACCATGGCTCTCCTCGAATATCGGCACTGTGAAAGTGAAAACGTTGCCGCCCGCCAGACCTGGTTGATAGGAAATCCGGCCACCGTGCTTTTCGACGATCTCTTTGCAGATGGCCAGACCGAGCCCGGTACCGCCGATACCACTCTCTTCGGTCGTGGAAAATTGCTGAAACTTGGTGAAAAGCTTGCTCCGGTCGTCCGGGCTGATGGACCGGCCGTGATCGGCAACGGAGATGGCTATAAACTCCCCGTCACGTTGGGCGGAGATCATGACCACCGTGCCGGCCGGCGAGAATTTGACCGCATTGGAGATCAGGTTGGCCAGGACCTGAATCAACCGGTCCCGCATCCCGAGCACCATCGGTAGATCACTCGCCGCAGTGTTGACCAGGGATATGTTGCGGGAAAGGGCAAAACCTTTTTGTTCTTCAATGGCATAGATCAGGAGCTCGTTGACCGGAATCGGCTTCATGGAGAACTCCACGTTGCCTGACTCAATCTTCGATATTTCCAGGATGCTATTGATCATCCTGATCAGCCGGTCGGTGTTCCTCAGGCAGACCACCAGCAGCTCCCGTTCCGTGCCGGTCAGCCACTTCCCTTTGTTCAGGATCACCTGGAGTGAGCCCTTCATGGAGGTGAGCGGAGTCTTCAGTTCATGGGACATGGTGGAAATGAACGCACTCTTCATCCGGTTCACGTCCCCTTCCAGGGTCACGTCCCGGATCGACATCACCAGACCGCTGTAGAACCCACCTTCATCCAGAAGCGGAGCAATGGAGATCTTCAGATCCTTACCGCCGATCGGCAGCTCCAGGACACGCACCGATTCCGCAGAAAACTCCCGGATCTGTTCGACCAGGGCACAAAAATCTCCACGGCGGCAGGCCTGATCAATGGGGAGCCCCAGAATATCCTCGGCAGCGACTCCGAAAATTTTCTGGGCAGCCGGGTTGATATGGGCGATGTGGTTCTTCCGGTTGGTTACCACCACCCCGTCGACCATGCTGGTAAGGATGGCCTCCATCATCTCCATTTCCATTCTGAGTTGGGCCGTTCGCTCGGCTACCCGCTTTTCCAACACCTCGTTGAGGTCCTCCAGCGCCTCGTTTTTCTTCCGGATGGTGGCATCGCGTTCAGCAACAGCCTTGGCCATTCTGTTGAATGAGTCCGCCAGTTGGCCCAGTTCGTCGTTGGAAGCCACCATCACCCGCTGGGTGAAGTCACCGGCCTGGATCTCTTCCGCTTTCCGGTTCAACTCCAGGAGCGGTGTGGTGAAACGTCTGGATGCGTAATAGGCAATGGCAAAGGAAAGGAAGATGCCGAATACGCCGGAGATGAGCGTAGTTCTGATACTGTCCTGGCGGATGTTGAGGTAGTTTTCCCGGGTGAGGGCCACGGCCAGGCTGCCGATGAATGTGCCGTTGCTGTTGGTAAGGGGCTCAGCGACCATCTCGAAGGAACGGTTACCGAAGGTGGTCGATCCGTGATAGGTGTAGCCGCTCTGCAGCCGATTAAGGATCTTGGTGGAGAGCCGTCCCGTCTTGGTGCCCAGTGCTTCGGAACTGCTGGCGATCAATGCGCCACGTTGAGTGATGGCGACTGCCACCTCCTTGCCGAACACCTTCTGAATCTGGTACGGCAGACGAGTGTCCTTGTTAAGAGCATTGCCAACCACCACCCACCCCAGAAAAGAGTCATCAGCGGCAATGACCGGCATCACCACGGTGATCATCATTAGATCGCCATCAGGTGGTATTGATGCGCAAACCGCCGCATCACCCTCCCGGCAGAAATCGTCGCGGCTGATCAGTTCCGTCGTTACCAGCGGCGCCCGCCGGCTGTGGGCCAGTTGAAGCAGAGCCGCCGGCCTGAATTGATCATCACCGGACCGGCCGTTCAGCCGGACAATCACCCGGCCACTGCTATCGACGATACTGAGCAGATCGGTAAAGGGAAGGGCATGGTGCCAACGACGCAGGGCATCCTCCAGCCAGAGCCGGTCGCGGGCCAGGATACGGTCGCGAACCGGTTGGGCCGAGATGGGAAGGGCGAGGGAGTTCCTGATCAGATCGGCCTGGCCAAGATACTGGCTTTTGGCAAACCTGAGATTTGACTCCAGGTCCTTGTCGATTTCCTTGTTCAGGGAGGAGGTGCTGCTGGTGATGGTAACATAGAACAGGAACAGATGCGAGACGACCAGGGTCAGAAGAATGGCCGCGAACAGCTTGCTGCGGATGCTGAACTGGCGTCGCATGCGTTCCTTTCGGCCGGCAGTGTGCGCCGGTTACATCCCTTCCGGTTTCAAGTCGCGGGCCATCAGTTCAATGACCGCGGCGCGGGCCGGCTTGTCCTCGTACAGCACGCGGTAGACCTGCTCGGTGATCGGCATATCCACGCCGAGTTTCCCGGCCAGGAGATAGGTCGATTCAGCCGTCTTTACCCCTTCCGCAACCATCCGCATCCGGCCGAGGATGGTCGTGAGCGTCAGTCCCTGTCCGAGTTGCACCCCGACGGTCCGGTTGCGGGAAAGGTCGCCGGTGCAGGTCAGCACCAGGTCCCCCATGCCGGCCAGACCGGCAAAGGTTTCCGGCCTGGCTCCCATGGCCAGGCCGAGCCGGGAAATTTCGGCCAGCCCCCTGGTGATGAGAGCGGCACGTGTATTGTGGCCAAACCCGAGGCCATCGGCAATGCCGGCAGCGATGGCGATGACGTTCTTGAGCGCCCCGCCGAGCTCCACGCCGATCACGTCATTATTGGTGTAGACCCGGAACCAGCGGGTGGTAAAGGTTTCCTGCACCGTCCTGGCAATCGCCTCGTCCGCGGCGGCAGCCACCACGGCCGTTGGCATCTCCAACGCTACCTCCCGGGCAAAGCTCGGCCCGGACAGTACGGCAAAACGTTGGTAGAGGTTGGGGGGGAGCAGTTCCTCATAAATCTGTGAAACCGCCTGCAAGGTTTCCAACTCAATCCCCTTGGAAGCGCTGACCATAACGGTATCCGCGGGGATGGCCGGCAGGGCCTGCCTGATCACCCCTCTCAGCACCTGGGTCGGCACCACGCAGAGAATGAGCTCTTTAGCGCTGACCGCCTCGACCAGATCGTTGGTGAAGGAAAGGGCAGGGGAGAGGGTAATGTCGGCGAGGAAGAGCGAATTGACCCGGGTCGCCCGCATTTCCGCCACCAGCTCCGGCTCGTAGGCCCAGAGGGTAACCTCGTGTCCCCGCTTCGCCAGCAGGTCCGCCAGGGTCGTCCCCCAGCTCCCCGCCCCGATCACCCCGATTTTTCGTGTCATTGGTCTCTTCCTTGATTCCTAAACCCGAAAAGCAATAGAACGCGGATTGAAACGGATTCACGCGGATTAGAAACAAGTTTCTGCATTGGGTTATATCCGCGTTAATCCGAATATAATCAGATTTGATCCGCGTTTAATTGCCTTTCGAATTTTGTATTCTTGTTTCTCGCCACATTTGCCTCCAAGGTCAGCGGCCCGAGTCAAAAGTGGCATTCTCAATCCCACCAGTCCTCGTCTTCGTCGTCCGGATGGTCCCGTAAATCATACCCCTCCCCCAGCGCCTCCCTGGCCACCAGCAGGCTTTCCATGGCAAAGCGCCGCAGGAACGGGTGGACATGCAGGGGCAGGGGAGAGTCCAGCAGGCTGAAGGCGGCTGCCAGGGTCACTTCCACGATGGCGGTTCCCCGTCCGCAGCGCTGCATCAGGTCGGCATTGAGCAGGAGCCGCCGGGCGATCCGGTTGACCTGGGGCAGAATCAGCTCGCCACAGAACTCCTCCAGAAGGGTTTCCACCCGGGCCGCTGCCCCCCGCGACTCGTCTTGCTCAAGGGCCAACCACTGTTCCGCGTAGTCATAAACCCGACCGCTGGCCATATACCAGCCGCTGAAGAAGTCGTCGTCCAGAAGGCGCGCCGACGCTGCCAGGAGGCGTGGGTTGACCGCCATATCCTCGCTGGTAGGAGCGACGGGAGGAATGTAGCAGGCCGCTGTCAACTCCTCCCGGGTAAACATCCCGCTCCGCAGGTAAAACTCCGGCGGCGGCAGGGCATTCTGCTGGCGCGTGGCGTACAGGGCATCCTTGAGCAGCAGGAGACCGTAGTCGATATCGACGGCATGGAGTCGCTCGTCTCCCCGGGCAGCGGTGACTTCCTCCGTGAATTCGGCAACCGTCGTCTCCGGTACCCCCCAGGCACCTTTCACCCCCCCTTCGTCGTGCAGCTGCAGGTAGAGTGTCGCCACCCGTTCCCCGTCAAGGTGGCGGGCAATCCAGAGGGTTCGATAGCCACCGCCATCAACCGGGCTGGCATAGACGGCATGAAACGGCTGCGGAACTTCGGCTACCGGTGCCGGCATGGGCTCGACACCCAGGAAGGCCAGCCGGCGAAGGCTTTTTGTCGCCAGGTCACGGTAGGATGTATCGGCATGACAGGACCACTCCAGCGTCAGTGCCGCAGCAGCGGGGAGGCGGATTTTGCCGAGGGTGGTCAGCACCTCCTGCACCACCAGTGGGTCGTCGAAGGCGAGGAGCAGCGCACAGACCTCTACGACACGCGGATCGTCAACCTGAGCCAGCTCCCTGATCATCATCACCTGCCGCTCCTCGGCGGCATAAACGAAGTCCTCCAGTAACCAGAGGAGCCCGCGCTCCCCCCGGTCCAGGAACTTAACAAGGGACTCCTTGAGCGGGCCGCTGTAACTGGCGAGCAGACCGGCAAACGGGGGAAGGGTAACGTCGATGCCGCAGTTCTGCAGGGTGGAGAGGAGCGCCACCTTTCCTTCGTCTTCCAGGTCGCGACGGCGCAGCGCAATCTGGATCAGTTGATCAAGCCATTCCTCGTCGGCAAAAAAATCCAGCAGATAGGTGTACTTGGAGATAAGCTCGCCGCTCTTCTCGCGCCACAGGCTGCGGACCAGAGGCGGCAGGGCGTGGCGACCGGCTTTCTGCAGGGTACCGCCGATCTCGTCGATCTCGGCAACCGTGATGTTATCCTGCTTGAGCCGTTCCAGAAGCCGGAGTATCCGGTGCCGTTCCAGCAGGCTCTCGTCTATGTTGCGGTGATGGTTTTCCATAGAATCAATTATACCGCGTTATTCCTCATCACCATCGCTCGGATCGGCGGCAGATATATCCTCGTCGTCATCGACGGCATCCTCGTGATCATCCTTTTCCGCAAGCCGTGCCACGGCCACGACCCGCTCTTCGGACTCGGTCACCATCAGCCGTACCCCTTGGGTGTTGCGGCCAATGACCGAGAACCCGGCCACCGGTACCCGGAGAATCTTTCCCTGATCGCTGATCAGCATCAGGTCGTTTTCGTCGGTCACCTGTTTGATGTCAACCACGCAGCCGTTCCGCTCGGTGGTCTTGATGGTAATGACCCCCTTGCCGCCCCGGCTCTGGGTCCGGTATTCGCTGAGCTCGGTCCGCTTGCCGAAACCGTTCTCGGTGACGGTGAAGATGGTGGAACCGGTGAACGCCTCGTTGATGATCTCCATGCCGATCACCACGTCGCCGTCTTCCAGGCTCATCCCCCGAACGCCACGCCCGACCCGGCCGATGGAACGGGCATCCTCTTCCTTGAAACGGATCGATTTGCCGTGGCTGGAGGCCAGAAGCACTTCCTGCTTGCCGTCGGTCAGCGCCACGGTGATCAGCTTGTCCCCCTCGTCCAGGTTTACGGCAATGATGCCGCCGGAGCGGATGTTGGCGTACTCCTTGAGCGGGCTCTTTTTCACCACCCCGTGACGGGTGGCCATCATCAGGTAACGGTCGGGGCTGAACTCCTTGATGGAAAGAATGGCGGAGATCTTCTCCCCCTGGTTCAGGTTCAAGAGGTTCACGATCGCCTTGCCGCGGGTGGCCCGGCCCCCCTCGGGAATCTCGTAGACCTTGAGGAGATAGACCCGCCCGGCATCGGTGAAGAACATCATGAAGTCCTTGCTGGAGGCGATGAACAGGTGCTCGACGAAATCCTCCTCTTTGGTCTTCATCCCGGACTTGCCTTTGCCCCCCCGGCGCTGGGCACGGTAGAGGGAGACGGCGCTCCGCTTGATGTAGCCGGTGTGGGAGATGGTGACCACCATGTCCTCCTCGACGATGGTGTCCTCCAGGGTGATCTCGCCGGTCTTGTCGACGATCTCGGTGCGCCGTTCGTCGCCGAACTTCTCCCTGAGCTCGGTCAGTTCGCCGACAATGATATTCAGGATCTCCGTCTCGGAGGCGAGGATCTCCTTCAACCGGGCGATGTACTTCAGGATATCGGTGTACTCCTGAATGATCTTTTCGCGCTCCAGGCCGGTGAGACGCTGCAGACGCATCTCCAGGATCGCCTTGGCCTGCTCCTCGGAGAGGTGGACGCTGTTACTGAAGACGGCATCCGGAAGCCCCAATTTCCGCAGATAGTCCGGGTCGGAGAAGTTACCGGCCATCAGCCCCTGCTTGGCCTCATCCGGGTTCTTGGCCGCCCGGATCAGCTCGATGACCGCGTCGAGCCAGTCCAGGGCGATCTTGAGGCCTTCCAAAATATGGGCACGGGCCTCGGCCTTCTTCAGGTCGAAGATGGTCCGCCGGGTCACGATCTCGCGGCGGTGATCGATGAAGTGGTCGATCATCTCCCTGATGGTCAGAACCTTGGGCCGGCCGTTGGCGATGGCCAGCATGATGATCCCGAAGGATGTCTGCATCTGGGTCTGTTTATAGAGGTGATTGAGTATGATCTGCGGCTCTTCGTCCTTTTTCAGTTCGATGACGATCCGCATCCCGTCCCGGTCCGATTCGTCCCGCAGGTCGGAGATTCCCTCGATCTTCTTCTCCTTGACCAGTTCGGCGATCTTCTCGATCAACCGCGCCTTGTTCACCTGGTAGGGGATCTCGGTGACGATGATCGACTGCCGCTCGGACTTCTTCTGGGTCTCGATGGTGGCACGGGCGCGCATCTGCACGATGCCGCGGCCGGTCCGGTAGGCCTGGATGATCCCTTCGCGGCCGTAGATGAAGCCGGCGGTGGGAAAATCCGGCCCGGGGATAATGGAGAGCATCTCCTCGAAGGTAACCTGCGGGTTATGGATGACGGCGATGCAGCCGTTGATCACTTCGGTCAGGTTGTGCGGCGGGATGTTGGTCGCCATGCCGACGGCGATGCCGGCCGAGCCGTTGACCAAAAGGTTCGGAAACTTGGAGGGAAGAACCAGCGGCTCCTGCAGCGAGCCGTCGTAGTTCGGCCCCATGTCCACGGTCTCTTTTTCAAGATCGTTCAACAGCTCATGGGCCAACTGGTCCATCCTGATCTCGGTATAGCGCATGGCTGCCGGCGAGTCGCCGTCCACCGAGCCGAAGTTCCCCTGGCCGTCCACCAGCGGGTAGCGGAGCGAAAAGTCCTGGGCCATCCGGACAATGGTGTCGTAGGCAGCCGTATCGCCGTGGGGGTGGTACTTACCGATGACGTCACCGACCACGCGGGCCGATTTCTTGTACGGTTTGTTGTAGTCGTTACCCATGTCGTACATGGCATAGAGGCAGCGCCGGTGCACCGGCTTCAGGCCATCCCGGACATCGGGCAGGGCCCGGCCGATGATGACCGACATGGCATAGTCCATATAGGACCGCTTCATCTCGTCTTCGATGTTAACAGCGGTTTTGTTCATGTTGTGGTCGAGCATCTATTTCCTCTATTTTGAGTCGTTTCACTAACAATTTTGACTATTTGTACAGTTTTAATGGCGCAGTTTTATTAAATTAAGTTTGTTACCCCGCGGTAACACTCAGCGCCGGAACAGCTGAAAAGTGCTGGTCGACGGTCAGCACCGTGACGTGATGCTTACCGGCCAACGTCGCTATGAGAATATCTGACAGGGGCAGGTTGGTACCCTTGCTGCGCAGCCTGGCGGCAAGGCGGCCGGCTTCAATCCATAGCCCTGCAGTCAGTTCCAGGACGGGAACTGACTGAAAGGCATCGAGAATGGTATTTTCCTCTTTGGCGCCTTTAATCCCCTGCAGTAATTCATACAGCACCACGCCACAGGTCACCACCGAACCGTTCAGCAGCGCCTGTTCCACGGCCGTAGCGAGCGGAGTCTGTCTGCCACGGAAAAAATCGATCCAGGCGCATGTGTCGGGGAGAACGCTAGGGGTTGCCATAGCGCTCACGCTCTTCAGCCGCCGCAATTTCCAGTTCTTCCTCGCGCTGCCAGTCGTAATCGATCTGCACCTTGCCGCGTAACGCCAGCAAATCCTCCATCCGACGCCGACGCACATACTCTTCCATCACGGTCACAATGGCGCCGGTCTTGGACTTCTGCCCGGAAAGCCTCTGCACCTCCGATATCAACTCATCTGGTATGTTCAGTGTCGCACGCATACAATACACCTCCTGAATATGCATCGATTGTATGCTTCAACATGTAACAAGTCAACCGGCCTAAATATCCAGGTTGGAGACATTCAGTGCGTTCTGCTCGATGAACTCACGGCGCGGCTCCACTTGGTCGCCCATGAGGACGGTAAAGACGTTGTCCGCCTCCACGGCGTCCTCTATCTTCACCTGAAGCAGGGTCCGGTTGGTAGGCTCCATGGTGGTCTCCCAGAGCTGCTCCGGGTTCATCTCTCCCAGACCTTTGTAACGCTGAATGGAGAGCCCTTTCTTGGCCGTGTCCATATAGAAGCCGAGCAGATCGAGACCTATGGTGGTACTGAACAGCTCTTTCCCCTCACCGGACACCACGGCGCGGCCGTTGCCGAAAATCTCCCTGACCTTGCGGTGGCTCTCCCTTAAGAGCCCGTATTCGTAGGAGGTGATGATGTTCAGGGCATGATGGTCAAGAGCGTAGCGGAGGTTCCCCAGGCGCAGGATAATCCGGTGGTCGTCGAGGATGCTGTACTCCGCCCCCTTATAGGCCTTGGCCAGACCCACCAGATACGGGTGGATTCCCTCCAGATCTTCGATATCCTTGATGCCGAGACGGAGGCAGAGGCGCACCACCTCCTCGTTGATCCCCTTGCGCGTCACCTTGTCCAGCAAGGTGCGATACTCCACCATCTGTTTCAAGAGCGGGATGATCTGCTTGCCGGTATAGCTCTTGCCGCTCTCTTCCAGGAGCAGGGTGGTCTCTTCGGTCCCCTCTTCCAGCAGGTAGTTCTGCATGGCTGCTTCGTTCCGCAGGTAGAGCTCCTTGCGGCCGCGCTTGACCTTGTAGAGCGGCGGCTGGGCGATGTAGAGGTGCCCCCGTTCGACGATCTGCGGCATCTGGCGGAAGAAGAAGGTGAGGAGCAGGGTGAGGATGTGGGAACCGTCCACGTCGGCATCGGTCATGACGATGATCCGGTGGTAGCGGAGCTTGGCGACATCGAAGTCCTCTTTGCCGATGCCGGTGCCAAGGGCGGTGATCAGGGTGCCGATCTCCTGGGAGGAGAGCATCTTGTCGAAGCGCGCCTTCTCCACGTTGAGGATCTTCCCCTTGAGCGGCAGGATCGCCTGGAATTTCCGGTCCCGGCCCTGTTTGGCCGAGCCGCCGGCCGAATCGCCCTCGACCAGGTAGAGTTCGCAGAGTGCCGGATCTTTCTCCTGACAGTCGGCGAGCTTGCCGGGAAGGTTGGATATGTCGAGGGCCCCCTTGCGGCGGGTCAGTTCACGGGCCTTGCGGGCCGCTTCCCGTGCCCGGGCCGCATCGATCGACTTGCCGATGATGTCCCTGGCAACCTTCGGATTCTCCTCCAGGAAGACCGCCAGTTTTTCGTTCATCAGCGACTCAACGTACCCCTTCACCTCGGAGTTGCCCAGTTTGGTCTTGGTCTGCCCCTCGAACTGGGGCTGGGGAATCTTGACCGAAACGACTGCCGTCAGCCCTTCCCGCAGGTCCTCGCCGGAAATTGCCACTTTTTCCTTCTTCAAGAGCTCGTTGGCAGTGGCATAGGTGTTCATGGTCCGGGTGAGCGCCGCCCTGAAGCCGATCAGGTGGGTGCCACCCTCATGGGTGTTGATGTTATTGGCAAAGGAGAACAGCTTTTCGTCGTAGGAGTCGTTGTACTGGAGGGCAACCTCGATGTCGACGCCGTTCTTTTCGCCCCGGAAGAAGATCGGTTTGGGATGCAGGCCGTTCTTGTTCCGGTTCAGGTATTCCACGAAGGAGACGATCCCCCCCTCGTAGTGGAAGTCGTGGTGTTTCCCCTCTTCCCGCTCGTCGGCAATGGTGATCCTGACCCCGGCGTTCAGGAAGGCCAGTTCCCGCAACCGTTGCGACAGGACATCAAAGGAGAAGTCGGTGGTCTCGAAGATGGTATCGTCGGGGAGGAAGGTGATCTTGGTACCGCGCTTTTTGGTCTCCCCCACCTCCTGCAGCGGGGTGAGCGGGTCGCCGCAGGCATACGACTGGCGAAACAGTTTGCCGTCACGCCGTATCTCCAACTCCAGCTTCTTGGAAAGGGCGTTGACTACCGAGACCCCGACGCCGTGCAGACCGCCGGATACCTTGTAGGAGTCGTTGTCGAACTTGCCGCCGGCATGGAGCACGGTAAGCACGACTTCGGCGGCCGAACGCCCCTCGGTCGGGTGCATGTCGGTGGGGATGCCGCGGCCGTTGTCGACGACCGTGACCGAGCCGTCCAGGTGGATGGTGACGTTCACCTCGTTGCAGTAGCCGGCCAACGCTTCGTCGATGGAGTTGTCGACAATCTCGTAGACCAGGTGATGGAGCCCCGGGCTGGCGGTCGAACCGATATACATGGCGGGCCGCTTGCGGACCGCGGTCAGCCCTTCCAGTACCTTGATCTGTTCTGCACCGTACTCGCTATGCTTTTCGTCAGTCATTCATTCCTCGCTGACTGACCTCGCCCCCGTTTACCCGATAGACGGCGCTATCGCCGGCAATGGCCGGCAGGGTGGCAAGGTCAGTGGTTGTCATAAATACCTGGATCTGCCGCTGTGTCAGAAATTCCAGAAGATGTCCCAGCCGGTTTTTGTCCAGTTCCGATGTCAGGTCGTCCAGGAGCAGTACCGGCGGGAAGCCGGTGTGGCAGCAGGCGTTCTCTATTTCCGCCATCTTCATGGCCAGGATGAAGCTCCTCTGCTGTCCCTGTGATCCATGCTGCTTGAGCAGGATGCCGTTCAGAAAGAACCTGAGGTCGTCCCGGTGCGGGCCGGCCAGGGTTGTTCCCCGCTGCCGTTCTTCTTCGCTTCTTGCGGTCAGCGCGGCACGGAGTGCCGTCTCGCACCCCTCAACCGTGTCAGGGTTCTGACAAGAGTCGGCATAATAGCACAGGTAAGCCTCTTCGTCACTACCGGTTATCTGTTGGTAAAGTCTCGTGAAAAATTCAGCGAGCTCCCGGACGAAAGCTGCTCGCTTCCTGACCAGCTGTGCTCCGGCACTGATCAGCTGTTCGCTCCACGCATCGAGCGTCGCGAAAGAGCGCTGACGCAGGAGCGTGTTCCGGTTCTTGAGTATCCGGAAATATTCGCGGTGACAGGCCAGATAGGTCGGATCGACACTGAAGACAGCCCGGTCCAGGTAGCGGCGCCGTATTTCCGGATTACCCCGGACCATGAACAGCTCTTCCGGAGAAAAGGCAATTACGTTCAGGACGCCGAGAAAGTCCTTTAGAGTCGTTGTTCCCTTCCGGTCCACCTGCACCCGTTTCCCGTGGGGCTCTATGACGAGTGCCAGTTCGCGCTTTAACTGCCGGCTTTCCACCATTCCTTTCAGTAGGGCATGTGGGCGTTTCCAGGTGATGAGTTCCGAGTTTTTTGCCATCCTGAACGACTTAAGGGTACCCAGGAGAAAGATCGCTTCAAGGATATTGGTCTTGCCCTGCGCATTGGCCCCGACCAGGACGTTCCAGCGCCCGGCACAGTCGAGCCGCACCTCGGTCAGGTTTCGGAAAGCATGTATGGCTATTTTCTCGATACGCATGGGTGGACACAGAAAAGGCCCCGCCGTTCCAGTGAGGCCTCATCCAAAGTGAAATCCGGCAAACAGGTCTAAAGTCGCATCGGCATGATCACCGCCTGGAAACTGTTGCCGTTTTCGGTTGTTATCAAGGCAGGTGACATCTCGTCCCGTAGCTTGAGGACCACGTTGTCGTCTGTCAGGACGTTCAGGACATCGATCAGGTAACGGGCATTGAATCGGGAAATGAGAGCCGGCCCATCGTAGGATACTTCAAGCTCTTCCCGGGCCTCTCCCAGTTCCGGGTTGCTGGAGGAGATCTCCATGACCGAACCGTTGATGTCGAACTTGATTCCTTTGAAGCGTTCGCTGGATAGGATTGCCATCCGTCGCAGGGAATGGTGCAGTCGGTCGCGATTGACAGTGACCTCTTTGTCATTTTGGGCTGGAACAACGCGTGTGTAGTCCGGAAATTCACCGTCAACCAATCTCATGACAACGACCGTCTGTTCTTTTCGGATAGCGGCGTTATTATCCATGAAGCCGATCAGTAGTTCGTCGTCGCCTTCGTCCGCCAGCTTCTTCAGCTCCAGCACCCCTTTCTTGGGAAAGATGGCGCCATTGGCCAGTTCAGGAGGTACTGCCCCTTCCACTTCACGTTCGGCAATGGACAACCGGTGACCATCGGTGGCGACCATTCGGATTACGTTCCGTCCGTCTTCGCTGGCAGCCTTCACAAAGATGCCATTGAGATTATATTTGGTCTCGTCCTGGCAGATTGCGTAGGAGGTCTGTTCTATCATCTCCCGGAGAAGCGGTGCACCGAGCCTGACGAAGGACTCTTCGATGACCTTTGGAAAACGGGGAAATTCATCCGGTGAAAGGCCGACCAGATTGAAACTTGCCTTGCCGCACTTTATATCGACCCAATCGTTTTCGCGGGTGGAGAAACGGATATTTTCATCCGGTAGCTCCCGGATGATCTCGTACAGTTTCTTGGCCGAGACGGTGATGCTTCCCTTGGTGGTGACTTTTGCTGCGTAATTGCTCCGCATTCCCACTTCAAGATCGGTCGCCGTTACCTGGATGGCGTCATCTGTTGCATCGATCAGGACGTTGGAAAGAATCGGCATGGTATTCCGTTTTTCTACGATCCCCTGAATTTTTTGGAGCGCCTTGACAAAGGTATCCTTGTCGATAGTGAATTCCATGGCATACCCTCCTTACTGTTAGTATAAAAAATAAAAAAGCTTTTATTTAGTAATAGTAGTAGGTCCTGTTGATATGTTGACAGAACTTGCAATTACCGAAACATGCTGCTTTTTTTCTTTGTTGTTCATGTGGCGAACTGTCTTGATAAGTTCTTTTCTATCAACAGCTGCTCGTTGTTATCAACAGCCGCGGCAGGTTATCGACAGGTTATTCCGCTCAGTTCAACAGGTCATGTTTAAGCATGCGGAGGGTTTCTGTCAATGCCGGGTCAGCAGCCAGCAGGCCATCGATCTTTTTGACCGAATGAATGATGGTCGAGTGGTCCTTACCGCCGAATTTTTCACCGATTTCCGGGTATGAGGCCTTGGTCATGTCCCGACAGAGATATATTGCTATCTGTCGCGGTACCACCAGGGCTTTCAGCCGTTTTTCCGATTTAAGGTCGCTTATTTTCAGCTTGTAGTGGTCGGCAACATGTTTCTGGATCATTTCGATGGTGATTTCCTTTGACTTGTCCACAATGATATCCTTGAGAATATCCCGGGCCATGTTCAGGGAGATCTTGTTCCGGGTCAGGCTGGCATAGGCGCCGAGGCGTACCAGCATTCCCTCCAGTTCCCGGATGTTGCTCGAGGCACTGGAGCCGATGAACAGCGCCACGTCGTCCGGGAGCTCGATGCCGTTCAGTTCGGCCTTTTTTTTCAGAATGGCGATCTTGGTTTCTACGTCAGGGGGTTGTATATCGGCGATCAGTCCCCATTCGAAGCGGGAGCGTAGCCGCTCCTCCAGTCCCGGTATTTCCCGGGGGAATTTGTCCGAGGTGAGGATGATCTGCTTGTGTGACTCGTACAGGGAGTTGAAGGTGTGAAAAAACTCCTCTTGGGTGGCCTCTTTCCCCTGCATGAACTGGATATCGTCAATGAGTAGCAGGTCCGCTTTTCTGAACTTGTTCCTGAACTCCTCCATCTTCTTGTAGCGGAGGGAGTTGATCATCTCGTTCATGAACTTTTCCGATGTGTAGTAGCAGATGCGGGCCTTTGGTTTGTTCTTGAGAATTTCGTTGCCAATGGCGATCAGCAGGTGGGTTTTGCCCAGGCCGACACCGCCGTAGATGAATAAGGGGTTATAGTTGGTAGCCGGCTTGGCCGCCACCGCCTGGGATGCCGCATAGGCAAACTGGTTGCTTGAACCGCAGACAAAGGTGTCAAAGGTATATTTGGGGTTCAGGTTGCCGTTGAGATTGGAAGCGATTTCCGCTTCCGCAGCAGGCACCGGTTCCTTTGCCTTGCGTGCCGGTTTCGGTTCGACCGGTGTAGCTTCATTGGAATCATGATCACTGATCAGTATTTCCAGCTGGTACTGTCGTTCGGCCAGGGAATTCACAGCTTCCTGGATCATGGAGAAGTATTTCTCCCGTACCCAGTCCTTAATGAATTTATTGGGAACCTGCAGGATAAACTGGTTGTTGTTGATGTGGGAAAACCGGATCGGCTTGATCCAGGTAGTGAAGGTTTGGGGCGTGAGCACCTTTTCAATATTGTCTTGGGCGGCTTGCCAGATGTTTTCCATGGCGGGACCTTCACTGAAACTGATTGGAGAAACCCTTTCCGCCGTGGTGTCTGTCGCAGTTGCCCGGCAGAAAGCCACGGAAGGTACACGGAATGGGTAAATGAGAAAAAAGTAACGATATGAACGTGTTGGAGAACTGTGGAGTTATTCACAGGCTTATCAACAGCTGTTGATAAGTGTGGAACGGCTGTTGATGGCGGCTTGCGGGCATAAATCCCATGTGCCGAAGCGAAGTGAGCCTAACAGACGACTTGGCAATTTGCAAGGAATTTCGTGTCCTGGTAGATGAAATAACTGTTGACAAAATAGAGCCCGTATGAATAATAAACTCCTTTTCCGACTTATTTAATCGCTTCAAGGAGCATGATCATGAAAAGAACATTTCAACCGAGCAATACTTCCCGTAAGCGGACCCACGGCTTCCTGGTTCGTATGGCAACCAAGAACGGCCGCCTGGTGATCAAGCGTCGTCGCGCTAAAGGGCGCAAGCGTCTCGCAGTTGGCATTGCCACCAAGTAGTCTTTCCTGCACCACCTGCTTCGGTCGACACGAGCGGCTGAGAAAGTCAGCTGAATATGCGCGACTGTCGGCTGTCGGCACCAAGGCCCGGTCTCCCCATTTTCTGGTCATACGCGGGCCAGTACACGGTGGGGGACCGCGCCTCGGCATAACAGCCAGCCGTAAGGTCGGCAATGCTGTGGTCCGTAACCGCATCAAGCGTCTACTCCGGGAATTTTTCAGGCTCAACAAAGGGCTCTTTGCCGGCGCCGACTATAATGTCGTGGCTCGACCCGGGGCAGGTGAGCTTGATTTTTCCGCACTCTGCAGGGAATTGGCCCATGTGCTTGGCCGCCGCTAAACACTCTTCCGTTATCAGACTGCTTGACAGGGGTCTGCGTACCTATCAGCTGTACCTCTCCCCCTTGAAAGGGGCAACCTGCCGTTTTTATCCATCCTGTTCCGAGTATGCCCGTCAGGCCCTGCAGCGATACGGCCTGCTCAAGGGTGTCGGAATGACCATTGCCAGGCTGGCCCGCTGTCACCCCTTCCACCGGGGGGGGTATGATCCGGTCAAGTAACCAACCACGGGGATAATCCATGGAAAAACGTGTTCTCATTGCTGTCGTCCTCTCCATTGCGGTCATGTACGCTTACTCGTACCTGGTCCCACAGCCTCCCAAACCGGTTTCCGGCCAGCAGGCGGCACAGTTGCAGCCAGCTACGGCCGCCCCGGCGCCAGTGCCGGTTGGCACTCAGAAGGAAATGCCCGCACCGTCGCCACAGCTTGTGCCAGCTGGTGCTGCGACGCAAGCGGCCCAGGATGTTACCGTGGAAACCGACCTCTACCGGGCGGTTTTCTCCACCAAAGGCGGGGCGTTGAAGCGGCTCGTGCTGAAACGGTACAAGGAAACGGCCGGCCCGCAGGGTAAGGACGTTGCCATGGTGGCCGAGGACAACGCTGCTGTATACCCGCTGAGGAGCAATCTGGAAGGGTTCCCTGTTGATGCCGGAACTGTTTTCAGCGTTACTGCCAGCTCGCTTTCGGTGGCAAAGGGCGAAAAAAAGGTTCTCGATTTTACTCTCACGTCTCCAACCGGTGTCGTGTTCCTGAAGAGTTACACCTTCAGCGGCGACAGCTATGCCATCGATCTGGTGCAAAAAGTCACCAATACCGGGTCCGCCCCGCAGTCTGGAACCGTCCAGCTCCTTCTGACCAATCATGCAGCCCCTCCCAAGGATGGCGGCGGACGTTTCGAGGTTTTCGGTCCGGCAACCCTGACAGCAGAGGGGGTCTCGTTCGATAAGATCAAGGAGCTGGACAAGGGGGAGAAGGCGTATCAGAAGGGGGTTCTCTGGACCGGCTTCGCCGACAAGTACTTTCTCGGCGCCGCCCTGGCTGTGAACAACAGCATTCAGTCTGTCCGGCTCAAAACTGTCGGCGGCTATATCGAGAACGTCATTGGCTCGGCCCAGCTGACCGCCAGACCCGGCGAGAGCTTGACTGTCCCGGTACGACTCTATTTCGGTCCCAAGGATCTGGACATTCTCAAGTCCCAGGGGAGCAGGCTGGAGGAGGCGATCGATCTGGGCTGGTTCTCGGCCATTGCCAAGCCACTTCTGTTCACGCTCAAGTTCTTCCACCGTTATCTGGGCAACTACGGCCTGGCGATCATTGTCATCACCGTGATCCTGAAGATCCTCTTCTTCCCGCTCACCCACAAGAGCTACAAGTCGATGAAGGAGATGCAGAAGCTCCAGCCGAAGATGCAGGAACTGAAGGAGAAACACAAGGACGACCGGGACGCCATGAACAAGGCGGTGATGGAGCTGTACCAGACCCACAAGGTGAATCCGCTCGGCGGCTGTCTGCCGATGGTCGTCCAGATCCCGGTCTTCTTCGCCCTGTACAAGGCGCTCATGTTTTCCATCGAACTGCGCCATGCGCCCTTTTACTTCTGGATTCACGACCTGGCCGGCAAGGACCCCTATTATGTGACCCCGATCATCATGGGTGTCACCATGTTCATCCAGCAGAAGATGACCCCGTCCCAGATGGACCCGGTTCAGGCGAAGATGATGCTGGCCCTGCCAGTGGTCTTCACCTTCATGTTTCTCAACTTCCCGTCGGGACTCGTGCTGTACTGGCTGGTGAACAACGTGCTCACCATCGCCCAGCAGACGTATATCAACAAGTCCCTGAAGGAAGCGTAGGCAGGAGATCAGATGTACATTGCGGATACCATAGCCGCCATCAGTACGCCGGTAGGGGAGGGAGGAATCGGGATCGTCCGGATATCCGGTCCCGACTCCCTTCCAATAGCGGAACGGCTTTTTTCGCGCAGAACCAGCGGTGGCTTTCAGAGCCACCGTTTTTATTATGGGGTGATCAGGCATCCCGATAATGGCGAGATACTCGACGAGGGGTTCTGCGTCTATATGCGGTCACCACACTCCTTTACCCGGGAGGATGTGGTGGAGTTGCACTGTCATGGCGGCTATCTGCTCGTGCAGAAGGTTCTTGCCTGCGTACAGCGCGAAGGTGCCCGGCTGGCGGAGCCGGGCGAATTTACCCGCCGGGCGTTTCTGAACGGGCGGATCGACCTGTTGCAGGCCGAGTCGGTGATTGACGTCATCCGTGGCAAGACCGACGCAGCCCTTGCCCTGGCGCAGCACCAGCGCGAGGGTCACCTATCGCGGGTCATTCACGACTGTCGGCAGCATCTGGTACAGGCGCTGGCTCTCCTTGAAGCGTATGTGGATTTTCCCGAGGATGAGATCGATACCTTTGACCTGAATCAGATCTCTACCCGTGTGACCGATTCCCATACCATCATCGCGCAGCTCCTGGCGACCTACGAAGAGGGGAGGGTACTTCGCGACGGTGTATCGGTTCTCATCGCCGGCAAGCCGAACGTCGGCAAGTCCAGTCTTCTCAATACCCTGCTCAAGGAGAAGCGCGCCATTGTCACTGCCATTCCGGGAACCACCCGCGATCTGATCCAGGAGGTGGTGAATATCGGTGGCCTGCCGGTTACCCTCATCGATACGGCCGGCGTAAGGGAGAGCGGCGACCTGGTGGAGCAGGAGGGGGTGCGGCTGACCCTGGAGGCGATACCCCGTGCCGATCTGGTCATCTTCCTGCTCGATGCCTCACGTCCCTTTGATGATGACGACCGGCAGATTCTGGCAGCCTTGGCCGACAAACGGTTCCTGACGGTATGCAATAAGACAGATCTGGCCCCAGTCATCCAGCTCCCCGACGAACTGGCTGCCTGCGGTACGGTCTCGATCTCGACCCGGACCGGCGAGGGGATCGACACACTCAAGGAGGCTGTTACCAACTCTTTTCTTCATGGGCATGCGGTGGACGGCAGGGAGTATGTGGCCCTTTCCAGGGCTCGGCACAGAGACGCCCTTGTCAAGTCCGCTGCTGCCCTGGTAAAATTCAGTGCCAACCAGTCAGCCAACCTTCCTCCCGAAATTCTGGCCATAGACCTGCGCGATGCCCTGGCTGCTGTTGGCGAGGTCACCGGTGAAACAACCCCGGACGAAGTTCTCGACCTGATATTCGGTCAGTTCTGCATCGGAAAATGATCATGTTCCACGTGAAACAATCGCTGCAACCCGTTGAGAGGCAAGGCATTACCACTGGTATACAGTGTATTTATAGTAGCCGTTGTGAAACGATGACTTTGCCGCAGGTGAGACGATGATACTCTACGATCGGACATACGATGTGATTGTTGTGGGAGCCGGACACGCCGGCTGTGAAGCGGCCCTGGCTGCCAGCCGGATGGGATGCCGCACCCTGCTCCTCACCATCAATCTGGATGCCATTGCCCTTATGTCGTGCAACCCGGCCATAGGCGGCCTGGCCAAAGGGCACCTGGTGAAGGAGATCGATGCCCTTGGCGGGGAGATGGGGCGGAACATCGACGCCACCGGTATCCAGTTTCGCATCCTGAACACGAGGAAGGGGCCGGCGGTCCGGGCGTCCCGTGCCCAGGCCGACAAGCAGTTGTACCGGCTGCGGATGAAGCGTGTCCTGGAGCATCAGGCGAACCTCGCTGTGAAGCAGGCTGAGGTGACCGGCCTGGTGGTGGCCGACGGCCGGGTGCAGGGAGTGGATACCAGGGCCAGGGTCCGCTATCAGGGAACGACGGTGGTGCTCACCACCGGCACGTTCATGCGCGGTCTGATCCATATCGGCCTCACCAATTATCCCGGCGGCCGGGCCGGCGATCTTCCGTCAATCGGTCTGTCCGATCAGCTGAAGGAACTCGGTTTCGCGGTGGGGCGTCTCAAGACCGGGACACCTGCCCGCCTGGACGGCAGGACCATCGATTTCAGCCGCCTTGAACCCCAATACGGCGATGACCCGCCGATCCCGTTTTCTTTTTCCACCGAGCGGATCGACCGTCCCCAGGTTCCCTGCCACATCGCCTATACCAATCCGCGCAGCCACGAGATCATCCGTGGCGGCCTGGACCGTTCCCCCCTGTATGCCGGGGTGATCGAGGGGATTGGTCCCCGCTACTGTCCCTCCATTGAGGACAAGGTGGTGCGCTTCCCGGAAAAGGAACGGCACCAGACCTTCATCGAGCCGGAAGGACTGGATACGGTGGAGTGCTATCCGAGCGGCCTTTCCACCTCGCTGCCGATTGACGTGCAGTGGGCCTTCTACCGCTCCATCGAAGGGTTGGAGCGGGTGGAGATCATGCGCCCCGCCTACGCCATCGAGTACGACTACGTCGATCCGGTGCAGCTTCACGCCTCCCTGGAAACGAAACCGATCGCCAGCCTCTATCACGCCGGCCAGATCAACGGCACCTCCGGCTACGAAGAGGCCGCGGCCCAGGGACTGATGGCCGGGATCAACGCGGCCCTGCGGGCACAGGGGAGGGAATCGCTGGTCCTCTCCCGGAGCGAGGCCTATATCGGGGTTATGATCGACGACCTGGTAACCCTCGGCACCCGGGAGCCGTACCGGATGTTCACCTCCCGGGCCGAGTACCGGTTGCTGCTGCGTGAGGACAACGCCGATCTGCGGCTGCGGGAGCATGGCCATGCCGTTGGTCTGGTGCCGGAAGAAGAGTACAGCCGTTTCCTGACGAAGCGGGAGCAGATCGCTGTTGAGCTGGAGCGGCTCCAGCAGCGGAAGCTGCTTCCTTCCGGGGCAGATACGGCCTTTCTTGCCGAGTTCGAACTGGTCGGGCTCCAGAACGCGCTCACCTTTACCCAGCTCCTGCGGCGGCCGGACATCGGTTATCAGGAGCTTGCGCGGCTGGATGCCGACTCGGCAGCGGTAGCGCCGCAGGTACGGGAGCAGGTCGAGATCCAGGTGAAGTACCAGGGGTATATCGACCGCCAGCTGGATCAGGTGCGCCGGCAGGAGAGGATGGAAGGGGCACGGATTCCGGTCGACTTCGATTACAGCGCATTGCCGGGCATCACGGCCGAGGTGCGGGAGAAACTGCAGCGGTTCCGGCCCGATACCCTGGGGCAGGCATCCCGCATCTCCGGCATCACCCCGGCGGCCGTCGCGGTGCTGTCCATTGCCCTGAAGGCGAGGAGCGGGTCATGACCGGCAGCTGGCAGGAGATCCTGGCTGCCGGGATGTCCGGCATGGGGCGTCCACTCGATGCGGACCAGATCAGCTGCTTCGCCCTGTTCGTTGACGAACTGAAGCGGTGGAACAAACGCATCAACCTCACGGCCATCACCTCAGACCGGGAGATTGTCGTCAAGCACCTCCTCGACTCCCTCACCCTGACATCCATTCTTCCTTCAACGGGACGGTTGCTGGACATCGGTTCGGGCGGGGGCTTTCCCGCCATTCCCCTTGCCATAGTCCTTCCCGGCCTTTCCATCACCTCGGTTGATGCGGTGGGCAAGAAGATAACCTTTCAAAGACATATCGGCCGGCTCCTGTCTCTCACCAACCTCACCGCCATCCATGCCAGGGCCGAAACCCTTGCCGATAGCGATCCGGGCGGGTTCGACTGGATCGTCTCCCGCGCGTTTTCCAGCATACCGTTGTTCGCCCGCCTGGCTCTGCCGGTCCTGAAGCAGGACGGCACCATCGTAGCCATGAAGGGGAGGGACGGGGAGCAGGAGGCGGCAGCCGCTGAATCCGAACTGGCCGAAATGGGACTCCGGGTTGACAGGGTGAATACCCTCCACCTTCCGGGCGACAACGCCACACGGACCCTGGTCCTTATTCGGAAGGACGGCAAGGGGCGCCCCTCCTGAGTCTGATCTGATGCTCATAGCCCAAAACGATCAAAAAGCATCATTGATTGCGTTTTGGTGTTAGCGAGGGCTTGTGTAAGGGCCATCGCTAAAAAGCGGCAAATAAGGGCAAAATTGCTCGTCGGGTTTTGCCTAAAAAGTAAGCACAAATGCGTTTGGGTTGTTGCATGGCTGTTGCTGAGTGGTAAGCTGTTACTAGTAAATTTCAGGGAGGTCTGTTCATGGTGAAAAAAATCATTGCGGGCATCATGCTGCCGGTATTTCTTCTGGCCGGATGTACCACCTACAAGAGCCAGTTCGTTTCCTTCCGTCCTCCGGAAGCCTATGCCAACAAGCAGCTGGTCGGCGGTATCGCCATTGGCGGCGAGGCGTATGCCGACGCTGCTGCTGCCGAGGATGCCTTCGGGTTCGACATCCGCGGTGCCGGGCTGCTGCCGGTCCAGTTGGTGATGAACAACCAGGGCGGCAAGACGCTGGAGATCGTCAGCGGCCAGACCTTCCTGGTGGATGCCGATGGCCGGTACTGGCAGGTGGTGCCCAACAACACGGCGATCGACCGGCTGGAGAGCTCGACCCAGTTGTCATCATTTTTCGGCAAGGGGGCCGGCAAAGGGGCGTTGCTCGGGGCCGCCGGCGGGGCGATCCTCGGGGCGGCACTCGGCATTGTTTCCGGCAAAAATGTCGGCGAGGCGCTCGGCAAGGGGGCGGCCATCGGTGCCGCTGGCGGAGCGGTCATCGGCGGGGTCAAGGAAGGTACCTCCAGCGAGCGGGAATATCGGATCACGGACGACATCCGCGCCAAGGGGCTGGAAGGCAAGGCGATTCCCAACGAAAATCTGGCCAACGGTTTCATCTTCTTCCCCGGCGAGGCCAAGAGCGCCAAGGAGCTGCGCATCCAGCTGAAAGAGCGGGAAACCGGTCAGCTACACTCGGTGAATCTGAAACTATAGGCCAATCGTGTAACATGCGAAAAGGAGCGAGCAATGCGCGCAGCACACCGAAACTGGCTGAAACTGTCGATCGCCGCCGCCTGTGGACTGCTGGCAGCATGCGCCATCATCACGGTGAACGTCTACTTCCCGGAAAAGGATGTCAAGCAGGCCTACAAGTCGCTTGACGACATGCTCCTCAAGCAGGGCAACGGCAAGGGCGCCACGGATCAGGCACCCGCGCCGCCAGCCGGTGAGACCCCGGAGACACCCAAGCCCCAGAGCCGCCTGTTGATTCCGGGCTTCTCCCTGGTGGCAGCGGCATATGCCGCCGAGGCAAACGTTGCGGACGAGCTGGCCGTTGAACTTTCCAGCATGCCCGAGGTGCTCAAGGCCTATGATGATATGAACAAGCGGCTTCCCGAGCTGAACAGGTTGCGGGACAGCGGGGCGGTGGGCGAAACCAACCAGGGGCTGGTCTCCATCCGCGACAAGGCAAAAGCGGCGGGCAAGGACGAACTGGTCAAGGCCGAGAACGAAAACCGTAAAGCAGTTATTACCGGTATGGCCAAGGCGATCCTCAAGGTGAACAGGCAGCCGGTCACCGATGCCAGGGTGAAGCAGGTACTGGGAAAGGCAGCTGCCACCTATGCGGCAACCAAGCAGGAGGGGGCGAAGGCAGGGTGGTGGACACAGCTCCCCAACGGGCACTGGGTGCAGAAGTAGGGGCGAGGAACAGGAAAAAAGGAACGAGGAAAAATCGTTGGCACTGTGACGAAGGCGGGAACCTCCCCGCCTTTGTTGCGTTTAAAGGGGTATCGCGTGCAGGTCGCGACGTTGGTAGCGCCAGGCAAAGGCAGCGGCGCGAACGAACCAGTCGATCACGAAGACCCCCCAGACCGCATAGAGGGAGAGATGGAGGAGGGAACTGACCACCCAGGCCAGCAGCACCCTTACCCCCCACATGCTGAGCAGGGTGACGATGAAGACATAGAAGGTGTCGCCGGTTCCTCGCAGGCTCCCGGCATAGACAAAGGAGAGAGCGAGCGGTATCTGGGCAAAAGCGACCATCCGGAGGAACACGCACCCCTTTTCGATAACTGCTTGGTCGGAGGTGAACAGGGCCATGAGCAGGTGGGGGAAGGCGAGGAACAAAAGCGCCATGACCCCCATGACCAGTACCGCCAGACGGAGCGCCTCCCGGTGGCTGATCCTCGCCCGGCGCAGTTTGCGCGCCCCCAGGGCCTGTCCCATCAGGGTTGCGGCGGCGATCCCCATGCCGGCGCCGGGCATGAACGAGAGCGACTCGATGGAGAGACCAACCTGGTGGGCCGCATAGGCTGCGGTACCGTAACCGATGATGAACTTGGAGTAGAGGAGCTGGCCGGATTGCTGGGCGACCCGCTCCAGGGCCACCGGGTAGCCGACCTGCCAGATCCGGCGGGCCAGAAGGAGGTCTGGTCGGCCGATTGCCAGGTAATGTCGGCGTAGCGCCTGCCAGAGCAGGTAGAGAAAGGCCAGGCATTCCGAGATGTTGATGGCATAGGCGGCGCCGATAACCCCGAGCGGGGGGATGCCGAACAGCCCGTAGATGAGCGGCCAGGCAATTGCCACGTGGAGGATGTTCAAGAGCAACACGCCGGTCATGGGGGTGCGGGTGTCACCGATGCCGTGCATGATCCCGGACAGTATATTGAGCCCGGCAGTAAAGGCGAACCAGAGGAAGACCAGCCGGATATAAGCGCCGGCATGCGCCATCACATCGTCACTGGCTCCCATCAGACGCGCCAGCTCGGCACCGTAGCGGCCGCCGATCACTGTGGCCGCAAACGCCATGATGCCGCAGATAAGCAGTGCGGCAAAAGCGGCGCGCCGGGCAGCCCGCTGGCGCCCGGCACCCCACAGCTGGGCGATGACCACAGTGGTGCCGGTGGAAAGCCCCCAGAACACAGTCATGACGACAAAGACCAGCAGCTGTCCCAGCCCTACAGCGGCAATTGCGGCCGCCCCGACGCCGCCGACCAGAAAGATGTCGATTATGGAGACCAGTCGTTGCAGGAGGGACGAGAGGAGGACCGGCAGGGAGAGGTTTACCACGTTTCGCCTGATGGAAACGGGTTTGCCCGGATTGCCCACTAGCCGGTTCCGGATTCTTTTGAGTGCCGCTGCGGTCATGCTACCAGTCCAACTCCTCCTTCATGTTCAGTACAAAATTCTTGGCCCGGCCTGACGGCGCGATTATCCCGTAGGCCATAGCCTCCTTCAGCTCCTCTTCCGTTGCGCCGGCACTCTTCGCGACCGCGAAGTGCTTCTTCAGTCAGGTGGGACAGCCGACCGCCACGGCGCAGCCGACCCGGATCAGTTCGCGGGTTTTGGTGTCGAGCACCTCGCTATACGCGAAGTCGAGGATCTGCTTGCGGATCTTCATCGGGGCCTCCTGTACATTGGGCTAGCCTTCTGATCACATAGTACCTATCACATTTATCGGCAAAATGACACCGGAAGCGTGCCGGTTTCATCCCTTGTCCGGGGCGGGAGGGTGTGCTATAAGGCACAGATAATGGCTCGGGAAAAACTGCAGGTCATAAAGGATGATCTCTACTGGATGGACAAGGCGCTTGCCCAGGCTGCCAGGGCAGGGGAGCGGCGCGAGGTGCCGATCGGGGCGGTCCTGGTGAAGGATGGCGCTGTCATCGCCCGTGGCTTCAACCAGCGGGAGGCGAAGAACGACCCGTGCGCCCACGCCGAGCTGCTGGCGATCCGCCAAGCGGCCAGGAAGCTGAAGAGCTGGCGCCTTACCGGTACGACCCTCTACGTGACCTTGGAGCCGTGCCCGATGTGCATGGGGGCGATTCTGCTGGCGCGGATCGAACGGCTGGTCTTCGGCTGCTTCGACCCCAAGGCCGGGGCAGCAGGCTCCCTGTACGACCTGACCAACGACCGGCGCTTCAACCACACCGTTACCGTTACCCCGCGTGTTCGGGAAGAGGAATGCTCCGGCATCCTGAGCAGTTTTTTCAAAGAGCTCCGCCAGCAGAAGAAAGCGGAGCGGGAAGCGGCCAACTGAATGAAAGAGGAGGCAACCATGGAAAAGACAATCTGGACACCCGCAGACCTGCTGCAGATGTCCGGCGCTTACTGGAGCGCCTGCGCCCTGCATACCGGGGTGGAACTGGATCTTTTCACCCCCTTGGCCGAGCGGCCCCACACCGTGCCAGAACTTGCTGCGCGGCTGTCGTGTGCGGACCGTGGATTGGCCATGCTGCTCGGCGCACTGGCGGCCCTCGGATTGCTGGAAAAGCAGGGGGAAGCCTTTGCCGCAACCGCGTTTAGCGCCGATTACCTGTCCCGCACCTCGCCCGGTTATCTGGGGTACATCATCCGCCACCACCACCATCTGATGGCAGGCTGGGCGAGGCTTGACGAGTCAGTGCGAAGAGGTGGGCCGATAGGTGAGCGGATTTCCCACGGCAACGATGCGGAGGCCAGGGAGAGCTTCGAGATGGGGATGTTCAACCTGGCCATGCAGCTCGCCCCCCGCATCGTCCCGCAGATCGACCTCTCCGGTCGGCGGCGCCTGCTCGATCTGGGCGGCGGTCCCGGCACCTATGCCATCCATTTCTGCCAGCACAACCCCGACCTGACCGCCGTTGTCTACGACCTCCCCTCTACCCGCCCCTTTGCCGAAAAGACTATCGCCAGTTTCGGCCTGGCCGACCGGATTGTCTTTTCGGACGGTGACTTCATTGCTCAAGGGATCGAGGGGCGCTACGACGTGGCATGGCTGTCGCACATCCTTCACAGCGAAGACGGGGCCGGGTGCGCGATCATCCTGGAGAAGGCCGTGGCCGCCCTGGAGCCGGGCGGGCTGATTCTGATCCAGGAGTTCATCCTTGACGACGCCAAAGTCGGCCCGCTGTTCCCGGCCCTCTTCTCCCTGAACATGCTGCTGGGGACACCGGCCGGCCAGTCTTACTCCCAGGGGGAGCTGATGCAGATGCTGTGCACGGCCGGTGCCAGTGACGTGCGGCGGCTTCCCATCGAACTCCCCAACGGTGCCGGGATCATTATGGGCAGGGTGCCGTAACCGTTGGACGGGAAAAGTCGGCAAATAGCCCGCCCCTCGGACCTTCGCAACCTGCCCACCAATCCGTTCCCAGTACCCGTTGGGAGAGACCGATGAAAATCCATTACCAGGGATGGGTCCACCGACTCATCAGGAACATGTCGGCAACAGCCCACCAGGCCCGAAAAGAGCGGGACATGCTGGAGCAGCTCCTGGAGCATGCCTACGAAGGGCTCATCATCACCGATGCCGATGGTGTCATCCTGAAGATCAACCAATCCTATGCCAAATTTCTCGGGAAACGGGAGGATGAGGTGGTCGGCCAGCCCGTGACGAACGTGGTGGAAAATACCCGAATGCATATCGTTGCAAAGAGCGGCGTCCCGGAAATTGCACAGGTGCAGAAGATCAAAGGCCACCAGATGATCTGCAGCCGGATACCCATCTTTGAGAACGGCAAGGTGGTGGCAGTGGTCGGCAAGGTGATGTTCCAGGACCTGGCCGACCTTTTTGCCATGACGGACAAATTCAAGTCGCTCAATAGCGAGCTGGAGTATTACAAGAGCGCTCTGAGCAGGCAGTTGAGCGCCAAGTATTCGTTCAATCACATTGTCGGCAACAGCAAGGAACTGGAGTGGGTGAAGGAACTGGGGAAACGGGTCGCAAAAAGCAACACCACGGTCTTGTTGAAAGGCGAGAGCGGTACCGGCAAGGAGCTTTTTGCCCATGCCATCCATATAGAAAGCCAGCGGGCGTTGGGTCCGTTCATCAAGGTGAACTGCGCCGCCATTCCGGAAAACCTGTTCGAAGCTGAGCTGTTCGGCTACAAGGAAGGGGCCTTTACCGGCGCCCGGACCAAGGGAAAACGCGGCCGCTTCAGCATGGCCCACCAGGGAACCATCTTTCTGGACGAAATCAGCGAGCTCCCTTTGACCATGCAGGTGAAGCTGCTCCGGGTTCTCCAGGAGCGTGAAATAGAACCGGTGGGCGCCGAGCGGCCCGAAACGGTGGACGTAAGAATCATCGCCGCCTCGAACCGTGACCTGGAGACCCTGGTCAAACAGGGGCTCTTCCGCCATGACCTCTACTACCGGCTCAATGTCGTCATGCTGGAGATCCCGCCCCTCCGAGCACGTCGCGACGACATCCCGCAGCTGATCCGCTTCCACCTGCGCCAGTTGGAAAAGGAGACCGGCATCCCGGTGGAGGGGGTGGACCACGACGTTGAGGAGATCTTCACCGCCTATGACTGGCCCGGCAACGTCCGGGAACTCCGCAACGTGCTGGAACAGACCCTGTATGTAAAAAGCGGCACTATTGTCACGAAGCAGGACCTTCCCCGAGCACTGGCCCGGACTGGCCCCCTCGACAGCCCCTTCGACCATCGCCAGACCCTGAAGTACATCCTGCAGCAGGTGGAGGAAGAGGCAATCCGCCGGACAATCCAGGAAGAAAAGGGGAGCAAGCTGGCAGCAGCAGCCCGCCTCGGTATCAGCAAATCCTCTCTCTATGCGAAAATTGGCCAGTATGAGATCGGTGACTGAGCGGTCCGCTGCTAACGCCCATGCATTCCAGACAACTGGAATCTTTGTCCAGAAATCTGGAATCAACTACCATTACCGACAACTCCTTGCTAACACCCGTTTATAGGGGCTTTAGAACAGCTGCCCTCCCGTACACCCCGTATACCCATTAAAACAAACCATTTAATATTCCAAAATTCTGGAATCCACCCTCTCCCCGCGAAGATCCGAGTCCGTGAATTCTGTTGGCCAATCTTTGGCCATGCAGGGAATTATCATTTATAAACATAGTTTTATAAAATTAGTTCAACCTCTTCGTTAGCTTGGCACCATCCTTGCCATACAAAATAGCAATTATGCAATATTTATAAACGTTGCTTCGTCGGACAACAGTGGTACATAGATAAAATACTGTTCTTCAAGAGGGGCATATGGTCCTGCGAAATATTCTCCTGCATATCGACGCATCACCCGCCTGCGAGGGCCGCATCGATCTGGCCCTGGCCATTGCGAAACAGCACGGAGCATCCGTCACCGGGCTTTCGATCATCACCCATGCACCTCACGAACCTCGGCGGCAGGTAATGGAGCAGCAAACAGCCGAACGGGCCGAACGTTTCCGGCAAAGGGGAATTTCAGCCGGGGTTCCGGTCCAGTGGCGCAACGTGGAGTGGGGGGTGGTTGGGGTGGGAATGGCAGAGGTCCTGATCCGCCAGAGCTACGCCACCGACCTGGTGATCGTCGGGCAGAGCGGCGGGCCGGCCCAGCGCCTCGGGGTTCCGGCCGACCTCCCCCAGCGCCTGCTGCTCGGCAGCGGTAGGCCGGTACTGGTAGTCCCCCATGCCGGGCGGTTTCACGCCACCGGGAATCGTATCCTGGTTGCCTGGAAAGAAGGGCGCGAAGCAACCAGGGCCTTGAGCGAAGCCATGCCGCTCCTGACCGGGGCAACAACGGTCCGGCTCCTGACCGTGGCACCCGCCGATCCCGCCGGCCAGCCCGATCCATGGGAGGGTATCCGGGAATACCTGGGGCGACACGGGGTACACGTCGAAACCGAACTGGTGCCGACCACGGCCACACCACTCGGCGACCTGCTCCTGAACCGGGTTTGCGACGAGGAGTTTGACCTGCTGGTCATGGGGGCCTTTGCCCATTCATCCCAGGGAGGGGTGGTGCTGGGCACGGTTGCGGCCCAGATTCTCCGGGAGATGACCGTACCGGTGCTGATGGCTCACTAGATCTGTAAAGGACGAGCAATGAGCGACTACATTCTGGAAACGCGGAACCTTTCCAAGGAGTTCAAGGGGTTCACGGCGGTGAGCGACGTCAACCTGCAGGTCAGGCGCGGCCAGATCCATGCCCTGATCGGCCCGAACGGGGCGGGCAAGACTACCGTGTTCAATCTCCTGACCAAGTTCATCACCCCGACCGCCGGCACCATTACCTTCAACGGGAATGACATCACCCGTGAGAAACCGGCCGATGTCGCACTGCGCGGCATTGTGCGGTCGTTCCAGATCTCGGCGGTCTTCCCCAACCTGACACCCATGGAGAACGTCAGGGTGGCCCTGCAGCGCCGGCTCGGCACCTCCTACCACTTCTGGCGCTCTTCCGCCTCCCTTTCCACCCTGGACGACCGTGCCCGGCAACTTCTGGAGTCCGTGGGGCTCCTGGAGCTGGCCCACGAGCCGACAATGGAGCTTTCCTACGGCCGTAAAAGGGCGCTGGAGATCGCCACCACCCTGGCCCTGGACCCTGAGCTGATGCTGCTTGACGAGCCGACCCAGGGGATGGGGGCCGAGGACGTGGGGCGGATCACCGACCTGGTCAGGACGGTGGCTGCCAGCCGGACCATCCTGATGGTGGAACACAATCTGAACGTGGTGGCAACCCTGGCAGACCGGATCACGGTCCTGCAGCGGGGCTCCATCCTGGCGGAGGGGTCGTACGACGAGGTGTCGGCCAATCCCCAGGTCCTTGAGGCATACATGGGGTGTGGCCATGCATGATACCGGTGCCGGCGTCCTGCTCTCCCTCAGCGGTGTCAACGCGTTCTACGGCGAGTCCCATATTCTCCACGACATAAACCTGTCGGTGCGGGAAGGCGAACTGGTCACCCTGCTCGGCCGCAACGGCGCCGGCAAGACCACCATCCTCAAGTCGATCATGGGGCTGGTGGGGCGGCGTAGCGGCTCCATTACCGTGGACGGCCGGGAAACCTGCCATCTGCCGACCCACCGGATCGCCCGCCTGGGTATCGGTTACTGTCCGGAGGAGCGGGGGATCTTTTCGAGCCTGAGCGTGGAGGAGAACCTGCTCCTCCCCCCCATGGTCAAGGAGGGCGGGATGACCCTGGCCGAGATCTACGACATGTTCCCGAACCTTTTGGAGCGGCGCAGCAGCACCGGCACCCGGCTCTCCGGCGGCGAGCAGCAGATGCTGGCCATGGCCAGAATACTCCGGACCGGCGCCACGCTCCTCCTGCTGGACGAGATCACCGAAGGGCTGGCGCCGGTGATTGTCCAGGCCCTGGGGCGGCTGACCGGGCAGCTCAAGGAGAAGGGGTTCACCATCATCCTGGTGGAACAGAACTTCCGCTTTGCAGCCGAAGTCGCCGACCGTCATTACATCATCGAAAACGGCCGGGTCGTGGAAATGATCGACCGGAAAGACGTGGAAACGAGTGCTGCCGTCTTCAACCGCCACCTGGGGGTTTAGGAACAAGTCCAAGCAGTCGAGCAGACGAAAGGAGAATGACAATGAACGTGATGCTTCGCAAGGCACTGGCAGGGATGTTGATCGGGGTGCTGGCCTCAGCCCCGGCACTGGCCGCACCCGCCAAGGGGATTTCCGACAACGTGGTGAAGATCGGCGTCCTTACCGACATGTCCGGTGTCTATTCGGCCATTGGCGGCAAAGGGACCCTGACCGCGGTTGAGATGGCCGTGGCAGACTTCGGCGGCAAGGTGCTCGGCAAGCCGATCCAGGTCATCTCCGCCGACCATCAGAACAAGGCCGACATCGCCTCCACCAAGGCGAGGGAGTGGTTCGACACCGGCAAGGTGGACATGGTGACCGGTCTGCTCAACTCGGCCTGCGCCCTTGCTGTGCAGAAGATCGGCGCCGACAAGAAGCGGATCACCATGAACACCGGTGCCGGCTCCACCGACCTGACCAACAAGGACTGCACCCCTTACGGCATCCACTATGCCTACGACAACTACGCCCTGGCCAACGTGGCCGGCAGCGCCATCGTCAGCCACGGCGGCAAGAGCTGGTACTTCATCACCGCCGACTACGCCTTTGGCCACTCCCTGGAGAAGAACACCAGCAATTTCGTCCAGAAGCTGGGGGGCAAGGTGGTCGGCTCGGTGCGGCATCCCCTCTCCACTGCCGACTTCTCCTCCTACCTCCTGCAGGCCCAGTCTTCCGGCGCCAAGGTGATCGGCCTGGCCAACGCCGGCGGTGACTTCACCAACGCGGTGAAACAGGCCCGTGAATTCGGCATCGTCCAGAAAGGGCAGATCATTGCCGGCATGCTGGTCTTCGACACCGACGTGAAGAGCCTGGGGCTGAACACCGCCCAGGGTATGCAGTTTGCCAGCGGCTTCTACTGGGACCGTGACAAGGCGACCCGCGACTGGTCCAAGCGGTTCTACGCCAAACACAAGGCGATGCCTACCATGGATCAGGCCGGCGCCTACTCCGCCACCATGAACTACCTGAAGGCAATCAAGGCCGCCGGCACCGACGACCCGGATGCCGTCATGGCCAAGCTCCGCTCCATGAACATCAGCGACTTTTTTGCGGTAAACGGGAAGATCAGAGCCGACGGCCGGATGGTGCACGACATGTACCTCATGGAGGTGAAGAAACCGTCCGAATCCAAGGGGGAGTGGGACATCCTGAAGATCGTCAAGACCGTGCCCGGCGACCAGGCCTTCATGCCGCTCTCCGAGAGCGTCTGTTCACAGGTAAAGAAGTAGGGGCGGCGTTGCGCCGCCCGATTTATGGGCATAAAACAGGGGCGGGGTGACCCCGCCCCCACGCAGAACAACGGAGAGGGCACCATGGACGTCACATTCCAGACCGTCATGTCGCAACTGATGCTCGGGCTCAACAACGGCGCCTTCTACGCCGTCCTGAGCCTGGGGCTGGCGGTGATCTTCGGCCTCCTGAACATCATCAACTTCGCCCATGGCGCCCTCTACATGCTGGGGGCCTTCGTGGCCCTGCTCGGCTACACGGAACTGGGGCCGCTCCTGGGGATGCCCGAATTCCGCCTCAACTACTGGGCCGCCCTGATCGTCGCGCCACTGGTGGTAGGAGGGATCGGCATCATTTTGGAGCGGACCATGCTGCGCCGGCTCTACCGGGTCGACCACCTCTACGGCCTCCTCCTCACCTTCGGCGTGGCGCTGATCTTCCAGGGGATTTTCACCAACTACTTCAACGTCTCCGGCACCCCGTACGACGGCAAGCCCGAGCTCCTGAACGGCGTGGTGAACCTGGGATTCATGATGTTTCCCACCTACCGGCTCTGGTCGATCGTGGTGTCGCTGACAATCTGCTTCGGCACCTGGTTCATGATCGAACGGACCCGGCTCGGCTCCTATCTGCGGGCCGGCACCGAAAACCCGCACCTGGTGCAGGCATTCGGCATCAACATACCCCTGATGGTCACCCTGACCTATGGCTACGGAGTGGGGCTGGCCGCCTTTGCCGGGGTGGTGGCCGCACCGATCTACTCCGTCAGCCCGGTCATGGGGGCGGAGATGATCATCACCGTCTTCGCGGTGGTGGTGATCGGCGGCATGGGCTCCATCATGGGGGCAATCGTCACCGGGCTGGCCCTCGGCATGGTGGAGGGGCTGACCAAGGTGATCTACCCGCCGGCATCCAGCACGGTCATCTTCTTCATGATGGTGCTGGTCCTGCTGGTGAAGCCGGCCGGGCTCTTCGGCAAGGAACAGTAAGAGTCTGCCAGGAAATGTAACTGTTATTTCCCGGCAGACTCTAAAGGGAGACGGTATGAATCGCACGCTCTGGCTGGTGCTCCTGGTAGCGGGTCTGGCAGCCCCCTTTGTCATCTACCCGGTATTCGTGATGGAGCTCCTCTGCTTCGCACTTTTTGCCTGCGCCTTCAATCTCCTGCTCGGTTACTCGGGACTCCTCTCCTTCGGCCATGCCGCCTTCTTCGGTGGCGCGGCCTACGTGACCGGCTACCTGGTGAAGAATGCCGGCCTGACCCCGGAACTGGGGGTACTGGCCGGCACCCTCTTCGCCGGTGCGCTGGGGTTCGTCTTCGGCAGCCTGGCCATCCGCCGCCAGGGGATCTACTTCGCCATGATCACCCTGGCCCTGGCCCAGATCATCTATTTCGTCGCCATCAAGGCGCCGTTCACCGGCGGCGAGGACGGCCTGCAGGACATCCCTCGGGGAAGGCTCCTGGGGATGCTCGACCTGGACCACGTCTACCACCTGTGGGGCAAGACCCTGGAGCTGAACCTCTACTACTTCGTCTTCGCCCTCTTCTGTATCGGGTTCTGGCTGGTCCACCGGACCATTCATTCCCCCTTCGGCCAGGTCCTGAAGGCGATCAGGGAGAACGAGCCGCGGGCCGTATCCCTCGGGTACAAGGTGGAGCGGTTCAAGTTGATTGCCTTTGTCATCTCCGCCTCCCTGGCCGGCATGGCCGGAGCTGCCAAGGCCCTGGTCTTCCAGCTGGCGTCGCTCACGGACGTCAACTGGCACACGTCGGGCGAGGTGGTGCTCATGACCCTGCTGGGAGGGCTCGGCACGGTCCTCGGGCCGCTGGCCGGCGCCTTCACGGTGGTCACGCTCCACTCCAAGCTGAGCGCCATCGGTTCCTGGGTAACGGTGGTCATCGGCGCCATCTTCGTCATCTGCGTACTCGCCTTCCGGCGGGGGTTCGTGGGTGAACTGGGGCGGCTTTTGAAGCGGTCGCTGTAGCTCTTGAACAAACGTAGGTTGGGTTAGGCGGTTGTATCGCCGTAACCCAACGAATCAGCGGTATTTGTCGGGTTACGCTGGCGCTAACCCAACCTACAATCCTGAATCCGGGATTCTTGCGGAGGATCAACAATGACAAAGGTCTGCACAACCATCGAAGAGGCCCTGGCCGGGCTCACGAGCGGTTCATCGGTCATGGCCGGCGGCTTCGGCCTGGTGGGGATTCCCGAAAAACTGATCCAGGGGGTAGCCGCCACCGGGGTGACCGGCCTGACGGTCATCTCCAACAACTGCGGCGTTGACGACTGGGGACTCGGCATCCTCCTCCGGAATCGCCAGATCAGGAAGATGGTCGCCTCCTATGTGGGTGAGAACAGGGAGTTCGAGCGCCAGTACCTGGCCGGCGAACTGGAGGTGGAACTGGTTCCCCAGGGGACCCTGGCCGAGCGGATCAGGGCCGGCGGCGCCGGCATCCCGGCTTTCTACACCCCGGCAGGAGTCGGCACCCCCCTGGCCGAGGGGCGGGAGATCCGCAGCTTCGATGGCAGGAACTACTTGCTGGAAATAGCCCTGACAGCCGATTTCGCCCTGGTGAAGGCATGGAAGGGGGACCGGCTCGGCAACCTGGTCTACCGTAAAACGTCCCGGAACTTTAATCCGATGATGGCCACTGCCGGCCGGATCACCGTTGCCGAGGTGGAGGAGCTGGTGGAAGTCGGGGAACTCGATCCGGACCAGATCCACACCCCGAGCATCTATGTCCGGCGGATCATTGCCTGCACCGGCTACGAAAAACGGATCGAGCGACGCACCGTTCGGGGATAGAAAGGAGACCATTATGCCTCTGACACGCGAAGAGATGGCCAGGCGGGCCGCCCGGGAAATACGGGACGGCTTTTACGTCAACCTGGGAATCGGCATGCCGACGCTGGTGGCCAACTACATCCCCTTGGGGATGCAGGTTGTCCTGCAGTCGGAAAACGGCCTCCTGGGGATCGGCCCCTACCCTACCGAGGAAGAACTGGACCCTGAACTGATCAACGCGGGCAAGGAGACCATCACCATGATCCCCGGCGCTTGCACCTTCAGCAGCGCCGACTCGTTCGCCATGATCAGGGGCGGCCACATCGACCTGGCCATCCTGGGCGGGATGGAGGTCTCGGCCAGCGGCGACCTGGCCAACTGGGTGATTCCCGGCAAGATGGTCAAGGGGATGGGGGGCGCCATGGACCTGGTGCACGGCGCCAGGAAGGTCGTGGTGCTGATGGAGCATGTGAACAAGCACGGCGAGCCGAAGATCCTGAACCGCTGCACCCTGCCGCTCACCGGAGAGCGGGTGGTGAACCGGATCATCACCGACCGGGCCGTTCTCGACGTGACCCCCGCGGGGCTCTGCCTGGTGGAGCTGGCGCCGGGCCACACCGTGGATGAGATCCTGGCTTGTACCGAGCCGCCGGTTACCGTGTCGGCCGGCCTGACATAGGAGTCGATCATGAGAGAGGTTGTCATTGCGGCTGCTGCCCGCACTCCCATAGGCGCCCTGAACGGCGCCCTGGCCACCGTGCCGGCAGCCCGCCTCGGGCAGCTGACCATCGAGGCGGTGCTGCAACGCTCGGGCATTCCCGGAGAGGCGGTAGAGGAAGTGATCATGGGCCAGATCCTCCAGGCCGGGTGCGGCCAGAATCCGGCCCGGCAGGCAGCGGTCAGGGCCGGCATTCCCGAAACGGTTCCCGCCTACACGGTGAACAAGCTGTGCGGCTCCGGGCTGAAGAGCGTGGCACTGGGGGCGCTGGCCATTGCCGCCGGCGAAGCGGACGTGATAGTGGCCGGCGGCATGGAGAGCATGAGCCGGGCACCGTACCTCCTCGCCAACGCCCGGACCGGCTACCGGCTGGGTAATGGCATCCTGGAGGATACGCTCCTCAGGGATGGGCTCACCGACGCCTTCCACGACATCCATATGGGGGTCACGGCTGAAAACATCGCCGACCAATGGCGGATCTCCCGCGAAGAGGCAGACGCCTTTGCCCTCCAGTCCCAGCAAAAGGCCGGCAAGGCCATCAGGGAAAAGCGGTTCCATGAGGAACTGATACCGGTGCCGGTGGCCGGCAAAGGCGGCAAAACTGCCCTGGTTGCGATCGACGAATACCCCCGCAGCGACACCACCATGGAGAACCTGGGACGCCTCAAGCCGGCCTTTCGCAGCGACGGCGTGGTCACTGCCGGCAATGCCTCCGGGCTCAACGACGGAGCCGCAACGCTCCTGCTCATGGAGCGGGGCCGGGCCGAGGCGGCCGGGGTGAAGCCGCTGGCCCGCATCCGGAGCTGGGCCTCGGCAGCGCTCGATCCGCGGATCATGGGGATGGGGCCGGTGGAGGCGGTTCGCAAGGCCCTGGCAAAGGGAGGCCTGACCGCGGACGATATCGACCTGGTCGAGCTGAACGAGGCGTTTGCGGTCCAGTCGCTGGCAGTGATCCGGGAGCTGCAGCTGGACAGCAGGCGGGTGAACGTGAATGGCGGCGCCATCGCCCTGGGTCATCCGGTAGGCGCCAGCGGGGCGCGGATACTGGTGACCCTCCTGCATGAGATGGCGAAATGCGGCGCCAAGCTCGGCCTCGCATCCCTCTGCATCGGCGGCGGCCAGGGAATCGCCATGGTGATTGAAAGATAACACGGAAAGGACAGTTCCATGGAAAAGGGAAAGTGCGCACTCATCACCGGATCGACCAGCGGCATCGGTCTCGGCATCGCCCGGGCACTGGCCGCCAGGGGATGCAACATCATGCTGAACGGATTTGCCGCACCGACCGAGATCGAGCGTCTCCGCTCCTCCCTGGCCGAGGAACACGGCATCACCGTCCTCTACCATGGGGCCGACATGCGGCGGCCCGAGGAGATCGCGGCCATGGTGGCAGAAGCGGAAGGCCGACTCGGCGGGGTCGACATCCTGGTCAACAACGCCGGCATCCAACACACGGCGCCGATCGAGGAATTCCCTCCCGAAATGTGGGATGCAATCATCGCCATCAACCTCTCCTCGGCGTTCCACACCATCCACCGTGCGCTTCCCGGCATGCGGCAAAAGGGATGGGGCCGCATCGTCAACACCGCATCGGTGCACGGTCTGGTCGCGTCGGCGAACAAGGCGGGATACATCTCGGCCAAACACGGCCTGGTGGGGCTTACGAAAGAGGTGGCACTGGAGACGGCCGGCTCGGGCGTGACCTGCAACGCCATCTGTCCCGGCTGGACCCGCACCGAGCTGATCGAGCCGCAGATCGCGGCCAAGGCCGAGGCCCTGGGGGTGGACGTGGAGGAAGGGGGGAGACAGCTCCTGGCGGAAAAACAGCCCTCCCGCCAGTTCGTCACCGTGGAACAGCTGGGTCAGCTGGTACTGTTCCTCTGCTCCGATGCCGCCGCCCAGATCACCGGTACGGCGATTCCTGTCGATGGCGGCTGGACCGCACAGTAAGCAAGGCAGCAGACGAAGCTACCCGCTGTACTCTGAACCGTCAAAGGCGAGCAGCGGGAAAAAGATGAACGGAAGAAGAAAGAGGCCGACAGCGTAGACCGGACCTTTGCTGAATATGCCGGCCGCTCTTCAGCTTTTTCGCCTGCAGCGTTTTCTTCAGGTCGATCTCTTCGCTGCCGAACTCGACCACCACGTCACGGTTCACCTTGACGATAATCTGGTCGCCCTTGCGCCGGAACGACTCGCATTCGACAATCCCTCCATCTTTCAGATAGACTGATCCAGCCTGGACCGCTGATGACAGCGCGATCAAAAACCATACGGCAATGACGGTACCGAGCAATAGACGCATCTGTTACCTCCTCTGGCTGCAACGGAGCTTGATTAATGCAATTTCAGAAACATTTCATTCTCTTCGGTCGGGCAAGGAAACCCTTTAACTAAACCTGTCTTGCGGCGACACGGCAGCCTTCAGAAATCCAGGGTGCATCCGATAGAAATTGTGAACGAACATAGCAGGCAGCACCTTTCCGATCCGGAGAAACCTTGGCCCACCTGAAAATCAACCCGGCAGCACTACGGATCCTCGCCATTCCGGCAGTCACCCTGATGCTAGCCGGGCTCGGTCTGTACCTGGCTCCGGCACTGGATACCTCCTGGGCGCAGCTGCTCACCATCTCCCCCTATCTCGCCACCATGGCCGGCATGCTTCTGGCCGTCCATTTTCACCGGGGTCGCCCATTCTTCATCCTCCTGACACTGACCGTCTTCTACTGGTGTTACCGGTCCTTCCTTGTCGACGGTCTTGAACTACTCCAGCAGCGGGCACTGTTTCACGCCCTCTGCACCGTGATACCGATCAATCTGTTCATATTCAACCTCATCCCCGAACGGGGAATCTTTACCGAAGCCGGCAGAGTCCGGCTCACGGGCCTTGGAGCACAGGCCTTTGTCGCCTACTTCATCTTTCACTACCACTTCACGGAACTCCAGCCGCTTTTCGAGGGAAATCTTCTCAACCTCCAGAGAATAGACCTTTTCACCATCTCCCAACCTGCGCTGTTACTCTTTCTGGTATCGTTCCTCGGCATACTCGCCCTGTACGTGCTGAAGAACACCCCCATGGCAAGCTGCTCCCTGGGTGTGCTCGCTGCGCTCTTCATTGCCTGCAACTGGCTGGCGTCCCCCCATGCGGCCACGGTCTTCTGCCTGGCGTCCGGCGTCATTGCCACCACCGGTATTCTCCAGGACTCCTACAACCTGGCCTTTCGTGACGACCTGACCGGCATCCCCTCCCGCCGGGCGCTGAACGAGTCACTGTACGGTGTGGGACGCGACTTCTCCATAGCGATGGTGGATATCGACCACTTCAAGAAATTCAACGATACTTACGGTCATGATGTCGGCGACCAGGTCCTGAAACTTGTGGCCGCGAAGCTGGCCCGCGTCGGCGGTGGCGGTAAAACCTACCGGTACGGTGGAGAGGAGTTCACCATCCTGTTCGAACGGTTGCGGGCAGGGGAAACGGAGCAGTATCTCGAGACACTCCGCAAGGAGATAGCAGAATACCGGCTGGTTATCAGGGGCGAGGACCGCCCGAAGGAAAGCAGTCAGGGGAAAAAACGGCGGACCGGGGCCAAAGACGGTGTCACGACCACGGTCACGGTTAGCATCGGAGTTGCCGAAAGCTGCCGCGAGCATCAGACACCGGAAGAGGTGATACAGGCTGCGGACAAGGAGCTGTACCGGGCAAAGAATCAGGGAAGAAACCAGGTTTGCCTGGCTTTGCCAAGAAAGCGAAGGTGAGATGAAACAGATTGATCGGACCGTCAGGCCGGGGCGCTACCGGCACTACAAGGGGAACGACTATCAGGTGATCGGCATCGCCCGCCACAGCGAAACCGAAGAAGAGCTGGTGGTCTATCGCTGCCTCTACGGCGACCACTCCCTCTGGGTCAGGCCCCTTGCCATGTTCTTGGAAGAGGTCGACGTCGACGGCCAACGGGTTCCCCGTTTTGCCCGGTGCGGCGATTGACCGCTCCCGGTGTTTCTGCTAGATTGCCCCTCCCGACAGATACATCCCAGCCATCTCCCCGAAAGATACCGACCTCCACATGACCAAAGAGCAGTTGCTGCAACAGATTCGGACACTCCTCACCGCCGACTTCGCCGTCTTCTCCACTGCTGCCCGTACGGCCCATGAAGCGGCGACCCATGAGGAGTGCGCACCCGACAACAAGTACGACACCACGGCGCTGGAGGCCTCCTATATCGCCCAGGGACAGGCCAACCGCGCCCAGGAAATAAGGGGGGCATTGGAGAGCTACCGGGCACTGCAGTTGCGCCATTTCGACGACGACACGCCGATCCGGCTGACCGCCCTGGTAGTTCTGGAAGATGACGAGGGTGGCCGGAAACAGGTTTTCCTCGGCCCGGCGGCCGGCGGCCTGAAGATTGCCGACGGTGCGGCGGAGATCTTCGTCATCACCCCGCAATCCCCCCTTGGCCGTGCCCTGATCGGCAAGCAGACCGGAGATCAGCTGCAGACCGGCACAGGGGCAACGCTCAAGACCTTCACCGTCGTTGAAGTCTGTTGAATGGCTTGCCTCGGGAATTGCCGGCTCAGCGTCGGCGGCAGATCCCCTTCAGTTCCGCATGTGCCAGGATAGACCCGTCATGGCCCGCTCCAGATCGTGCCGGCGCCAAGGGCCAGGTGACGGGCTACCGCAGTTTGTCCAGAATACGGAGAAGACCATCAAGAATGGTCGCAGGATGGGGTGGGCAACCGGGGATGTAGAGATCGACCGGAACGAGGCTGGCCGCTCCGTTCCGGACCCGGGGTGAATCGATGTACGGTCCGCCGTTGATGGCGCAGGCACCACAGGCGACAACGATTTTGGGGGCGGGTATCGCCTCATAGGTGGTGAGCAGGGCCTGTGCCATGTTTTCGGTCACCGGTCCGGTCACCCAGAGTCCATCGGCGTGGCGCGGCGAAGCGACGAACTGGATACCGAAACGCCCCAGATCCCAGCCGATGGTCGACAGCACGTTGGTATCCGCCTCGCAGGCGTTACACCCGCCGGCGCTGACCTCCCGGAATTTGAGCGACCGGCCGAACATCCGGCGCAGATCGGGGGTAAGTGGCCGGGCGTGGTGGTGTTCCGAGCCGGGCCGCACCAACAGGTGATCCCGGTCGGTGACGGCAAGCTGGTAGTCCGTGGTGAATTGGATATCCCCTGCCGGACACTCGGCGCAGAAGAGACATTTCCCCATGTCCAGACACCCGCCATCGCCGACGGTAAACGCGCCATAGGGGCACACAGCCGACCCTTCATGCTGTTCCGCAGACGACGTCATCGTTGAAACGACAGGATAGCCGCGGAACCGGTCGGGCATCTGCAGAGGCGCCTTGGGATAGGGCATGGTGCGATGTCCTTGCCTGATGCGGGAGATGATGGCACGGAACATGGCGGGGCTATCCTTCCTCCCGGGAAACCGGGTTGTAACCAAGTCTGCTTGAAATCTGATCGGCCGCCGCCCGCACCAGAGGGACCAGTTCGTCATGGAGCCGCTGCGGCGAAACCCTGATCGTGGGGGCGGAAATGACTGCCGCCGCAACAACTTGGCGCGTATGGTTGCGTATCGGCGCGGCAACCCCGCACACCCCGCTTTCCAGGTCCTCTTCGTTTACTGCAAACCCTTGTGAGGCCACTTGGCGCAGGTGGCTCTCGAGCGCCTGACGGTCGGTAATTGTTGCCGGTGTGTAGGCAACCAGTTCCGTATCCTTCAGATAGGCTTCCAATGCCTCGGCAGCCATCCCGGCGAGCAGCACCTTGCCTCCGGCCGAGCCGTAGGCCGGAAGTTGCGAGCCGAACCGCGATACCACCCGTACGGAATGCCGGGTTTCCGCCTGCTGCAGATACACGGACTGCCTGTCCCTGAAGACCGCAATGTACACCGTTTCTCCGCACTCCCGGCTCAACTCCTCGATGATCGGTCGCGCGTGATGAAACAGGGTCGACTGCCGGATGAATGTCTGGCTCAGGTTAAGCGTCTGGAGCGAGAGGCGGTAATGGTTGGTCAGACGATCCAATTCCAGGTAGCCGCGCCGCTCCAGGGTTGCAATCAGGCGTAAGACCGCATCATTGGTCAACCCCAGCTCTTTTCGCAACCGGTCAACGGTCATTCCCTCTGCATAACCTGCAACCTGCTCCAGTATGCTCAACGCGTTTATGACCGACTGTATCTGGTACATCGACTTGTCATCATGCCGCGACCACGATTTGTGTTGAGAGGGTTCTGCGGCACTCCTGCTGCCTTGCCTGCGCGCCATAATTGTCTCTCCTGTCACCTATAGGTCGAATCCGCAATACGAAAGATTGAAGCTCTTGTTGCAGAGCGGAAAATCGGATATCTGCTCCCCCCGCAACGCCATGGCAACGCCTTGCCAGTTGTGAAACGAGGGGTCGACAACCTTGTACCGGACAAAGCTCCCCTTGTCGTCGGTGATCGCCACATGGCAGATCTCGCCGCGCCACCCCTCGGTAAGGGCCACGGCCAGGCTCAGACCGGCGCACGGTGCCGCCTTCGTCCGATGCCCTCCGCCGGGGAGCTGCCGCAACTGTTCTTCGATGAAATCCATGGATTTCTGGGCTTCCTGCCAGCGGATCATGGTCCGGGAACAGACATCACCGTGAAAGGCCGTAGCGACCGGCAAATGGGTCATCCGGTAGATGCCGAAGGGATAGTCATGGCGAACGTCCCGCTTGACCCCGCAGGCCCGGGCCGCCGGCCCCACCAGCCCCAGTTCCAGGGCTGTCTCCTGAGACACCGTCCCGGTCCCTTCAAGACGCCCCATGACCGACGGTGAGCTCCAGAGCAGTTCCACGGCATTGGTAAGGTCGCGCCTGGCATCGGCCAGCCGTTTGAGCAGGTCGTCCCGGTGCTCGGGCGTAAGATCGAAGATCGTGCCGCCGGGGGTGAGAAGCCCCCGGCCAAATCGGCTGCCGCACAGCACAGCCGTCATGTTTAGGAAATCTCCCCTGATCCGGCCGCAGAAGGAGGCGGTGGGAAGATAGCCGACATCGCCGGCGATTGCCCCCAGGTCGCCGGTATGGTTGGCCAGCCGTTCCAGTTCGAGGGCGATGCCCCGCAGCACCTCGGCCCGCGGCGGGACCCTGACGCCGGTCAGGGATTCCATGACCATGCAAAAGGCCAGTCCGTGGCCAATGGTGGTGTCACCGGCGGCCGTCTCCATCTGCTGGAGGGTACGCGGATACGGCCCACCCAGGAGACCCGCCTCGATCCCCCGGTGCTGATAGCCGAGCGATATCTCCAGGTGGAAGACCTCCTCGCCGTGGCACTGGAAGCGGAAATGCCCCGGCTCGATGATCCCGGCATGAACCGGTCCGACGGCGACTTCATGGACCTCGTCCCCGGCCACCCGGAAATAGTTCATGACCCCCACGCGGAGCGGCTCGTCCTCCGGACGGTTCCAGGCGTCGAGACCGGCACGGAACGGCCGGTGAAAGCGTACCGGCTTGAACCAGGGGTGATCGCTGAAGGTCAGCCCGCACTGTTCCGCGATCTCCCGTTCAAAGAGCTGCAGTTGGGGGCAGAGGGACGCAATGGAGGGGAACGTGGTGCCATCGGCAGCCGTGCGGGTCACGGCCAGCCTCCCTTCGGCCTTGTTGGCGAGTACGCAGAACAGCGCGATTTCGGCGTCGGCAGGAATCCCGAAGTAGGAGATCACGCGCCAGCCATGGTCGGTTGAATCGAGGATGCTCTGGAGAAACTGGCCGGAGCCGGTTACGGGGATGTCGGCCACCAAAATGGCAGAGCCGTTGTATATGCTGCGGAGCGAGCCGGTCACGATTGCACCCCCAGCATGATGGCGCCGTCCTTGAGTAACGCGACCAGGAACTCCGGCGGCCAGATCCCCAGCCCCAGGATGATGATTATCATGACTAGCGGCGGCCCCACCGTCAGCAGGCGGTCCTCATACTCGCTCGATTCCACATCCGCCGGAGGTGCGCCCATGACCATCGGCAGCACGGTCAACGCCATGCCGATGAACACGATGACCAGAAAGAGCAGAAACAGGCCGCCCACCAGATGGCGCCCTTCGATAAAGGCGTTGCTGACAATGGTGAACTCGCTGATGAACGGCGAGAACGGAGGGGAGCCGGTGATGGCAATGAACCCGGCCAGGAACAGCCCTCCCGACCAGGGGAGGCGCGTCAGCACCCCCTTGACCGCGTCGGTTGTCTTGTTCGAATAGGAGCGGTGGATGTTGCCGGATGACAGGAACAGTACCCCCTTGGTCAATCCGTTATTCAGCAGGTGAAAGAGCGCACCGTACAGTGCTCCCTTGCCGAGCCCGAGGCCGATGGCGAGAATCCCCACATGCTCGACGCTCGAATAGGCGAGCATTCTCTTGAAGTCGGCCTGGCGGGCCATGAAGACGGCGGCAAAGGCCATGGACACCAGTCCCATGCCGACCAGGGCCTGCTGGAAAAACCGGATTTCGGTGCCCGAGGCCAGGCAGATCTGGTACACCCGCAGGATCGACAGAAAGGCGCAGTTGACCAACCCCCCGGCGAGCAGGGCTCCCACCAGCCCCGGTGCCTCGCCGTAGGCATCGGGTTTCCAGGCATGCAGCGGCGCCAGCCCCATCTTGGAACCATACCCCACCAGGAGGAAAATCGCCGCGGCGTGCAGCCACCCCGGATTCAGCTCGCGGGCCGAGAACATGAGCGGCCCGAGCAACAGGGTGGCATCGCGATGGGCTACGTAGGTGGAATAGGCAAGAAACATCAGCCCGAGCAGGGCCAGGCCGATCCCCACGGAGCAGAGCATGAGATACTTCCAGGTCGCTTCGATGGAACGGGCGTTCCGGTTGAAGTAGATGAGAGGGGCCATGGAGACCGTGGTGGTCTCCACGGCAACCCAGAGGAGCCCCAGATGCTGGCTCATGGTCACCGTCCCCATGGCCGACAGGCAGACCAGGAGCCCCATGCAGAGCACCCGGTTGGAACGCTCCTGGCGGTAGGAGAGATAGCCGACCGCATAGTAGGCGCACACGGCAAAGAGGAGAGAGATGCACAGGAGCACCACCTTACCCAGCGGGTCGAGCCAGATCCATCCTCCGGCGGATGGCGGCGGCGCATTCCCCATCAAAATGGTTGTCAGGACCAGGTGGATCGTGGCAACCAGTGGCAGGACCAGGGGCCGCAACCGGTTGTCCGGTACGACCCAGGCAATCAACGCCCCCAGCAGGGGGAGCAGAACAAGGGCAGACAACATCCGGCTACTCCTCCTTGAGGGTCCGCAGGCGGGAGGTGTCGATGGACGAAAACTCCCGGCTGATATGGTTGATGACAATTCCCATGACAAATATCCCCACCAGCAGGTCGAGGAGCGCGCCAGCCTCCACCATGACCGGCATCGCCTCGGTCAAGAGCAGGCCGAACACGAAGATGCCGTTTTCCAGTACCAGATAGCCAATAACCTGGGAAATGGCCTTGCGCCGGGTGGTCAGGAGCAGGAAGCCGGTCAGCAGGGTTGCGATGGAGGCTGGCACAAACAGCAGATCCTTGTGTTCGGGCGCCAGGGGCAACTTCTCGGCAAAGGCGAAGGACAGGGCGGTAAAGACGGCGCCCAGGAGCAGGGTCGACACATAGCCGATGAACGGCTCCACTTCGCGCCTGATCTGGGCCTTATGCACCGCATCGCCGATCAGGTACGGGATGACGATCCCCTTGGCCAGGATGATGCTGGCAGTGATGCCGGCCAGGTGACCGGAAAAGGGGTGGATCAGCCCCGGCAGAATGCCGAGAATCACCCCCTGGGCAGCAACGGCGCGGATGGAAAAGATCAGCCGGCTGGTTCCGAGCATGAGCAGGTTGATCAGCATCACCAGCACCAGTAGTTGATCGGCTAACGTAGTCATAGGATCACCTCAGGACCAGCAGCATGGCAAAGGCGGACAGGATGGTGGCCCCGACCAGCAGTTGCGGCACGCGCACCAGTCTCAAACGGGCCATGACCGATTCGACAACGCCGATGGCAACTGCCAGGACAAGCATGGCGACAATGAAGATGGCCCAGTCCAGCAGGGCGTTGCCGGTGGCAACGGGGAGGGCGACATTGACGAAGACCGCCCCGAGAACGAACAGTTTCAGTGCCGCGCCATAGAGGATGATCCCGAATGCCGGCCCGCTGTGGTCCAGCACCATGACTTCGTGGATCATGGTCAGCTCCAGGTGGGTGTTGGGATCATCGAAGGGAATACGGCAGTTTTCCGCCAGCAGGGTGATGAACAGCGCCCCCGCCAGGAGTAGCATGCTGGCCCCGGCGGCAAGCCAGACCTCCGGGGTGAGATGGGTCAGGATGGTCGACAGGGAGAGCGACTTGCTCATACGGGCCAGGGTAATCAGGGCAAAAAAGAGCGTCGGCTCGGCAAGGCAGGAAAAGGTCACCTCGCGGGCCGCCCCCATCCCCTCGAAGCTCGAGCCGGTATCAAGGGCGGCAATGGTCGTGAAGAACCGCGCCAGCCCGAACAGGTAGGCAAACAGAATGAGATCGCCGCTGAAGGAGAGCGGCGCGCCATGGCGACCCAGCGGTATCAATAGGGCGGCGATGAGAGTAGCCGACAGCGTGACCACGGGGCCGGCACGGAAGACCCAGGTGGTGGTGTCGCTGAAGACCGACCCCTTGCGCAGCAGCTTGATCAGGTCGTAATAGGGCTGTAAATAGGGGGCCCCGACCCGGCCGGCAAATGCCGCCTTGGTCTTGCCGATGACCCCGAGCAGAAGAGGTGGGAAGAAGAGCGCCACTGCGCAATGGATGATGATATCGGTCATAAGGTGCCATCCTCACTGAAGACGGAAACGCCGCCGCCCATACGTCAATGCGTCCAGATCATCAGGACAAAGAGCGTGGCAAAGATATACAGCACGTAGATATGAAGCTGGCCATGCTGCACCCTCCTGAGATAGGAAAAGCCCAGGCCGGCCAGGTGAAAGACCGGAGTCAGAATCCGGTCGAGCACTGTTTCGGTAACCTCGTACTGAAACCTTGCGTCGGCAGAAGGCATCGGAGCGGCCAGGGTGGGCCGCCGGCGCTGGGGTGCGACGATCCCTCCCAGTAACGATACCACCATTTCGCTGAACGAGGTACCGGTATACTGCATTCTGGCCGTCGGTTCGAGATAGCCGCAGCCCCAGGTGGCCCCTTGGGAGCGCGGCAGCCTGCGCAACCGCAGCAGGTATGCAGTACCAACCACCAGGACGAGGACGAGGAGCAGGAGATTGGTCATTGTGAGCGGCACCAGGGGCACCTGACCGGTTACCCGGGCAATGGCCGGTGCGGTCAAGCCACCATACAGTCCGACTGCCGGGGTAACCAGCCGCAGCAGCAGCACGGGCGCCAAACCGGCGGCAAGGCAGCCCAGCGCCAGCAGGGCCATCGGACCGGTCATCGTTGCCGGTGCTTCATGGCTCTGGGCGGCGCCGGCCGACCGGGGAGCGCCGAGAAAGATGATGCCGTAGAGCTTGACAAAGGTAATGACCGCCAAGCCACCGACCAGTGCCAGTACCGGGGCCACCAGGGCCGTCAGCGGCAGAGGGTCGTCGATGCCGTTGGTGATGGCACCGACATAGAGGAACAGTTCCCCGACAAAGCCGTTGAGCGGTGGCAGCCCGCAGATGGCAAGGGAGCCGATCAGGAAGAGCGGCGTCGTCAGCGGCATGCGCCGGCCAAGCCCCCCCATCCGGTCTATTTCGCGGGTGCCGGTACCATGGATCAGCACCCCGCTCCCCAGAAAGAGGAGCGATTTGAACAGACCGTGATTGACGATATGGATGAAGGCGCCGGACAGACCGCACACCACCAGATACGGGGCGTGCAGTTGGAGTCCGACCAGCGCCAGCCCGATGCCGATGAAGATGATGCCGACATTCTCGATGCTGCTGCAGGCCAGGAGGTGTTTCAGGTCGCGTTGGCCCGCAGCCAGGGCAATGCCGTTGACGGCGGACCAGGCGCCGAGCACGAGGACCAGCCAGCCGAGCCAGACCGGCAGCAGGTCGAAGAACGACAGTGTCCGCAGGATGCCATAGACCCCCATCTTCAGCATCAAGCCGGACATCATGGCCGACACATGGCTGGGGGCATTGGCGTGGGCCCCGGGAAGCCAGAAATGGAGCGGCATCAGGCCGGCCTTGCCGCCGAAGCCGATCAGGGCGGCAATAATAATGACCGTTGCATAGGGCCACGACTGGGTCAGGGCATGTGCTGCCGGAAACGTATAACTGCCGGTCGTAGCGCGCAACAGTGAGAACATGACGAACAGCGCCATGGTGCCGGTGTGGGTGGCAATGAGGTAGACGGTGCCAACCCGCTGCACCTCGGAACTCTGCTGTTCGGTGGTCAGCAGGAAATAGGCCGACAGGGCCATGACCTCCCACGCAATGAGAAACAGCACGCCGTGGCGGGCCATGACCACCATGACCATCGCTGCGGCGAACAGTCCGAGAAACAGCGTCAGCCTTCCGGCGCTGGCCTTTTCCCTGGCCGGCCAGTAGGCGAGTGAATAGATCGAGACGCACCCGGCAACGAGAAACAGGGGGAGGAGGAACAGCGTGGAGAGATGATCGACGGACAGAAGAGCCGGCCCGAACGGCAACGGCCAGTCGATCTGGTAGGCAGCTGCCGGAGAGCCGCTGATGAGCGCCATGACGGCGAACTCCCCGAGAAACGCGGCCAGCACAACCAGGACAGCGGCAATTCGCTGCCCCCAGACCGGACGATTCAACAGCACTCCCGGCACCCCCGAGAGCGCCATCAGCGTTGCCGCGGTCAGAATGCACACCACCGGCTCACTGGAAACTATCACTGATACCTCACCCCTACCCCCTCACGCATATCGAGGTACGACACGTCTCCAGGGTGACACAAAATAGTTATGTGTTGTAAAATTTTATGACACATGCAAAAAATATATGGTATAAATATGCATACGTCAATGAAATTATGAGACATACAGAACAATGCACGACATATAAGCAAGGAGAGTACCGTCATGCCGAACACCCGATTGAATATCACGCTGCCAACCACGATCGTGGACGATATCAAGGCCCTGTATGGGCAGCGGGGATTGAGCCAGTTTCTGGAGGAGGCTGCCAGGGAAAAGCTCGACGAGGTGAAGAAGAAGGCGTACAAGGGGCTGATTGAAGGATATCAGTCCACTGCCGAAGATACGAAGGAAGTGCTGAAGAAATTCGAAGCAGCGGTGACGGAGAAGCGCGATGTTTAAGCGCGGCGGAATTTATGCGGTCAAACTGCCCCATGCCGATGTGCAGGAGCCGGAAGTGTGCCCCTGCCTGGTGGTGAGCAATAATATCAGCAACGAGTATTCGCCGGTCGTGACCATTATTCCCCTGAGTTTTACCCGGCTGGGAAAGATCTACGATTTCGAGACATTCCTGCCGGCTTCGGGCAACGGGTTGGGAAAGGATGCCAAGATCAGTTCCCATATCCTGATTACCATCGACAAGACCAACGTGATCGGTAACCGGCTCGGCTTTATCAACAAAACGCTCATGAGTCAGGTGGATAAGGCACTCTGCCTGCAACTCGGCATCGAGGAGACGCCGGCGTACCCCAGCCCTGTCAAACAGGATAAAGGATAACCACCATGCTGCTTGAACCTTCCGAGGCCGCACAGGCCCTGAATGTAGATGAAAAAACCGTTGTACGCTGGATCAGGAAAGACAACCTGCCCGCGGAGTCCCTCCATGGAGACTACCGGATCAACCCGGTGGACCTGCTGGAATGGGCAACGGAGCGCGGCATAAAGGTCAACCCGGCCCTGTACAAGATGCATGATGCGGATGAGCGGCCGTTGCCGACCTTGAGCCAGGCGCTGCAGGCAGGAGGCATCCATTGCGGCTTTCCCGGTGGCGACAAGGAAACGGTGCTGCGTAATGCCGTTGACGTCCTGGACCTGCCGCCGGAGATCGATCCCGACTTCATCCTGCAGGTGCTGCTGGCACGCGAGGCCATGGGCACAACGGCGGTGGGCGACGGCATCGCCATTCCCCACGTGCGCAACCCGATCCTGGTGCAGTTGCCGGTCCCGAAGATCGCCCTCTGCTTCCTCTCGGAGCCGGTGGATTTCGGGGCGCTGGACGGCAAGCCGGTCCAGATACTGTTCACCATCATCTCGCCGACCATCAGAATGCACCTGCATCTGCTCTCAAAACTGGCCTACTGCTTGCGCGATCAGCGCTTGCGCGATATTCTCGGTAAACAATGCAACGCCGAGGCGATCATGAACACCATTCTTGAAATCGAACAGGATATCGGCAAAGGGGCATGATGACCGGCGACCCGACGGCACACCTTCCGGCAGTGCTCTTCATGGGAGCGGCGCTCCTGGCCGCGTTTTCAGGCACACCGCTCCTGGTGCGCGTTGTCACGCCGACCGTTGGCCAACGACTCGCTGCTATCGCAATGACCGTGGCGGCCGCAGGAGGTATTGCCGGTGCCGTACTGACGCTGCTCCAGCGTCAACAGGTTACCTATAAACTGGCCTGGCCGTTTCCCTTCGGCCCCGCCGAGTGCGGCATCGACCCGCTCACCGCCTTTTTTGCCCTGCCGATCCTCATCGTTGCCGCCTGCTGCAGCATCTACGCCCTCGATTACTGGCCTGCCGGGACCAACCCCCGCACGGTCCGCAAGCTGACCTTCTTTTTCGGCCTGCTGGTGTCGGCCATGCTCTTCGTCACTATGGCGCGGTCGGCCGGCCTGTTCCTGCTGGCCTGGGAGATCATGGCGCTTGCCGCCTACTTCGTCCTCACCACCGATGACCACACACCTGAGGTGCGCGACGCCGGCACGCTGTACCTGATCTGCACCCATACGGGAACCCTGGCTCTGTTCGCCCTGTTCGCCCTGCTGAACAGCATTTCCGGCAGCTTCACCTTCCCGGTGGCTGCGTCACTGACCGCCACAGCGCCGCTGGCCACCGCTCTGTTTCTGCTCGCCCTGTTCGGGTTCGGCTTCAAGGCCGGGCTCATGCCGCTGCACATCTGGCTCCCCTCGGCCCATGCCAATGCACCCAGTCACGTATCCGCCATCATGTCCGGCATCATCCTCAAAATCGGGATCTACGGGCTGGTGCGCACACTGTCGTTCTTTACGGGTATCCCGCTCTGGTGGGGCCTGGTCGTCATCGTCCTCGGCATGGTGTCGGGGGTCGTCGGGGTACTCTTCGCCTTGGGACAACACGACCTGAAACGGCTGCTGGCCTATCACAGCATCGAGAATATCGGCATCATCACCATGGGGATCGGCACGGCGCTGATCGGTACGGCTACCGGTTCACCGACCCTCATGCTGCTGGGAATGGCCGGCGCGCTCCTGCACGTGTTGAACCATGCCACCTTCAAGGCGCTGCTTTTCCTCGGCGCCGGCTCCGTGATCCATGCAGTCGCAACCCGTGAAATCGATCGGATGGGCGGACTGCTGCGGATCATGCCCTGGACCGCCGCATCGTTTATCATCGGCGCTGTGGCCATCTGCGGCCTGCCGCCCCTCAACGGTTTTGTCAGTGAATTCCTGATCTATCTCGGCTTCTTCAACGGGACGGTTGCAGGCAGCGGTGCAGGGGCCATCGGTACCGCTCTCGCCACTCCGGCCCTGGCACTGATCGGCGGGCTGGCAGTGGCCTGTTTCGTCAAGGTGGTCGGTATCGTCTTTCTCGGCACCCCCCGCGCGCCGCTTCCGGGGTCCGTCCATGAGGCAACCTGGACCATGCGGCTCCCGATGGCGGTATTGGCCATTGTCTGCCTCACCATCGGCGTGGCGCCGGTCGCGGTGGCCCCACTGCTGGAATCAGCCGTAACCGCTTGGCTGCCAAGCTCACCCCGATCCGTTTCCCTGGCGTCAGTTGCCCCTCTGAACTGGATTTCAGTCCTTGCCGTTGCTCTGATTATCATCACATTCTGTCTGGTGCTCTGGTACCGCGGCCTGGTGAAGAAAGCTACCGTGGCCAGCGCCGGCACCTGGGGATGCGGCTATCTCGACCCGAGCAGCAGAATGCAGTACAGCGCGTCGTCCTTTGCCGACATGCTGGTGAGCCTCTTTGCCGGCATTCTGCGTCCCGAGCGCCACGCGCCGCACATCACCGGGTCTTTCCCTGCCGACCCCCATTTTGAGAGTCATGTGCCGGAAACCGTCCTCGAACGGATATATCTACCCCTCCTCGCCCGCATCTATGAGAAGTTCCTGCCCATCAGGAGGTTACAGCATGGGCACCTGCATCTCTACATCCTCTACACCTTCATCACCCTGGTCGTGCTTATCGTCGTCAGTCTGCCCTGATCGTCCACGAACCTGCCGCCATCTTCTTAGGTATCCACCGACGCAAAAAGGCCCACGGTTTCCCGTGGGCCTTTTCATTCCCGTCTTTCTACTTCTGCTTAATAATTACCGCTCTTCAACAACTTCGCCACTTCCTTGGCATGATACGTCAGGATCAGGTCGGCACCTGCCCGCTTGAAGGAGAGCATGGTTTCCATGATGACCCGCTCCTCGTCGATCCAGCCGTTCCGGGCCGCGGCCTTGATCATGCTGTATTCGCCGGAGACGTTGTAGGCGGCCACCGGCAGGTTGAACTCGTTGCGCACGTCGCGGATGATGTCCAGGTACGGGAGGCCCGGCTTGACCATGAGGATGTCGGCTCCCTCCTCCACGTCCATCTGGGCCTCGCGGAGCGCTTCGAGGCGGTTCCCCGGGTCCATCTGGTAGGAGCGGCGGTCGCCGAACTGGGGGGTGGATTCGGCCGCTTCCCGGAACGGGCCGTAGTAGCCGGAGGCGTACTTGACCGCGTAGCTCATGACCGGGATATGCTCGAAGCAGTTCTCGTCCAGGATCTCTCTGATGGCCGCCACCCGGCCGTCCATCATGTCGGACGGGGCGACCATGTCGGCCCCGGCCCGGGCGTGGGAGAGCGCCTCCCTGGCCAGGAGTTCCAGGGTAGCGTCGTTGTCCACGTCGCCGTCCTTGATGATGCCGCAATGACCATGGTCGGTGTATTCGCACATGCAGACGTCGGTGATGACTGCAAGACCGGGCACCTCCTTCTTTAAGGCCCGTATCGTCTCCTGAATGATGCCATGCTCGGCATAGGCGTCGCTTCCCACGTCATCCTTTTTCTCCGGGATGCCGAAGAGGATCACGGCCGGCACACCCAGTTCATGAACCTCCTGGGCCTCGGCAACGATATGCTCGATGGATTGTTGATAGATCCCCGGCATGGAGGAGATCTCCTTCCTGATCCCCTTGCCGAAGGCGGAGAACATCGGGTAGATCAGGTCGTTAGCCGAAAGGGTGGTCTCCCGGACCATCCTGCGGAACACCTCTTTGCCGCGGATCCGGCGGGCACGGAATTGGGGGAAGAACATAGTTGTTTCTCCTTTTCTTTCACCGCCGGGTGTGCAGAGCTTTTTGGGAAAGTTGCAAACAGGTTTGGCAGGGCGGCAACTCAGTCTTGGTTATGAATAATACTGTACTATCTCGGCCGTCATTGCCGCAAGGGTATATTCCTTCGGTTCGATGGCGACCTTCAGACCCAGCTCCCGACAGGTAGTGGCCGTAATCGGTCCGATGGCCGCCACGGCCACCCCTTCCAGAAGACCGAGGAGCCGGTTGACCCCAAGGACCTTGGCCAGGTTGTCTACGGTGGAAGAGGAGGTGAAGGTGATGCAGTCGATCCGTCGCTCCTCAAGCGCCTGGATGGCGTCTGCCGGGAGTTTGTCCGGCAGTACGTTGCGGTAGGCGACCGGTGCCAGGACCTCGGCCCTCATCTGCGCCAGCGCCGATGGGATGACCTCCCTTGCCCGGTCGGCCCGGGGAAAGAGGACACGGACACCGGACATCTCCATCTTTGCGAATTCGGCCACCACCCCTTCGGCCTTGTAGTCGGCCGGCACCAGATCGGGACGGATGCCGTGGGGAAGGAGCGAGGCGGCAGTCTTGGGGCCAACTGCGGCAACCCGACAGTTCCCAAGGGCGCGACTGTCCTTACCCAGTTCCGCGAGGCGGGCGAAGAAATGTTTTACCGCATTGACCGACGTGAAGATGATCCAGCCACAGGCGGAGAGGTTGGCAATGGCGGCATCCATCTCGTCCCACGACTCAGGGGGAACGATGGCGATGGTGGGACACTCAAAGACCCTGGCACCCAGTGCCTGGAGCAGATCCCCGAATTCCCCCGCCTGATCGGCAGCCCGGGTGACCAGCATCCCCCGGCCGAAGAGGGGACGGTTATCGAACCAGCGAAGTCGTTCCCGCAGGCGAACCACCTCCCCGACCACGGTGATGGCAGGCGCCTTGAACCCGACCTGTCTGGCCTGCTCGGCGATACCGGCCAGGGTCCCCTCCAGCACCTCCTGCTCCGGATGGGTCCCCCAGCGGACCAAGGCCACCGGGGTGTCCGGCGAACGGCCGTGGGCAATCAGGTTGGCAGTGATCTGGGGGAGGTTCTTCACCCCCATGTAGAAGACCACGGTGCCGCTGCCAAGGGAAAGCCGCTCCCAGTCAATCTCGGAGGTCTCTTTGGCCGGGTGTTCGTGCCCGGTGACAAAGGCAACCGACGTGGTCACATGACGATGGGTCAGGGGGATGCCGGCGTAGGCTGCCGCGCCGATGCCGGCCGTGACGCCGGGCACGATCTCGAACGGGATGCCGGCCTCCACCAGGGCCTCGCACTCCTCCCCCCCCCGGCCGAACACAAACGGATCCCCCCCCTTCAGGCGGGCAACCACCTTCCCCTCCAACGCCTTCTGCACGAGAAGCCCGTTGATCTGCCGTTGCTCCCGGTTGTGGGCGCCCCCTACCTTGCCGGAATAAATCAGCTCCGCATCCGGCCGGGCATGACCGAGAAGCCGGTGGTTGGCCAGATAGTCGTACATCACCACGTCGGCCCTGGCGATGCAGTCGCGCCCCTTGACCGTGATCAGGCCCGGATCGCCGGGGCCGGCGCCGATGAGATAGACAAATCCCGATGTTCCAACTGGCATTGTTTTCACTGAGGTCCCTATGTTTTTTCCGGCCATTTCGGGGAGAGACATCTGGTGTGCTGTAGAGCGGTTCTTTCCCGGTGATGTCATCAGCCCGTTATTGATGCCGGTACAAACAGTAACGGGGCACAACCCGTTGGATGGTGCCCCGCGCATGTGGTGACAATAGGATCTTACACGTTCTCGTCCACCCGGCCGATTTCCCGCTGGTAGACTTCTTCAAGAATTTCCTTGCCACCGTTGCGCAACAGCCGCTCGGCCAGTTCAGATCCCAGGTGCTCGCAGGCATCCACCGGGCCGATAATGCTCTCCTTCAGCGTCCGCGTTCCGTCCACCGAGGCGATGAACCCGGTCAGCTTCAGTTGGTCGCCGGTCACTTCGCCAAAGGCGGCAATAGGGACCTGGCACCCTCCCTCGCAACGCTTCAGCAATGCCCGTTCGGCCCGCACCGCGTAACTGGTCTCCGGGTGATTGAAGAAGTCAATGGTCTCCTTGACCGCTTCGTTACGTAAGGAGCACTCGATCCCCAGAGCACCCTGGCCGATGGCCGGTAGGGAGAGGTCGGTGGGAAGCAGTTCCGTAACGTTTTCAGTGAAGCCGAGGCGATTGAGCCCGGCGGCCGCCAGAATCACCGCGTCGAGCCCTTCGGTGTCCAGCTTCTTCATCCGAGTTTCAACGTTGCCACGGATCACCACCATCTGCAAGTCGGGCCGCACCTTAAGTAGCTGGGCCTGGCGGCGGAGTGCCGAGGTGCCGATCTTCGCCCCTTTGGGCAGATCGGCAAACTTTACTCCTTTGGAGATGACCGCATCCCGCGGGTCTTCGCGTTCGGTGATGCAATGGAGGCCCAGCCCTTCCGGAAACTCGGTCGGGACGTCTTTCATACTGTGCACGGCGATGTCGATCTCACCGCGCAGCATCGCTTCCTCAATCTCCTTGACGAAGAGCCCTTTCCCGCCGACCTGGGCCAGGGGTACATCGAGGATCTTGTCACCGATGGTCTTGATCTTGACCAGGGTCACCTCCATTTCAGGGTAGCGCTTCTCCAGCTCGGACTTGACCCAGTTGGCCTGCCAGAGGGCCAGTTGACTGGCCCGAGTGCCGATTCTAAGTTGCTTCAGTGACATATGGACTCCTTTGTTAAGACACGAGGTCTACGTCATGAAGCATCCAGGAAATAATCCCAGTCCCCAGTCCCCGGTCCCTGATTTTCTTACTCTTCCAGCTCGCCGAGTTCCTCTCCCCCCTGGTCCCCCAGGTTCAGGTCGAACAGGGCACGGAGGGCATCCACGTAGAGGTCGGTGCGTCCCCCCTGACCGCCCTGTTTCAGGAGGCTGGTCGGCGGGTGGAGCAGCTTGTTCATGATGGCGTTGGTCAGGGCCTCCAGCCGCTTCTGCCCTTCCGGCGTAAGGTCCTTCCAGCCGGCAACGGTTTTCTCCAGCTCGGTCCGGCGAACCTCGTCGAACCTGGCCCGCAAGGCCACAATCGTGGGAGTCACTTCCAGGGAGGAGAGCCACTTGAAGTACTGCCCGATCTCCTGGTTGACGATCTCCTCGGCCTTTCCGGCCTCTTCGGCACGCTGCTGGAGATTGGCGGCCACCACCTCCTGCAGGTCGTCCACGGTATAGAGGTAGACGTTCTCCACGTCGTTGACGCCGGGATCGATGTCCCGTGGCACGGCAATGTCGATGAAGAACATCGGCTTGAGCTTGCGACGCCGCATCACCTCGTCCAGGTCCCTGGGGCCGATGATGCAGTGGGGAGCGCCGGTGGAGGAGAGGATGATGTCCGCCTTGTGAAGTTGGTCGAACAGGTCTTCGAACGGGACGGCCTTGCCATCGAACTCTTCGGCCAGCTTCACGGCCCGCTCAAAGGTCCGGTTGGTGACCATGACCCCGCGCACGCCGTTGTTCAGGAAGTGCTTGGCAGCCAGCTCGCACATCTCGCCGGCACCGATCAGCATGACCGTCTTGTCGGTCAGGTCGTTGAAGATCTTTCTGGCCAGTTCCACAGCGGCAAAGGCAACGGAAACGGCAGAGGAGGCGATTTTCGTCTCGGTCCGTACCCGCTTCGCAACCGAAAACGCCTTGTGGAGGAACCGGTTGAGGATGATTCCGGAGGTCTTGAATTCGGCGGCATAGCCGTAAGCGGTTTTGATCTGGCCGAGGATCTGCGGCTCACCGACCACCATGGAATCGAGACTGGCAGCTACCCGGAAGACGTGGCGGATCGCCTCCTCGCCGTGGTGGGTGTAGAGATGCTGCTCCAGGGCCTCCAGGGGAAAATTGTGATAATCGGCCAGGAACCGTTTGATCCGGGCCATACCACCGGCAATGTCCCTGGTGCAGGCGTAGATCTCGACCCGGTTGCAGGTGGAGACAATGATCGCCTCGGTAATGTCCGGGATCGCCACCAACTGGTGGAGCGGCTTGTCCATCTGGGTCGGGGCGAAGGCGACTTTCTCGCGTATCTGAACCGGGGCTGTCTTGTGGGAAAGCCCCACCACGATGATGTTCATCTCTGCGCGGCCTCTTCTCTATTTGTAACTGTGCAGCCCCGGCATGAGCAAGTTGACACCGAGGAATGTGAATAGCATGACAAAAAATCCTATGATGGACAGGATCGCCGCTTTGCGCCCCCGCCAGCCGGTGGTAAGTCGGCCGTGCAGCAGGGCGGCATAGACGAACCAGGTGATCAGTGACCAGGTTTCCTTTGGATCCCAGCTCCAGTAGGTGCCCCAGGCGGTTTCCGCCCAGATCGCGCCGGATATGATCGCGATGGTCAGGAGCGGAAAGCCCAAGGTCAGGCAACGATAGTTGATGTCGTCAAGGGTGTTGAGTGATGGCAGGCGCTGGAAGAGCCCGCCCAGTTTTTTTCGCTTCAGGAACCGCTCCTGGATCAGGTACATGACCGCAGCGCCAAAGGCCACGGCAAAGCTGGCGTAGCCGACAAAAGCCACAACCGTGTGGACTACCAGCCACTTACTCTTCAGTGCCGGATTGAGCGGGGTTATCCCCATGGGGAAGAGGGTTGAGACCAGCAGCAGTATCAGCGCCAGGGGGGTGATGAATGAGCCGAGGATGAAGATCTTGAACTTGCGCTCGAAGAAAATGAACACCCCGACCACCGACAGACTGAAGAACGACAGGGATTCATGCAGGTTGGTGATGGGGGTATGGCCGTCCTGGATATAACGGACGAGGGTAAAGGTGGCATGCAGGACGAAACCGGCGGTGATCAGCCAGCGGGAGGCGGTACCAGTGGCCGGTTGCGGTTTGACGAGGTAGACCAGGTAACAGACGGTCGCGGCGAAATAGAGCAGAAGCGTGACGTAGAACATCAGGGCATTCATGGGTTATCCTTTTCGGGTACTCCCAGGGTGGCTAGGGTGAAACCTGGCCCGCAGAGCATCGCCAGGAGTTGATCGATCTCGGCATAGGCCCGAATGCGGAACAGATGCGGCAGATCGGCGTCCGCCAACTCCTTTAAAATCCGCTTATTGTACGCGCCGGCCTTATTGGCCGTCAACAGCTTTTCACGCACTGCGCCGAGGAGCAGGACCGTCTCAGCATAGGCGTGGTCGAAACGGTCCTCCAACTCCCGGCGAATCCTGCCGGCCAGGGCCGGTGCTGTCCCGCCGGTGCCGATGGCAATGGTGAGATCGCCCCGGGTAACCACTGCCGGCGTGATGAAATCACCGCGATCCGGCCCCGTACAGACTTCCACCAGAATACCGCCACGGTGGGCTTCGTCGGCGACGGCTCGGTTCACTGCCGGCTGGTCTGTTGCAGCGTAGGCAAGGAACGCTCCGGCCAGGTCCCCCTGCGCATAGGGCCGCGCCAGGTGACGAACCTCACCGGTATTAGCGAGCTCCTGCAACACCAGCGCCACTTCAGGCGCGATGATCGTCACGCTGGCACCGCTGGCTCTGAGAAGTTGGCACTTGCGGGAGGCAACCGGCCCACCACCCACGATGACAACCGTCTTCCCCCGCACGTCCAGATTGATCGGCAGATAGCGCATTGTGGTACGTTATGCCGCTATCCGTGGCGGCTGTCAAGGGTAGGCACCTTGAGCGCGTTTTGCGCCTTGATTTTTTCACCTGCTTGGCTATAGTTGCAAGATCAACTGCAGAATGAAAAGGAGACACAACATGGCAAGTGAAAAGGTTCACACCTTTACCGACAATACGTTCGACTCCGACGTTCTTAAGGCCGACACCCCGGTACTGGTCGATTTCTGGGCCACTTGGTGTGCCCCGTGCAAGATGCTCGCCCCGACCATCGATGCCATTGCCGATGAGTTCGACGGCCAGGTGAAGGTCGGAAAGGTAAACGTCGATGAAAACCCGGGAACTCCTGGCACATATGGCGTTCGCGGGATTCCCACGGTGATCCTCTTCAAGGGGGGCAAGGTAGTCGACCAGATCGTCGGCAACGTTCCCAAGTCCCAACTGGAAGCGCTGCTCAAGAAGGCCCTCTGATTCCGATGGCAAAGCGAACAATGCGCACAACGATGTCGACCTTGCTGGCAGCGGCGCTTCTTTTGGGAAGTGCCATGCCGGCAGCAGCCATCCTCCAGAAGGGACAGTCTGCACCTCCGCTGGAAGGAACTACCATGTCCGGAGAGCGGTTGTCACTGGCCGCCTACCGTGGCCAGGTGCTCATTGTGGATTTTTTCGCCACTTGGTGCGGCCCCTGCAAGGAAGTGATCCCGCACCTTGTGTCTCTCAAGGAGAAATACGGTAGGAAGGGTGCCCAGATCCTGGGGTTGGCGGTCGACGATACGCCGAAGGCGTTACGGGAATTCATTAGCGCAAAGCGGATCAATTATCCGGTCGCCCAGTCCAATGAAGATCTGGAGACCGAATACGGTATCCGTTCCCTGCCGACACTTTTTGTCATCAACAAAAAGGGGGTCGTTGTCGGCCGGTTTCAGGGGATATCCGATCAGACTTTGCGGCAGGTGGATGAGCTGATCAGGAAGTCGCTGGCAGAATAGCCGCACAGCGAGAGACGAAACGACGAGCCGGCGGGCTTGCTGTTTGTATGCACAAAAAAGGGGAGGCGCTGCAAGGTGGAGTATTTCAAGACCTTTGTTGAACGGCTTGCCCTTTGGCACTTCTGTATTGAAAGGAATGATCAGCGTCTGTTGTGGACCCTGACCCGCACAACAGTCAGCCGTTGCATTAGAATCGCTTCGGTGGTTGCCAGGCAGCAGGAGACGACGGCATAGGCTGCCACAGCGCTGGCGAAACGTGCACACGGCGCAAGCACAGACAAAAAGCCGATGCCGGTACACAGGGCAACCGAGATCACTGCGCCGGTCAGATGGCGCATCTGCCAACGGTTCAGGGCTGCCCTAATCCTGTCCAGATCGGACAAAGCCCCATCATGACCAGCCGCTTCGATCCGCAGCCAGTCGCCGTGCATACGCAGCGCCATGAAGCAGGCCATGGTTGCGGTCAATGTGAGTATGACGGCAGTGTATTGATTCATGGTACACCTCCCGACCAGTTGAGCAGTTCCTTCCCACTTCTTTCTAAATCAGTGCCAGAACAAGACCAATTATTTTGTTCGTTATTTCAGACACTTATTGGAGTGTCCGCATCAAGTTACGGCCGTGATCGGGAGATTTGTGTGCAATGGTTGAACAGTAATGCTGCCGTTCAGGCGGTTGCCAGTTCCCGCACCACTTCGCCGAGCAGACGACGGATGGTTCGTTCGTCCACACAGTTAAACAGCAGACTGCCAGTACCGAAGACCACCTCCACATAGTCTCGCCAGCTACGTACCGTTACCGGCACTTCACTGATACCGTTCCCCAGCAGCCCGGTAAAGCGTTGTTCCATGCCGCCTTGCCGCCGACGGGACTTCTGGCGATGCAACTCGCAATATACTGCCTGGTCGTATTCATCGTTGGTCAGATAGATCATGGCGCACCTCCTGGTTTTTTACCATGAGAACACATGCTTGAGACATAATACGTCACAGTTGTTTGTGGCGCAGACAACGAGCGGATGGGCACCTTGACAGCACAGTTGTCGGCGTGTAGGTTTGCCCCGACCGAACAGATTGTTTACAGCGCCGAGGCCTTTCGGTTCGGAAGGGTGGTAAAGGCATGGCAGGGGAGAGTGTATGGCGGATCAGACGCTGCTGCAGAGACTGTTTCAGGTAAAGGGGGGGAGGGATTTCCGCTGGATAGATCCGGCCGAGATTGTGGTCGGCCAATGGGTACGGATGAAATGCATGTACGGCTGCAGCGACTATGGCCGCAATGCGTCCTGCCCGCCGAACACCCCTTCGGTGGCCGAATGTCGGGATTTCTTCCTGGAATACCGACTGGGGGTCATTTTCCGGTTCAGTAAACGGTTCGACGATCCCGAAGAGCGCCATGCCTGGTCACGCGGGGTCAACATGAAGCTTGTGGAACTGGAACGGGAAGTCTTTCTTGCCGGCTATCAGAAGGCGTTCCTGCTCTTCATGGACAACTGCCAGCTCTGCCGGGAGTGCGCCCGAACCCGAACGGCCTGCCACAACCGCAACCTGGCGCGCCCCACCCCGGAAGGGATGGGGGTGGATGTCTTTGCCACGGTAGCCAAATTCGGCTACCCCATCGAGGTGCTGGCCGGCTACGAAGAAGAGATGAACCGCTACGCCTTCCTGCTGATTGAATAGTCGATGACTCCGTGAGCCATGAAGGGCCGTTTCCGCGCAAACGCCCGCGATTTGGCTTTTGATGAGCTTCCAAGGCCTGTGGCTGACCTCACACGACAGATGAGACTTGTTACCCACCGGCCGCGGGAATCACGGTCGTTTCGCTCCACCGACCCTCCATGTCTCGCGGAGTCAGTGCCGTTTCATCGTCACCCCGCGCAGATACTCGATCAAGAGCCGCACGCCGACGCCGGTGGCCCCTTTCGGCAGGTAGTGGCGGCCCTTTTCCTCCCAGGCGGTGCCGGCGATGTCCAGATGGACCCATTTCGCTTTCCCGCTGAACTGCTTCAGGAACCAGGCGGCCGTGATGGTGCCGGCATGGGGACCTCCGGCGTTCTTCAGGTCGGCGACGTCACTCTTCATCGCCTCGCCGTACTCCTCCCACAGCGGCAGCTCCCAGACCCGTTCGCCGGTTGCCTCGCCGGCCCTGGCGATTGCCCGCGTCAACCCTTCATCCGTGCCCAGCATCCCGGTTGCCTGGTCACCCAGGGCCACCAGACAGGCCCCGGTCAGGGTTGCCAGGTCAATGAGCGCTGCTGGCTTGTACCGCTGGGCGTAGTGGAGGGCATCACAGAGGATCATCCTTCCTTCCGCATCGGTATTGTTGATTTCGACAGTCTTGCCTGCCAGGGTGGTGACGATGTCCCCCGGCTTGTAGGCGCCACCGTCCGGCATGTTTTCGGCCAGCGGCACGAGGCCGGTCACGTTGACCGGCAGACCCAATTCTGCTGCCGCCCTGATTGTGCCGAGGACTGCGGCGGCGCCGGCCATGTCGTCCTTCATCCGCTCCATCCCCTCCCGGGGCTTGAGGGAGATGCCGCCCGAGTCAAAGGTTACCCCTTTGCCCACCAGGACGACCGGCCGCTGGCCCGGGCTGCCGCCCTGATATTCCAGCACCACGAACCGGGGCGCGTGCTGCGACCCCTTGCCAACCGCCAAAAGCCCCCCCATGCCCAGCTCCTCCAGCTCGGTCCGCTCCAGCACGACGCAGTTGACGCGGTCGAGGCCTGCCAGTTCCAGTGCCCTGCCGGCGATATAGGCAGGGGTTGCTTCGTTGCCGGGGAGCGAGACCAGGTCACGGGCCAGCAGCACGCCGCGGCAGAGGGCCTCGGCGTCGGCCATGGCTTTCTTTACTGTCTGAACCTCCCGTTTGTCCCGGAGCAGGAGCGTCACCCCGGCCAGCGGCTTTGGCTCATCCTTGCCGGTCTTGTAGCGGGTAAAGGCATAACCGCCGAGCATCGTGCCGGTGGTCGTGGCGGTAGCGGCCTCATCCGGGACCAGACCGGCCAGGTGCAACACAGAGCTGGCCGTCGTGAGTCGCGCTCCCCGCAGCGCCTGGGCCGCTGAGCCGGCACCCTGGCGCAGCCTCTCGGCAGTCAGCTCCTCGGCCTTGCCCAGACCAACCAGAAGCAGCCGCTCTGCCGGCAGTCGACCGCAGGTATGGACAATCTTGGTCTTGTTGAGGCCGCCCGTAAACTCTTTCTGGGCATAGAGTGCCGTAATGGCACCGTGAAGCGCTCTGTCAAGCTCTGCGAGCAGGGGCGCCGCGGACAGCTCCTCAAAACAGCCGATAATCAGGGCCGGGCAGGGGTGGGTGGTCGGGTCGGCAACAACAGCTGAAAATTTCATGGAATCCCTCCTGTTCGCAGTTCGCGAATTATTGTAGCCGGATTCCCCGGCGGTGCAAGGATCGGCAACGAAAAAGGCCTCCACCGGTGCCGGGGGAGGCCTTTTGTGCAGAATGCGCCGGATAGGCGCTAATCGACCTTGAAGGCGATGTAGAGCGACGAATTGCCCCGCTTCACCAGGAAGCGGACGGCCGCCCCCTTCTTCCGGGCTGCAACGGCCTTTTCATAATCGTCGACCGTGGCGATCTTTTTGCCATTAACCTCTTTTACCACGTCGCCACGGGCGATCCCCGCCTCCTGTGCGACGCTGTCGGCGCTGAGGTCGGTCACCACCACCCCGCTGGTCTCCTTGCTGCGGAACCGGGCGGCCAGCTCCTTGGTCAGCGCCTGCACCGTGATCCCCAACTTGTCCGTGGCTGCACCGACCTTTTCCCCTTCCTCGCCGTCCTTCAGCTTGTCGATCGTAATGGCGATTTCCTCAGCCTTGCCGTCCCGCAAAATCTTGACCGTCGCCTTTTTGCCGACTGTCGTGGCCGCAACCAGGCGGGGGAGTTCGTTCATCTCGTTGATCTGCCTGCCGTCAAATTCGGTGATGATATCCCCGGCCCTGATGCCGGCCTTTTCCGCCGGGCTCTCCGGCAGCACATCGGCCACCAGCGCCCCTTTTTCGGCGGAAAGCCCGAACGACTGCGCCAGATCCGCTGTTACCGGCTGGATGGAGACGCCGAGCCACCCCCGTGTCACCTTCCCCTTGTCACGCAGTTGGGGGATGATTGACTTGGCCATGTTCACCGGAATGGCAAAGCCGATCCCCTGGCCCCCGGCAACGATGGCGGTGTTGATGCCGATCACCTCGCCCATGGCGTTAAACAGGGGGCCACCCGAGTTGCCGGGGTTGATGGAGGCGTCGGTCTGGATGAAGTCGTCATAGGGACCGCTCCCGATGACCCGTCCCTTGGCGCTGACGATCCCGGCGGTCACCGTTTCGGCCAGGCCGAACGGGTTGCCGATGGCCATGACCCATTCACCCACTTGGATGGCATCGCTGTCGCCGAGCCTGGCCGCAGGCAGGTCGCCCTTGGCGTCGATTTTCAGCAGGGCCAGGTCGAGCTTCTCGTCCAGTCCCTTAATCTCGGCCTTGAACTCGCGGTTGTCGTCCAGCTTGACCTTGATTTCGTCGGCCCCGTTCACCACATGGCTGTTGGTGATGATGTAGCCCCCCTCGATCAGGAACCCCGAGCCGAGGCTGCGCTGCTTGTAGGCCTGGGGCTGCTGGCCCTCGAAGAACCGTTCGAAGAAGTCCTGGAACGGGTCGTTGCCGAACTGGTTCAGCGGAGGTTGAAACCGTCGCTGCGGTTTGATGGTTTTGGCAGTGCCGATATTGACCACGGTCGGTTTCAATTTTTTGGCCAGCTCTACGAAATCGGGAGGGCCGGCCTTGGCGAAACTCTCTTCGCCCACGACCAGGCATCCCAGGAGGAGCGCGAGAGACAGGGACAGAAGACGGACCACGAACTGAGACATGCTAAACCTCCTTGGGGTTGAATGCGCAAAATGTAATAATTCTCTCGGGCAATGTCAACCTGCACAATGGACGCAAAAGCCCCGGCAGCGAACTGCCGGGGCTTGATAACGATCAGATGGCACTGTTTCCTGCTAATCCTGTTCCTTGAGGATGTAGCCGACACCGCGAACCGTATGGATCAGCTTCTTGTCCGCATCGCGGTCGATCTTCTTCCGCAGGTAGTTGACATACACGTCGATGATGTTGGTGAAGCTGTCGAAGGTGTAGTCCCAGACATGATCGGCGATCATGGTCCGCGTCAGCACCTGGTTCGGATTCCGCATGAAGTATTCCAGGAGCGCATACTCCTTGGCGGTCAGATCGATCTCCTTGTCGCCGCGCCACACCTTGTGGGTGACCGGGTCGAGCTTCAGGTCGCCGAAACGGAGCTCGGCGCCGCGGTCCATCTCGCTTCGCCGGATAAGCGCCTTTACCCTGGCGAGCAGTTCGGCAAACGCGAACGGCTTGGTCAGGTAGTCGTCGGAGCCCGACTCCAGACCGGCCACGATATCTTCCACCGTATCCTTGGCAGTCAGCATCAGGACCGGGGTCGAGACGCGGCGGTCCCGCAGCTCCTTGAGCAGCGAGAGGCCGTCCCGCTTCGGCAGCATCCAGTCCAGCACCAGGAGGTCATATGCCTTTTCCAGTGCCAGCTTCAGCCCCTCCTCGCCATCCGCGGCCACATCGACTTCAAACTTCTCTTCTTCCAGTCCCCGTTTGATAAAGCTGGAAACCTTTTTTTCATCTTCAACCACGAGAATTCGCATTTGTTCCGACCTCCTCATGCACTGGTATTCACCCGCTCGAAGCGCAATGTGTGTACTGCTTATGTAGTCAGACCGAGTCCGGTCATTTTTTTCAGTATCTCGCTGGCTGCCTCTTCCACCGACTTGTGGGTGATGTCAATCACCAGCCACTGGGAATTGCGGCGGTAGAGCTGTTTACAGCAGATCACCTCGTCCACGACCTCGTCATAGTTGGCGTATTTGCCCCGCGGATTCTGGTGCAACTGAAGCAGGCGGGCCGCCCTGAGTTCGGCCAGACGACGCGCCTCCACCAACAGACCGACCACCCGGTTCTGGTCGATCTCGAACAGCTCCTTGGGCGGATCGATCCCCTTTACCAGCGGCACATTCGCAACCCGGTACCCCTTGTGGGCTAGGTACATGGAGAGCGGAGTCTTGGATGTCCGCGAAGCTCCCACCAGAACGATGTCCGCCCGGTAGAGATGCCTCAGCTCCTGACCGTCGTCCTGCTTTACCGTGAAATTTACCGCGTCCACCCGCCTATAGTATTCTGCGTTCATTTCATACAGGAGCCCGGGCTCCTGTTGCGGGGGCAGGTTGAAAAATTCCGACAGCTTGTACAGGAGCGGGCTCAGCAGGTCAACGGCATCCAGTCCCCGCTCTTCGACCTTTTCCTGCAGAAACTGGGCAAGCTCTCCGTTTACCAGGGTATAGATGATGATGCCGGGATTGGCCACAATCACGTCGATGATATCGACGATTTCCGCTTCCTCCCTGATCCGGGTGAAACGGTTGACGTGGATCTCCACATCCTTGAACTGCGAGAGGACCGCTCTCACAACCCGATCAACGGTCTCTCCGGTAGCATCGGAGAGCAGGTAAAGTTCTTTAGCCAAATGTCACCGCATATCTGGTTTAGCTGCTCTTAATTAAGCACAATAGCATACTATCATTAAAGAGCAACAAAATTTCAACTGCCGATTAAAAATTCCTGTCGAATCTCTCCCTGAAGTTCCGGCCTGGAGACTATCCGGGCCGCGGTCATGGCCATGGCCGTAGCCCCCTCCAGAACCGCCTGGCGTCCACCTTCCGTCACGGTGGCACGGGCGAATTCGGCCGTATGGATATGCAGCCCGACACCGATCGGCACATGGGGGTGGATGGTGGGGACCACCCGCGAAACATTGCCGATGTCCGACGAGCCTTTGTGTATATATGGCGGCGCCGTGGAAATCTCAAGCCCGAGGTATGCCAGCTGCTCCGCATACACCCCGGAATAGGAGTCGAGGATCATGAGCGGTGCCAGCACCCCGGGTTCTGCCAACACTTCAAGTCGGCAGCCGGTCGCCAGGGCCGCCCCCCTGGCACAGTCGGTCACCCGTTCCCGGACGGCCAGCAGCTCCTCCAGGTCATCGGCCCGGACGTAGAAGAAGCAGGCGGCCCGTTCGGGAATGATGTTGGGAGCTTTGCCCCCGTCGGTGATGATGCCGTGCACCCGGACATCCTGCCTTAGTTGCTGGCGCAGGGCGTTGACGCTATTGAATGTCTGGATCACGGCATCGAGGGCATTGATACCCTCTTCGGGATAGGCTGCCGCATGGGACGGCTTGCCGTGAAAAATATAGCGGATCTTGGCGAGACCCAGCCAGTGTTTGAAGACTCGCCGCCGGGAAGAGGGATGCACCATCATGGCAAAATCGATATCGCTGAAACAGCCCGCTTCGATCATGGCCACCTTGCCGACCCCCATCTCCTCAGCCGGTGTGCCAAGGACCACGATCCGGGCATCCGTGGTGGCCAGTGCGCGGCACAGGGCACAGGCAGCGCCGACGGCGGCCGCGGCAATGATGTTGTGGCCGCAGGCGTGTCCCAGGTCGGGGAGGGCATCCATTTCCGCCAGGATGGCAATGGTCGGCCGTCCCTCGCCCCAGGCGGCCCGGAAAGCGGTCGGCATCCCCGCGGCACCTTTCTCGACCCTGAATCCATTCCGTTCCAGAACAGTGGTCAGAAGCTCGGCGGCCCGGACCTCGTTCAGACCGGTTTCCGGATGGCGGTGCAGTTCCCCGGCAATGGACCAGAGCTCTTCCCGCTGTTCCTGTACCGCCGCAATGATGGCAGTGCGTATATCTTCCAGACGGATCACCTTTGAAGTAATTTTAATGAAATTACTTGTCAGTCAAGCGGTTGTCAAGGGTTTTTATTGTCAATAGTGCGCCATTCTGGTAGGTTAGCGCCGCAACTGCCCGTACGTGATGAAAGGAACCTCATGACCTCCTCCACCTGGCTGGAAATCGCCTGCCGCGTGCCCGCCTCCCTTGTCGACCAGGTCGCCGACGAGCTCGTTGCCCTGACCGGCAGTGGCGTCTGCGTCGACAACCAGACCCTCGACACCTTTTCCCTGGATACCGTGGCAGAACCGCCGGTCGTGACGATCAAGGCATATCTGCCGGACGAGACCAGCGCCCGTGAGACGGTAGCTGCCATCCAGAAGCTTCTGGACGACCTCGTACCGGGTGCGCACACCGTAGCGGTCGTTACCCCGGTCCACCAGGAAGACTGGGCCAACAGCTGGAAAGAGCATTTCAAGCCCACCAGGGTCGGAGAGCGGCTGATCGTTGCCCCCACCTGGGAGCCTTATGCTGCGGAACCGGGCGACCTCGTCATCCGCCTGGACCCGGGGATGGCATTCGGCACCGGCACCCACGCCACCACCCGCCTCTGTCTCCAGGCACTGGAACAGATCCTGGCATCCTGCCCGGCAGCCAACACCCTTGACGTGGGGTGCGGCTCCGGCATCCTGGCCATTAGCGCGGCCCTGCTCGGCAGCGGCCCGGTTATTGCCATCGATATCGACCCGGTCGCCGCGGAGGTAACGACGGAGAATGCCCGGCTGAACGGTGTCGAGGAACGGATCGCCGCCTCCATCACCCCGCTGCAGTTGGTCTCCGGCCGCTTTGATATCGTCGTTGCCAATATCCTGGCCGAGGATCTGGCCCGCATGGCCGGAGAGCTCGCCGCCAAGGTGGCGGCAGGCGGCTGGCTGGTCCTCTCCGGCATTCTGAACGAGAAGGAGTACGTGGTCACCTCCGCCTTCGACCGGCTCTTTCCGGCGCCGGCAACGGTCACCAGGGACGGTGACTGGTGTTGCCTGGTGTACCGCGCCACCCCATGAGCAGACGACGTATCCTTGTCACCGCCCGGCTCGCCCCCGGCACCGTTGCCACGCTCATTGGCAGCGAGCGCCATTATCTGGCAACGGTCCTGCGGCTGAAGACCGGAACGGAGCTCATCCTTGCCGATGGTGCGGGTCGGGAATTCATCGGCAGTATCAACCGGCTCGACAGCGACGGGGTGGAGATCGCCATCGGTGACGAGCTGCCCGCTCTGCAACCGGATGGACCGGCCATCACCATCTATCAGGGGATGCCCAAAGGGGAGAAGCTGGAACTGATCCTGCAGAAAGGGACCGAGCTGGGGGTCGGATCGATCGTCCCGTTTTACGCAGCCCGCTCTGTCCCGCGTCTGCGCGATGAGCGGATCGAGGGTCGACTGGAGCGCTGGGAGAGGATCGCCCGGGAAGCTGCCCGGCAGTGCGGTCGTCCGGACAGGCCACAGCTGGGGTTGGCCAGGAATCTGGCCGATGTGTTGCGCATGGGGGAACATTCTGTTAAGCTTCTCCTCTGGGAAGGGGAGAAGGCGGTGGGCCTCCGCCAGTTGCTGGCTGATACGCCACGGCCCGACAGCGTGGCTGTCATCATCGGGCCGGAGGGGGGACTCACCGGTGAAGAAGTGACCGCTGCCCGGGAGGCGGGTTATTGTTCCGTCACCATGGGGAAGCGGATACTCCGGACCGAAACGGCCGGCCTGGCGATACTGGCCATTCTCCAGCATGTATGGGGCGATTTGGGGTAGGAATAACGCACCAACCCGATCGGTGCGAAAGGAGCAATGTCTATGAAGTGTCCCAAGTGCGGTTTCAACAGCTTCGAGTATCTGGACAGCTGCAAAAAGTGCGGCAACGATCTGGCTGCCTTCAAAATGTCTCTCGGCATCCAGCCGGTTGTCATGCCACCGGGAGTTTTCTCGGGACAAGAGGCCACTTCAGAGGGGACGGAAGACTCCTTTATCCCTGAAACGTCAGCCATACCTGCTTCTGCTGCCGACGAGTTCGAGTTCGGAACGACATCGGTTGCCCCGGCTGAAGCACCGGCCATGACGGCTGAAGATGCCGCCTTTGGCGAAATCTCCTTCGACGATACTGCCAGCGATGCCACGACCTCCGGGTGGAGCGGCAGTGACCAGGCAGACGGCTTCTCGGGTCAGGAATTCGAAGGATTCAGCACTGAGCCGGTGGGAGCCCCGAAAGATGACGCGCTGGCCGATATGTTCGGTAAGGATGGGGCAAAGGCGGCCGAGAAAAAAACAGACCCCGATGACTTCTTCAATTCACCGGAACTGGCCGACCTCTTCAAAGACGACACAGAAGACAAAAAGTAGGGGCGAAGCACGGGCCTGATCTGCTTCGCCCTGTGTTCAGAATAGGGCGAAGCAGATGACTTTGCTCCTGACGTTCACCTACCCGGCAATCTGACAAACCTTCAGCAACTCCCCGCCGAACGCCGCCGCCTGCCAACCCTTGAGCCCTGCGCCGGCTGCCAGCTCCTCCAGGGAAGACGGCCCCAGGTCGGCAAGTCCCTCCAATGTCTTGTTGTTCACCAGCACGCCTCCTGCCACGCCCAGTCCCTGTGCCGTCTGCTCGCGCCAGCACTTCAGGGCCTTGAGACGCTGCTCCTGCGCCCGACTCCGCTCCGGGCGCCGCTCTCTCGGATAGCGCGGTTGTCGTGCCGCCGGCACGTTGACTCCTTTGGCAATGACCGCTAACAGCTGTTTGCCGTAACGCTCGGCGAGTCGTGGCGACAGGCCGCTGATTCCGGCCAGCTCGGCAGCGGCAGCAGGCTTGCGTTCAGCCAGTTCCCGAATCGTCTCGGTTCCCAGTATCTTGAACGGCGGTACATCCCGCCGCTCGGCCTCCTGTTCGCGAAAGCGCAGCAGTTCCTCCAGCACCGCCATCGTTGGCGGGGTCATGCGGGCCGCCCCCTTGAATCGCAGGAACAGCGGCTCATCGCCCCGTTCGGTCATCCGCACTCCGGTCAGCAGCTCGCACTCTTCCAGCACCCATGCCAACCGTCCCTTGGCCGTCAGTTCCGCCTCCAGCTGCCGACACAGCTCCGGCAACAGGGTGGTATCCTTTGCCGCGTAATCGATCATTTCGGGCGGTAACGGGCGTCGGGTCCAGTCTGCCTGCTGATAGCGCTTGTCCAGCTCCACGCCGAACCGCTTGCGTAGCATGGCTGCCAGCCCCACCTCGGGCTCGCCGAGGAACTGGCAGGCAATCATGGTGTCGAACAGGTTGCTGACCGTCATACCGAAATCACGGTGCAGCATCCGTACGTCATAATCGGCTCCGTGGAACACCTTGCGGATGGCGGGATCTGCCAGGAGCGGGGCCAGCGCCGAGAGATCAAGGCCGGCCAGAGGGTCGATCACCAGTGTCTCGGTTGGGGTGGAGACCTGCAGCAGGCAAACCTTTTCCCGATAGTGGTGCATGGAGTCCGCTTCCAGGTCCCAGGCCAGCAGCGGTTCGCCGGACATGCGCGCGGCAGCCTGCTCCAGGGCGGCGGTGGTGGTGATCATAGTAATTGGTGTCAAAATCGTTCCCTTCGGTATACGTTCAGGATGTGAAACGCACGGTTGCGCATACTGTCTGCTTGCGAGGCATCCAGCGGTTCACCCCTGGTCAAATGTTGTTACGATCCGGTAGAGGGTCGTTCGTTGCGCGGCCCGGAAGCCGGCACCGTGGATGAGGTTCACCATCTCGTCCCCGCTCATCCGGAAGCGGCAGCCGGCGGCGGCCACCACGTTCTCTTCCAGCATGGTCCCCCCGAGATCGTTGGCGCCGAAGAACAGGGCCACCTGGGCCATCTTTGCCCCCTGGGTCACCCAGCTCGCCTGGATGTTGGGTATATTGTCCAGTACGATACGGGACAGGGCCAGCACCTTCAGATACTCCACGCCGGTGGCGGTCTGCCCCCCCAACTCCGTGTTGCCCGGCTGAAAGGTCCAGGGGATGAAGGCGGTGAAGCTGCCGCCGTCCGCCTGGAGTTCCCGTACCCGGAAGATATGCTCCACGACCTCTTCAGGCGTCTCCGTGCTGCCGAACATCATGGTCGCCGTGGTCGGCAGCCCCTGGCGGGCCGCCTCCCGCATTACCGCGGCCCATCCTTCCCAGCCGATCTTCCTGGGGGAGATCTCAGCCCTTACCCGGTCCACCAGGATCTCTGCTCCGCCCCCCGGCACGGAGTCCAGCCCGGCTGCCTTGAGGCGGCTGACGGTTTCCGGCAGGGAGAGCTTCGACACCCGGGCGATCTGGGTGATCTCGGCCGGCGACAGGGAATGGTTCTGCACGGCCGGAAAACGGGCCTTGATCTCGCGGAACAACCGCTCGAACCAGTCGATCCCCAGCCCGGGGTGGAGTCCCCCCTGCATCAGGAGCTGGGTCCCCCCTTGGGCAACCAGCTCCCGGATCTTGGCGAAGATCTCCTCTTCGGCCAGAAGATAGGCGTCCGTGGCCCCCTCGTCCCGATAGAACGCGCAGAATCGGCACTTGGACTCGCAGATGTTGGTGTAGTTGACGTTCCGGTCCTTCACAAAGGTGACCAGGTTGTCCGGGTGGAGCCGGCAACGGATGCCGTTCGCCAGCTTTCCAACCTGGATCAGGTCGGCATCGGTCAGGAGGCGGAGGGCATCGGACCGGGTGATGGCCGCGCCCTGTTCGACGTTGCGGATAATGGTTGCGACGGCATTCATGATCGTCACCGCTCCGCCAGGGCCAGCCGGACGCCGAGCAGGGCAAAGATGCCGGCGGCGAGCCAGCCGAACTGCTGGCCGGCCCGTGGCCGCTTTGAGATCCAGCCGCCGACGCTGCCGGAGAAAAAGCCGATCAGGGAGAATATGACCAGTGCCTGGGCCATGAAGAGGAGCCCGAGCAGCACCATCTGCAGCGGGATGCTGCCGGCGTCACGGTTCGCGAACTGGGGGAGGAAGGCAAGAAAGAAGAGCGCCACCTTGGGGTTAAGGACATTCATGACAAAGCCGCGCCGAAAGAGCGCCGCAACCGAAGGGCCATCAACCGCACCGCTAGCCGGCAGTGCCAGCAGCCCCCCCTCGCGCACTGCCTGCCAGGCCAGATAGAGCAGGTAGGCGGCGCCGGCGTACTTCACGAGCTGAAAGGCGAGGGCCGAGGAGTAGAAGAGCGCCGAGATCCCGGCCGCGGCGGCCAGGGTATGGACCGTGACGCCGCTGCACATCCCCCAGGCAGTGATGATGGCGGCCCGGCGGCCCCGGCTGAGCCCCTGGGTCACGACAAAGATGTTGTCCGGTCCGGGCGCCACGGTCAGGGCCATGGAGGCACCGAGAAAGAGAAGGATGGTGGTTATGGTGGTTATGGTCATAGCGATCGTTCCTTAAAATACCCGCAGTTCGTTGTACAGCGTGTCCCGCTCCACCGGCACCCGCCCGGCCTTGCGGATCATGGCGATGATGCCGTCCCGGCTCATGGCTTTGGGGGAGTCTGCACCGGCGTCGTGGCCGATCTTCTCCTCCACCACGGTGCCGTCCAGATCGTTGACCCCGAAGGCCAGCGACACCTGGGCGATCTTCTCCCCCAGCATCACCCAGTAGGCCTTGATATTGGCGAAGTTATCCAGGTAGAGCCGGGCCACGGCCAGGGTCTTCAGGTCGTCCACACCGCCGCTGGCAGGGTTTTTCAAGTGCCCCAGCGGGTTGTTTTCGGACTGGAAGGCCAGGGGGATGAAAACCTGGAATCCGCCGGTCTCGTCCTGCAGTTCCCGCAGCCGCCGCATGTGGTCGACCCGGTCGGCATGGCTCTCCACATGGCCGTAGAGCATGGTGGCGTTGGACTTCAGGCCGGCCCGGTGGACCTCGGCCATGACCGCCAGCCAGCGTTCGCCGCTGATCTTCTCGGGACAAAGCTGGTCCCGCACCGGCTGTGCCAGGATCTCCGCCCCGCCGCCGGGGAGCGAACCGAGTCCGGCCGATTTCAGTGCCGTCAGGGTGTCCGGCACGGAGAGCCTGGCCAGCCCGGCCAGGAAGTCGATCTCAACGGCCGTGAACGCCTTGATATGCAGGAGCGGCGACACCTCGCGTACCGTGCGGAGCATGTCGAGGTAAAAGTCGAACGGGAGGTCGGGATGCAGTCCGCCGACGATGTGGATCTCGGTCGCCCCCTGGGCCAGCGCCTCTTCGGCCCGGCGCCGGATTTCGTCCAGGTCGTAGCAGTAGGCCCCCGGTTCGTCAGCGGTCCGGGAAAACGCGCAGAACTTGCAGCGGTTCACACAGATGTTGGTGTGGTTGATGTGCCGGTTGACGTTGAAAAAGACCCGCCGGCCGTTCTTCCGCTCGTTGACTAGGGCTGCCAGTTCTCCCACTGCCAGCAGGTCGGCGGATTCGAACAGGAAGAGGGCTTCGTCGTCGCTGAGACGGATGTTGTTATGTACTTTTTCTGTAATTTGTTCAATGGTCATGGAAGACCTTTTCATTTAGTGGAGTATGAGTACTAAAACTTGGAATAAAGCACAGATGTTACTGTATGGTCAATAAGTGGTGTTTCAACGTTAAAGAGCGCTATTGTCCCTTATCCGTGCTTTCCCTGGGAGAGCCCCTGTTCAACCAGGCTCACGACCATGACGGGTTCAAAGGTATTTTCCGTGCGGACGTCGCTCATACGCGTGGGTTCCTAAATGTCTAAAAATGTCTAAATTGATGTCCAACTATTCCTGTTTAGACATTTTCAAGGCCGTGCCCTCAGAATAGACAACTCCATTAATTTAGCTAGTTACAAAAGGCATCAGGCCTTTCTTCTCTTCTGGGATTTGTCGGGAACATCCGGAAGTTTGTCTAAAAGTATTTTTTCAAAGGTGGAATTCTCGAACAGAGCGATTTCGGTCCTAAGCACCTGATACGAGATAGCCACTGTCAGCAAGAGTTGCCAGCATAGTTTCTTCCATGGCGCAAAAGGCACGTACCGAACGAAGTGGTGAAAAGTCGGCAATTGATTGCGATACCAGGAAAGCACACTTGTGGAGATTCAGCTTTTTCAGACGTGTTCCTTTGAGATCGCTTGATTTTCGTATGAGTTCAAACAATCGCTCCTTAGGATCTGGAAGGCTCTCAACTTTGTTTAGACGGGGAAGATTCAGAGCCGTCAATCCATTCGGGTTTCCAGCAGCCCTGCGAATTGCCTCCTTGTCGAAGAGCAGCCATGCCTCTTGCATTCTGACCGGAATAACGCAGATAACCGGTGGACAATTGAGGCCATGAACTGCCTCGGTGATTTGCCGAAAGCGTACACCAAAAGACTCCTTCTCGGCATCCCGGTGGATGAAGAGAATATCGCACGGATAGAGATCTAGCGTCGTTGTAATCTTTTCCGGCAATGTTTTTGGTGGTCGAGGGAGCCTGCCAAGATCTGCCCAAGCCGAATCCACGGAAGATTCTGGACAATGCTGATGGAATAACCAGTCAAGAATCGGCATCAACATTCTGTCCGAACTTCCGTCGGATAACAATGTGTAGCGGATTGTGCTCATTTCGGTTCCGCCACAAAAACATTCGGCAGATATGGCTGCAGATCCGGACGATCAATAACCCGGCGCTTCAAAGGAATCACCTTGTTTTTCCTACTGGACGCTCCATACTCATGATCCGGCTCCTCGGGCGCGACGGGGTTCAGATAGGACAACAGCTTGCCTTTGGAAATAACAGCAATCTCCCCAACCGCCTTCTTGTGGCGCCAGGTATCCGGAAGTGGACTGAAGCGAACTGCTTTACATCGCTTGCCGGATAAATTTATTTCAACGGACTCAGCCACCAGCAGGCTGTCTTCTGGTATCTGGGCAACAACCGCCGGAGAATGTGTGTTGATGATGACCTGGCGGAGCGGGTTGTCAGACCCGATTGATTCATCGGTATCCATGGCGATATCCTGCAGCAGGTTCAACATGGCGGGTATTCGTTCAGGATGAATGCCGTTTTCAGGCTCCTCAAGACAGATCAGGCCGGAAGTTTCAACATCAAGCTCCAGAACTGCGAGCGCCAGAAAGCGCAGCGTTCCATCCGAGAGAGAGCGTGCGGAGTGCGGTGTTCCATCACGTCCCGTAACTATGGCGGTCAGAAGTTCTCTCTTCTCGTCGTAGTCTACCGATATTTCCTTTACGTCGTCGATGAGGTCGGCCAGTCTGTTGGCAACCTGGGCGAACAGAGCTGTTGCGGCACTATCGGCTTCGTTGTATTTCTGCTCGGAGTGGACTTGTGATTTAGGCAGATGGTAAAGAGTCGCGGCAAGGTGGGAACCATCTGCTCCGAGTTTTGTCGGGGCGGATATTTCATCCGACTTGCGCAGTGCCGCCGGTTCCAGTTGCAGCAAGCGCCACGATTGCATTTCACGCTTGGCCATGAGCGCGGTCGGGCTCTCGGCGGCATTCGTGTTTGACAATACGGTGCGTGGCAGGGTTGTGGCAAGGAACGAGCGCGGCTTGCCACCTCCGCCACCATCCTGATGGAGCTTGATGACCCGCTCTTTCCCATCCCCTTCCGTGGAGATGAAATCCCCGCCGCTTCTACGCCCAATCACGGCACTGTTTCTCCAGTTGCTGACCGAATGCGGGAAAAGAAAGTGCTTCGATGCGTCCCCCTTATTGATATGGGTCAATTCCTCCCGCAACAGTTCCAGACCACCTAGCCTGTGGCCATTATCCGACCGGTAACCAATTGTTATTGCATAACGTAGTGAGGTTATAGTTGCATGCGCTTCCTGCCCCAGATCATCAGTGCCTTTCAGAGGGACGATCATTTCCACCTCGAAAGACATCTGCCGGTCAAACTCATTCCCCACGCGATGAAATAGCGCCCGGATGTCGGACGTTCGCCCCTCCTCATCACGCACCGATTTTGCCGCGTCCAGCAGTGGTTTGTCCGCCAGGGCGCTCAGGAACATGATGGCATCGAAGAGATTTGACTTGCCAACACCATTTACCCCGGCAATACACGTAAAAGGTCCGAACCGTACATCCACATCGACAAGATTCTTAAAGCCGGTCACCTTCAATCTGGTCAGCATGATTGATGTCTCCTGTGCTTATCTGGTTGTCCAGAACTGGTCAGCGACATGCTTATACTCCCCATCGCTGAAACAGCAGGTGTTCCACCCCCAGCTGATCCAGCACCTTTCCGACCATGAAGTCGACCAGATCGTCCATCGTTTCCGGTTTGCCGTAAAAGCCGGGCATGGCCGGCACGATCCTTACCCCGAGGCGGGCGAGCTTCAGCATGTTTTCCAGATGGATGGCGGACAGGGGGGTCTCCCGCGGGACCAGCAGAAGCGGACGTCCCTCCTTGTGCATGCAGTCGGCAGTCCGCTCCAGGAGGGTGCCGGAGAGGCCGGCGGCTATCCGGGCCAGGCTCCCCATGGAGCAGGGGGCAACGACCATGGCATCCGGGGCGCTGGAACCGCTGGCGACCGGGGCAATGAAGTCGTCCTCGGCATAGTAAGAGATGACGGGCTCGAAAACGGTTTCATCCCTGCCCATTGAGATCGCAGCGGCAAAGTAATCCCATGCCTTCTCCGTCACCGCTTCCGGCGCCCCTTCCCAGTCAAGGCCGCACTCTTCGCGTAACACCGTGAAGCCGCAGCGGCTGATCAACAGCGTTACCCGGATGCCGGAGCGGAGCAGTTCTTCGGTGAGCCTGAGGCCGTAGAGTGCGCCGGAGGCGCCGGTGATGGCGAGAACGATGTGCCGTGCCGTCATGCCACCCCCTTCCCGGTCAGGACATCAACCAGGGTGGCCACAAAGATGATGATGCTGATATAGCCGTTCATGGTGAAGAACGCCATATCCAGCCTCGCCAGGTCGCCGTCGCGAAGCAGCCAGTGCTCGTAGCAGAGGAGCCCCGTGGCCGCCACGATCCCGGCCAGGAAAAAGCCCCCCACCGGCAGCAGACTGCAGAGTGTTGCCAGCAGAACCACCATGACCAGTGAAAAGAGGCGGGCCGTCCAGAGGGAACCGTTCACCCCGAGCCGTACCGGGATCGAGTGCAGCCCCCGTGCCCGGTCGAACTCCAGATCCTGCAGGGCGTAGAGGATGTCGAAACCTGCCACCCAGAAGAGGACCGCCAGTCCGAGCAGCACGGCCGGGAGATCGACAGTCCCGCGGATGGCGATCCAGGCGCCCACCGGCGCCGCGCCCAGGCAGAGACCCAGCACCAGGTGGGCGAGGGCGGTGAACCGCTTGCAGTAGGAGTAGAGGACCAGGAAGAAGAGCGCAACCGGTGCGAGTTTCAGACAGAGCGGATTCAGGCGGGCAGCGGCGTACAGCATGAGCAGGATCGCGAGGACGATGAACAGCACGACCGTCCCTTTGCCCAGGAGTCCGGCCGGAATGGCCCGGCTCTTTGTCCGCGGATTCTCGCCGTCGATCTCCGCATCGATCACCCGGTTGAGCCCCATGGCCGCGGTGCGCGCCCCTACCATGGCCATGACGATCCAGAATATCTGCTGCCACGACGGGAGTCCCTGCGCTGCTAAGAGCGCCCCGGTCAAGGCGAAGGGGAGGGCGAAGATGGTGTGGGAGAACTTGATCATCTCCAGGAAGACCTCAATGCGGGATACTATGGTCATAGCTGTACCTTCGTGACAGTTCATCGGCGCTTCTTCCGGCAAACCGTTATTTTTAACATTTCAAGGCCATGGCAGCAATCCTTTTGACAGCCGGCGGCATGCATGCGCCTATTCCTCATAGGTGGAGTGGAGCTTAAGCACACATCTTCTGGTAGCGGTGCATACCCTACCCTATTTCCGCAGCTTTTCGCAACCCTTGCGGGCCTTCGGCAGCGTTTATTGTGCTTGAATTCATGGGGCAATCTGCCATAATAAACCGCTTCGCCACAGAACCCCAGCAGCAGGAGCACCAGACACCATGCCGGTTTATCAAGGACAGCACCCCCAACAGCCGCACAACCGCCGACAGCGGCGGAGCGGCTTTCGCACCATCACCATCATCGTCATTGTCGCCATCCTCATCGCCCTGATGGCCGGCTTCGGCTATACGGCCTACATCTTCGCCACCCTCCCGAAAGTCGACCGGTTGGCCGACTACCGGCCGCCCATCGTTTCCCAGGTCTTCGGTGACGACGGCAGCCTGGTGGGCGAATTCTACCTCGAGCGACGCAAGGTGGTGGAGGTGAACAAGATTCCCCGCCGCCTGATCCAGGCCTTTGTCTCCGCCGAGGATGCCAACTTTTACAAGCACAGTGGGATCGACTACCTGGGAATTGCTCGGGCAGCGTTCAAGAACGTCATCTCCCTCCGCAAGAAGGAGGGAGCCTCCACCATCACCCAGCAGGTGGCCAAGTCCATGCTCCTGACGCCGGAGAAGAAGTTCTCCCGCAAGATCAAGGAGGCGATCCTCGCCACCCGGATGGAGAAGAAGCTTTCCAAGGACGAAATCCTCTACATCTACCTGAACCAGATCTACCTGGGAGGCGGGGCCTACGGAGTTCAGCTTGCTGCGGAAACCTATTTCGGCAAGAACGTGGAGCAGCTGACCCTGGCCGAGATGGCCATGCTGGCAGGCCTTCCCAAGGCGCCCAACAGCTACTCCCCCATTAAACACATGGACCGGGCCAAAGAGCGGCAGGCCTATGTGCTGGAGCGGATGGTGAAGGAAGGGTACATCACCCAGGCCGAGGCCGACTATGCCAAGAATACCCCCATCGTGATCCAGTCGATGAAGAAGGTGAACAACGACCAGTCCGCCTACTTCCTGGAGCAGATCAGGATCCAACTGGTGGAGCATTATGGCGAGGAGCGGCTTTACAAGGACGGCCTGCGTATCTACACCACCATGAACGCCGAGATGCAGAAGGGAGCCTACGACGCGGTGGTGAACGGCCTCAAGGCCCTGGACAAGCGCCAGGGGTTCCGCGGCCCGCTCCGCTACCTGAACGAAGGTGAGGTGGAACCGTTCTGCAGGAAGGTCGAGGACGGCATAGACACCGTTGCCCTGAAGCAGGGGGCCATCTTTCAGGGGGTAGTTACAGCGGTCAATCCGGCAAACGGGGACGTGACCGTCCGCGTCGGTGACCGGACCGGCTCGCTCACCCGCAGGCAGATGGCCTGGGCCGGAAAGGTCGAACTTATCGCCACCTACGGCAAGCCGGACGGTAAAGGGAAGGCGCTGCCGCTGGGGAGCGTCATCAACGTGTCGGTGGTTACGTCGGACGTCAACAAGACCGGTGCTCTCTTCGCCCTGGATCAGGAACCAGAGGCCCAGGCGGCTCTGGTGGCCATAGATCCCCGCACCGGCGGGGTCAGGGCGCTGGTCGGCGGGTACGACTTCAAAAAGAGTCAGTTCAACCGGGCCGTTCAGGCCCGTCGCAACCCCGGCTCCGCCTTCAAGCCGATCATCTACGGGGCAGCCCTGGAAAAAGGGATGACCGCTGCCGCCATCATCGACGATGCCCCGGTGGAGTACGAAAGCGGTAGGGAGAAGGCCTGGAAGCCCAAGAATTACGACAATATCTACCGCGGCAGCGTCACCATGCGGGAGGCGTTGACCAACTCCATCAACGTGGTGAGCGTCAAGATCCTGGAACAGATCGGGGTAGCATCGGCCATCGAGTTTGCCAAGAAGCTGGGGATCACCTCCCCCCTGGAAGCCAACCTGACCCTGGCGCTCGGCTCCTCCAGCCTCACCCCCCTGGAACTGACCAACGCCTATGCCGTCTATGCCTCGGGCGGCTATCGCCTCACCCCGTACTTCGTCACCAAGGTGACCGACCGGGACGGGAGAGTGCTTGAGGAGATCCCCACCCCGACAATCCCGGTCTTCACCCAGCCCAGTTCGGCCATGGGGGAGGACGCGCCGATTACCCTGAACCAGTCGGGTCAACCGACCCAACAAATCCAGCCGGCACCCGTTGCCTCCCCCCTCGCGCCGGTGCCGGCCACGTCGCCGGAGGTGGCCTATATCATGACCAACCTGATGGAAAGCGTAGTCACCAGCGGTACGGGTCAGCGCGCCCGGGCACTGGGACGGCCGGTAGCCGGCAAGACCGGCACCACCAACGACATGAAGGATGCCTGGTTCGTCGGGTACATTCCCCAGTTGGTGGCCGGCGTCTGGGTCGGCTACGACCAGGAACGGTCACTGGGCTCCGGCGGCTCCGGCGGCCATGCTGCCGCCCCTATCTGGACCGAGTTCATGCAGCGGGCCGTGGCCGGACTCCCCTATATGGACTTCACCCCTCCCCGGAACATCACCTTAGCCAGGATTAATCCTCGTACAGGCAAGCTGGCTCGGGAAGGAAGCGAGGGGAGCGTCATGGAATGCTTTGTATCGGGGACTGAGCCGACGTCATATGACGGAGAGTAGATCTGACGCGGCTTCACAGCTTAAAAAAATATTTTTTTCTTAAAATAATTCCTTGCAATGCCGAAAATTATGTCTATAGTTTGAAAAACTTTCACAAATCAGGGAGGTATCGTATGACTAAAGCAGAACTCATCGATTCGGTCGCCAAATCCGCCAGCCTTACCAAAGCCGCTGCAGAGAAGGCCGTAAACGGCTTCATCTCCGCTGTGAGCGATGCGCTGAAAAAAGGTGACAGGGTCACCCTCGTTGGCTTCGGCAGCTTCGAGGTCTCCACCCGCAAGGCCCGCACCGGCCGCAACCCGCAGACCGGCAAAGAGATCAAGATTGCTGCTGCCAAGGTGCCCAAGTTCCGTCCGGGCAAGGCCCTCAAGGACTCGGTTACCTCCAAGAAGAAGTAAGCCCTGCGCTGCGATATTCTGCCGGCAGTCACGGATATCTGTTCATTCATATGAAAAACCCCCGCCACAAGCGGGGGTTTTTTTATCTGCCGTATTTGTACGCCGCCGCACAGGTCCCCTCGGACGATACCATGCAGGCCCCCATCGGCGTTTCCGGAGTGCAGGCCCCGGCAAAGAGCGGGCAGTCGAACGGCGGGATCTTTCCCTTCAGGATATCGCCGCAACGGCACCCGGCGTGCTCCCGCAGCGGTTCCACCGGAACGGGGATAGCCCGTGCCGCGTCAAAGGAGGCGTAATCGTCCCGGATGGCCAGGCCGCTCCCCGGAATAATCCCAAGCCCGCGCCATTCGGCATCTGTCGGAACAAAGACCCTGTCGAGCAGTTCGCGCGCCCGCCGGTTTCCCTCCCAGGTCACCACCCGGCTGTACTGGATCTCCACCCGGCTCTCAAGGGCCAGACACTGACGGACCAGCATCTCAACCCCCTGCATGACATCCGCCGGTTCGAAACCGGTCACCACACAGGGTATCCGCTGTGCCTCGGCAAGGTGGCGGTAGGCATGAGCGCCGATAATGGCACTCACGTGGGCCGGACAGAGATATCCGTCGATGCTGAGCTCGGGATCGGCGGAAAGCAGTTGCATCGGAATGGGGATGGTCTTGTGGGACGCCAGGACGAAATAGTTGGCAACTCCCCTGGCGGCGGCAGCAAGGATGCTGCCGGCAATGGCCGGTGCCGTGGTCTCGAAGCCGACTCCCAGGAAGATCACCCGGTTCCCCGGATGCGCTGCGGCCAGGGCCACCGCATCGAGGGGGGAATACACGATCCGGACCTCTGCGCCTTGTGCCCGCTCCTCCATGAGCGAGGAACTGGAGCCGGGCACCCTGATCATGTCGCCGAAGGTGGCAACGATGGTGTCCGGCTGACGGCAGTAGGCCACGGCCTGATCCAGGTAGCCGTTGGGGGTGACGCAGACCGGGCAGCCTGGGCCGGAAATGAGCCGCACCGATGGGGGGAGAAGGCTGCGGAGCCCGTATTGGTAGATGGCCATGGTATGGGTGCCGCAGACCTCCATGAAGGTGAGAGTCCGGCTGCTCCCTGCCGCCAGTCGTCGTATTTCCCCTGCCAACCCCAGCACCAGCTCCCTGCTCCGAAACGCATCCTGATAGTTCATGACATACCTTTGAGAAAATTGGTTATACGCTTACCAGTCACGAGTAACGAGTCACCAGTCACCGTTTTCACTGCATATCCTCTTCCGAGAAAACCTCCCGCATCATGGCCAGCGTTTGCCGGGCCTCGTCCTCGTCCAGCCTGGCAATGGCAAAGCCGGCGTGCACGATGATGAAATCTCCCACCTGCACCTCGTCGGCCATGAGCATGAGGCTCGCCTGGCGCCTGACGCCGTCGATTTCTGCCACTGCGTCACTTCCGTCGATGCTGACCACCTGCATCGGCACACCTACGCACATAGATGACTCCTTCCGGCGATGACCGCCTGTCCCAAGGCCAGCCCCCCGTCATTGGGGGGAACCAGCCGGTGGGTGAAAACCGTGAATCCGTCCTGTTCCAGCATTGTTGCCACCCATTCGGTGAGGAGACGATTCTGGAAAACCCCACCCGAGAGAGCGATCCGCCCGCAGCCGTGCTCCTTGCGGATCGCCCGGCAGATGGCCGCCACGCCGAGCGCCAGGGAATGGTGAAAGGTTGCGGCAATGTCCGGCCGCGGCACCTCGGCCAGCAGTTCAGCCACAATGGCGGAGATCAGTGGCCGCAGATCCAGTTGGAGTCCCGCAGTGCCAGGTATGATGGCAAAGGGGTAGGGCTCCTGCACGTTTCCCCGTTCGGCCACTCCTTCCAGTTCGATGGCTGCCTGGCCTTCGTAGCTGGCATGGCTGGCCAGCCCCAGAAGTGCGGCAACAGCATCGAAAAGGCGGCCGCAGCTGCTGGTGAGCGGTGAATTTACCTGCCGCTCCAGCATCTGCAGGAACAGCTTCCGTTCCTGGCCGCCCAGGTGCCGGAAACAGCCCAGGGGGAGATCGAAAAGCCGTGTCCCATATCCTTCCCAGAGCCAGGCAATGGCCATCCGGAACGGCTCCCTGGCAGCAGCGTCCCCGCCCGGCATCGCTACCGGCCTGAAATGTCCGACCCGCCTGAACGTCCGATAGTCCCCCAGGAGGAACTCCCCACCCCAGGCAGTCCCATCCAGCCCGTACCCCATGCCATCGAAGATCACCCCCAGCACCTCACCTTCCAGTCGGTGCTCGGCCATACAAGATGCCAGGTGGGCGTGATGGTGCTGGACCACCACCTTGGGCAGGCCGGCGATGCCGGCGGCATGGAGGGTGGAGTGGTAGTCGGGATGAAGATCGTGGGCCACTACTGCCGGCTCGATCGCCAGCAGCCGTTGCAGGTGGGTGATGATTTCCGCCTGGGCCGCAAAGGTGGTCGCGTTCTTCAGATCCCCCGCGTGCTGGGTCAGGAAGGCCCGGTCATTGCGGGTCAGGCAGGCGGCGCTCTTCAACTCCCCACCCACGGCGAGCACGGAGCGCTGGGCCGACGGCAGCTGCACCCCGCGCGGGACATAGCCCCGCGAGCGTCGCAGGAATAGTGGGGCGCCGCGGAAGACCCGGATGACCGCATCGTCCTCCCGGGTATGAATGGCCCGGTCATGGGTCAGAAACCCGTCAACAATCCCCCCCAGGGCCGCCAGAGCCTCTTCGTCCCGGTATTGAATCGGCTCGTCGGAAACGTTACCGCTGGTCATAACCAAGGCAGCAAAGGTGTCCTTGAGCAACAAGTGGTGAAGCGGCGTTGCCGGCAGCATAACCCCGTAATAACCATTGGCCGGCGCCACCAGCGGGGCAATGGGATCTTTCCCGGCCCCGGCCCCCGAGCACCAAGCCCGCTTCTTCAACAACACTATCGGTCGTTCAGGGCCGGTCAGAAGCCGTTTCTCCAGTGCGGTCGGCTCCGCAAACCCGTTGATTCGCTCAAGGTCAGCTGCCATTACCGCAAAGGGCTTTTCATCCCGCAGCTTGCGCCGGCGGAGTTCGGCCACGGCAGCGGCATTGCCGGCATCCACGGCCAGGTGGTAACCGCCGGTCCCCTTTATTGCCAGTATCTGCCCCTCCCGAAGGAGACCGACTGCTTGTGAGAGCGGATCGCCGGCAATCTCCCTGCCTTGCCGGTCCAATAGCCGCAGACGCGGGCCACAGGCCGGACAGGCGTTGGGCTGGGCGTGGAACCTGCGGTCGGCTGGGTCCTCATATTCCCGCTGGCATGCCGTGCACATGACAAACGGGGCCATGGTGGTGGAGGGTCGGTCGTACGGGACAGCGGTGATGATGGAGTAGCGTGGGCCGCAGTTGGTGCAGTTGATGAACGGGTAACGGTAACGCCGGTCGGTCGGGTCGAAGAGCTCCCGCAGGCAGTCGGAACAGACGTCGGCATCCGGGGCAACTTGAGCAGCCGCCAAACCCGCGCCGCTTTCGACGATGGCGAACTGCCGCTCCCCGCAAGGGGGGAGCTCCCTGGAGTGCTGGGCGGTTATGACCGCCAGGGGAGGGGCCTCCCGTTCCAGAACGGCACGAAAATCCCGAAGGGATTCCTGCGGTCCCTCGACTTCGATCAGGACCCCCTGGGGCGTATTCCGCACCCAGCCGGCCAACTGCCGGGTTGTGGCAAGACGGTACACATAGGGGCGAAAACCGACCCCCTGGACGATCCCTTCGATCTCGATGCGCAGTCGCTTGATCATCTGTAACCCAGGGTAAAGGGAGAAATATGAGAACGAAATCAGCGGTTCGTTACCGCTCCCGTTACCTTTTCTATTACTTCGGCCCGTCTCTCCCCGAGCCATCCGTACCACGCGTCCATGCCGGCGCCGGTCCGGCTGGAGAGCTGGAAGATCCTGATGCCGGGGCTCACCCGCCGGGCGAACTCACAGCAGCGCTCCACGTCGAAATCCAGGTGGGGGAGCAGATCGACCTTGTTGAGCAGCATCACGTCGGCGGCATGAAACATCTGGGGGTATTTGAGTGGCTTGTCCTCCCCTTCGGTGACCGAAAGGACCACCACCTTGTGGTGTTCGCCCAGATCAAAGGCGGCCGGACAAACCAGGTTCCCCACGTTCTCGATGAACAGAATTTCCAGTTCGTTCAGCGGTAACTCCTCGACCGCATGGGCCACCATATGGGCATCCAGGTGACAGCCGGCGCCGGTGTTGATCTGCTTCACCGGCACGCCGGTGGCCGCGATGCGGCGGGCGTCGTTGTCGGTCTGTTGATCCCCTTCGATAACCGCGCACCGGCTCGTGCCCGCCAGGTCGGTCAGGGTCCGTTCCAGGAGAGTGGTTTTGCCGGAGCCGGGCGAGCTGACCAGGTTCAGCACGAACAGCCCCTTTTCGCGGAAAAGGTGCCGGTTTCCGGCTGCCAGCCGGTTGTTCCCGGCCAGGATATCGGTCTCGACGGCGATTGTTTCCCGGCCTTGGGTAGCTGGCTCACCATGGTGATGATCCCTTTTGTCGTGCCCATCACCGTGATGGTGGTGCCCATGATCGTGTGACGTGCAGCCGCAGGTGGTACACATGGCTAGTCAACCTCCAGTTCTTTAACCCGTAGTTCTTCGCCGCCCAGCAGGGAAAGACCGTAGCTGCCGCAGGCCGGGCACGGGTCGTAGTAGGCATGTATCGGAACCTCGGCCCGGCAGTCAGCGCAGAGCGCCCGGCCCGGTATCCGTTCGATGGAGAGCAGCGCCCCTTCCAGCAAGGTATCCCTGGTGCAGGCTTCAAAGCAGAAGGCCACCGCATCCGGCACCACACCGGAAAGCTCGCCGATCTCCAGCGTGACCGAGCGGACCCGCCGGCCGGCAGCATGCTCACTGCAGATCTCCACGATACTCTGGGTGATGGACATCTCGTGCATGGCGTCCCTTTCCGATGGGAGAAATACTAGCATAAAATGAGCTGTATATATGAAGTTTTCGCCGCGTATCCCGCTTGTCTGCCCGCCGGGGGTGGTGTATACTTTCGCCGCCATGCGCCATTGTCTGCGGCGCAGCCCCAAGGACTGATCCAATGAAACTGACCGCCAAACTGGTGATCATCATGCTCACGCTGCTGATCATCGCCGTTTTCATCCTCTTCACCCTGAACCAGCTCAGCCAGAACGACCTGGTCCAGGAGATCCAGGAAAGCTCCACCGAGGTCTCCAAGGCGATCCAGATGAGCGTGGAGGACCTGACCTCCGCGGACGACTCCCAGACCTCCCGCCTGACCGAATACATGAAGCAGGCGAGGGCCAAAGGGATCAACGAGATCAACATCATCAACACCGAAGGGGAGATCATCGATTCCTCCGACCCGGCCAAGGTCGGTAAAAAGCGCGACGTGCACAAGATGGAGCGGGGGCTCAAGGCCACTCAGGGGCACCGGCCGGCGGCCGGCAGTTCCCTCAAACCGTACAACCTGACCGTGCCGGTCATTGTCGGCGACGAGCAGCTGGGGTTCATCCAGATCAACCTGCTCCTGGACAACATCCGCGACATCCAGCACGCGAACTTCCTGCGCCGCCTGGTAGGCACCATCATGGTGTTCCTCCTGGGGATCACCCTGAGCCTGTTCCTGGCCAGACGCTACACCAGCCCGATCAACCGGCTGGTGGACGGGGTCAAGAAGGTGGCGGCCGGCGACCTGACCGTCACCTTTCCGGTGCAGGGAACCGATGAGATCGGCGAACTGGCCCGCAGTTGCAACGAGATGGTGGAGCAGCTCAGGGAGCGGCAAACCCTGGAGCAACGGCTGAACGAGGCCGAACACCTCTCCAAGGTGGGGCAGCTGGCGTCGGGGATCGCCCACGAGATCAGAAATCCCCTCAACTACATCAGCCTGGCCATCGATCATCTGAAGGAGGAGTTCCGTACTGACTGCCCGGAGCGGAGCCGTGAGCTGGCGGCCATTGCCGACAACATCAAGGAAGAGGTTCGCAAGGCCAATTACATGGTGCTCAACTTCATGAACTACGGCCGTCCCCTCAAACTCCGCCGGATGGTCGTCCCGTACCGGGAGATCGTGACCAAGGCCCTGGTGCTCCTGGAGGGAAAGCTGGCCGAGCAGGAGATCCGGGTCGTGTTGCAGATTCCGGACGACCTGCCGCCGTTGTGGGTAGACCCTGAACTGATGCGCAACTGCATCACCAACTTCATCACCAACGCGGGCCAGGCAATGCCGGAGGGGGGGACGATCGCTCTCGGCGCCACCTATGCCCCTGACGAACGGCTGATCCGGCTCACCTTCAGTGATCAGGGGGTTGGCATCCCCCCGGAAGACCTGGACAAAATCTTCCAGCCCTATTTCACGAGCAAGGAAGCCGGTATCGGCCTGGGGCTCGCCATTACCGAGCGGATAATCCGGGAGCACGGCGGGGAGATCGGTATCGTCAGCAGCGTGGGGGCCGGGACCACCTTCACGGTGGCCCTGCCGGCTGAGATTGCGGATAGAAGTATCAAGAAGGAGACGTGATGTCCGGCAGTATTCTGATCGTAGACGACGAAAAGGGGCAGCGGGAGATCCTGCAGACCATCCTGAAGAAGGAGGGATACCGGATCGTCGAGGCCCCGAGTGCCAAAGAGGGATTGGCCAAGCTGGCCGAAGAGGAGTTCGACCTGATCCTCACCGACCTGAAGATGCCGGGTATGTCCGGCCTGGAGCTTCTGGAGGCGGTTCTGGCCGACGACCCGCAGCAGTCGGTGGTGATCATGACCGCCCATGGCACCATCGATTCGGCCGTCGAGGCGATGCGCAAGGGGGCCTTCGATTACTTGGAAAAGCCGCTGGAGCGCGACAACCTCCTGCTTACTCTGCAGCGGGCCTTTGAACACATCGCCCTGCTCCGGGAGAACCGGGCGCTCCACCGCAAGCTGGCAGAAACGGCCCAGGTCCCCAACATCATCGGCGACCATCCCAAGATTCGGGAGGTCTTCCGGATAGTCACCAAGATTGCCCCCACCGGCTCGACCGTCCTGATCAACGGCGAATCCGGGACCGGCAAGGAACTGGTGGCCCGGGCGATCCACGACCTGAGCCCACGCAAGGACAAGCCGTTTTTCGCCATCAACTGCGCCGCAATCCCGGACGCCCTCATCGAAAGCGAACTGTTCGGCCACGAAAAGGGCTCGTTTACCGGCGCCAACACCCGGGAGATCGGGATCTTCGAGGCTGCCAGCAGCGGGACGGTCTTCCTGGACGAGATCGGCGAAATGAACGTGGCCCTTCAGGCCAAGCTGCTCAGGGCCATCCAGGAAAAGGAGATCCGCCGGGTCGGCGGCAAGATCAACATCCCGGTGGACGTCAGGATCGTTGCCGCCACCAACAAGGACCTGGAAACGGAAATCCGCAAGGGGACGTTCCGGGAAGACCTGTTCTACCGGCTCAACGTCATCCGTCTCAATCTTCCCCCCCTGCGGGAACGGGGGAGCGACCTCGCCACCCTGGCCGATCACTTTGTCCGCAAGTACGCAGTTGCCACCGGCATGCCGGTTCAGGGGATCTCCAAGGCGGCCCTCAAGATTCTCCTCAACTACAGCTGGCCCGGCAACGTTCGTCAGCTGGAATCGGTCATCGAGCGCGGGGTCCTGATGGCCGAAGGGTCCCTGATCCAGCCCGAGGATCTGCCGGCGGAGATGCACCACGAGTTCGAGCGGCACGACGTGCTACCCTTCGATTTCCCGCCATCCGGGATCTCCTTCGAGGAGTTGGAGAAGGAACTGATCATCAAGGCGATGGAGCGGGCCGAATGGGTCATTGCCAAGGCGGCGCCACTGCTGCGGATGAGCTACAAGACCCTGCAGTATCGATTGGAAAAATTCGGCATCGAGAAGCCGTAAACCCGCCCGGGACTCGGGGCGAATGTTCTACCCCCAGAGCACAGTTAACCTTGAACCTTGAACCCCGACAGGAGCCCACATGGATTTCAGCAAAATAGTGCACCGCTTCACGGTCGTTCCCTCTCTCCCGAAGGAACTTGAGGCATTGCAACGCATCGCCTACAATCTTTCCTGGACCTGGGAGCCGGAGGCGATCAAGCTGTTCCAGCGAATCGACGGCGAACTCTGGAAAGAGACCCGTCATAATCCGGTGGCCATGCTCGGCCAGCTACAGCAGGCAACCCTGGACCTGCTCATCACTGACGAAGGGTTCATGTCCCACTTGGCCATGGTGGACGAAAAGATCCAGGAATATTTCGCCAGCCGGACCTGGTACGAGAAGACCGGCAACGACGGCGAGATGCGGATTGCATATTTCTCCATGGAATTCGGCATTCACGAATCTCTTCCCGTCTACTCGGGCGGTCTGGGCGTCCTGTCCGGCGACCACCTGAAGTCCGCCAGCGACCTGGGTATCCCGCTGGTGGGGATCGGGCTCCTCTATCGGGAAGGGTACTTCCGCCAGTACCTGAACATCGAGGGGTGGCAGCAGGAAATCTATCCCGAAAACGATTTCTATAACCTTCCCTTCCATCTGGAGCGTGACGAAGAGGGTGCACCCCTTCGCTTCGAGGTGGACCTGGTGGGACGCCGGGTAATCGGGCAGATCTGGCGGGTGCAGGTGGGCAGGGTACCCCTGTATCTCCTGGATACCAATCTCGAAGAAAACGCCCCCGAAGACCGGGAGATCACCACCCGTCTCTATGGCGGCGATCAGGACATGCGGATACGTCAGGAAATCCTCCTCGGCATCGGCGGCATTCGCGCACTGCGCCACCTGGGGATCAAGCCGAACGTGTGCCACATGAACGAGGGGCACGCCGCCTTCCTGGCCCTGGAACGGATCCGCCTGCTGATGGAAGAGCGCCGGATCTCCTTTGGCGAAGCACGGGAGGTGGTGCGGGCCGGCAACATCTTCACCACCCATACGCCGGTAGAGGCGGGCATCGATCATTTTCCCACCGACCTGATCGAAAAGTATCTCGGACGGTATTACCGGGCGCTGGGGCTTTCCCGTGAAGAGTTCCTGGGGCTGGGCCGGCATAACCCCCGCGCCCACCACGAACCGTTTTGCATGGCGGTGCTGGCCCTCAAGCTGGCCGGCCACGCCAACGGCGTCAGCCAGCTCCATGGCGAGATTTCCCGCAAGATGTGGCGTGACCTCTGGCCCGAGCTGCCGCATGAGCAGATCCCGCTCACCTCCATTACCAACGGGATACATGCCAAGAGCTGGATTTCCCATGAAATGGCCGGGCTTCTGATCCGCTACCTGGGGACGCGCTGGATGGACGACGCCACCGACTCGGCCCTCTGGCGGCGCATCTCCCGCATCCCCGACACTGAGCTGTGGCGTATCCACCGTCATGGCCGGGAACATCTGGTGGATTACGCCCGCAAGCGTCTCAAGGAGCAACTCTGCAAGCTGGGAGCGAGTGCCAAGGAGATCGCCACCGCCGACGAGGTGCTCGACCCCGACACCCTGACCATCGGCTTTGCCCGTCGCTTCGCCACCTACAAACGGGGCACGCTGCTCCTCCGGGACGTTGAACGGCTCTCCCGCATCCTCAATAACACGGAGCGGCCGGTCCAGATCATTTTTGCCGGCAAGGCCCACCCGGCCGACCACCAGGGGAAGGAACTGATCCGGGAGATCGTCCAGTTCTCGCACCTGGAGCAGTTCCGTCACCGGATTGTCTTCCTGGAGGACTACGACATCTCCGTGGCCCGCCATTTGGTACAGGGGGTGGATGTCTGGCTCAATACGCCGCGCCGTCCCATGGAAGCCAGTGGGACCAGCGGCATGAAGGTGGCCTTCAACGGCGGTCTCAACCTGAGCGTTCTGGACGGCTGGTGGTGTGAGGGGTACAAGGGGAACAACGGCTGGGCCATCGGCAACGGCGAGGTCTACGACGACATCGAATACCAGAACGAGGTGGAGAGCCGGGCCATTTACGACCTCTTGGAAAAAGAGGTGATTCCGCTCTTCTACGACCGGGGCACGGACGGCATTCCCCGGGGATGGATCGGTGCCATGAAGTCATCGTTGCAGTCGCTCTGCCCGGTCTTCAGTACCGACCGGATGGTGCAGGAATACTCGAACCTCTTCTACTCCCCATCGTTCAGTCAATGGCAGCTGCTGACCAGGGACGATATGGCCCTGGCCCGTGACCTGGCGGCCTGGAAGGAACGGCTCCATCGCCACTGGCACCAGGTCCGCATCCAGGAAGTGCAGGCCAGTAAGTTGGATGATGTCGGGGTCGGCGCGTTAATCCCGGTCAGTGCCGTCGTTGTCACCGGCGATATTCCAGCACACGACCTGGCCGTTGATGTCTACTATGGGGTGCTCGACTCCCGCGGCGTCATCGTCGGCGGGGAAACCGCCCCCCTGGCCCAGATCGAAGAGGTAAGCCCGGGGGTCCACCGGTTCAGCGGCAGTATCGAGTGCCGTCTCTGCGGCAGGCAGGGTTTTATGGTGCGGGTGCTCCCCCGGCACGATGATCTGGGGCCGATCTACGAAGCCGGCATGCTGCTCTGGGGTTGAAAACGGTTCGATGTTCGACGTTCGATGTTGACAACGTAGAACGTAGAACGTAGAACGTAGAACTCATGAATCGATACCTGATCCTGTTCAGCCTTGTCCTGGCCCTCTGCGGCTGCACCACCATGGTAAAGCGGGAGTACCTTCCCTACCCGCTCACCACTGAGGATAGCGGCGCGGAAGCCAAGGTCATCACCATCCCCCTGCCGGTTATCGCCTCCAGCCCCAACGAGGGGATCACCGCCGGGGCACTGGCGGCCTTTCTGGTCCACAACAAGCGGGATGAGATCACCACCCTGCTCGCCCCGCAGGTGAACCAGAACCCGAACTTCGGTACCACCTTCACCCTGTACGGCTCCCTCTATCCCGCTCCTGACCGGAGTATGGAGTTCAACCTCTCCCGATCCACCAGGGTGAATGAGGATTACGAATTCCGGATCAGGGACAATACCTTTCTGGACCGCAAACTGGAACTGAATGCCTTTGTCTTCTCCTTCAGCGACGGCTCGTCCCGCTTCTTCGGCTTCCAGTCGAGAACCCGCAGGACGAGGGAAACCAACTACGCCGATGAGGAGACCGGTTTCAATCTGTCCGCCGGCTACCAGATCGGCAGTCACTTTCAGTTGGTCTTCGGCGAGCGGTACAAGAAGGTCGACATAGGCCGGGGTGCCATAACATCCGTGCCGTTCATCCGCAACGTCTTCCCCAGAAGCGTTCCCGGTGTCGACGGGTTTTCCGCCCATGCCCAGAAGCTTTCCCTCATTTACAGCACCCTGGATTCTCCCACCCTTCCCACCTATGGCGGCTACATGCGGCTGGGGGTGGAGAGCAGCAGCCGCGATCTCGGCAGTAGCGCCGATTACCGCCATTACGACGTGGAGATAAAGGGGTTTGTGCCGGCCGACAAAGAGCGGCGGTACATCAGTGCCTTCCGCCTGGCCTATAACCAGACCTTGGGCGGCGGTGTACCGTTCCTGGAGCGGAGCATCCTGGGGGGGGAAAACACGTTGCGGGGCTATGGCCGCAACCGGTTCATCGACAGCAGCTACCTGTTGCTCAACCTGGAGGAGCGGATCAGGGTCTTTCGTTGGGAGATCTTCGGAGTCAACGCCGACTGGGAAGTAGCCCCCTTCATCGATCTGGGAGCGGTCATGAAGTCTCTGGATCAAGCGAAAACGAGCAGCTTCGAGTTCAACCCCGGCCTTGGGGTTCGGGCGGTGGTGCGGCCCAACATCCTGGGGCGGGTGGATGTGGGGTTTGGCAAGGATGGTCCGTCGGTCTTCGTCGGCCTCGGGTATCCGTTCTGACGATGACTGTTCGGCAGGGCTTGCTATTTTCCGCCCCGTGTCACCTCCCTGTTGTGCAACGAGTGCTCCCGAAGATACTTCTCCAACTCATATCTACTGAGCAATCCATGAGTTACAAAATATCTTCCCAGAGGGGCCTGCATGGTCTTCTGGTGGGTCAGGATGAACTTTACCTGCTTGTCGGTCAGGAGCCCCAGCTTGATCGCCCTTTCGCCGAATGTGCCGGGGATATCGGTGGCTGAGCGGATGACGGATATGTAGTAGGGATCGAGCCAGCCCCAGGCAGAGGCCAGTTCTCCGAATGGCGGTCGCATGTCGCGCTGCCACATGATCGCCCAGACCACTGCCTGGTAGGACACCGCCGAACGGTAGTAGAGGTACAGCCCGATTTGCAGGGGAATGGTCGGCAGGGGGCCGCTGTAGTAATGTTCGTTCGGGTTGCGCGCTGCCTTGTTGAAGTGGGTACGTGCCCGGAATTCCCTGCCGCCGGCCGGCCCGTGTTGCCGATGGTGCGAGGTCACCACGTGGGGGCCAGCCTGTAACGGGAACGGCAGGGCGTAAACCTTGTCGCGTTTCCGGATGAAGCCGGAGAGCATTTCGTAGGCGGCGGTCACCCTGCGGAAGGTGTCGGTGTGGCGGGTGCTGTCGTACGCGCCGATGCGCGAATCCGGATGGTATTCTTTGGCGAGTGCACGAAAGGCGCTTTTCAGGTTCTGCTGATGCAACTGTTCGAGAAACACCTGCTGGATGGGTGCTTCCGGGAACAGGACCCTGCAGGCATCGTACAGCTGTGATGGGGAATAGGTGCCGATACTGTCCATGTCTCCCTACCGGCTTGAAGATGTGTGACAGAATGCCTCAATTATCCTTGAACTGCAACTGGTAAAGACGGTAGTAAAGCCCCTGCCGGGCGATCAACTCCTCATGGCGCCCTTCTTCCACCTTTTCCCCCCGGTGGATGACCGCGATCCGGTCGGCGTCGCGGATGGTCGAGAGCCGATGCGCCACCACCAGCGTAGTCCGGCCGGCCATCAGCCCTTTCAGCCCTTCCTGGATCAGCCGTTCGCTGGTCGTGTCCACGCTGGCGGTCGCCTCGTCCAGGACCAGGATCTCCGGGTCGAAGGCCACGGCCCGGGCAAAGGAGATCAACTGCCGTTCCCCGGCCGAGAAGTTGTTTCCCCGCTCCCGGACTGCTTCACCGTAGCCGCTTCCGAGTCGGTCAATGAACCGGTCGGCACCGACCAGGGCGGCTGCCTCGCGGACCCTCGGCCGGACCGTGTCGTCGCCCAGGCAGATGTTGTCGGCAATGGTGCCGGTAAAGAGGTAGGGCTCCTGGAGCACCACGCCGATCCGCCGGCGCAACTCCCAAAGAGGTATCCGGCGCAGGTCAACGCCGTCCAGGCTTATGCTTCCCCTGCTCACGTCGTAGAGGCGTGACAGTAGCCGGGTCACCGTGGTCTTGCCGCCGCCGGTCTCCCCCACCAGGGCCACGGTTTCGCCTCTCCGCAGGGTGAGATCGACCCCCTTCAGGACATACTCTTCTTCCTTGTAGGCAAACCAGACCCCGTTGAATTCGATGACCGATGCCGGTCGCGCCGGGATCGTCATCGTCTCCGGCGGAGCCTCCGGAAGCAGCTCGCTGGTGTCCAGCAGGTTGAAGAGCCGCTCCAGGGCTGCCATGGCCCCCTGCATGACCGAATATTTGGCCGACAGGTCCCGGATCGGGGCAAAAAACTTTTCAATGTACTGGATGAAGGCCACCAGGGCGCCGAAGGTGAGGGCTCCCCTGACTATTTCCCCCCCGCCGTACCAGACCAGGAGGCCGACCGCAATGGAGGAGAGGGCTTCCACAGCCGCATAGAGTGCGGCGTCCCAGGTGATGACCGGCAGGTTGGCGTCCCGGTATTCGGCATTGAGCCGGCGGAACTCGGTCTGTTCGGCTGCCTGCCGGTTGAAGAGCTGCACCACGGCCATGCCGCCGATGCTCTCGGCCAGGAAGGTGTTGAGGTTTGACAGCCGTGCCCGGACCTGGCGAAAGGCGGTACGCATCCGGCGGCGGAAGGTGAATGCAACCCAGATGAGAAACGGCAGGACCGTGAAGGTGACCAGGGAGAGGCGCAGGTTCATCCAGACCATCACCCCGACAATCCCGGCCAGCAGCATGACATCCCCAACCACGGTAATGATGCCGGCGGCAAACATCTCCCCCAGCACCTCCACGTCGCTGGTAAGGCGGGTCACCAGGCTGCCGGTGGGAGTCCGGTCGAAGAAGGAGGTGGAGAGGCGCTGGACATGGGTGAACAGTTCCAGGCGGATGTCCTGCATCACCCGCTGCCCCAGATACTGGAGGAGCCAGACCTGCAGAAACGAGACGAGCGAGTCGGCCAGGATCAGCAGCAGGAACCAGGCCGCCATTGCCGGCAGGCCGGCCAGGTTGCCGGTGACGATATGGTTGTCGATGGCGAGCTTGATCAGCCACGGCTGCGCCAGTTTGGCGGCGGTTGTCAGCGGGAGGAGACAGAGGGTCCCGATAACCTGCCAGCGGTAGGGACGCAGGTAGCGGGCGAACCGGAACATGAGCGCCCGGTCGTAGGCCTTGCCGACTATTTCGTCTTCGTAGATACCTCCAAAGTGCACTTAGTAGCCCTCTATTTCCTGCCGCAGCTGCTGCTCCCGGTGGATCGCCGCATAGCGGCCGTCCAGGGCCAGTAGTCGCTCGTGATTCCCCTGCTCAACGATCTTCCCCTCCTCCAGCACGATGATCCGGTCGCACTCCCTCAGGGCCGAGAGGCGATGGGAGACGATGATGACGGTCCTCTGGCCGTAGTAGCCGGCCAGGTTGCGAAGGATCTCTTCTTCGGTGCGGGCATCCACTGCCGACAAGGGATCGTCCAGGATCAGGACTGCCGGGTCCTTGAGCAGTGCCCGGGCGATGGCGGCGCGCTGTTTCTGGCCGCCGGAAAGGGTGATCCCACGCTCCCCCACCAGTGTGGCGTAGCCATCCGGAAAACGGGCAACATCACCGTCAAGGCTGGCCAGGCGGGCCGCTGCCTCGACCGCCGCGTCGTCGGCGTCGTCCCGGCCAAAGGCGATATTCGCGCTTAGGCTGCGGGAAAAGAGGAACGACTCCTGGGGTACAAAACCGACCAGATCGCGCAGTTGGCTGAGCGCTAGGCGGTTGATGTCGATGCCGTCGATCATGATCATGCCGTCGGCCACCGGGTAGAGGCGGGCCAGCAACCGTACCAGTGTTGATTTGCCGGCCCCGATGGGGCCGACAATGCCGAGGCGCGATCCTGCCGGGATCGTCAGGGTGAGGTCGGACAATAGCGGTTCGACGCTGTAGGAGAACGACAGCCGGGCTAGCTGGATCTCGCCGCGGATGTCTGCCGCTGTTGTCGGGTTCTCCGCTTCCGTCACCGTTGCCTCGGCCGCAAGTACCTCGGTCAGGCGGGACATGGAGGCGGCGCCGCGCTGCATCAGGTTCAGAATCCAGCCAAAGACGATGGTTGGCCAGATGAGCATGGTCAGGTAGCCATTGAAGGCGACGAAGTCCCCCAGGGTTATGAGCCGTTGTGTCACCTGTTGCCCGCCATACAGCAGGACAATCAGGGTTCCCAGGGCGCCGGTGGCAGCCATGACCGGTATCATCAGTCCGCGCAGCTGGGCGATGCGCATATTGCTGGCCATGTAGCGGCCGCTCGCCTCGGCGAACGTGTCGATAGCTGCCTCTTCCCGACAGTAGGCCTTGATCACGGCGGCGGCGGAGACGTTTTCCTCCACGACGCTGGTGAGTCTGGCCAGCTCTTCCTGTGCCCGCTTGGAGCGGCGGAACATGGACGCGCTGAGCCGCTTCACCACCAGGATCATGGCAGGGAAGGGGAGTATGGCACAGAGGGTGAGCAGCGGACTGATCCGGATCATCAGGGCAAGCGCGGCCAGATAGATGACCACGGTGTTGATGATGTTCAGCACGCCGAAGCCGAGTAGCATTCTGACGTTGGTCAGGTCGTTGGCAAATCTGGACATGAGATCGCCGGTCCGCTCCTTGGTGAAAAAGGGGAGATCAAGGGCGAGCAGCCTGGCGTAGAGGTCGTCCCTGATGCGGTATTCGATCCGGCGGGCCGCATGGAGGAGCGCGGTGCGGGAGAAGATGCGGATCGTGCCGTGCAGGACAGCGGCAGCGATGATCAGGCCACCGTACCAGGCCGGAGAGTGGTGGGGAGTGGTCGGCTTTTGCAGGCTTTCCACGGCCAGTTTGAGCAGCCAGGGAATCAGCAGGGCGCAGGCGTTGGTGCCGAGCAGGCAGACAGCGCCTGTCAGATAGCTGCGCCGGTCATCGCGCATGTAGCTATATAGTCTGACCAGATCGCTGATAACCCCTCCGTACACTGTTTGGCATGATCAACAGCGCCTCTCTTGTATCCTGTTTTTCCGTGGCTGTCAAAGCGACCTTCTGTCCGGAGAAGGGGATCTCAGAGGATTTGTAAATTCATCAAAGTTTCTTAGGAGACACTTTTTCTGCATTGTGTGTTCTATTTTGATGGGATCGGATAACATCGCTGATAGGTTATATGTAAATATTGCTTGTCATAGCAGTATGTTGCACTGTTTTGTGCTGTTCTATTTCGGCGTAAACCAATCGTTATAGTTGTTGACAAAAGGGTTTTGCGTATGGTATCGATTTTTTACTTTTAGTAAAATGGTTGACGCGGCAACCCCCATTATACACAAGTAGTTGTCTTTAATGTTTTAGCAACAATAAACAGAAGCCTCGATCATCCTCCAATACCCCCCTTCAGATTGTTTCACGTGCCTGCTCAAGCCTTTCTCCCGGCAACGGAGCAGGAAATGGAGTTTCAATGAAGCACACCAAGATGACCTTGTCTCAGACGACGATGAATCTCGATTTTGTGAAGAAAGTTGAGAAGCTGTCGGGGAGTTCTGTGCGGCGGTGTTTCCAGTGCGGGAAGTGCTCGGCGGGGTGCCCGATGCGGTCGTTCATGGAGCACCCGCCGAACCGGATCGTGCGGCTGTTGCAGCTGGGGCAGTTTGAACGGGTACTGGCGGGACGGAGCATCTGGTACTGCGCTTCGTGCGAGACCTGCACGACCCGCTGCCCGAACAAGGTTGACCTGGCGGCGATCATGGATGCCCTGCGCAAGCTCTCCTGGGATGCCGACGGCCCGTCCAAGGAGAGCTACGTGCAGCTGGCGAACCGGCTGTTCATCGAGAACATCCGGAGCTACGGCCGGCAGTACGAAATGCGGCTGGCCGCGGTGTTCAACATGAAGAGCGGCCAGTTCCTGAAGGACTTCATGCTGGGTCCGAAACTGCTCACCAAGGGGAAGCTGAAGATGTTCCACCAAAAGAACCGGAACCTCCCTGAGATCGAAAAGATCTTCAGCCGGATCGAAGAGCTGCGTCTTAAAGGCGGTGACTCGTGACTCGTGACTGGTAAAGGCGGAAAGACAATAACGATGAAACATAAACTGAGTTACTCCTACTATCCCGGCTGCTCCCTGCACGCCTCGGCGAAAGAATACGACGAATCGACGCGGGGGCTGTTCAAGGCGCTCAGGATCGGGCTTGTCGAAGTACCGGACTGGCTCTGCTGCGGGGCCACGCCGGCGCACAACGTTGACGAACTGCTATCGCTCTCCCTGTGCGCCAAGAACCTGGAGCTGGCCACCGGCGTAGAGGGTGACCTGGCGGTGGCCTGCGCGGCCTGCTTCTCGCGGCTGAAGACCACCCAGCACACCCTGGCGGGGAACGAGGAGAAACGGCGGCAGGTGGCATATGCCCTGGACGCCCCGCTGGCCATCGGGAAGCCGGTCAAACACCTGCTGGAGATCCTGGCGGGCGACCTCGGTCTGGAACAGCTGGCCGCCGCCGTCCAGAAACCGCTAAGCGGCCTTAAGATCGCCTGCTACTACGGCTGCCTCCTGACCCGGCCGCCGGAAGTCCCGCAACTGGACTGCACCGAAGCCCCCACCATCATGGAGCGGGTCATCGCAGCGGCCGGTGCCGAGACCGTCAGCTGGAGCCACCGGCTGGAATGCTGCGGGGCCAACTTCACCCTGTCGCGTCCCGGCGTGGTCCTGAAACTCTCCGGCGAGATCCTCGCCTCGGCCAAACGGGCCGGTGCCGACTGCCTCATGGTCGCCTGTCCCTTGTGCCACGGCAACCTGGACATCCGGCAGCAGGAGATCGAAGCAGCCAGCGGCGAGCGGTACGGTATGCCGGTCTTCTACATGACCCAGCTCCTGGCGTTGGCGGCCGGCGTAGCGCCGGGGAAACTCGGCTTTGACAGCATGATCACGAACCCGGTGCCGCTGTTGAAGGCAAAGCACCTGCTGTAGGGGCGGGGTTTCTCCGCCCTGGTTGGAACAATGTGGAAAATGGGCGGGGAAACCCCGCCCCTACAAGGAACGCATACATGTCCAGAATTGGCGTTTTTGTCTGTCACTGCGGAGAGAACATCTCCCGCACCGTGGATGTGGAGAAGGTAGCGGCCGAGGCCGGGAAGCTGTCCGGCGTCGCCCTGGCTACCGACTACAAATACATGTGCTCCGACCCGGGGCAGAACCTGCTGAAAAAGGCCGTCGCCGACCATAACCTGGAAGGGATCGTCGTCGCCGCCTGCTCCCCGCGGATGCACGAAAAAACCTTCCGCAAGGCCGCCCAGGCGGCCGGCGTCAACCCGTTCCTGGTGGAAATGGCCAACATCCGCGAGCACTGCTCCTGGGTCCACGAGGACAAGGCCGAAGCCACGAAAAAGGCCGGCGACATCGTCCGGATGCTCGTCGAGCGGGTAAAACGGGACAAGAAACTGGTCCCGATCACGGTCCCGGTAACCAAGCGGGCGCTGGTCATCGGCGGCGGCATCGCCGGCATCCAGGCAGCCCTGGACATCGCCGACAGCGGGCACCGGGTCGTCCTCGTCGAACGGGAGCCCTCCATCGGCGGGCACATGGCCCAGCTCTCCGAAACCTTCCCGACATTGGACTGCTCCCAGTGCATCATGACCCCGAAAATGGTCGACGTCGCCAACCACCCGAACATCACCCTCCACACCTACTCGGAGATCGAACAGGTCGACGGCTACATCGGCAACTTCCGGATCACCATCCGGAAAAAGGCCAGAAGCGTCGACATGGGCAAATGTACCGGCTGCGGGGTCTGCATGGCCAAATGCCCGCAGAAGAAAATCAAAAACAGCTTCGACCGCGACCTGGGGACAAGGCCGGCCATCTACGTCCCGTTCCCCCAGGCCGTCCCGAACACCCCGGTCATCGACCGGGAGAACTGCACCTGGTTCAAAACCGGCAAATGCGGGGTCTGCCAGAAAGTCTGCGGCCCGGGCGCGGTCGACTACACCCGGGAAGACGAGCTGATCCTTGAACCGGTCGGCGCCATCGTCGTCGCCACCGGGTTCGAACTGTACAGCATCAGCGAAAAGCCCAAAGGCTCCCCCATCAAAGGGTACGGCGAATTCGGCCACGGCAACCTCCCGGACGTCATCGACGGCATGACCTTCGAGCGGCTGGCAAGTGCCTCCGGCCCCACCGGCGGCAAGATCCAGCGTCCCTCCGACGGCAAAGAACCAAAGCAAATCGTCTTTGTCCAGTGCGTCGGCTCCAGAGCCCGGGAAAAAGGGATCTCCTACTGCTCCAAGATCTGTTGCATGTACACCGCCAAACACACCATGCTCTACAAGCACAAGGTCCACGACGGCCAGGCCTACGTCTTCTTCATGGACGCGCGGACCCCGGGCAAAGGGTACGACGAATTCTGGCGCCGGGCGGTCGAGGAAGAAGAAGCGGTCTACATCCGCGGCATGGTCAGTCGCCTCTACCAGAAAGACGACAAAATCGTCGTCATGGGGAGCGACATCTCCGTTGGGGTCCAGGTCGAGATCGAAGCCGACCTGGTCGTCCTGGCCACCGCCGTCCAGGCACGGCAAGGGGCCGACAGCCTGGCCCAGAAGCTCGGCATCTCCTACGACAGCTACAACTTCTACTCCGAGGCCCACGCGAAGCTAAGACCGGTGGAGTGCGCCACGGCCGGGGTTTATCTCGCCGGGGCCTGCCAGGGACCGAAAGACATCCCGGACAGCGTCAGCCAGGCCTCTGCGGCCGCGGCCAAAGTCATGACCCTCTTTGCGAAAGACGAACTGGAGCGGGAACCGATCGTCGCCAAGGTCGTTGATCGGTACTGCGCCGGCTGCCTCGCCTGCAAAAAGGTCTGCCCGTACGGCGCCGTGGAAGAGAAAGAGATCCGGGACCGAAGCGGCAACCTCATCAAAGTCGTCGCCTATGTCAACCCCGGCGTCTGCGGCGGCTGCGGCACCTGCCAGGCCACCTGCCCGTCGAAATCGGTGGAGCTCGATGGTTATACGGACGAGCAGATCATGGCGATGATAGAAGCGTTATAAAAACAGTTCGATGTTCGAGGTTGAAAAACAAAACGTCGAACGTCGAACATCGAACAGGATTCCTATGAAACACGCATTCGAACCGAAGATAGCCGCCTTTGTCTGTACCTGGTGCACCTACGCCGGGGCGGATCTGGCCGGCACCAGCCGTCTGCAGTATCCCCCCAACGTCCGGGTGCTCAAATTCCCGTGCACCGGGCGGATCGACCCGGTCTTCATCCTGCGGGCGTTCCAGAAAGGTGCCGACGGGGTCCTCGTCTCCGGCTGCCATCCGGGCGACTGCCACTACATGGCCGGCAACTACCACGCGAGGCGGCGGTTCGCCGCCTTCCGGAAACTGCTGGAATTCGTCGGCGTGGACCTGGAGAGGCTGCAGTTCTCCTGGGTCTCGGCCGCCGAAGGGGGAAAATGGGTGGAAATGGTCACCGGCCTCACCGAGCGGGTCAGGGGCATGGGACCGCTCACCGAATTCAGGGAACTGGAACAGGCGGAGTGCTGGTCCGGGAAACTGAACACCCCGGAACTCAACGAGGCGTACGAGAGCATCTGAAGCCAACAAACATCTTAAGCAACCGCAGATGAACGCAGATGCACGCAAATAAAACCTTTAGGTTTGTTTTTATCGGTGTTTATCTGCGTGCATCAGCGGTTGAAAAGGTTTTTTATGGACAACACAACAACCAGACTCGATGTAACCCCCTTGGTGGACGACGTCTACTACCAGGCCGTCACCGCAGCGATCCGCAGCGAGGCGATCCGCCTCCTGGGCGAAGGCTCGGTGGCTGCCGTGGTCGGCTACCGGGCCGGCCGGCGAAACAACACTGCCCTGCCGGCAATCGTCACCGCCATCGACCAGGTGGACCAACTGATCTTTACCCCGGCCTGCGTCAACAACCTGGCCCTCTACCTCACCAGGGCCAAGCAAGAGGTCAAAGGGAAGGGTACGCTCGCCCTCGTTGCCAAAGGGTGCGATCTGCGGGCCGTGGCCGGGCTCCTGGGGGAAAACCAGCTGAAGCGCGACGACGTGCACCTGATCGGCATCGCCTGCGCCGGCGTCTACAGTGCCGCTGCCGACCGGGGCCTGCCCCTCTCAGAGGCGACCATAGCCCGGAAATGCCGGGAATGCACAGTCCACGAACCGCGCGGGACCGACGCCGTTGCCGGCATCCTGCCCAAGCTCAAGGAACTCCCCCACCTGGAGAGCGCGGAACTGGCAAAGCTCGAAGCCATGACCCCCAAAGAGCGGTGGGACTACTGGCAGGCCCACTTTGCCCGCTGCATCAGGTGCCTCGCCTGCCGGCAGGTCTGCCCCTTCTGCTTCTGCGAGCAGTGCCTGTGCGACCGCAACCGCCCCCAGGCCGTGGAAGCGACCCCGCGGCCGGCCGGCAACAGTGCCTGGCACATCGTGCGGGCCATGCACCTGGCCGGGAGATGCTCGGCCTGTGCCGAATGCGAACGGGTCTGCCCCATGGACATCCCCTTGAACCTCCTCAACCGGAAAATGGCCAAGGAGCTGAAAGAGCTGTACGCCTACGAGGCCGGGCTGGCCCCGCAGGAAAAGGGACCGCTTACCTCTTACAAGGAAGACGACGACCAGAGTTTCATCAAATGATCACGTAGGGGCGGGGTTTCCCCGCCCAGGGCGTGGCAACCGCGCCCTTATAGGGAACGATATGGCAAAAACGATCACCGAACAGCAGTTGGCCAGCCTCATCGACACCCTCGTCAGAGAAGGGAAACGGGTCGTCGGCCCGAAACAAGCCGGCACCATGACCCTCTACGAGCCGCTCACAAGCGGCAAAGAGCTGGCCCCGGGGGAACTTCCCCGCCGCTCCGCCAAAGAGACCTTTTTTCCCCTCTGCGAGAAGATCCTCTCCTATGCCAAACAGGAGGGGACAACAACCGTCACCGACGTGGACCTGACGCAGCTCCCCGAGACCGTCCTCATCGGCGCCCGTCCCTGCGACGCCGCTGCCGTTCCGGTCCTGGACGCCGTCTTCTCCTGGGACTATCACGACGAATTTTTCCTGGAACGGCGGAACAAAACCACCATCATCGGCATCGCCTGCACCACGGCTGACGACGCCTGCTTTTGCACTGCCGTCGGCCTCTCCCCGGTCGACGGCAAAGGGAGCGATCTCTTCCTCCTGCCGCTGGCAGGGGGAGGGTACCGCTGCCAGGCCATCACCGACAAGGGGACCCGGCTCATGGCCCGCCATGGGGAGCTGTTCACGGAAGCAGAAGGGGGCAAACCGCTCCCCCTGGCCGAACCGCAGCTGGGCAAACTCGACCTGACCAAGATCAAGGCGTGGCTGGACAACAACTTCGAGCACCCGCTCTGGGCCACCATCGCCGAACGGTGCGTTGGCTGCGGGGTCTGCGCGTACGTATGCCCCGCCTGCCACTGCTTCGACATCAGCGACGAAGGGACGGAACAAAAAGGGGAGCGGCGCAAACACTGGGATGCCTGCGGGTTCGGGAAATTCACCAACCACGCCTCCGGCCACAACCCCCGTGACGTCCAGCAAAAGCGTTACCGCAACCGGATCATGCACAAATTCAAATACTACCACGACAAATTCGGTCAGACGCTGTGCACCGGCTGCGGCCGCTGCATCCGCGCCTGCCCGGTCGGCATTGACATCGCAGGCATATTGGAAGAGATAACAACGAAATAATTCAACGCGCAATGACGCGGATTCAGGAATCGATTGACGCGGATTTAAACCGCTATGTGAACGACTTGGTCCGTGTCTCTCCTGGTTGTTTCCGCGTCCATTCGCGTTGAATTAAGTAAAGGTTTAATCCATGTGTGATCACAGCAAAAACATCTACAAACCGTACCTCGCCACCATCGCCGCCATCGTCGACGAAACCCCGGACGTCCGGACCCTGCGGCTGGAGTTCCAGGATGACCAAGTGCGGGAGAGCTTCAGCTTTCGCTCCGGGCAGTTCGCCGAATACTCCGCCTTTGGCCATGGGGAAGCCACCTTCTGCATCGCCTCGGCCCCCACGAGGAAAGGGCACATCGAATGCTGCTTTCGGAACGTCGGCCGGGTCACCGAGGCGTTGAGAAGGCTGGAAGTCGGCGAGACCGTCGGGGTCAGAGGCCCCTACGGCAACTCCTTCCCCATCGAGGAGTACTACGGCCGGAACCTGGTATTCGTGGCAGGCGGCATCGCCCTGCCGCCGCTTCGGACGCTCATCTGGAACTGTCTCGACCAGCGGGAGAAATTTGGCGACATCACCATCGTCTACGGCGCCCGGACGGAAAGCGACCTGGTCTACAAGCACGAACTGAGGGAGTGGCAGGAGCAAAGCGACGTGAATCTCGTCAAGACCGTTGACCCCGGCGGCAACGGCCCCGACTGGGACGGACAGGTCGGCTTTGTCCCGACCATCCTGGAAGAGTCGGCGCCCAAAAGCGAGAACACCATCGCCCTGGTGTGCGGCCCGCCGGTCATGATTAAATTTACCCTGCCGGTGCTGGAGCGGCTCGGTTTTGGGGACGAGCAGATCTACACCACCCTGGAGAACCGGATGAAGTGCGGGCTGGGCAAATGCGGGAGGTGCAACGTGGGGAACGTCTATGTCTGCAAGGACGGCCCGGTATTTACCGCCAGGCAGGTCAGGGCGATGCCGCAGGAGTTCTGAATTTGGTGCTGAAAAAGCAGTGACACGTAAAACTGCGGTGGTTGCACCCCGTGGACGGTGGCGAGCGACAGTAAACGTGGTACATTTATTGGCATGAGCGGCACGAAAGGAGCCAGCCATGCCAACGGTCGTTATCGTCTATCACAGTACTTACGGGCATACTGAGGTGCAGGCGAAAGCGGTTCTGCAAGGGGTGCAACGGGTTGACGGGGTTTCTCCTCTGCTCCTTCCGGTCGCAGAGGTGGAAAAGCACTGGGATGATCTGAACAGAGCGGATGCGATAATATTTGGTTGTCCAACCTACATGGGGAGCGCGTCGGCCGACTTCAAGCGCTTCATGGAGGCAAGCTCCAAGCTCTGGGCTGAGCAGAAGTGGAAGGATAAGCTGGCTGCAGGCTTTACCAATTCGGGAAGTCAGAGCGGCGACAAGTTGAATACTTTGCTGCAACTGGCGATTTTTGCCGCTCAGCATGGCATGCTCTGGGTGAGTTTGGGGGTTTTGCCCGGCAACAACTCCACAACCGGAAGCATGGCGGACCTGAATCGCATCGGCTCCTATCTGGGGGCCATGGCCCAGTCCAATATCGACCTGGGGAGCGATGCCGCGCCGCCGAGAAGCGACCGGGATACGGCATCGCTTCTGGGGCAGCGGGTGGCTGAGATTGCACTGAGGATTGCCTGCTGATCTCTTTTTGCCAATGCATTTTTTGAAAGGTTTTCAACTGGGTTGCCCACCTCGTCGCGGAACGACGAAATTGTCATTTGCCAAGTGCCGCAAATGGCTATCGAGAGAGCCGAGTCATAAAAACCGTTGTTGAATTTACGAATGGAATAGGTTATATAGGCAGCTTCTACTAATTACGTTTTTGGCAACATGTTACAGTTCAAATCGGTCGAAAAATGGTGCACTAGAATACAAAAAACAGCAAAAAATGAGTAGCGGTAGCAACAGATAGCAGCGAATCTACAGAAAGCTAACTTATCGGAATAAAACAGCTAAATGCAGAGTTTAACCAGCACGGAGAGGTGTCCGAGTGGTCGATGGTGCCTGACTCGAAATCAGGTGTACGGCAACGTACCTAGGGTTCGAATCCCTACCTCTCCGCCACAAAATAGTCCGGCAATGTCCGGTTAAAGATAAAAGCCCTTGAAAATTCAAGGGCTTTTTCTTTTGCCTTGTCCGGTAACATCCGGTTTGGTATACTGCAATCCGGTAGTTATGGAGTTATTTTTGGTGATATACCTCCAAACTCCAAAACAAGATGACTCCAAAAAGGAGGAAATCCCATGCCTAAACGGGTTATGCCGCTTTCAGAAGTCCAAGTCAGAAATGCCAAAGCAAAAGAAAAAGAATACAAGCTTATGGATGGGTACGGCCTGTTTCTGCTTATTACTCCTACAAATGGAAAGCTTTGGCGCTTTGATTACCGTTTTGGCGACAAACGCAAGACGGTGGCATTTGGTGCCTATCCTGCCATATCCCTTGCTGATGCAAGGCAACGGCGTGATGAGGCAAAGAAGTTGCTCGCTAATGGGGTTGATCCGAACGACGTCAAGAAGGCTCAAAAGGCGGCAACAACCGAGGGAGACACAAATAGTTTTGAGGTCGTTGCCAGGGAATGGCACAAGAAATTTTCACCTACGTGGTCTGACTCTCACGCATATTGGGTACTACGACGGCTTGAACAGTATGTGTTCCCTGTTATAGGAGCCAGGCCAATAGCGGATATTAAGGGCGCTGACGTTCTGAAAGTATTGCAGATAATCGAAGCGGTTGCCCTGGAAACAGCTCATAGAGTTAAGTTTGTCATCGGCCAGATATTTCGGTATGCCGTCGGTTCAGGAAGAGCAGAACGTGATTGGACAGCAGATCTAAAGGGATTATTGCCACCACGAAGCCAAAAACATCATGCTGCAATCACAGATCCAAAAGAGGTCGCAGGGCTGCTAAGAGCAATAGATGACTTTACAGGTACCTTCACGGTAAAGAGTGCATTGCAGCTTGCACCGTTGGTTTTTTTAAGACCGGGGGAACTCCGTAACGCAGAATGGTCGGAATTTGACTTGGATGCAGCAGAGTGGAATTTCCCCATTGAGCGGCTGAAACTTAAAAAGCGGATCAAAGAAGATCGCAAAGGGGAAAAGCATCTCGTGCCCTTGTCGCGACAGGCCGTGGAAATTCTCTCACGGTTGCGAGCGTTGACCGGCACCAGTAAATTCGTTTTCCCCTGTGCTCGCTCAAATGCTAGACCAATGAGTAATATGGCGACAAACGCCGGTCTTGCACGCATGGGATACAAAGGTGAAATGACTTCTCACGGATTTCGGGCAATGGCTCGGACTATTCTTGATGAAGTCTTGCAGCAGCGGGTTGACCTGATCGAGCATCAACTCGCACATGCTGTCAGAGACGCAAATGGCAGGGCATATAACAGGACGGCTCATCTAGCCGAGCGTAAGAAGATGATGCAATTGTGGGCTGACTACCTGGATGGGTTGAAGGCAGGGGCAAAGGTGGTACCGTTCCGTGTGAATACTGCATAACGCTTGATATTTGGTATCGGATGGCTACCACTTGCATACTGATCTTGTGAGGATGTTATGAGTGAAATTATCAAACCCGACTATAAGCACTATACTCGGATTGATTTTATTAATGCAGAAGAAGCCAAGTGGCTGCTTGCCAGCATTGAATTACGTGGTAAGGATATCTCCGATCCGGAAGAATATACCTGACTCCGTGACGGCAAATTCAGCAATTTGAAATTTGCCAGCTGTAACCATTTGAAGTTCTTTGATAATTAAGCTATTTTGCTATGCAACAAAAACTCACCCGGCAGGTGAATTCATGAAGCGTTTTGTGATCGAACAGTCCGACGAAGAATTCTACACTTCCCACTCCGGCATCGCCCTTGTCGGGCTGGCCCTGAACCGTTTCACGTCCCTCTCTTCAGCCCTGGCAGTCATGGATGCCCCAGGCGATCTGATCGCCGGCATCGACATCATCAGGAGCTACTGTGCCCTTCTCGCTCAAGGGA
>NZ_VLLN01000009.1 GCF_007830735.1 Geobacter argillaceus
GCGACGAAATCACTTTTCCCTTGAGCGAGAAGGGCACAGTAGCTCCTGATGATGTCGATGCCGGCGATCAGATCGCCCGGGGCATCCATGACTGCCAGGGCTGAAGAGAGGGACGTGAAACGGTTCAGGGCCAGCCCGACAAGGGCGATGCCGGAGTGGGAAGTGTAGAATTCTTCGTCGGACTGTTCGATCACAAAACGCTTCATGAATTCACCTGCCGGGTGAGTTTTTGTTGCATAGCAAAATAGCTTAATTATCAAAAAACTTCAAATGGTTACAGCTGGCAAATTTCAAATTGCTGAATTTGCCGTCACGGAGTCAGGATAAATACAGGACATGAAAACAAATAAAATACCTACAATTAGTACAAAGCCTATCAAAATATTTTTGTGAAACTTGTGTAAGATATTAAAAGCAACAATACCAATTATCATACCTAAAGGTACTAAATATTTTGGGGTTTTTAATAACGTGGTTTTGTATTTATAAATTAAAATCATGATCGGTGATGCAATAACTACTGCATATATTGCGATCCTTATTAATTGTGACATTCCTATTTCTACATATCCGAATCCCAAAAAAGATGTAAATGTTAATATCGATGCAATTACAGTTTTTTGCTTATTTTTCATATAACACTCCTTATTACATACTTGCATTACTGGAACTATGCAATGTCAGCGTATTTAGCCGCCTAAAGTCACAAACACTCATTCGTTTCATTCCTCTTTATAGGTGATCTACCCAAGCGAAACATTTTGCCTGTACACATGAGCAAAACTTACCATAGCATTTCGCTCTTGAACAGGCTTAAGCGATTATCAACCTTCGATAAGCAATAATGCGCGATCCGCATCGACTTTCGCGCTCGGCAAGTTTCTTACCCCTGCCCTCACTGCCCCACTATAGCTCCTGAATTGATATGGTCCCTTGCAGTTCCCCGACAGCTCCCCGTTGACATGGTTTCCGGACAAATGACGTATTATGTCACAGCCCCATGCTACCCTTCGCCAAACTGCCGGAGGGAACAACAGCCATGGCAACCAACCTGATGGACAAACTGAAGATACTGGCCGACGGGGCGAAGTATGACGTCTCCTGCGCCTCCAGCGGCAGCTTCCGCCGCAACAGGGACGGCATCGGCAATGCCGCGTCCTGCGGCATCTGCCACTCCTGGACCAGCGACGGCCGCTGCGTCTCCCTCCTCAAACTGCTGATGACCAACAGCTGCATCTACGACTGCGCCTACTGCGTCAACCGCCGCAGCAACGATACCCGCCGGGTGCTGCTGACCCCGGCGGAGGTGGCGGAGTTGACCATCGGCTTCTACCGCCGCAACTACATCGAGGGGCTCTTTCTCAGTACCGGCGTGGTCCGCTCCCCCGACTACACCATGGAGATGCTGATCGAGGCGGTGCGGACCCTGCGCGAACAGTACCGCTTCAACGGCTACATTCACCTGAAACTGGTGCCGGGCGCCGATCCGCTCCTGGTGCAGAGAGCCGGCCTCCTTGCCGACCGGGTGAGCGTCAATCTGGAACTGCCGACCCGGGAAGGACTTGCCCTCTTGGCGCCGGACAAGAGCCGCGACGCCGTGGTGGGGCCGATGCGCCAGGTGAACAGCCTGATCACTGTCAACCGGGCCGAACGCAAGGAGTCCCGGAAGGTGCCGCGCTTTGCCCCTGCCGGCCAGAGCACCCAGCTGATCGTCGGTGCCACCAGGGAAACCGACCTGCAGATCGTCACCCTGTCGGAGCGGCTCTACCAACGATTGGAACTGAAGCGGGTCTACTATTCGGCCTTCATCCCGGTGATGACCGACACCCGCCTCCCCGCCATGCCGCATTCGCCGCTCAGGCGGGAACACCGGCTCTACCAGGCCGACTGGCTGCTCCGCTATTACGGCTTCAGTGCCATCGAGCTCCTGAGTCAGGAGACGCCGAACCTGGAGAGCGATCTCGATCCGAAGACCGGCTGGGCGCTCCGCCACCTGGAGCTGTTCCCGGTGGAGATCAACCGGGCCGACTACGAAGTCCTCCTGCGGGTGCCGGGGATCGGTGTCCGCTCTGCCCAGCGCATTGTCAGGGCGCGGCGGCAGGGGCATCTGGGTATGGACGACCTGGCAAAGCTTGGTGTGGTGCTGAAGAGGGCGCGCTATTTCATCACGGCCAGAGGCCGCTACGCCGGCGAGTGCGCCATCGAGAGCACTCTGTTGCGCAGCCGGCTGCTGGAAGGTCCGAGGAAAAAAGGGGGCGTACAGATGGCTCTGCCGTTTGCCGAGACACGGGCGTCCGACGAAACCGCCAGCCTGATCAGCGGTGAGCTGTGATGGGGGGCGTCTACCGGTACGACGGCAGCTTTGCCGGCCTGCTGACGCTCCTGGCCCGGCTCCTGCCGAAACGGATCCTCCCGGACGCGATCGGTACCGACCCGCCGCCGCAGCAGAACCTCTTTGCCGGGGTAACAACCGTTGAGACGGATCAGGAACTGGTCGAGGAGTTCTGGCCCGAGCTGACCAGACGCCTGACACCGTCGTCTCTCCACCTCGTCCGGCTGGCCTTTCTCGCCAACCACCCGGAGCGGGAGCTGCTGATCTGCCGCTATTGCCTGCTGGCGTGGGAGGTTGGGAGAAAGGCCGGTGGCATGCTAGCCCACCCGCAGGTGGCACCGCTTTGGAAGCTCGGCCAGCAGGTAGGGCGCGAAGCGCACCGGTACCTGGGGTTTGTCCGTTTTCAGGAGGTGGCAGGCGGGTTCTATTATGCCGCCATCTCTCCGGACCACCGGATCCTCTCGCTCATAGCCCCCCATTTCGCGGCCCGCTTCAGCGACCAGCAGTGGGTGATCCACGACCTGACCCATGGCGAGGGGCTTGTCCATGACCGGCAGAGACGGGAATGGCTGCTGCTCCCCATGGAGAGCAGTGGCGAGCCGGATCTGACCCCGGCGGAGGAGCGGTTTCAGGAGCTGTGGCGGAGTTACTTCACGACCCTGGCCATTGCCGAGCGGGAAAATCTCCGGCTGCAGCAGAGCAAGGTGCCGCTGAAGGTGCGCCCCTGGCTGGTGGAGTTTGCTCGGGGCGGATAAGGGTACTCTCAACAGAACAAGAGATGTTATTGCTTTGGGTTCCTTGAATACGTTCGATTACCAACCTGACAGAGTTCAGTCAGTATCCCCTGACTGCTCTCCGGATGGATAAAGGCGACCCTTGCGCCATGGGCTCCCTGACGGGGCGTTCTGTCGATCATCCTCGTGCCTTCTGCCTCGAGCTTCTTGATGGCCGCCTCAATATCCCCCACTTCGTAGGCGATGTGATGGATTCCCGGCCCGTTTTTCAGCAGGAATTCAGAAAGAAAACCCATTTTGCCCATAGGCTCCAGGAGCTCGATCTTTGACTCGCCGATCTGAAAAAATGCGGCTCTAACCTGATACCCGGCAACCTCCTCTACCCCCTTGAAGGTCATACAAAGATTGAACGCGTAGTAGGGGATCGCCTCATTCAGATTGTGTACGGCAACACCTATATGATTGATCTTTTTCAGCATCTCTCTCCCCCAGCCATGAGGCCCGTGAAATCTCCGACCGAAAAAGCGGGGCGGGTCCGTCGATCCGCCCCGAACCACAAAAAGGAGTACTACTCGGACCGGACAGATAAACCTACACCTTTGCTTCTAACCCGAGTGTTGTGAGAAGCTTTCGCTGAATATCATCGATCGAGCCGCTACCACTGATGGTTCTGAGCAGAGACTCTTGGGCATAGTACGCTGCAAGCGGTGCAGTTTGCCGTTCATAGACGTCAAGGCGGTTACGCATGGTCTCATCCTTGTCGTCGTCACGCTGATAGAGTTCCCCGCCGCAGCCGTCACACCTGTCGCCTGCCTTTGGCGGATCAAAGACCCTGTGGAAGCCATTGCCGCAACCACGGCAGGTGAGACGACCGGTGATCCTTGCCAGCAGCTCTTCTCTGTCGACTTCGACGGAAATGACATGATCGATCTCTTTACCACGAACCGCCAGCAACTTTTTCAGCTCATTAGCCTGAGGTATTGTCCGGGGAAAGCCGTCAAGGATGAAACCTTTCTCGCAATCGGATCGGGCTAACCGTTCCTCGACAATGCCAATCACGATCTCATCAGACACCAGAGCCCCCGTATCCATTAATTCTTTGGCCTTGATTCCCAGCGAGGTCTGATCTTTAACCGCGGTTCGAAGAATTTCCCCCGTTGATATCTGGGGAATGTTGAAGCGAGATGTCAGCATTTTTGCCTGAGTCCCTTTACCGGCACCGGGAGGGCCAAGCAGTACAAGATTTACTGTGCGTACTTTGGTCATTGTCTTTTCCTTTTTCATTCCTGTCAGTCCAAAACAAGTTGAAAATTTACCAGATGTAGACAATCTTGAAGTAGAAGGCGTTGGTTACCGTGGTGTTTTTCCCATCAAGACCGTAGTCGTATCTCATGGTAAGGCTCAACGGATCGCTGAAATGGACCATCAGACCGCCGCCACAGGAAAGTTCGTTACTGGCGGAATTGGGAACAGTCGAGCCGGTCACCTGGTCGGTGCTACTTCCGGTTGTCTGGTAGTCGGCGGCAAAGAACGGCTCCAGATATTGATGGGCACGGTAGCCCACCCTCAGGTTCGCGTGAAATGTGTCGCCCGGATCCAGATCATTGGCACCGCTCAGGTGCCTGGTTGATTTATGGATGTAGCCGGTCTGGCCATCGATATCGACGTCGCCCACCTGCAGATCGCCAATGATGGTTGTCAGGCTGCCCCATGTCTTGTCCGACACGGCATCAGAGCCGACAGGAATCGACAGAAAACTCTGCAGCCCCATCGTGCTGTTTTTACTCGGTTTGATCCAGACAGCCAGGCCTGTCAACGGGTCTCCGAAACCAGACGCCGAGACCCCGGCTTTCTGGACGCTGATCTCCGGTTGCAGGTACTCCCAGGCAAAGCCGACATCGGGCAGCGATTTGAAGGTAAAGAAGCGGACATACTTCGTGAAACCGACCGCAGTAAAGGTGCCAGGGCCAGCAACCCTTTTCCCAGTGGTATCAAAGGCCATATTGTCAGTCTGGATGAATGAATACTGTGCAACCGCGTTGAAGGATTCGTAATTCACCGGCAGGGCGTACTCATGCGGTTCTATGACGCTCAAGGGAATGCCGGCAGCGACAGCAGTCGATGCAGACACGAGTAATGGAGCCACTAGTGCAATGAGCGCTAGTGTTGATTGGTTGATTTTTTTCATTGGTAGCCGCCTTGGTAATCAATTTTGTGGCACTATCAGCGTTGGCACGTCAGGTCAGACTGCCCGAAGGGAAGGCTAGCCAAACGTATAGATCGGATTTCCCCTTACATCGTCTCTTAGAAAGGTAATCTCCATGCCGATAGTGATATCCGTTGTATCCGTATATCCTTCGATTCGAGCCATCCTTTTCTTACTGTTTTCTTCAACCACCGCCAATACGTATGGGGTCATATCCTGAAAAGCCTCAGTGCCGCAACGCACAACGGAATAGGTATGAATAGTGCCTCGCCTTTCCATCTTTCTACCTCCCTCGGAATATACTGACAACGCAGGTGGCTGCAGTGCCTCCGATGTTGTGTGTCAAGCCGATATCAGCCTTTTTTAGCTGCCGGACCCCAGCTTCTCCCCGAAGTTGGGTCACTATTTCGTACAGTTGACCGAGGCCTGTTGCCCCTACCGGATGTCCTTTAGCTTTCAAGCCGCCGCTAACATTGATCGGAATAAGACCACTGGCGGCAGTATTCCCTTCTGCAATGGCACGTGCCCCTTTCCCTTTGGCAAAGAATCCCAAGTCCTCGCTATTGATGATTTGCGTAATGGTGAAGCAGTCGTGCACCTCGGCCAGATCGATCTGCGAGGGGGTGACGCCCGCCATCGCATAGGCCTGTTGCGCTGCAAGCACGGTAGCCGCAAAGGTTGTCATGCTATCTCTGGAGGCCAGGGCCAACGTGTCACCTGCCTGACCGCAGCCGACTACCTCCACCAGGCGCTTCAGACAAAACGTCGTTGCCACGTCGGTTGCCGCCAGCACCACAAACGCGGCACCGTCCGAGACCAGGGAACAATCGTAAATCGTCAAGGGATCGGCGATCGGCAAGCCGTTCTTCACCTGCTCCACGGTAATCCTCTTCTGCATCTGCACATCAGGATTGAGCAGGGCGTTCTCGTGATTCTGCACCGCACACAAGGCCATCTCATCCCGCACATTGCCGTATTCGTGGAAATACCGCTTGGCAATCATGGCAAAGAGGGAAGGGAAAGTGGCACCAATGCCGGCCTCCAGATCAACGTCAGAAGCGCCGGCAAGGCCCGCGGTGACAGCATCTGTTGACTGATGGGTCATCTTTTCCACGCCACCGACCAGGACAACGTCATACATACCTGACGCAACGGCGCTCAAGGCCTGCCTGAAAGCCAGGCTGCCCGAAGCACACGCCCCTTCAATCCGGATCGTCGGGATATTCCCCAGTCCCAGAACCTCTGCAGCCAGTGGCCCCATGTGCCCTTGGCTGCAAAATAGTTGCGCGCCAAAATTGCTCATGAAGAGAGCTTCAACATTCTCTCTCCCTATTCCAGCATCAGCGATGGCCCTTGTTCCCGCCTCCAGGATCAAATCTTTTAACGACGTTTCCGGGAATCTGCCGAACTTGGTTTCACCTATGCCAACGACGGATACACTACGCATTACTCACCTCTCCGGCTTCCTGATACATGGGTTACTGCAGGTCAATCGTTTTCAGCAGAGGATCTATTTTCAATTCCGATTCGGTTACCAGGTGCACATCTTCGACCGAATACCCCGGAGCGATTTCCTTCAACACCAAGCCGGTCGTGGTGACATCAATGACCGCCCTGTCGGTGATAATGCGATTTACAACCCCTTTACCCGTCAGTGGCAGGGAACAGCTGTTCACGATTTTAGGCTGACCGGTCTTGCTGCAATGCTCCATGATTACGACGACCCGCTTTGCCCCGTTGACAAGGTCCATGGCTCCGCCCGGCCCTTTGACCATCTTGCCCGGTACCACCCAGTTGGCCAGGTCTCCTCCCGCCGACACTTCCATCCCTCCAAGTATGGAGAGATCTATGTGGCCGCCACGGATCATGGCGAATGATTCAGCGCTGCTGAACAGGCTGGCACCCGGAATCATCGTGATGGTTTCTTTGCCGGCGTTGATAAGTTCCGGATCCAGTTCCGCTTCAATGGGATAGGGGCCGATCCCAAGCAAGCCGTTTTCGGACTGCAAGACCACGTGCCTGTCTTCAGGGATGTAGTTGGCCACCAGCGTCGGGATGCCGATACCCAGATTCACATAAAAGCCGCCTTCTATTTCCTGCGCGGCGCGGCGCGCAATCTGTTCTCGTGTCAAAGACATTTCCTGTTTCCTCCCTAGGACCGAACTGTTCTCCGCTCGATTCTCTTTTCATGTCCGGCACACTGGATGACCCGTTGCACATATACCCCGGGAGTGTGAATAAAGTTGGGGTCAAGCGCCCCGACCTCAATCAACTCCTCCACCTCGGCAACCGTAACCTTGCCGGCTGCCGCCATCACCGGATTGAAATTGCATGATGTCTTGTTGTAGATGAGATTGCCGGCCGTATCCCCCTTCCAGGCCTTGACGAAAGAAAAGTCTGCTGTCAGGCCGGTCTCAAGGACATAGGCCTTGCCACCGAAAGTTCGCACTTCCTTACGCTCTGCGAGCTGAGTTCCTACACCGGCAGGGGTGAAAAATGCCGGGATACCGGCACCACCGGCCCTGATCCTCTCGGCAAGCGTCCCTTGGGGAACGAACTCCAGTTCAAGCTCGCCAGACAGGAACTGTCGCTCAAACTCCTTGTTTTCACCCACGTAAGAAGCGACCATCTTCCGTATCTGCCTGGTGGTTAGCAGGGTGCCAAGCGCATAGTCGTCAATGCCGCAATTATTGGAAATAATCGTCAGGTTCCTGGTTCCCTTCCGCAGCAGCCCCTCGATCAGCTTCTCAGGGATGCCGACGAGCCCAAAACCACCAACCATGATGGTCGCACCGTCTTGAATGTCATGAATGGCTTCATCAATTGAAGTCCGGACTTTCATACCTGTTCTCCTTGCGCCAAATTCTGTATCTGCCATCAACGTCACTCCCGTAACCTCGAAATCTCATCAATTACGGGGTAATCGCAACCTTCAGAACTTTATCCAGCTTATTCCCGAAAATCCGGTAACCTTCCTTAATGTCTTCCAACGCAAACTTGTGAGTGATCAGTGGTATCAGATCTGCACGTTTGTTCAGTATGATACTCATCAACCGTCTCAGCCGTTCGCTGCCTCCCGGACAGAGGGAACTGACAATCTTGATGTCCGCAAGACCGGCGCCAAAGGCATCAAGCGGGATTTGCAGATTGCTTTCATACACACCCAGGCTGGACAGGGTTCCACCTGGTCTGAGGGAACGCAGAGCATTTTCGAATGTCTTGGGATGCCCCAGGGCTTCAATAGCTATGTCAACCCCACGACCGTCGGTCTGCTTTTTAATTTCTGCAATGACATCAACTTTTGTGTGGTCCAGCACCATATCCGCTCCCATGCGCAGAGCCATTTCCTGCCGTTCCGGAATTGATTCCACGGCGATGACCAGACCAGCACCGGCGACACGAGCGCCTACGGTTGCACAGAGACCAATTGGGCCCTGAGCAAATACAGCCACCGTATCACCAATCTTCACTCCGCCATTTTCCGATGCAGAAAAACCTGTAGTCATGATATCTCCGACAAAGAGGACCTGTTCGTCGGATAATCCGGCTGGAATTTGGGCCAGGTTGTACTGCGCATTCGGTACTCGTATGTATTCCGCCTGAGCGCCATTGATGGTGTTGCCGAATTTCCACCCTCCGAGTGCGCCACCACATTGGGACGACTTGCCGTTCTGGCAGAAAAAGCATTGCCCACACGGGGTAATAGCCCCGACGCAAACCCTGTCCCCCGTCTGAAATCCGGTCACCCCCTGGCCAAGCGCATCGATGACGCCGACAAATTCGTGACCGATTATGAGTCCCGGCTTTACGGGATACCCCCCTGAAAGTATGTGGATATCCGTTCCGCAAATGGTCGACATGGTTACTTTGACCACAACTTCGCCAGCGCCGGGTTCAGGTTTTGGTACGTTTTCGATCTTGATGTCATTGGGGCCGTGAAAAACGAGTGCTTTCATAGTCCTTCTCCTTTTATTTGTTTTAGGAAGTGTCCCACGCACGACATCGAATAAACGGCCGGGCGTTTTCGCCCGGCCGTGCTCTGACTAACCAGCATGCTCCGGAACCGGCAGGTTGACCCACTCCTTGTAGAAGGTCTCAATGTCCGGCTCAAAGTCGTGAATCACTGGGTACCAGGGTGTGGGCGCCTCGACGTCGTGCATCACACCGCAATCCGGACAGTAATACTCACGGTACACCTGCCAGTCGGTATCCGGAGCCATAAGCGACGGATAAACATCACGCATCGTCTCCGCGTTGTCTCGCACATAAATAACGGCGTTAAGTTTCCAATTTTCACGGTAATCGCCAAACTCGTAACCACAGTCGCACTTGGTAAGCCATTGCTTGGTTTTGGCCGACTGGGCAATGTAAAGATGTGGCCCCAATGGCAGTACTATCTTGTCTTTCCAGGGTACCTTGGCCTGCAAAACTTCCAGGTAAAGACCGAAGCGTTCATTGTCCTTGGGCATGGAAAGCATACGCATGGTAGTATCCCAGTCGAGTTTTCCCTCGGTCAGATTATTGACCTGTTGCTTAGTATAGGTAGACATACTGTATCTCCTTGTGTTTGTTCACCGCCGGCCAATTGACAGGGTGATCAATAAGTTGGTTATCTTTGTTATTCTTCCACCAGCACCACAGTATGGACGTCTGGAAGCTTGGATAAATCCTCGCGGTATTTCGAACCATAGGAGTGTATTCCAAGATCCGCCTCTTTCAGATCCCAGCCATCAGGCAAATTCCAGAATTCCTTGAACTCAGCCAGAAATTTTGGCGAAAGTTCGAAACTCGTTGCAAACATATGCTTCACTGCCGTACTTGCACGGCCAATGAGTATGCGGTCACGCTCTTTCTTCATCCATTCGCGGGTCGGTAATGCCCTGTCGAGCCTCGCCTTGCGGAGTTCGACACGATAAGCAGCAGTCTTTTTCGCATCGACGCTCCACACACCCTTGTTGTCCTGCTCAATTACCGCGCCGTGGACCTTGGTGGCGTACTCCGGCAGCAAGAAGTTGTTGTTCAGGTCACGTGCGATTGCCTCGATTTCGCGATCGAGCGGGTCACCGAAACCGGGGCCACCACGAAGATAGTTGAGGTAGAGATCGTAGTCTTCGTAGCAAGCCTCAGTGGTCATGCACTGCTTGTCACGCTTGACATCAGCCCTGACATTGATGTGCTGTTCATACTCCGCTGCGGCCGGGTTGAGATCGCCCCCCAACGGCAGCGTGTCTCCGAAGGCGATACGTTCCTTGATTCCTGTATTGTGACCTTCGAAACGGTACCCGGTGGCGGACGGGTAACCACCCATCATGCCCCAGTCACTGTTCATGTAGCCATTCCCCATGAAAAACATGGTCCAATCATGAGCATTCCAGACCATGCGCAGAGTTTCAAAGCCGCAACCACCGCGATACTTGCCATAACCACCGGAGTTGCACTTTACGTTACGACCAAGGTAAAGGAGCGGTTCCGCCATTTCCCAGATCTCGATGTCGCCCATGTCGCCTTCAGGGTTCCAGATTGCAGCGGCGTGGTTGAGACCATCCTTGATAGCTCCGGCGCCAGTACCGCAGGAACTCGCCTCAAAGCTGTTTACTGCGTGGATTTCGCCATCCTGGTTGATGCCGCCACCCTGCAGCCAGTTGGAGGTATTGGCATTGCCGGCATTGACTTCTTCCAGGTAACCACGACTGAAATAGGCTTGGGAAAGCCCACGCCACATCGCGCTCCAACCCGAGACCAGAAAGTGCCAAGCGTAGGCGTGGGCGGTGCGCCGGTCATCCGGGTTCATCCATGTGCCCTTGGGCAGATTGAACTCAGTGCCGTAGTAGGACCCGTCATTGATGCGCTGCGTCGGCACCAGTGTCTGGGTCATCATCACCCAGATACCGCTGGTGAAGGCAACATGATGCGCGTTGTAGGAATGCCAACCCCAGCGGCTGGCGCCATCGAAATCCAGCCGCCAGGAACCGTCGCCGCGGATAGTCATCTCGACCGGCGAATGCATGATGGTGTCAATCTTTGCAAAGGCAGAAGGGGTCTGCACGTCGGGGTGAGCATAGGGCACATCCACAAAAGCCACCTTGCGGTACGTGCCCGGCATGGTCATCGCCTTGAGACGACTTTGCAAACCGCGGCGCCCTTCCTCGATAACCTCAAAGGCAAACTTCTCGTACGCCTCCAGCCCCTCTTCCGCAACCACCTCCTCCACCAGATCGCGAATCATGTGGCACCCGGCGATGCGGGTCTTCTCATCGAGAATCCAGTATTTTGGTGTACGCACAGATCGCTGGCTTTCGTGCAGCCAGTCACGTAACGGCTGGTCGTTGACCCCGGTCTTGCGGCAGGTGATCATGTAACCATCACCAAAGCGCTGCACCTGGCCGGTCGACATCGAGCCCGGCGTAATCGAACCGGTATCGATCACGTGGGTTACACCCCCGACCCAGCCGATCAGTTTGCCCTTGATAAAGATGGGCACGATGGTGGCTATGTCGCACGGGTGCACGTTTCCGATGGAACAATCATTGTTGGTGAACATGTCGCCGGGGTTGATACCGGGATTGGCCTCCCAGTTGTTCTCGATCATGTACTTGATCGCAGCACCCATGGTGCCCACGTGGATGATGATCCCGGTAGAGGTCAGTACACAGTCACCGGCTGCATTGTAGAGAGTAAAGCAGAGCTCGCCCTCCTGCTCGACGATCGGACTTGCGGCGATCTTCTTGGCGGTCTCGCGCGAATGGACCAACCCACCGCGCAACTTGGAGAACAGCTTTTCATAGCGAATCGGTTCCGACTCGCGTAGTTCAAGGCGTTCGAGGCCGTTATAAAAACCGGTCTTTTGGGTGCGTTCGAGGATGGCGTCGCGATACTGCTTGAGAGTCTGGCCGTTTCCGAGCAGATTGGCGAAACCGGGTTCAGCTTTGCCGTGGATGGGTACAACTTTGGCCAGGACGGGTTCAGCTTTGGCGCAGCCGGTATCAGCCTTGGACTTCTTATCCGAGTTGGTTTTCAAGTTGGTTTTCATTGTATCCTCCCCTTATTTCAATTCTTTAAGATGGAAAAGGCGGTGCTTGTCGACGTACGTGGCAAAGCCCTCCGGCAAAACGAACGTGGTGGCATCTGATTCGATGATGGCCGGACCGGTGATCTCGTTACCAGGCCTGAGTTCTTCCATCTTCCAGAGCTTGGCATCGACCCACTTCTTGTGTCGGTAGAATTTACGGGTGCCGAGGAATGCGTCCTTCGGTGGGGTGGGCCCCTCTATGGGAGCTTCGGGAAGGGTGGGTTTCTGTACGGGGACGAGACCACGCATGATCGCACCAGTGATCGAGAAACCGAGTTCGGGCGAACGTGCTGAACTGGCATATACCCGCGCATAGGTTTCTTCGTAGGCCTCCACGATACGATCCCAATCCTCGGCAGTAGCCGCTTTGGTAATCGGCGAGGTGATCTCCAGGTCGTTCAGCTGCCCCATGTACTGCATGCGGAAGCCGGGCTGCAGGATCACATCTTCGGGTTTGAAACCGTTGATTTCGAACTCCTCCACGACCTTGTTCATGAGTTCCTCCCAGGCCGCCTGGAGGGTTTTGCAACCTGCGATCTTTTCTGCATCGCTACCGTTCTGCGGTATCGCAATATCCACACTCTTGTCGTAGCGATACTCAAAATCGGCGCAGGCACAACCGAAGGCCGAAAAGCCTGCCGCCCAGGCCGGTACGATGACATCCTTGAAGCCGGCCCCCTCGGTGTAGCCGTAGGTGTGTACAGGACCCGCGCCACCGTATGAGAAACAGACGAAGTCAGCCGGACTGTACCCCTTGGCGCTGATATTGGAGCGCAGGTAGTCACGCAGCTGCAGATCCAGCAACTCGATGACACCGGCAGCTGCGTCCTCGACAGAGAGCCCCAGCGGGTCGGCTACCTGCACCTTGATATGCTGCCGCGCACGCTCGACGTCCAGCTTGATGGCGCCACCCAGGAAGTTATCCGGGTTGAGATAACCAAGCACCACATGGCAGTCGGATACGCTCACCGTGTCGATTCCGCTTTCCGGCCAGCAGGTTCCGACTCGGTAGCCCGCGCTGTCCGGCCCCAATTTGATGCCGCCGCTGTAGGGATCGATGCGCACGAAGCTGCCGGCACCGGCACCCACCGAGTCCATTGCGACCAGCGGTAGCGAAAGGACCAGCCGGGCCATGTCAGGATCGGAGATAATGGAGAAGTTGCCCTTGGTGATCAGCGCCATGTCGAAGGACGTGCCACCGATATCCGAGCAGGCGATGTTCTCGTAACCCAGCACCTCGCCGAGGAGCTTCGAGCCGATCACCCCGCCGATCGGACCGGAAACGATGGTGCGCGACAGCTCTTTGGCCTTCCATGAAATGGTGCCACCGTGGGTGGCCATTACTCGCAGGTCGAACTTGGCGCCGTGCTGTTTGAAGCGGTCGCTCACTTTCTTGAGTGTCTTTCGCGAGGGCTCCGCGGCATAGGCTTCCAAAATCGTGGTATTCATTCGGTGGCTTTCCTTACGGGAAGGGTAATAATCCACCGAAGCGAACACCGGGATATCGACTCCCATCTTTGACAACTCATAGCGGCAGACATCACGGGCACGCATTTCGCTCGCCGCATTCTTGTGGGATTGGAGCAGGCAGATCACAATTGCTTTTGCGCCGGCCTGGACCAGTTCGATCGTAGCCTGGCGGACATCGTTTTCTCGCAGCGGGATGACGACCGTTCCCTGCACATCGGTCCGTTCAATTACTCCACGGGTTCGCGACAACGGCACGATCGGTTCGTCGTATCGATGCGTGTTGAGGTGGATGCGATCCTCCAGTGCGTAGCCAAGGTAGCTCTGAAGCGCACGGCCCATCGAATGCACCTGCTCGAAACCCTTGTTGCAGATCAAACCAACATCCAGCCCCTTCCTTTGCACCACCCGGTTCAGCATGGCGGTGCCGGAATAGACGCAGGTCACCAATTCGGGATAAATCTGATCCACGTTCCGTCCCCAGTGGGCAAGCGCATCCTCTGACGAGTTATAGATGGCGAGTGACTCGTCCTCCGGATTGCTCTGCGCCTTGCCGACAACGAATCTTCCGTCCTGACGCACGAAGAACGTGTCGGTCATCGTGCCCCCGGCGTCAATACCCAATACCTGTACTGGCGAGTGCTGAACTTGCATGTAATACCTCCTTGCGTGAATGATGTGCTGCTGTTGTCGATTCGTACTTTGTGAGCGGTTGTTTACGAAAAGATACTTCCCCCGATATCCACCTCCCTGTTGAGCTTTGGCATGCTGATAACCCGGCAGACTACTATTAAAAAGAACATTGTTTTGCAATAGTCACCTCATTAAGCAACCAATATGCCAGCGACATATTTACCGTTATTTTGGGAGATTAAGAGGATGTAACCGCTGTATTATACGCACAACACGACAGTCACAAACTGCCGCAAAGACAATTACTAAATTCAAATCCAACATTGTTTTGTCTTATCATTGAGACTGAGACCGTCTCAAGCCTGAGACCTTGCGACACGTGAACAGAGCGTGCCACGACATCCCAAAGCCGACAAAACCTGGAACACAAGGGCAATAGAGGATTTTGACCTGCATTTAAAGGTGAAGGGAGCCAGACTGCCCCACTGCTGGCACGGCGTCCAAGGGGACAAGAAAGTTGAGAGAAATCAGCTGATTTGAAATTTATGGCGTGACAAGCCCACCTTTGTCGGAAATTGAATAGTTAATTTGGTACGCTGTTTGTTTAATCGTTCCATGCGGCCTTGAATTTTCACTAGATGACATGGTAGACTTTCATGAAACTAACATAAACACTGTTTTAGCAAACTCCAATAAACGAGCCAGATATCACGAGGAGACATCGCATGCCGCTTGTGAACCCGTATATCACCTACCCAAAAGATCGTCGCAGGATACATAAGCTTCGGGACAGGTTTGAAGATGGGTCTATCTCCGATGACCGACTGGACCCGTATGAAAAAATGCTCGTCAGAGATTGGAGTCGCTGCAGGACACTGGGTGTTAATCCTGGCATGCGCGAAGGCATTCTTCTTCCCGAAGTCGAATACAACAGCGCCCTTGCAACCAGTCACTTCATCATCGAGAAATCCGAGCCGATTCTGAATAAGGTTTCAAATCTCCTCACGGGCGTCCCTGGCATCCTCATACTCGCTGACAGCATGGGCACCATTCTCTATGTCATTGGTGACCCGTCCGTGCGTTTGCGGGCGGCCGAAGATTCCGGGCTGGTTGAAGGAGCCAGATGGTTAGAGTCGTTTGCGGGGACCAACGGCATAGGAACTGCCATTGCCCAGAAAGAGGCAGTCCACGTATTCTCCAACGAACACTTCTGTGAAGGATGGCATCAGTGGTCATGCGCAGCAACACCAATCCTTGACCCGTTCACGGAGGAGATCCTCGGCGTCGTCGACTTTACGACCTTCGACAAGGATTACCGGGAAGACGCGATTGGCTTGACCTACTCGCTTTCCGGACATATCAAGGCAGAACTGCGCCTCCAGCTGGAGCTGGAACGGATGCAACTGATCCATAGCTTCTCGGACTACTCATCCAGGTATCCGGCTGACGGCATCGTCGTCCTGGATCGCATGGGTCGTATCGTGAGGAGTAGCCCGGGAATTGACCCGGACGCATGCGACCTGTTCCTGAGAAGCAACGGTGCCAAGGGGCAACCGAAAAAGGTGCAACAGGTCTATTTGCCCGGCACTGAGCGGGAGATCGGTTCACTCCTGGTGGTCCACCGCACGAAACCCGTTACCATTTCATTGCCGGCAGAATCGACTCAGATACACTGTGTTGCCACGTTTGGCGAGTTCGTCACTGCCAACGGGACGCTCAAACTGATCATGGAACGGGTCAGCAAGGTCATCCCCTCGGATATCAATGTGCTGCTCATTGGCGAAACCGGAACCGGGAAGGAGATTGTCGCCAACTACATTCATGCGCACAGTAAACGTCACACCGGACCTTTCGTTGCGGTCAACTGCGGAGCAATCAGCAAGGAACTCTTTGAGAGCAAATTTTTCGGCTATGAGCGTGGAGCCTTTACCGGCGCAGATCCTCGGGGCAGGAAAGGGGTCTTTGAATGCGCTGACGGTGGGACCCTCTTCCTTGATGAAGTTGGTGAGATGCCACTGGAAATCCAGGCAGCTCTTCTGCGGGTACTGGAGACGGGACGATTCAACCGCGTCGGTTCGGATAAAGAACTTGTCACAAACTGCAGGATTGTCGCAGCAACAAACCGTTCCCTGTCCGATGAGATCGCGCGGGGTACGTTCCGGGCCGACCTTTACTACCGGCTCGGGGTCGCCAAGTTCGACATCCCCCCCCTGAAAGAACGGCCTGAAGACATTCCGGTTCTCATCCAACGCACCATGGTGTCGTTATGCAGGAAACACGATCTGTCCCCAGCGGACATTTCCGAAGAGGCCATGGCACTCCTGACCGGCTACAGCTGGCCCGGGAATGGGCGCGAGGTCAGAAACGTCATCGAATCGGCCATGATCTGCGGCGGTGGTTCCATTTCCGTTCAGGACCTGCCCATGAATATCAAATACTCACAGAAGCTTCCGCAAAGGGCGGATGCGATGAGCGGCGGACAGCTAACTGGGAAACTGGGCAAGAGCCCCGACGCCACCGACTACCGGATCAATGCCAATGTCTCGCAACGAGAGGTGGACCTGATCATCGAAACGCTGGAAAGATACAAGGATATTGCCCACGCCTGCGAAGCACTCGGGGTATCCAGGGCAACGTTTTACAGAAAGTGCAAAGCCTATGGCATTGCACCCGGCGACTACATCTAGCCAGGGGCGGCAGCAATCGGCAGAATTCGTCCGATTGATGGACCAGCACTCTCCCCAGATATTCCCTTTTCCGAGGGGGTGGCATGTGTCATGAAAGCTGTCAGGAAGCATTGACCTGGTTGAAATAAATGGATACCAACGCGCCTTACTTCATAACCATAGCACAGATATCAATATTCACGCCTCGCTGGACATGGCACCCTGACAACATATACTTTTCGTTAGAGAGCTATCCCGTTGTTTAAGAACGCCAAACAAGCAGACATCAGCACCGACGAAGTCTCCGGATGGAAGCTAAATAGGATTACGCCATGCGTACAGACGATCGCCCGAAAACCAGACCGGTCAGCGAACGCAAGCGAAAAGCGGATGCGTCCCGCGAGAGTGATGCGTTACTCCGTGTCATCTTCGATCAGTCTTTTCAAATGATGGGCCTATTGAAACCCGACGGCACCGTGCTCAAGATTAACCGGACAGCATACCAATTCATAAACGGTGAGGAATCTGAGGCAATCGGCAGACTTTTCTGGGAGACCCCCTGGTGGGCACATTCGCCTGCAGAACAGGACCAGCTGCGGGAGGCAATCAAGGCAGCTGCACGGGGAAAACTCGTTCGCTTTGAAACTACCCATCAAACAACTGAGGGAAAGCTTGTCTACGTGGACGTCACCATTAAACCGGTGAAAGATGAAAAGGGAGATGTAGTTCTTCTGGTTCCGGAAGGACGCGACATCACCGACCGCAAGATGGCGGAAAATGCCCTGCGGGAAAGTGAATGGATATTCCGGGCCGTCTTTAACCAGAATTTCCAGCTGATGGGGCTATTGTCCCCTGATGGAACGATCATAAACGTCAACAGAACCGCACTGAGGCTGAGCGGCGTCAGGGAATCGGACGTCAAGGGGAAACTGTTTTGGGAAACTCCCTGGTGGGCGCACTCCAAGGAGCTGCAGGATCAAGTGCGCGAGGCGGTAAAGAAGGGTGCCCGGGGCGAGATCGTAAGTTTTGAGGCAACCCATCCGGCCGTGGATGGAGCTCTCCATCACATAGAATTCTCTCTCAAACCGGTGAAGGATGAAGAGGGAAATGTGGTCCTGCTGGTTCCGGAAGGACGCGACATTTCGGAGCGCAAGCGGGCCGAGGCAGACATCCTTCAATTGAATCAGGAGCTGGAGGCCCGCGTGATCGAGCGCACCCGGGAACTGGAACTGGCCAACAGGGAAATGGAGGCCTTTACCTATTCCGTTTCCCACGACCTGCGGGCACCTCTGCGCGCCATCGACGGTTTCAGTGTGGCCCTGCTTGAAGATTACGCGGATAAGCTTGATGAGGAGGGAAAAACCTACCTGCGCTACCTCCGGGAAGGAAGCCGCGAGATGAGCGACCTCATCGACGGGCTCCTGAACCTTTCCCGTTCAACACGTGGTGAGCTCGCTATCGAGCGGGTTGACCTCTCCTCAATGGCAGATACCATTGTCAGTGAACTGCGCAAGGCGGAAAACGACCGCCAGGTAAGCGTCCGGATTGCGCCGGGCGTGGAGGCCGTTGCCGACCGCCGCCTGCTCAGGGTCGTCATGGAAAACCTCATTGGCAACGCCTGGAAATACACGAGCCGGACCAGCGACGGCCGCATCGAGTTCAGCATCGAAACAAAGCAGGACGAAACCGTCTATCTCGTACGGGACAACGGGGCCGGCTTTGACATGGCCTATAGCGGCAAGCTCTTCCTCCCCTTCCAGCGGCTGCACAAGACCACCGAGTTTCCGGGTATCGGCATCGGACTGGCAACGGTGGAGCGGATCATTCACCGTCACGACGGGCGTATCTGGGCAAAAGGGGCAGTCGGTGCAGGCGCCACGTTCTATTTCACCCTGGGATCGAAAGGGAACATCCATGAAAAACAGCACCATACTCCTGGTGGAGGATAACCCCAAGGATGAACTGCTCACCCTGCGGGCGCTGAACAAGTGCCACGTGGCCAACGAGATCGTGGTGGTGAGGGATGGAGCCGAGGCGTTGGATTACCTGTTTGCCGAAGGCGACCATGCCAACCGGGAGGTGAGCGATCTCCCTACCCTGGTCCTGCTGGATCTCAAACTTCCCAAGGTCGACGGTCTTGAGGTCCTGCGCCGGATTCGGGCCGATGTCCGGACCAAGCTTCTGCCGGTGGTGATACTCACCTCTTCGGACGAAGAAAGGGATATCATTGCCGGTTACGAACTGGGTGCCAACAGCTACGTGCGCAAGCCGGTGGAATTCTCCGATTTCGGCGTCGCTGTCGCGGATCTCGGGCGCTACTGGCTCATCACCAATGAGCCCCCCCCGATCAAGAAAGGGAGAACGCCGTGAAAGGTACTCTCGGGGTGCTGATCATCGATGATTCAGAGCGCGACGCCCTGTTGCTGGTCAGAGCCCTGCGCAAGGAGGGGATCGAGCCTCATTCAGAGCGGGTCGATACGGCGGAGGCCATGGAGAGGGCCATGACTGCCGGCAACTGGGATCTGGCGATTTCCGACTGTCACATGCCGGAGTTCACGGTCGAGGAGGCGCTGGCGATCTGGCAACGGGAGGGACACGACCAGCCGTTCATCGTGGTATCGGGAGCCATCGGCGAGGAGGAAGCGGTATCGCTCCTGAAGGCCGGTGCCCACGATTTTGTCAAGAAGGACAACTTCGCCCGCCTGGTGCCTGCCATCGAGCGCGAACTGCGGGACTCGGCAGACCGGCATGCCCGCAGAGAGGCAGAGGATGCATTGTCCAGGAGCGAGGTGCGCCGTCTCCAGCTGCAGTCGGAACTGAACTGCGCGGCCGAAGTGCAGAGAAAACTGCTTCCCCAGGATACACTCTCACTGTCCGGATTTGAAATCGCCGCGCTCTGTATCCCGGCACGACAGGTAGGGGGAGATTTCTATGACTGGTACGAGACGATACCGGGGATTGTGACCCTGACCTTTGGCGATGTCATGGGCAAAGGGTTGGCCGCGGCCATGCTCATGACCACGGTGAGGGCCACGCTGCGCGCGGTAACGCTTCGGGTTCAGCCGTCGATTGCGGTCCAAATGGCCGAACAGTCTCTCCGTCATGACCTGAACCGTTCCGAAAGTTTTGTGACGCTGTTCCTGGGGCGGCTGAACGTCGAGGCTTCACTGATGTCCTATGTGGATTGCGGCCACGGTCTTGCATTCCTTCGGCGCCGTGACGGCAGAATTGAAGAACTGCCGCCACGCGGCCTGCCTCTGGGGGTCTCGTCCGAGGAGAATTATCAGGAGGGTGGCTGTGTCTTTGAAAGAGGGGACGCCCTCGTTCTGTACAGCGATGGAGTAATTGACGCCGAACATGAGTCGGCCATTGACAACACGGTGCTGTCAGCCCGACTGGAAGGAGCTGCCACCGCCAGGGAGATGGTTGACAGAATAGTTTCGCTGGCCCCGCAGGGCACGCCCCTGCCGGATGATCTGACCGTATTGGTAGTACTCAGACCGTAACGTTGCCGATGACTGTCAGTGCATAGTTTACGGCTGCGACAACGCACCACTCTCACCCATGTTCAGGCAGAGCGCGGCATAGATACGGGCGGCGGTGAAGATTTCGTCACGCATGACCTGTTCGTCGGGCGTATGGGCGGTCTCCAGTGAACCGGGACCGAGAATGAGCGGTTTGCAGCCTGCCGCAAAAAACAGGTTGCCGTCCGAATGGGAACGGAAGGCGTCCTGGTGCAGTTGCAGCCCCAGCCCCGGATAGATCCCCCGCAGGATTTGGGCGGCCCGGTTGTCGGTGCCGAGGCTGTAGCCGGCAGAGGCGAAGTCAAAGGAGAGTTCCAGGTCCAGCCCCGGGATGAAGCGGTCGGCACCGGCTACGAGCCGGCGGATCGACTGCTGGAGGGCGTCAGGATCCTTGTCGGGCGGAAGATGCAGGTCGATCCAGGCCTCGCACCGATCCGGGACGACGAAACCCGCCTGCGACGATCTCATCTCCCGGATGGAATAGACGATCTCCGATTGCGCCCGGTCGAACAGGGGATCGTTCCCCAGGAACAGCAGGACCCGCAGCATCGATTCCACGGCGTTATGCCCCAGCTCGGGGAGGGAGGAATGGCTTCGCCGGCCCCGGGTGACGAACCCCGCCTCCAGGTAGCCGTAATGGGCGAAGCAGGCCGCCAGCCCGGTAGGTTCGCCGATGACTACCCAGGGGGGCCGGCACTGTTCGAGGAAGGTGGCGCTGCCATCGCCGTTCTCCTCCTCCCCCACCGCCAGCAGCAGTCCGACCGAGGGGCGCTCCGCCGGGGCCAGGGCGCCGGCCATGGCCAGCCACGCCTCCACCATGGCGGCGCAGCCCCCCTTCATGTCGGCACTCCCCAACCCGTGGATGATCTCCCCGTCCTCCCGGGCACCGAATGTCTCCAGGTCCCAGGCAGGGACGGTATCCACATGGCCGACCAGGTAGAGGAGCGGTTCGCCCTCCCCCATCGTGACGCGCAGGTTGTACCGCTCCTCCTCCACCTCCTGGCGCTGCACGACGAATCCGGCCCGGCTGAGGAGTTCTTCCAGATAGAGCTGGATATCCTCTTCCTTACCGGACGGGGAGTAGATCTCGAGGAGATCGAGGAACGTTCTGCGCAGCCGGTCAGGGTCGATTGCCTGCCAGACTTTCTCCAGGCGACCGGTGGTCATGGCTTCTTCCCCGGTTTTTTCTTCGCCTTGCGGGCCAGGTTAAGGGACATGTAGACATGCTGCTGGGTATCGTTAAATCCCTGTTTCTGAAAGAAGCGGATGGCCGGCTCGTTGTCGGCGGAGGTATCGATGATGATCATCCGCACCCCCTGCTCCTTCATGCGACGTTTGATCTCCTTGAACAGCCCGCTGCCCACTCCACCCTGCTGAATGCCCGTGCGGACCCCCAGCCAGACCAGGTAGCCGTACTTCCAGGGCGAATTGTGCTTCTCCACCGTTGTCCCCAGGGCGAATCCGAGGATCTTTTCCCCAGCTTCCGCCACGAGGCAGAGTTCGCTGTCCGAATTGAAGAGGGTGGTGATCTCGTATTCATCCCAGGTTCGGTAGAGGCTTTGGGAATACTCGGCCGTAAAGACCTCCTCGCCGATATGAAAGACCTCGGGGAAATCGTCGATGGTCATGTCCCGGATGCGGAGCGTTCCGTCACCGAACGAAGCTGATTCTGTCATGCCGACACCTCACGACACCTGTATTATTCGCCATCCTGATCCCATTATACCAGGTACAGGTTATCGTACCGGCGAAACTACGATCTGAAGAGCACCATGCCTCGTATCTGAACTGTGTAGTCTCCCCAGTTTCCGGCCCCGCTCGCCTATAGCTCGTCCCGGAACTTGATCAGCAACCAAAAACAGGCGATGCCGCCACCCCCCATAAACAGGTCACGCATCCAGGGTATGGGCTGCTCCAGCATGGCGTAGATGATCGGGTCGAGTATGGCACTGGTCAGCAGGCCTGCTGCGCCCCACATAAGGAGTTTCTTCATCAGACTGGCCTCTCCGAGCTTTAGATCGCAAGTTTCACGGTTCCACGTCACCCTCATCGGCAACCGTAACTGCCGGCAACGGTTCCTCCAGGCTGATCCTACCGAGCCTGCCCGCCCGCAGCTCCCGCAGGAACGCTTCCGCAGCCCGGTTCAGGTCCACCTCGCCGCCTCCGGCCAGACACCCCAGACGGCGGCCGACGGCCACCAGCAGGTCGTGGGGGGAGCCGGGGAGCTCCTGCAGCCCGTAGCGCCCCGTCACCAGTTCGGGGTACCTCCGCAGCAGGTATTCGCCGGCAAAATAGCCAACGGACGTGCTGTCCATGGCGTTGTCCCCGATGGCACCGCTGGCGGCCAACCGGTAGGCCCCTTCCTGGTCGCTCATCTCCGGCCACAGCACCCCCGGCGTATCGTTCAGAACGATGCCGTTATGCAGGTCGATCAGCTGCGTGGTGGTGGTCACTGCCGGCCGGTCCCCCACCTTGGCCATGTTTCTCCCGGCCAGGGTGTTGATCAGGGTGGATTTGCCCACGTTGGGGATTCCCACCACCATGGCGCGAATCGGCATGCCCGGCTTGCCCCGCTTCGGCACCAGCCCCTGGCAGAGCTTGATCAGCGGCTTCGTGTCGGCGTGCTTCTTCGCCGACAGCGGGAGCGCCCGCACCCCGGACTGCAGCTCGAACTCCCGCACCCAGGCCTTGGTCACGACCTGGTCGGCCAGGTCGTGCTTGTTCAGTACCTTGATCCAGGGCTTGGTCCGCCGCAGCGCGGCCAGTTTGTGATTGGAGCTGGAAAAGGGGAGCCGGGCATCCAGCACCTCGATCACCACGTCGATCCGCTTGATCAACTCCTCGATCTGCTCCAGGGCCTTGCCCATATGTCCGGGAAACCATCGTATCGTCATCTGTTACCGTTCCTATGTTGTCTGTTGTGACACCAGAAGTGCCTTGTCTGCCCGGCTCATGGCCTTGATCCGGGTCTCTCTCCGGGCAGCGGAAGAGCGGCTGTGACCGGTTTCGAGATAGACCACCCGCAACGGCTGCCGTGCCCGGAAATACTTGGCACCCTTCCCGGCTGCATGTTGGCGGAACCGGCGGTCAATATCGGTCGTAATCCCCGTATACAGGGAGTTATCCGAACAGAGGATGATGTACACCTGCCAGTTTGACGTCATCTGTGTCTGCCCATTGTCTGCGGCTCAGTACGGGCGGAGCTGGGCGCCGGCGCCAATGTGCCAGTGGAGGTGTTTGGCAGACTGGTAGTCCCCCAGGTTGGTGTAGACGCGGCACCCGCCGTGGCGGGCCATGAGGTCGGCGGCGATCCGCCGGGCAACGCGCATCAGTTCCAGAAGCAGTTCGTTGTCCGCGTCGTCCAGGGCAAGGAGCGACTCCACATGCCGCTTGGGAAGGAGCACCACATGCTGCTCCCAAATCGGGTTGGTGTGATGGAACGCGAAGACCTGGTCGTTCTCGAAGCAGACCGGCACGCTGAGCCGGCCGCTGAGTATCTGATCACAGTAGAAATCGCAACTGGAACCGGGCATCTGGAGACCTCCTGAAGGAGTTAAATGGATAAGGGGGAGGCCGGCAGTCACTGCTGGACGATGTTGCAGCTGTTCGAGGTCGCGTCGAACACCACCTTGGCCTTCTTTTCCTGCAACTGGCGGAGGACCTGCTCGATCTTCTCGTCGAGGGTATAGCTTGTCTCGCCCACTTCCTCCCACTCACGGGTGACAAACTCGCTGACTATATTGCGCAGCGTGTCCGGCTGCAGCCGGTCCAGCGGTATCTCCACCCCCTCTTCCCGGTGATCGTTCTCCACCTGCTGCGGCATGTATGGTTCGCTCCTATTCCGGCTCTGCCATCAACAGTCGTTGTTCGCCTTACGGTTCTCCGGCATGCAGCTTCTACAGGGGATACAGTTTCTCAACCTTCAGCCGATCCTCCGCGCCTTGAAGAACCGCCCCTTGACCTTGTTGCCACGCAGGCAGGCCAGGGCCTGATCGGCGCTGGCCCGATTGATCGCCACATAGGTGTGGAAGTCGAAGACGTCGATTTTGCCGACCTCGCTCCCCGCAAGCCCTCCCTCGCCGGTCAGGGCGCCGAGGATATCGCCGGGGCGCAGCTTGTTCTTGCGCCCGCCATCGATGCAGAGCATTACCATGGGCGGCGTCAGTGCCCTGCCCGACGCCATCGGCAGCGCCGTCAGCTCCCCGCGTGGGACGGGGTCGCCCAGGGCGGTTTCGATCGCCGCCACCCGCCGCCGGTCATGGGCAGTCACCAGGCTCAAGGCCAGCCCCTGCTCGCCGGCGCGCCCGGTTCGGCCGATGCGGTGGATATGGATCTCCGGGTCGCGGGACAGCTCGAAGTTGATCACCGCTGCCAGCTCCTTGATGTCGAGCCCGCGCGCGGCCACATCGGTCGCCACCAGCACCGACGTGCAGTTGCCGGCAAAGCGCACCAGCACCTGATCGCGCTCCCGCTGCTCCAGGTCACCGTGGATGGCCAGTGCGGCAAAACCCCGCGTGACCAGGGCATCGGCCAGTTCCTGGCACTCCACCTTGGTATTGCAGAAAACCAGGGTCGATTCCGGGCGATAGTGGCCAAGTATCCGCACCACGGCCTCGGTCCGCTCCTCCGGCGCAATCTCGTAGAACAGCTGCTCTATTGCCCCTTTGTCATGCTGCTCATCGACGCTGACCTCCACCGGCTCATGCTGGAGCGTCGCGCTCAGGACGGCGATCTCCGGCGGATAGGTGGCGGAAAAAAGCAGCGTCTGCTTCCTGGCAGGGGTGGCGGCGATGAGGGCGCTGATGTCGTCCTGAAACCCCATGTCCAGCATCCGGTCGGCTTCATCCAGCACCAGCGTCTGCAACCCGGACAGGTCGAGGCTCCCCCGCCGCAGGTGATCGAGCAGGCGGCCGGGGGTGCCGACCACCACATGGGCGCCATGCTCCAGCGAACCGAGCTGGGGACCGAAGGGAACGCCGCCGCAGAGGGTCAGGATCTTGATGTTGTCGGTGAAGCGCGCCAGCCGCCGCAACTCCTTGCCGACCTGGTCGGCCAGTTCGCGGGTCGGACAGAGCACCAACGCCTGCACAACCGGACTGGTCACCACGAGACGGGTCAACAGGCCGATGCCGAAGGCGGCGGTCTTGCCGCTGCCGGTCTTGGCCTTGGCGATCACGTCCTTGCCGGCGAGAATCAGCGGCAGGCTGTGGGCCTGAATCGGCGTCATCCCGGCATACCCGAGGGAGGCCAGGTTCTTGAGCATGGGGGGCTTCAGGTGAAGCGCGGAAAATGCAGTAGTCGTCATCGGTTGCTCATGTTTGTCTGTCCGACACCCTACCCCAGACGGCGCGATTCGTCCAGGTTTCAATGGCATCAGGGGGATCGTGGAATAGTTGAACAGAATTGCCGGTTGCCGAGCCCTGTCATTTCCGCTACCATGCCGGGGCATTTTTCAATTCTCACGTAAAAGGAGTACCCATGCCTACCGCAACCGCCCGCCACATCCTCGTGGACACCGAAGCCGAATGCCTGCAGCTCAAAGCCGAAATCGAAGCCGGCGCCGATTTTGCCGACGTCGCCAAAAGGAACTCCTCCTGCCCGTCACGCATGCAGGGGGGCGATCTCGGCGCCTTTGTCCCGGGGCAGATGGTCAAGGAGTTCGACGAGGTCGTCTTCTCCGGCGAAATCAACAAGGTCCTCGGTCCGGTCAGGACCCAGTTCGGCTATCATCTGATCGAGATCACCAAACGGTGGTAACGGCAAGCGAAAGGCCACAGGAGATAACCGAACTCGACAGTGCGCTGGCGACCCTGCGTCAGGACATGAACGACGCCAAGGCCCAGTCGCAGTATTACGACATCTTTCTCAACGCAACCTTTTACGTCCCTACCCTGGATGAACAGGCCCTGGACGGAACAGCCGACACGCCGCCGGAGGGGCAGGAGCAGGTGCTGCCGTTGGTCATGGAGTCGGAGGGTAACGACTACCTGATGCTCTTCGACACGAAGGAGCGTCTGCAGGCCTGGACCCGGACCGAAGGGAGATGGGTGGAAGTGCCGGGGCACGTACTGGCAGCCACCTCCCTGCCGCCGCTCCATTGGGCACTGAATGTCGGTACCGAGCATTCCAAGCAGTTCATACCCGATGAGATCGCCTGGCTCCGGGCAGCGGTCGAGCGCTGCAACGCCGAGGCGGCCAAACAGGAGGAGTAGAGTACCCTCGCTGCTGATAAGGAAACACAGGGGGCACGTCCCACATCGGGAGGTGCCCCTTATTTTTTCAGCAGAAGCATGCCGAAGACGATGGACGCGACCAGAGACCTGTAAAGTGCGTTACGATCTGCTCCCCCGGCGACCGGTCTTGGGGGCGGGCCGCTCGGCCACCACCTTTTTCCGCCGGGGAGGAGTGGGCTTTGCCGGAGCCAGAGCCGACTTTTCCCGTTGTTTCCGTGCCTTGACCTGTACCTTGGCCAGCTTGCTTTCCTGCGCTTTGACACTCCGTTTGACCGCATACTGCGGAAACTCCGCCAGTGTCTGGCGCGGGATGGCATACGTGAGCAGCTTCTCGATTGCGGCCAGGAGCGGCTGTTCTTCCCGGCAGACCAGCGAAAGCGCCACCCCGTCCTCGCCGGCCCGGCCGGTGCGACCGATCCGATGCACGTAGTCTTCGGGGACCTGGGGCAGATCGTAATTCACCACATGGGGCAGACGCTCGATGTCGAGCCCGCGCGCCGCCACATCGGTCGCCACCAGCACGCGAAATTCTCCCCGCTTGAACTCAGCCAGGGTGCGGGTCCTGATCGACTGGCTCTTGTTGCTGTGGATGGCGGCTGCCTTGATCCCGTCGTAGAGCAGTTCTTCGGTCAGCTTGTCCGCGCCGTAGCGGGTGCGGGCAAAGACCAGCACCTGCTGCCAGTTCCCGGAGCGGATCAGGTGCGAGAGCATTTCCCGTTTGCGGCTCCGTTCCACCTGGTAGACCGCCTGGGTCACCGCGTCGGCGGCAATGTTGCTGCGCGCCACCTCGATCCGCCGCGGTTTGTCGAGCAGTTCGTCGGCGAGCTGCTTGATGCTCCGGGAATAGGTTGCCGAAAAGAGCAGGGTCTGGCGTTTGGCCGGCAGATACTCCGCCACCCTGAGGATGTCGTCGATGAACCCCAGATCGAGCATCCGGTCGGCCTCGTCCAGCACCAGGAACTTGATCCGGGAGAGGTCCACACTGCCCCGTTCCGCATGATCCAAGAGCCGCCCCGGCGTTGCCACCACGATATCGACACCGCGGTGCAGCCGCTCGATCTGGGCCTGGATGGTCACCCCGCCGTAGATCATCGTGGAGCGGAGCGACAGGCGCCGGGCATACAGGTTCATCTGTTCGCTCACCTGGGCCGCAAGTTCGCGGGTCGGCACCAGCACCAGGGCACGCGGTTTCCTCCGTTTTTCCGGGGGGATATTTTCACCCAGCCGCTGCACGATCGGCAGGGCAAAGGCAGCTGTCTTGCCGGTGCCGGTCTGGGCGCCGGCAAGCAGGTCGCACCCCTCGAATATCACCGGAATCGCCCCGGACTGGATGGGGGTTGGCGCGGTATATCCCTGGGCGGCAATCGCACTCAACAGCTCGGCGCGCAGGCCAAGAGAGTCGAAGGACATCGGTCGAACTCCTTGTGCTGATCCGGTATGGCGGACGCAGCAGTTATCGTGAAAAATAAAAACCACAGGGTTGCCCCTGTGGCTCAAATCTGCTCCCTGTATAGCACGCCGGCCCATGCGGCGGCAATGTTTTCTTTCCGTAGCCCTCCGCTCCTGGCACTCGCCTACAGGATCTCTGAAAGCAGCTTTCCGCCGACACCGATGTTGTCCCGCTCCATCTCGTTGATGAGCACGATGAATTTTTCGGCGGGAATCTGCGTCACTTCGCTGGCCTTTGCCGTCAGCTCCCTGACGAGCCCGGCCTTCTTTTCCTTGTCCAAGATACCAATATCGATCGTTATTACCGGCATGTACCTGCTCCTTTCGTTATTTACCTGTGCGTGCCCCGTACCACTACACGGTCATTGATTGTCTCAGGCTGCAGGCACCTCCAGCTTCCCGACCAGACGGGAAACAAAATCGGGAATCCCGGTTGCAAAGGTCAACCGTTTGCCGCTGACAGGATGAGTGAAAGAGATCGAGCGGGCATGCAGTGCCAGGGTGCCATAGCCATCGTTCACCTTGCCGTATTTTCGGTCCCCGACAACGGGGTGCCCCTTTTCCGATAACTGCACCCGGATCTGGTGCTTGCGGCCAGTGAGCAGGTGGATCTCCAGCAGGCTGAACCCTCTCCCCTCTTTCAGGACCGTGTACTCCGTATGGGACAACTTGCCAAGTGCCGTATCTGGAGTCGAAAAGACCGTGAAGGCACTGTTTTCAGCCAGGTAGCTGCTGATTGTCCCCGCTTTAGGCACGAGCGAACCATGTACAACCGTCAGGTAACGCTTGTCGGTCTCCTGCCAGTGCCCCTGCAGAAAGATCTTGGCCGGCTCGCTCTTGGCAAGGATCAGGATGCCGGAGGTATCGCGGTCCAGGCGATGGACGATGTAGACACGGTTTCGTGAGCGGGGATCACCCTTGCGGACATAGTCGTTGAGGATGGCATGGACCGTTCTCGACTTGTCCCGGTCCGTCCCCATCGTCAGGAGACCGGACGGTTTTTCCACCACGATGATATCCCGGTCCTCGTGGATGACCGTCACCCCTTTGGGCTGATGTTTCACAGGGGAACGTCTGGTTGCGGACATGGCAGCCGTCACAGGATGAAATCGGTGGACAGAAAGTTGGAGCGTCGTTCGCGCACGATGGCGCTGATCAGCGACTTGTTGCTCTCATTATCCTTGGCCGCCACCAGGGTGCGGATGGAGAAGGCGCGCAGGGCATCGGAGACGGACAGGGTACCCACCGCCGAGTCCTTGCGGCCGGTGAAGGGAAACACGTCGGGGCCGCGCTGGCACTGGCTGTTGATATTGACCCGGCAGACCTGATTCACCAGCGGATCGATCAACGCCGCCAGCGACGCGGTGTCCTGACCGAAAAGGCTGACCTGCTGGCCGTAGCACGAATCCACCATGTAGCGGATCGGGGTTTCGATATCCCGGAACGGAAGCACCGGCACAATGGGCCCGAATTGCTCTTCGTGGTACAGGCGCATCTGCTCGGTCACCGGATAGACCACGGCAGGCTGGAAGAAGCTGGCATTGACCGTCCCGCCACCTTCGTTGACAACGGCGGCCCCATGGGCGACAGCGTCGTCAAGCAGCCCGGTCAGATAGTCCGTCTTGTCCGGCTCCGGCAACGGGGTGATGAACACGCCATCGTCCCATGGCATGCCGCATTTCAGCCCGGCAATGCTCTCGGTAAAGCGGCGCAGGAACTCCTCGGCCACGGCTTCGTGGACAAAGATCATCTTCAGGGCCGTACAGCGCTGGCCGTTGAACGACAGGCTGCCGGCGAGACATTCGGCCACCGCAAGATCCAAGTCGGCATCGGGCAGGATGATGGCCGGGTTCTTGGCTTCCAGGCCGAGGGTGACCCGCAGCCGGTGCGGCCGGGGATGGGCCTTCTGCAGGATATCGGCAGCCTTGCTGGTGCCGATGAAGGCAAGCAGGTCGATCTTTCCGGATGCCATGAGCGGCGGGGTAATGGTTCGACCAGCACCGTAGAGCGTGTTCACCACGCCGGGCGGGAAGGCCTCGCCAAAGGCCTTCAGAAGCGGCTGGAACAGGAGCACCCCATGGCGCGGCGGCTTGACCACTGCGGTATTCCCCATGATCAGTGCCGGAATCAGGGTGGTGAAGGTCTCGTTGAGCGGGTAGTTGTACGGCCCCATGCTCAAGGTGACCCCCAGCGGCGCCCGGCGGATCTGGCCGATGATCCCCTGTTCGATGACAAAGCGCGACGACACCCGGTCCAGTTCCTTGAGGGCGTCGATGGTATCGGTGATGTAATCCAGGGTCCGGTCGAACTCCTTGCGGGAGTCGGCCAGGCTCTTACCTATCTCCCACATCAGGAGCCTGACTACCTCCTCACGCTGCGCCTTCATGATCCAGGCAAAGGTCTGGACATGGTCGATCCGCTGCCGCACCGGCATGGTGGGCCACCGGCCGCGGCCATGGTCATAGGCCCGCACGGCGGCATCCAGGGCGGCAAGCGCTTCGCCCTCCCCCATCAGGGGGAAGCTGCCGACCACCACACGCTCAGGCCCGTCGGGCGTGGGGCGGCAAACCGGCGACAGCACCTCCTGCACCGGTCCGGACCAGTGGCACAGGCGGCCGTCCAGCAGGTACTCGGTCTGGTTGATCGGTCCCGGCAGACGAAATTCTGCCGGGATCGCCTCTTCTGCCGGAAATATACTGGCCAGCGATGCACTCATTGACACGGCGGTTTCCTCCTGTCGAGCGGGCTTAGACAGCCGGATATGAAGTCCTGGGAGGTTGCATGCAGGAAACAGTGATCAGTGTATCGTTACCTCGCTGATTGGCAAGGCGGATGGGTGGGGGAGAAGGGTGAAGTCAACAAACTCCATTACGTCGAGGCAAGGTCAAATGAGGATGCGGCACGGGAAGCCTGGTCGTAGCTGCCGGAAATGTTCCGCAGGAATTTGGCGATACTCCCCAACGTCTTCGCCTCGTCTTCACTCTTTGTAAAACTCCCGATGAGACAGGTATCGCGTACGGACTTATAGCGATTGCAGAGATCAGAGCCTTTTGGGGTGGCGGAATAATACATCTCCTTCCCCTTCTTGGCCCCGCTGACAAGGTCGGCGGCAACGAGCTTCTTGATCGAATAGGTGGCGAGATGCGTATCTTCGATATTCAGGATGAAGCAGACGTCAGCCAGACGCTTCTGCTTTCCGCGGTGATTGATATGATGCAGTATCAGGATATCCAGCGGTGCCATATCCTTTGCCCCGGCCGCATTCATACAGCGGATCATCCATCGTTCGAAGGCATGATAGGCAATGATCAGACCGAATTCGAATTCTGACGATTCCGGATAGGAGGTGGCAAGATGGGCAGACGTGACAATGCGCAGAGTATCGTCTACTCCGGAAGATGATTCTTGTGCTCCCTCTGCCGAGGGATGATCGATTGGCATGGCAAGCCTCTTGGTAGACTGAAATGGCGTGAATGAAGTGATATGTATCGCAGTTGACCATAAATGTCCATGGGGTTTAGCCGGGGGCAACAGGCTAGGAATGCGATGACTCCTCTTCGGCCGGCTCCACGATGCACAGCTGGTCGCCGGCAAAAACCGGCACCCCCTCCCTGGCGGCCAGGGAACTGATGATCCCGGCCATGGGTGCCTTGATCTCGTTTTCCATCTTCATGGCCTCCAGGATGATGACTGTCTGCCCCACTCCCACCCGGTCGCCCTCGTTTACCAGCACCTTCCAGACATTGCCGGCCATGGGCGCCCTGATTTCCTGCCGTCCGGAAAGACCGCCGACTGACTTCAGGGCAAGCCTCTGCTTCTTTTCATCGACCAGTTCGATCTCGAAGTGGTCGCCGTTGATATCGACCATGAACAGGTCGCTGCGCTCGTCCACATCGATATCCACCTCATAGGAACGGCCGTCGAGGATCAGTGAATAGAGGTTCGGCTGGGGTTCCCGGAAGTCCACCAGGTATGCAGTATCGCCCGCCTCGACCCGGTACCGGCCGGGAGCGGTTTCCACGACCCTGACCCTGGACTTTTCACCATTGCATATAGCCACGTATGTCATAGACGTACTCCCCGTCCCTTCATCTCGTCCCCCTCAGGCTCATCCGCCACGGATTGCCTCCCCTGTCGGAACCGGCGCTCCCAACGATCCCCCTGGCCCGCTCCCGGTCGCGCCGGAAGGCCTTGATGGCTGCCGCCACCAGGGCGATATGCTCTTCGGGCCTGGCCCGGTTTGCATCCTCAGCGGGAAAGGTCGTCTCGATGAAGGTGGTATCGAACTCCCCGCTCAGGAAATGGGCGTTGCGCATCACCCTGCGGTGAAAAGGGATGGTCGTCTTGATCCCCTTGACCACGTACTCGGAAAGCGCGCGCCGGACCCGTCCGATGCAGCGTTCGCGGGAGTTCCCCCACACCACCAGCTTGGACAGCAGGGAGTCGTAATGAATGGGGACCTCCATCCCCTCGTACATGCCCGACTCGTCCCGGACCCAGGGGCCGCCCGGGACACGCAGGCCGCTGATCCTGCCCGACGTTGAGATGAAGTTGTGGTCCGGGTCCTCGGCGAAGATGCGGCATTCGATGGCATGGCCGCTCATGCTGACCTCTTTCTGGGTCAGGGTAAGCCTGTGGCCTGCCGCGATGCGGATCATCTCCTTGCAGAGGTCTATGCCTACCACCATCTCCGTCACCGGATGTTCGACCTGCAGGCGGGTATTCATCTCCAGGAAATAGAACTCACCGGTGACGCCTGAAACGACGAACTCCACGGTTCCCACCGAGTCGTAATTCACCGACCGTGCTGCAGCCACCGCCGCCTCCCCCATCCGCCGCCTGAGCTCCGGGTCGACAAAAGGCGAAGGGGCCTCTTCGATCAGTTTCTGGTGCCGGCGCTGGATGGAACACTCGCGCTCCCCGCAGTGGATGATGTTTCCATGCCGGTCCCCAAGGATCTGGACCTCGATGTGGCGCGGACTGACGATGAACTTCTCAAGGTAGACGGCGTCGCTGCCGAAGGCCTTCAGCGCCTCTGACCTGACCAGCGTGAAGGCATCGGGCAACTCCTCGGGACGGTCGATCCTGCGCATCCCCTTGCCGCCAACACCACAGGCGGCCTTGAGCACGACCGGGTACCCGATCTCCGCGGCCATCTCCAGGGCCTGGGCTATAGAGGCAAGGTTTTCCTTCATCCCCGGCACGAGCGGCACCCCCATCTCGTCCACCGCCACGCGGGCATTGGTTTTATTGCCCATCACCCGGATGGCGTGGGGGTTCGGACCGACGAAGGTCACCCCCTCCTGCTCGCAACGCTCGGCCAGCTCGACGCTTTCCGAGAGGAAGCCATAGCCGGGATGGATTGCGTCGCAGCCGGCCTGCCGGGCGACCTCCAGGATGCTGTCGATCACCAGGTAGGAACGGTTGGGCTCGGGCGGGCCGATACAGTAGGCCTCGTCTGCCATCCTGACATGGAGTGCGGCCCGGTCTGCCTCGGAATAGACCGCCACGGTCGGGATCTCCAGTTCCCGGCAGGCCCTGATGATACGGATCGCAATCTCGCCCCTGTTGGCAACGAGCATCTTCTTGAACATGCAGAGACTCCTTTTCGCTATGCCGCCAGACTGTCAGAGCGGGATGTTGCCGTGTTTGCGGGGCGGATTGCTGTCCCGCTTGTTGCGGCACATCTCCAGGGCGCGGATCAGCTTCGGCCTGGTGCATACCGGATCGATGACCTCGTCCACATACCCCAGCTCCGCTGCGTTGTAGGGATTGGCGAATTTTTCGCGGTAGTCGGCCACCAGCGCCTGGCGGTGCCCGTCGCTGTTGCCGTTTCTGGCCATCTCGGCCCGGTGGATGATGCTGACCGCGCCTTCCGGCCCCATTACCGCGATCTCGGCGGCAGGAAAGGCCATGGAATAGTCACCGCGTATGTGGCGGGAGTTCATGACGCAGTATGCCCCGCCATACGCCTTGCGGGTGATCACCGTGATCTTCGGCACCGTTGCCTCGGCCATGGCATAAAGCAGCTTGGCGCCATGGCGGATGATCCCCCCCAACTCCTGGTTCACGCCGGGGAGAAAGCCGGGCACATCCTCGAAGATCACCAGCGGGATATTGAATGCATCGCAGAAGCGCACGAACCTGGCCCCCTTGATGGAAGCGTCCACGTCCAGGGCGCCGGCCAGGACATTCGGCTGGTTGGCCACGATTCCCACCGGCCGGCCATTCAGTCGGGCAAAACAGATTACCAGGTTCCTGGCGAAGTGTTCGTGCACCTCGAACAGGTGGCTGTCATCCACCACCGCCCGGATGACCTCCTTCATGTCGTAGGGGATGTTGGGATTGTCCGGCACGATATGCTTGAGAGACACCTCGCAGCGCTGCAGATCGTCCGTGCACTCCTTCAGGGGAGGCTCCTCCATGTTGTTGAGCGGCATGAACGACAGGAGTTCCCGAATCTGGAGCAGGCACTCCTCATCGTCCGCTCCGGCAAACTGCGCACAGCCGGAGATGGAGTTGTGGGTCATTGCCCCCCCAAGTTCCTCCTTGGACACCTCTTCGTGGGTGACCGTGCGGATCACTTCGGGACCGGTAATGAACATGTAGGAACTGTTCTTGACCATGCATATGAAATCGGTAATGGCAGGGGAATAGACCGCTCCCCCCGCACAGGGCCCCATGATCGCCGAAATCTGGGGGATCACGCCAGAGGCCTGGACGTTGCGCAGAAAGATGTCGGCATAGCCGGCCAGGGACTGGACCCCCTCCTGGATGCGCGCCCCGCCGGAGTCGTTGAGACCGATCACCGGCGCCCCGTTCTTCAGAGCCATGTCCATTATCTTGACGATCTTTGCCGCATGGGTCTCGGAGAGCGAACCGCCGAACACCGTGAAATCCTGGGCAAAGAGATATACCAGGCGGTTCTCGATCGTTCCGAAGCCGCAGACTACCCCGTCGCCAGGAATCTTCTCCTGGTCCATGCCGAAGCTGGTGCAGCGGTGGACCACGAACCTGTCGATCTCGGTGAAGCTCCCCTCGTCCAGCAGGATGGCAATCCTCTCCCGGGCCGTGAGCCGCCCCGAGGCGTGATGCTTCTCGATTCGGGCGGCTCCCCCGCCCATCTCGGTCGCCTCGGACCTCTCCTTCAGAACTCTCAGCTTTGCTTCGATACCCATTTCCACCCTCCTGTCAAAGGGAACTTCGTGCGTTGTGAAATCTGCGCCGAACAATCGGCGAGATCGCTCTGTTCAGGCAGCCAGGCTCTGTTCCAGGTGTACCTTCAGCATGGCCACGAATTCCGCCTCCCGGTTGCCCCGGTAGACCAGTGACGATGCTATCTGGCCGGCGAGAATCGCGTAACGGTATTTGGCCGGCAGCTGCCGTAACCGCTGGCGATAGCGGCGATTCTCCCGAAGAAGCCTGGGCAGATGGTCCTCGATGGCCCGTACGAACAGGGCCTCTTCACACACTGCGGGATGGTTCTGGAAGTAGCCGAAAAGCCTGGCGTAGTGTGCGTTGATCTCCTGGCTGATGGCTGCGGAGATGTCCGTACAGAGCAGAGTATTGCCCGACTCGGTCCGGCGCCTGAAGATGAGCCGTGCCTCCTCCTCTGCCCGCTGTTCAAGGATATCCAGCACATCCGCTACATACCGCTCCTTGATCTCCAGGAACTCCTTCTCGCTCATGAGCAGATTGGCGATGATCTCAAAGGAGGAGGAGATGACCCCGCACTTGTTGGCCGAGGCGTCGCGCAGGATGAGTATCCCCCTGCGCTGGAGCTCGAGCCTGGCGGCGGGGGTGAAGAAGGAGTTGGCCCCTTCGACCACGGCCCGCACCTTCGGACTGCCGTCCGGCCTGAGGAAACAGTGCCAGTTGTTCTCGGCGACCGTTTCCGGCCGGCCGCCGGCAGGTATGAACAGGTCGGCTTCCACATTGAAGATGAGCTCGCTCCACTCCCGGTTGAACTCGTCCAGCGTGATCCATTCCTCCACCATTCCGTCCGGCGTGCGGGTCACCTTTCTGTGCAGCTCCCGCAGCCCTTCGGTGCGCCGCTGGTTCCGGTAGAGCAGATACCCCCCCTCATGCAGCGCCTGTGAATCGAAGCATTCCAGGTCCTGGCTGAGCACAATCCGTTGCAGGGCGGCATGGTCCGCCCCGAGCGGATCGCAGAGGGCGGCACTGCCGTCCATGATCAGGCGGATCTCCGCCCGCGGGCATCGCTCCAGCATCAGACGCATGGCGTTGCCGGCCACGTCGCCGTTGGGGCCTCCGGTGAAGAGGACACTGAAGGGGCCATGACGAATATCGATGCCGAGCTCGGCCATGGCGATTTCGGCGAATTTGACGACTCCGGTGGAGGTGACCCCGTACTCCTTGTGATTGATCCCCGCCTTCTTGCTGGAGATGACCCCGATGCCGAGCAGATACCCCCGCCGTACCGATTCCCGGGCCACCAGTTCCACCATGGTGTCGTGCATGTTTTCATCGGGCCCGAGCTCGATCGGCTCGTCTTCACCGTAATAGTCGATCACCCGCGGGTCCCTGGCCCGGCCGTCCCTGGTGACGAAGATGTCGAAAAAGGCATTGATGAAACCGTACTGAAGCTTGTAAAGGCGACGGGTAACCAGGTCGTGGTCGGCCAGGTCGGCGGCGTCGAGCACCACCACCATTTTGGAGCCCCCTTCGTAGATGTCCTTGTTCTTCAGGTGCTGGGTGTGGGCAAGAACGTAGTTCTCGCGGAAGAGGGTCGCTGCGGTGGTGACGTAGTCGTCCCACCCCTTGGTAAGGATCGTGCGCCAGCCGCCGCGGGCAATGTCGGAAAAACCGATGTGGTAACCGGCACCATGGCGGCCGAAAAAGAAGGTGATCCTAAAGGGTCGTTCGGCCGGCAGGTCGGCGATGAATTCAGTGCCCAGCTTCTCCAGGTAGGACGGATCCAGGCGAAAGGCCAGGGCATGCTTTTCTGCCACGAAGAAATTGGTCTTGAGGGTGTGGGTGATCAGGCAGAGCGCGCACCTGAATACCGTTCGCCGGATCTCGTCCAAGTGCCGGTGGCCCGTGTTGTAGTCGGCGAGCGCCTGCTCCGCCTCGGCCAGGGCCTCTTCGTAACAGGCCTGGCACTCCTCCTTGCGGGGATCGAAGCGGAGCATGAACAGACGGATCAGCTGCAGGGTCGTATCGGGGTGGCTGAGGAAGGCCCGGGTGACATCCTCGAATCCGAACCGGTCAGGCTGGTTATGGGCCAGATTGGTATGGCAGAAGCTTATGAAGGCGTTTACCAGGGAGGCCTCCTCGCCGGTCGTCACCCCATCGGCCACGAACTCGCGGTAGGCCTGGGTCGAGGAGGAGAGTATCTGGGTGTTGTAGAGTTCCACCTTCAGACGCTCGTACAGGTTGGCCCCCTTCTCCACCAGGGCTGCATCACGGCTGCGGACGTAAAAGGTGCCCAGGAAGTAGGGGTGGATGCCGTTGCTGATGGTCAGGCAGAACGCCCTCCTGACGCCGATCTCCAGCCGGTTGAAAACTTCCATGATCTGCACCAGGAAATCGGCCTGCGGCGGATTGCCCACCGCGAACATGACCCGGTACTCCCCCTGCCCCAGGTACTCCTCGGTCGGCTCGACGTCGAAGTAGATCCCCCCTTGGCGGGAACTCTGCTGGTACATCCAGAGCACCTGGGCGATCCGCTTGGCAGGGGATATGCGTACGTAGTTTTCATTGTTGAGCCAGAGAAGGGCCAGGATCCGGTTAAGGTCGCGCAGATCGAAGGCGGGATACGTCTCCCTCATGGCTGCCGTTACGTCGCCCTTGATTCGATCCGGAATCCGCACCGGGGAGGCATCGGAGATTTCATGATTGCAGCGTCGGTCAAACTCGAAACGCTGCAGCTCCAGCCCTTCCGTCAGTCCGGGCAACGGCTCGTGGGACTGGATGAACTGGGCATAGGATATCTCCCGTTCCTTCAGGTTCTTCATGGTGTCGTACAGCGATCCGGGCATGTTGCGACGGGCCAGGATCAGTCGCCGCTCGTTGTCGGCCAGTATCAGCCGCTCCTCCGTCGCCAGCGAGTTCAGCCGTATGGCCAGGGCCGCAACCGCATCAGGCTCGTCCTGCATGGTGATCGCGAAATAGAGGGGCATGGCATCGTTCAGCCACGTGAGGTTTCTGACCGCATCCCGGCAGTTGGCGTCGATCTCCCGCTGGACCTTCTGCTGGAGATGTGTTCTTGCGGCGTCGAACATCAGCTTCTCCTTGTGAATGGCTCTTGTTTCAATCAAAAGAATTCGGGCAACGGCACGATACCGCACCCCATCGTCTCCAACCCCGTACGGATGAGGCCGGCAGTCTCCACCGCATGGGCATTGTCTCCGTGAACGCAGATGCTGTGGAATTCGGTGGCCAGCACCCTGCCATTGATGGTAACGATCCCCCTTTGTTCCATCATCCTGATCACATGGGCCACGGCATCGGCGGCATCGTGGAGTACCGCCCCGGGTTGGCTGCGAGGGACCAGCTGTCCGGAATCGGTGTAGGCCCTGTCTGCAAAGACCTCCAACGCTACCGCCAGACCGGCCGCCTCCCCAGCCGAGGCCAGCCTTGAGAGGGCCGGGGCCAGCAGGATCATCCCGGGGTCACACGCCTTTACCGCACGAACGACAACCTCTGCCATGCCAGCATCGGCACAGGCCATATTGTTGAGCGCGCCGTGGGGCTTGACGTGCGTTACCCGGCTGCCGTTGGCCCTGGCGATCCCGTCGAGGGCGCCGATCTGGTAGACGATCATGGACTCCAGTTCCCGCGGCGGAATGTGCATTTCCCTGCGCCCGAAACCCTGGAGGTCGGGGAACGATGGGTGGGCTCCCAGGCTGACGCCGGCATCGCGCGCCAGTTCCACGGTCTGGGTCATGACCATCGGATCACCGCCGTGGAAGCCGCAGGCCACGTTTGCCGATGCGACGATCTGCAGCAACTGCCGGTCGTGTCCGATGCTGTAGGCGCCGAAGGACTCTCCCAGGTCGGCATTGAGATTGATTTTCATCGTCTGTCCTCCGCGATGCTGTCCGCCTGACGGTTGCAGGCAGGCGGGCAACGGGCGTCCATGGCGCCGCTTACCAGGTTCGAACTGTACAGACGTTCCAGGTCCACCCCCCCCACCAGTCTCAGCGGCACGATGCGGGCAATGAGGGCGGCAAGATGCCTGCGGCGCTCAAGCAGCAGTTCAGCCCCTTCCTCGACGGTGATCGCCCGGAAAGAGACCCGTCTCCCCGGTACCAGCACCGCAATCCGCGGCAGGTCGACGCTTGCAACCGTGGCGATCTTCGGGTACCCCCCCACCGTCGGACCATCCGCCAGCAACACGATGGGAGCGCCATTGCCGGGAACCTGTATGGCACCTGGCACGATACCGTCGGAGACGATCTCCGGCTTGCAATCCTCACGGTGGGTAAGCGCCGGCCCCACAAGACGGCTTCCCATCCGGTCCGACTCCCGGGAAATGGTGTAGTCACTGGACAGAAAGGTGGCAATGGAGCTGTCGCTGAAGTAGTCGTCCTGCGGTCCCAGGATCACCCTGATCGGGATGGGGTCATCCTGGTCGTGTCCCGGTTCCGGGCCGCCGAATGTCTCCCTCCCAGGGGCCTCGGGGAGGTAACAGTCCGGATCGCTGATGGGCCTGCCCTGCATGACGGGAAGCTGCATCCCCGCCAGGAGACGATTGCCGTCCATCCCCCCGAAACCGCCCCGCAGGTAGGTGGAGCAGCTTTCCAGCACCGGTTTCAGGTCCAGCCCTCCGCTGATGGCCACATAGCCTGCCTTGCCGGTGGAGACCGGTCCCAGCTGCAACTGGTCCCCCTCCTCCAGGGTGATTGTGCGCCAGGAACGGAGCATGGACTTCTTGCGGTTTCTGGTCAGTTCGATGCGAAAATCTCCGGCCAGGGCGAGTCGCACGCTCCCGGATTCGAGACGGAAGCTGGGGCCGCTCAGGAAGAACTCGAGAACGGATTCGTTCTCCCCGTTTCCTGCCAGGGCATTGGCAATCCGCGCCAGGTCCGGATGTAGCACCCCTGATCGGGGAACGCCGAAGCGTCGGAAACCGTAGCGGCCAAGGTCCTGGAACGTGGTCAGCAGCCCGGGACTAACAACGAGCAGTTGGCTGGTCATATGCTCTCCCCCTGCAGTCTGAACTGCCCGAAATCCAGGGCATGTTCCCGTACCGCAGAAGCAAGCTCCTCGTAACGGTCCGGAGAAACGATCTCAAAGTTGACCAGGTCTCCAGTGCCCAGCAGGGCGGGCTGCGGTCGATGGGCGTCGAAGAGGGGGAGAGGACATCTCCCGATGATGTTCCACCCCCCGGGGCTCTCCCAGGGGTATATCGCCGTTTGCTGGCCAGTAATGGCGACCGAACCGGCGGGAACCCTGGTGCGAGGTTCCCGGAGACGCGGCATGTGCAGCGCGGAAACCACATCCCCCATGAAGGGAAAGCCGGGCAGGAAACCAATCATGTACACCGTGTAGGTCTGGCTGACGTGGAGTTCCACCACCTCGGCCCGGGTCAACCCACTGGATACGGCTGCATGCTCCAGATCCAGTCCGTACTCGCTGCCGTAGCAGACCGGGAGTCTCCAACGGTTTGCCGGCCGGGTCTCCCCGTCCAGTGATTCGCTCAGGAGCTCCGTGACACGGGCCTGGAGAGAGTTCCAGGAGAGCAGCCCGGGATCGAAGATAACCGTCAGGGAACGGTACGTGGGCATTGTCTCGATGATCCCCGCTAGCCGCCCTGCCTTCTTTTCCCGGCTCAACCGCTCGTCCAGCGCGGCAACGGAGGCCACAAGCGCCTGGTCGATCCGATCGCCGAACTCGATCGTGATGGCACTGTCTCCCAGGGGAAGAAATCGTGGTTCCATGTTTACTCCATTTCTCGATCATGCCGGCATGTGTAACAGGCGACCAGAAATACGTCCTGATCTGATGACGGCGCAGCCAGCTCCACTGCCGGCAACGGATCAGAACGCCTTCATCAGGTAATACATCAGGAAGATGTTGACGATCAGTAGGGGCAGCGCCGTGAATACCTGCACCTTGATCACGCCGTTCTTGTCCGGCAGATCGAGCAGTGCCGCCGGTACGATATTGAAATTTGCCGCCATCGGCGTCATCAGTGTCCCGCAGTACCCGGAAAACATGCCGATTGCCGCAACTATCGCTGGATTTCCGTGGAACACCCCGACCAGGATGGGAATGCCGACACCGCCGGCCATTACTGGGAAGGCGGCAAAGCCGTTACCCATGATCATGGTGAATAGGGCCATGCCCAGGCAATAGACCGCAACCGCCACGAACCGGGAATCCATCGGAATGTATGAAGTTGTCACCTGAGCAACGGCCTTGCCCACCCCCGCATCCATGAACAGCAGACCGAGAACCGCCAGCATGTGCGGCAGGACCACGGCCCAGCCCATGGAGTCGATCAGGCGGCGCGCCTCACGCATGGCCTGAACAGGGGTCGCCCGGGTAAACCGGCAGGCGGCAATCAGAGCGAAAATACATCCGAAACCCAGGCTTACCAGCGTAAAGTTTTTTTGATCCAGCAGAAACATGCCACCGATCTTGGTCTTCTGGAATACAATCGAGCCGATCATCGTCGTAAAAGGAATGATCAGTGCGGGAATCAGGAGTCGATTACCCAGTTTCAGAGCACTACTCCGGCGCTCCTCCGGGGTAAACTGTCCGTATTTTCCCAGAGACACTCCCCCCAGTCCGGCGATGAGTGCCATTGCAATCACGATGATGCCTACGACCATCGGCAGCAGACGATCACCGACCAGAAAAACCACTGCATACAGTGCCCAGAAGGATCCGGTCATGATCCGCCGGGGATTGCCCTTATCCCTGAATGACATGGTGGAGATAACGGACAGGGTCAATCCCAACAGGATGAAAAAATAGTCGAGAGGCACGATAGTCGAACTCATACGGTTTCTCCTTTCATCGTTTCTGCGGCAATGGGATCCACAATCTTCTGGGAATTCAATTCGCGCTCAATCTCCACATCCAGGCGGCTCAATCGGAAGGAATGGATGGTGAACGCACAGATAGCCGTGGGTAATCCCCACAGGGCCATATGGAGCGGATTGACCTCAATCCCGTACCCTCGCAGAATTGTCTGCATCAGCACAATCGCACCAAACGCGACAAAGATGTCTTCACCGAAAAAGAGCCCCACGTTATCCGTGGCAGCCGACATTGCGCGTATCTTGTAGAGCAGTCTGTCCGGGATGGCCCCATAACGATTTTCCGTCGCGCCTTCTGCCATCGGCACAATCAGCGGACGCACCATCTGAGGATGGCCGCCAAGGCTGACCAGACCCAGGGCGGCAGTAATCTCGCGCACAAACAGATAGACGATCAGCAGACGGCCTGCTGTTGCCGATCTGATTTTCGCGATCAGGATCTGTGCCTGTTCCTTCAGGCCGTACCGTTCAAGCAAGCCGATGACTCCCAATGGCAGCAACAGGATCAGTGGCAGATTGCGGGTCTTTATGAATCCTGTTCCCAGAGATATGAGTATCTTCTCAATGGGCATGGCGGCGGTAAGGCCGGTGACTATGGCAGCGAGGATCACAACCATAACCGGGTTTTGTCTCAGGACAAATCCGGCGATGATTACAGTCACACCGATAAGGGGCCACAAATTTACCGTTGTTTGCATGGTTTTTCTCCTTTATGGGGGAATGAGAAACAAACTTGAGGCCTCTTCGCATTAAACGGATCGAACCCAGGCAATCGCTGCCAAACATTGTTATTTAGATAAAAACATTTCGTTGATAATTTGTCAACATTTTATTTACATTTTAAATATTCGCTTTAATCCCGGCTCTGACGGTGGAATCCGCGGGTATTTCACCGTAAATCAAGGGTAGACGGGACGGCTGGTGGCTCAGGATAATCAGGAAAATCGATGAAGGGTCAAACTGTGTTGGAAGAGATGAAGGTCGAGTGCGGAGGATGCGAGATTGCCGCTTCAATTGCTTGGTATAATTGGCATAGGAGTCGAAAGAGATGCTCGGAACATGGAAGGACCAGCACCATCTGTACCGGCTGCCTCAGCCTGACAGGTGGAGAATCGACCGGCGCGCTTACTACCGGAGGCACCCGGAGCAGCTACGGGCCGGCATCCGCTTCGCGGCGGGAATCATCTTTCTCTCCCTGACCTATCTCCTCGCTTTTTGTTCAGCGTTTCGTTGACTGCAGGGCCGACGCAATCTGCCACTCTGCACCTGCCTTAGTCCTCACGCAGAGTGCTACAAACTTGAGCGCTCCGGCAACGCGGGAAACGGCCCCCTTCCTCATTGTCCTCTTCACCTGAACGTAATGAGTTGGCATATTACCAATAGAAAAAGGCCACCGCCGTCAAAGAGGGTGACCTGTTTCGCTTGGGGCTTTGCATTGCGAACCTGCATCTCAGACAGCGGCGCAATCCGTTTAGGCATGGGCTTTTCCTCCACTTTGGGTATATGGATTTCGGTATGGGTATATCAACCCGCACAACATATACCCAAACATCATGGACTTAAGCGTACCAGGATGGGCACCACTGGACAACTGAAAAGCAAAAGGCCCTGATTTATCAGGGCCTTTTGTACCAATCCGGACTTTGCCGGACTATTTAATGGTCGGTGCGACTGGATTCGAACCAGCGACCACCAGACCCCCAGTCTGGTGCGCTACCAGGCTGCGCTACGCACCGAAATTCGCTACAGCGAATCACGTAAATCTATGAGTTGCTGCTTGATCTGCTCCAGCAGTCTGTCGCGATCGGCTGCGACATCGTGCTCTGCCTTTTCTTCAGCACCAGTCCACTGCTGTCCCAACAACCGACGAGCACCGGGAATGGTCATCTTTTCCTGGTACAGGAGCCGGCAAATCTCCCGGGCAAGTGCCAGGTCGTGCTTCGTGTAGAGGCGCTGGCCAGACCGGCTCTTGCCAGGGTGCAGTTGGGGGAATTCCGACTCCCAGAAACGAAGAACCGACGCCTTGATGGAAAGATGTGCGGCAACCTCGCCAATCTTGTAATACTGCTTGTCGGGAAGCTGCTCCGCCATACTCACACGCGCAGGCGCGATGCTACTTGTTGATGGAAGCCTTGAGAACCTGGCTCGGCTTGAAGGTCAGGATACGCCGTGCCGAGATGATGATCTCATCACCGGTCTGAGGATTTCTGCCGCGCCGGTCAGCCTTTTGCTTGACCACGAAATTGCCAAAGCCGGCGATCTTGATCTTGTCGGTCGTCTCCAGGGTGCCTTTCATAATATCAAACACCAGGTCAACCAGTTCGGCCGATTCCTTTTTGGAGAAACCGACTTTTTCGTATATACGCTCGACAATATCAGCTTTGGTCATAGGTAACTACCTCAACTCATTACATTCCGTTTCGTGAACAGCGCGTTGGGTTATAACACACGGTTTTTGGTTTGGCAATGGATTTTTAACTGTTTTTTACCGTATCGACGCCCCGAAATGCGAGACCAGCCCGGCAACCACTTTCTGGTGCAGGGTATTCACCTCTTCATCGGTCAGGGTCCGGTCGGCAGCACGGTAGCGGATCCTGACCGCCAGGCTCTTCTTGCCCGGCTCCAAGCGCTCTCCGGTGTACAGATCAAAAATGGTCACCTCTTCGATCTTTTCATTCTTCAGCCCCTCGACCCGGTGGACGATGTCGATGCCCGGTATGGCAGCGTCCAAGAGCAGCGCCACATCACGGGTATTGTCCGGGAAGCGGGATGGCGCGGTCACGCTAAGCGTATCGCTCCCCTTGTTCACCAACAGGTCGAAGTCGATTTCGAAGTAGTAGACCGGACGATCGAGGCCGAAGGTCTCCTGCAGATCAGGGTGCAGCTCACCACAGGAACCGATCAGGTCCGTGCCGGAGACGATGGAGCATGCCTTGCCGGGGTGGTAGAACGGCTCCAGACGGTCGGTCACATAGGCGACCGCTGGCAGGCGGAACTGTGCGAAGACGGTCTCCACAACCCCCTTGAGGTCATAGAAATCCACCGGTTCCTTGCCCTGATTCCACCCTTCCGGATTGCGCAGGCCGGTGAGGCATCCCGCCACCATGAGCGGCTCATGGGGCTGCTCGGCCGAGTTGGGGAGATAGACCCGCCGTACCTCGAAGAGACGCTGGTTGAGCGTCCGGTAGCCGGCGTTCCTGGCCACGGTCTGAAGGAGCGCCGGCAGGAGGGTGGTCCTCATGAAGGAGTGCTCCTCGACCAGCGGATTAAGCAGCCGGATCCCGGTCCGTCGGGGATCGTCGGCAGCGAGGAGAATCCGGTCGGCATCTCCGGGTGCGGCGAAGCTGAAGTTGATGACCTCGTTGAACCCCTCTGCCACCAGCAGGTCTTTCAACTCCCGCTCAAGACTCTGGTGCCTGGTCGGGCGGTCGGAGATGACCCGGGCCATGGGCATGGTGGCCGGAATGGCGTCATAGCCATTGAGGCGGGCCACTTCCTCCACCAGGTCGATCTCCCGCTCGATGTCCACCCGCCAGGTGGGCACGGTCACGCTGAGGCTGCCCGGCTCGCCAGGCGCCACGCCGCACTGGAGACGGCGCAGCAGATCCCCGATCTGCCCCGGGGACAGGTCGATGCCGAGGATCTCCCTGACCCGCGACTGCCGGATGGACAGAACACGCGGTTTCGTCTCTCCCGGATAGACGTCGATGGCCCCCTTGGCGACGCGACCGCCGGCAAGCTGGGCAATGAGCGAGGCGGCACGATCGAGGGCGGTTGGTACGGCACCGATGTCGGCACCCCGTTCGAAGCGGTGGGACGACTCGGTGTGGAGCCCCAGCCGCTTACTGGTCAGCCGGATGGCCGACGGATTGAAGCAGGCGCTCTCCAAGAGGATGGTCGAGGTGTCGGCGGCGATCTCGGAGTTCTCTCCCCCCATGATCCCGGCCAGGGCCACGGCCCGCTCGCCGTCCCGGATGGTCAGGTCGCTGGAGAGAAGCTTCCGCTCCTGGCCGTCGAGGGAGGTGAAAATCTCCCCCTCCCCGGCCCGCTTTACCACGATCCGACCGCCGGCCAGCTGTCTGAAGTCGAAGGCATGCAGCGGGTGGCCGTACTCCAGGAGGACGTAGTTGGTCACGTCGACCACATTGTTGATGGAGCGCATCCCCAGCGACTGCAGGCGGTTCACCAGCCAGGCCGGTGACGGGGCAATGGCGCAACCCTCGATGAAACGGGCCGCATAGCGGGGGCAGAGGTCCGGGGCCTCGATGGTGACCGAGGTCCGGCTCCCGATCGGCTCGCCGGTCTCCTCGATGCTGAACGCCGGGTGCCTGACCGTGGTGCCGAGCTTGGCGGCGACCTCGCGGGCGATACCGATCATGCTCAGGCAGTCGGCCCGGTTCGGGGTGAGCGACACCTCCAGGACGGTGTCCTTCAGGCCGAGGGCCTCGAAGACCGGCACCCCCAGCGGTAGTCCGTCCGGCAGGACCATGATGCCGGCCGACTCGTCGGCCAACCCCAGCTCCTTTTCGGAACAGAGCATACCGAACGACTCTTCGCCCCTGATCTTGGAACGCTTGATCCTGAAGTCGCCGGGCAGGACCGCACCGATGGTGGCCAGGGCAACGATGTCGCCAGCCTTGAAGTTCTGGGCGCCGCAGACGATGGAGAGGATCTCCGTGCCGTTGTTGACCTTGCACAGGGAGAGCTTATCGGCATTAGGATGCTGGGCGCGCTCTTCAACCCTTGCCACGACGACCTCGTCCATTCCCTCGCCGCACCGCTCGATCCCTTCCACCTCAAGCCCGAGCATGGTGAGGAGATCGGAGAGCGCCTCAGGGGTGAGATCGAAATCCACAAGCTCTTTCAACCAGTTGTAGCTAACTTTCATCGTAGGTCACCGTTGGAGGAAATTAGAACTGCTGCAGGAAGCGGAGGTCGTTCTCGAACAGGAGTCGCATGTCGTTGATGCCGTACTTGAGCATGGCTATCCGTTCGATACCGAGGCCAAAGGCGAAACCGGTCACCGCTTCGGGATCGTAGTTGACATGACGGAATACCTCGGGATCGACCATACCTGCCCCGAGGATCTCCAGCCAGCCGGAGTTCTTGCACACCCGGCACCCCTTGCCGCGGCAGATGACGCAGGCGATATCCACCTCGGCCGAAGGCTCGGTGAAGGGGAAAAAGCTTGGTCGCAGCCGGACGCCGATATCCTTGCCGAACAGCTGGTTGATGAAGATGGTCAGTATCCCCTTCAGGTCGCCGAAGGTGATCCCTTTGTCCACCATGAGCCCCTCGATCTGGTGGAACATGGGGGAATGGGTGGCGTCGTAGTCGCAGCGGTAGACGGTGCCCGGGGCAATGATCCTGACCGGCGGCGGCTGGTTCAGCATGGTCCGGATCTGGACCGGCGAAGTGTGGGTTCTGAGCAGCAGGCTGTTCTCGACGAAAAACGTATCCTGCATATCCCTGGCCGGGTGGTCTTTGGGAAAATTCAGGGCCTCGAAGTTGTAAAAATCGAGTTCGATCTCCGGACCTTCCGCCACCTGGAACCCCAGTCCGGCAAATATCTCGTTGATCTCGTCAATCACCAGCGTAACCGGGTGACGGGTACCGACCGGCCTCTGGCGGCCCGGCATGGTCACGTCGAGACGCTCCCGCTGAAGCCGTTCAGCCTTGGCGGCAGACCGGACCGCGGACAACCGCTCTTCGAGCCGGCTCTCCAGGAGATCGCGCACGGCATTCACCAGGTTGCCGACCGCTGGCCGCTCGTCGGGCGACAGGGCACCGATCCCCTTCATAAGCGCTGTCAGTGCGCCCTTTTTCCCCAGGTATTTGACCTTGACCTCTTGCAGCGCCTCTTCGCTGATGGCGGCGGCAAGCTCGTCGAGTCCATTGCTCTGCAGAGCGTTCAGTTGTTCCTTCATGAATTCTGCCCCTGAATAAAAAAAAGAAATGGAATGTCCCCATTCCATTTCCCTTTTCCTGCTGAGTGATAATGATCTAGCTGCCTTTGACCACCCCGGCGATTGCGGTAAAACCGGCCGGGTCGGACACGGCGAGGTCGGCCAGAACCTTCCGGTCGATCTCAACACTTGCCAGCTTGAGGCCGTGGATCAGCTTGCTGTAGGTAAGGCCGTTCAGACGGGCGGCGGCATTGATCCGGGTGATCCACAGTGCCCGGAAATCACGCTTCTTCACCCGACGATCGCGAAACGCATAATTAAGCGCGCGGTCAACAGCCTCGGTAGCGCTCCTGAAAAGTTTGCTGCGGGCACCGCGGTACCCTTTGGCCAGCTTCAGGACCTTGTTCCTGCGTTGTCTCGCTTTGAATCCTCGTTTAACTCTTGGCATCGTACTGCTCCTTTTCTTCTGGTATTTCCCGGATCCGCAAGGGGAGACGTTTCCTCACGGTTCGCAGGCAAACGGCAGTGACTCGTAACTGGTAACTCGTGACTGGAGAAATCAATGTCTTCTCGAGTCACGAATCACGGGTAACGAGTCACGGATTTTACATATACGGTATCAGCTTGGCAACGTTCTTCTGGTCAGCGGCAGATACCAGCCCGCCGTGGCGGAGATTGCGCTTCCGCTTGCGGGTCTTGCTGGTGAGGATGTGGCTGGTAAAGGCGCTGCTCCGCTTGATCTTGCCGGTACCGGTTTTTTTGAAGCGCTTGGCAGCGCCGCGATTGGTCTTGATCTTGGGCATTGTATCGACTCCTTTATTTCTTGAATAATCTAATCTATTTTTTCGGCGAAACGATCACGAACATGCTGCGACCTTCCATTTTCGGTCTCGCCTCGATTACCGCTATATCCTCAAGTTCCGAGATCACGCGCTCCAGGACCTTTTGTCCCAAATCCATGTGGGTAATCTCACGGCCGCGGAACATCAAAGTGATCTTGGCCTTGTTCCCCTCTTCAAGGAAGCGGCGCACATGCTTTATCTTGAACATCAGGTCGTGCTCGTCAGTCTTGGTCCGGAGCTTCACCTCCTTGACCACGACCTGCACCTGCTTCTTCTTGGCTTCCTGCAGCTTCTTGCTCTGCTGGTACTTGAACTTGCCGTAGTCCATGATCCGGCAGACCGGCGGCACCGCTGTCGGAGAAACTTCAACCAGGTCCAGCTGCTGGGTCTCTGCTGCTGCCAGTGCGTCCTGTATCGTCAGAATACCGAGCTGCTCTCCTTCGGCGCCGATGACCCGCACCTCGCGGGATCGGATTGCCCGGTTAATATTCACGGTTGGTTTAGCTATGGCCACACCTCCTAGCGGTATTGAGCAGCTTCACGCGCCACATGTTCGGCAAATGCTGCCGGGGACATGGACGCCAAATTTTCCCCATCGCGGAAACGCGGGGTCACGGTCCCGGACTGGACTTCCTTATCGCCGATGACCAGCATGTAAGGAATCTTCTGGAGCTGTGCCTCGCGGATCTTGAACCCGAGTTTTTCGTTGCGGAAATCCTTCTGCACCCTGACCCCGGCCATGCGCAGTTCGTCGAACACCTGCTGGGCATAGGGCTGCTGGTTGTCGGTCACGGTCAGGACAATGGCCTGTACCGGCGACAGCCAGACCGGGAAGTTCCCGGCAAAGTGCTCGATCAGCACCCCGATGAACCGTTCGATAGAGCCGAGAATGACCCGGTGTACCATGACGGGACGTTTCTTCTCTCCGTCGCTGTCCACATAGGTGAGATCGAACCGCTCGGGCAGGGTAAAATCGCACTGGATAGTAGCACACTGCCACCTTCTGTCAAGACAATCGCGCAGCTTGATGTCGATCTTGGGGCCGTAGAAGGCGCCATCACCCTCGTTGATTTCATAGGGACGGCCCGAATCCTTCAGGGCGCCGAGGAGCGCATTGGTTGCCCGTTCCCAGTCCGCATCGGAACCGATAGACTTCTCGGGACGGGTGGAGAGTTCCATCTCGAAATCGAACCCGAATATCCCCATGACTTCGCTGACAAAGGCGATGACCCCCTTGATCTCGGCATCCAACTGTTCCGGGGTGCAGAGGATATGGGCGTCGTCCTGGGTGAAGCAGCGGACCCGCAAGAGGCCGTGGAGCACCCCGGCCCGCTCGTGGCGATGCACGGTCCCCAGCTCGAAGAAGCGGAGCGGCAGGTCCCGGTAGCTGCGCAGCTGTGATTTATAGATCATCATGTGGGCAAGGCAGTTCATCGGCTTGATGCCGAACCCCTGCTCGTCCACTTCGGTGAAATACATGTTCTCGCGGTAGTTGTCGAAATGGCCGGACCGCTGCCAGAGCTCGGTCTTCAGGATCTGGGGCCCGACGACAATGTCGTAGCCGCGGCGTAAGTGCTCCTTGCGCTCGAAGTCCTCCAGAATGGTCCGAAGCAGCGCCCCCTTCGGGTGCCAGATGGCAAAGCCGGCGCCCACCTCGTCGGAGAAGGAGAAGAGATCCAGTTCCCGGCCGAGCTTGCGGTGATCACGGCGCTTAGCCTCTTCCAGCCGCTCCAGGTAGGCATCCAGCGACTGCTTGTCGCTGAAGGCGGTGCCGTAGACCCGCTGCAGCATCTTCCGCTTTTCGTCGCCCCGCCAGTAGGCACCGGCGATGGAGGTGAGCTTGAACGCCTTGCACCAACTGGTGGACGGAAGATGGGGACCGCGGCAGAGGTCGACGAAGTCGCCCTGGCGGTACAGCGAGACGCGCTCCGCACCCAGGTCCTCGATCAGTTCGACCTTATACTCTTCGCCCATCTGGCGGAACAGCTCGATCGCTTCGTTACCGGAGAGTTCCTCGCGCTGGATCTTCAGGTCGGCCTTGGCCAACTCGCGCATGGTGGCCTCGATCCGCTCCAGCTCTTCAGGCGTGAACGGATGGTCCACGTCGAAATCGTAGTAGAAGCCACTCTCGATGGCCGGCCCGATGGTCACCTTGGCTGCCGGGTAGAGCCGCTTCACCGCCTGGGCCATCAGGTGCGAGGTGGAATGCCGGATGATCTCCAGCGCCTCCGGGCTCTTCTCGGTAACGATCTCCACCTTGGCGCCATCGGGAACCGGTGCGTACAGGTCCACCAACTGGCCGTCGATCTTGCCGGCAATGGCCGCCTTGGCCAGACCGGCACCAATGGAAGCAGCGACGTCACGAACAGTGGCGCCGCTTGCCAGACTCCTGGTGGACCCGTCCGGAAGATTAATGGTTATAGAACTCATCTCATGCCCTTTAACAGAAAGAGGCATCGTAACATCGATGCCCCGTATCCGCTGCCTGGTGCAAAATAAATCATGGTAGGCGCGGGCGGTTTCGAACCGCCGACCCCTAGCGTGTCGAGCTAGTGCTCTACCCCTGAGCTACGCGCCTGCAAAACGAGCACATTTACTAACAGGTCGGGAAAATGAAGTCAAGTTTTTTGTTGCAGGGCACACCCGACAAAAGATTTACCGACACCTACGGGATAGCCCCTCTCACTCCACCTGCACTAACCCTACGGCCAGCGGGAACGGCTTTCGACGGGAACGGAAATTGGTCGCTAACGACCGCAAATACATCAGCGACGGGAATATCATGCGTGCAGCCGTTCGTCTGCGGGCAGGATGGGAAGTAGCCGAAACTCGAACAGGGAGCACAACTGCGGCCGGTCAAGAGGAGTCGGTGCCGTTCGCCCCTGGGAGCCCACTTCGTCCAATTACTGGGGCCGAAGAGGGCCACCGTCCGGGTCCCCAGTAGGGCGGCAAGGTGAAGTACCCCGGAGTCACCACTGACCAGGAGTCGAGCCCTGGACAGGATGGCAGCCGTCTCAGCCAAACCGGTCTTGCCCGTGAGATCAAGAATACCTCTGCAGGCAGTTATTGAACGACCGGCAATCACGTCATCGGGCCCACCGATCACCACCAGGGGAACGGAGTTCTCGTTCAGGAGCACCGCCAGGGACGCAAAGCGATCCACCCCCCAGCTCTTTTCACGGATGCTCGCTCCCGGAAAGAGAGCAACAAACTCTGCCCCGGCAACATGGCGAAGTAGTCGATCGGCACTCCGGCATGTATCGGGAGGTATCGTCAGTGGTGGACAAACAGGGAGAGCAGGTTCCGTTATCCCGAGGGGGGCAAGGAGATGCAGAAAGCTCTCCGCTTCATAGTCGTCGTGGGAGTATGTTACGGGGTGGGTGAAGAGTCTGCGTCGTTCGTTGGTTCCAAAGCCGACAGTGATCGGCGCTCGTATAAGTCGTGCCACCACAGCGGAGAGATAGTGCCACTGTTCGGTATCTATTACGACATCGTACCTCTTGCGGAGAACGGTCCACAACTCGCCGGGAATGTCGTAGCGGAAACAGTTGCGGATCCCCGGCACGAGAGAAAAGATTGCAGCGTTACGCTGCTCCGCCAATACATCCAGTTGGATTGACGGATATCGCTCTTTTAAAACTTGTATGGCAGGCGCCAGAAGAACAGCGTCCCCGATCCCACCAGGACGGATGAACAGGATTGAGGAAAAGCGCCTCTCTCGCCTCTCAAGAGGAGGTGGCAGCAAGGAAACGACTATTTTCCCCAAAACGGCGTCCAGCAGTTTCAACAGTGCAATGTTAATGGCTGCCCCCCCCGCGCCGACAAGATGTCCCGATACAGCGCCTGGTAGCGCTCCACGACCCGCACCATGTTCAGGTTGTCATCGATCCAGCGCCTACCGTTGTCAGCCATGGCCTGTCGCCTTGATTCATCCCCGAGCAGGCGCATGATCCCCCGGGCCAACTCTCCGACCTCGTACGGGGGGGCGAGATAACCGGTTGTACAATGGGTAATGATGTCTGAGAGACCGCCGACATCAAAGGCAACGGATGGGGTTCCGCATGCCATTGCCTCCATGACCATGTTGGGAAGATTCTCCTGGCGCGACGGCGCAACAAAGAGATCGGCGGCACGGTACAGAAGCACCAGACGCTCATCATCGGCTATGATCCCGAGGTTCCTGGCTGGCAGGCCGCAAGCAGGCAGAGTCCGGCTAAGGATATCGCCAAAGACCACCAATTCCGCATTCTGCAGCTTCTCTCCGTTCAGGGAGTGAAGTGCTCCACGCAACAGGTCGAACCCTTTGTTGGGATCAGAGAGGGCACAGTTTGCCCCAAAAAGGATCAACCGGCGGTCCAGTGGCAACCCCAGTGCCCGGCGAGCCTCCAACCGGTCACCCGGGCTAAAAATGGCCGTATCAATACCGTTGGGAATGACCTCGATCCGACAGCGCGAGAGCAGCGAACTGGCTTGCGCCGAACGGGCCAGCCATCTGCTCGGTGCAACGAAGGTAATGTCAAGCTGAGGCCAGCAGGCCGCTTTGCGGTGCCAGACCCAGCGGCTGAGATCATGTTCGTGGCGGGCATTGAGCTGCGGGCAGCTACCACAGGCGATGCGATAGCGGTCGCAGGTGTCCGGCAGGTGACACCCGCCGGTAAAGGCCCAGGAATCGTGGAGTGTCCAGACGAGCGGCCATGCCGACAGCCGGGCGATGGCGGATATCGGCAGAAACCCGTGGCCGATGCCGTGGAGATGAATGAGATCCGGAGAGCAGGCCATCACTTCGGCATCAATGTTCTTCGGCAACCAGGCTAAACTCCAGGGGGGGCTCAGGCGAGAACGGTAGCAGAGCAGCGGCAACCCATCCAGATAAGGCCGCAGTGCACCCGCCGTTCGGGCAAACCAGCCTTCGGGACCGGATACCAGCGGGTCATCACTCTGCCTGTACTGGACCAGCATACTGCAATCCGCGCCCAGCCGGCTCAGGTGCCGGTAAAGACGGTGCGCTGAACGGGCCGCTCCGCCCGCCTGCTCGAATGTGCTGAGCAACAGACACCTCACCGGACGAGGTCCCGTACGCTTCCCCATACATGGTGCATAACATCGCTAAGTTTCAGCAGGAATGGTCTCTCGGAGAGAGATTTTGTCAACAGCTTTGCATCATAGTCAGGATCGGCAGCGACAAGATGATTTATTTCTAAAGGAAATTGGCAAGGAAGCGTGGGAAGGGCCGCAAATGAATTATTCGGATCTACCGTGTGGGTGGCATCGGCGTTGAAGCCGATATTGGAGACAAGATTCGTTGCCGAAACCAGAGTCAACCCTGACTGATTGAGCTGGGCAAAACTCCACTGGTAATCCCACGTGTCAACATGTCCCGCCGCAACTCTATCAAACTCCAGAGCCCGCATCCGGTACAGGCTGCCGCCGCCGAGCAGTTCACAAATGTGCTGCCGTGACTCCGGATTCAGCCAGAGAGTCATGTCGACATCATAAAAACGCCATGCCCGACTCCAGGTCGCCCACCCCCAAACACCTCCGTACAGAGAAAAATGATACCGTTGCAGGTCAGCCTTCCACCTGCCCAGAGGATTGGAACCGCAAACAGACATTACCCTTTCGTCGTCCCGATAGCGGTCCAGCATTTCCTGGCAAAACCGGAAAAAAGTTGGGTCCGGAAGACAATCATCCTCCAGGATAATGGCCTCCTCCACGCGACTGAAGACCCAGTCCAGCCCGCTGGCAACCCGTCGCTTACAGCCCATGTTCTCCTCTGCATACGCTCGCTCCACCGCACACGGCCAGTCGACCTGTTCGACGATGCGGCGCACCTCGGCACATCTGGCGAAATCCTCTGACCGGTCGGACCGAGGGCCATCGGCCACCACGAGCAGCCTGGCTGGCCTGGCTTCCCGGATCGTCGAAAAAACCCGTTCGGTTGGTGCGGGTCGGTTAAAGACCAGCAGGACCACCGGGGTGGTAAGCGAAAACCGGTTCATGGCCGACCCGAGCCCTGCATAAGGCGGGCATACAGGTTCATGATATGTAGCTCCTGCTCCTCTTCCGAGAACCGGCTCCCGGCCCGCAGCCTGCCGAACTCGCCAAAACGCTCGCACAGTGCCGGGTCTCCCAGCAGTTCCAGAATACGGGCCACAAACGCCTCGCTTTCCGTAGGGTGGCAGACAAAGCCGGTCCCGCCGTCGATGACCGACTCCGGCAACCCTCCCACCCTGGCAACGACACAGGGGAGACCGTACGCCATGGCTTCGAGAACTGCAATGCCATGGCTCTCCTTGAGACTCGGCTGAAAGTAGAGTTGGGCCTTGACATACCACTCCCCCGGCTCCGCAACATACCCGGGGAGGATGATCCGGTCATCCAGACCAAGCGTCTTGACCCGCTGCCGCAATGGTTCAAGGAGTTCTCCGTCTCCCAACCAGACAAATGAGACATCAGGCCTCTGCCGGAGTACCTGCCGGGCAACCATGAGCCATGCATCGGGATTCTTGTAGGAGACCAGATGGCCGGCAGTCAGAACCAGTGGCTGCCGTTCTCTCTTCACCTCAGGGACGGTCTTGCAGCTATTGTACACCACGGCAACCTTGCTGCGCAAAACCCCCATGTGACTGCTGACCAGGGCCGCCGCCGCGTGGGAGACGGCTACAACCGTATTCTTATCGAGCCAGGTTCCAAGCCTCAGATAGAGCCTGGCCGGAAAACTGAATTGCCGGTCAGGGATAGTATGCAGCACATAGAGAACCGGTCGGGGATAGAACATGGCGATTGACATCCGGCCGGGGTCCGCAGTCGAAACGACAATGACGTCGGGCTGCCAGGTGCGGACAGCACGCCATGAGAACAGGAAGTCCCAGCACGGGGTCAGGAACGGCAGCGTACCGGCCCTGTTCCTGTTTGACCTTTTCCATACCGGCACGGAAAAGGTGGCGCCCAGCTCGGCGAATGCGGGATCGAACAGCTTTTCGGGAATGAGGAGTGCGGAGTCGATGCCTCGGTCCCGATGAATTGCCAGCAGGCGTTCGAGGAAGCGGAATATCCCTCCGGAGGAGCCGCCGTCATGGATAACAAGAACGCGCATCAGTTTTTTCTGGCGATTATCAAACGCATGTCCGCACACCGGTCACGCCACCGCTCCCAGACCGGGGCTGGCTGCTGCCGCTCCCTGCAGACGAGATAATCTCTCTCCTGAAGGATTTGACAGTGAGGGGCCAGAATCTCGCGTATGGCTGCCCACTCGATATGGTCGTGCTTGTGAACATGGATGTCGCCTTCGTCAGCAATCCTATTCCTTTTCAGCCAGACAGCAGCAAGCAGATAACGCCACAGCCCCTTCCGGGCAAACAGTTTCGGCAATCTCGGCAAAACAGGGGGAGGTTTCACCTCCTGAAGCTCGGCCAACTCCCGGCTGTACGCCGAATACTCCGGCTCATCCTCCCAATAGGAGGGACAGACCTCATGGTCGATGTAAATAATGCCGCCCGGTTTCACAACCCGGACAAACTCTCCAACCGCAGCCAGGTAATCGGGAACATGGTGCAGTACCGAGTAGGTTGCCACCAGGTCAAAACTGGCCGAATCAGCCCAGGCCAGGTCCCGGCCGTTGAGGACTGTGGTCTCCAGACAGTGCTGACGACCGGTCGATGTGCGCAGTTCCCTCAGGCAACCTTCTGACACATCCGCTGCAACCACAGTTGCGCCCAGCGACAGAAGCTGCCGGGTCAGGTTTCCGGTCCCGGCGCCAAAATCAAGGACACGCGGTGCAACCGCGCCGGTGACCAGCGAGGCAAGGCAGCTACGCAGGCTGTCCGCAATCCTGCCCTGCTCGGTCGGATTGAAGATTTCGCCATGCCGCTCCTCGTAGAGCGGAGCAGTAGCATTGTAGATTTTCCTATTAAGCTTGACCGCATCATGCATCATATGCGCCACAGCCAACGGCCTCAGCCGGCATCAGACAAACTCCTTGTGGGCAACCGACTTCAGCATGCCCCGCAACAGGGTATTGTAGTTCATGTAGTAGCACTTTACACATCTTGAACCATCCAGAGGGGTGGTACTCCGGGCAAGAATCGTTTCAAGGTCAACGGCCCTGCCCAGACAAAGCTCTTCCGGCAGGTCTCTGGATGGCACTTGCAGAGCATACTGTACGCCACACAACAGGCATAGAGAGTAAAACTTTCAGTGGTATCGAATCAGCTGCCGTAAAAGAAGTTTTTATATCCACCGCTCGTTTCACTGTATCCTCCTGTCTGGTATTTGTTATGATCCCGGGTCATCTGGAAGCTAAACTCTGATACATGGCGATAATCCTCTGCTTCAACATAGTGCCGTCGAGGCGTTCTCTGGCCAGGCGGGCATTATGCTCTGCAGCGCCGTTCACCAGCCCATCGTCAGCGAGAGCCAGTCGGATGGCCTTTTCCACCTGCTCCGGATCCTCCGGCGGAACCAGCAGGCCGTTTATCCCATTATCGATCCATTCGTCTGCGCAGGCGGTCCAGGACTGTACCGGAAATGCCCCCATCACCATGGCTTCGAGCAGAGAGGTACTGATGGCGTCACCAATACTGAGGCCGAGGGATATGCGGGCACGGCCGTGCCACGCCATCATTTCGCAATGGGGAGTGTCATGCGGAATGAGTATCACCGGTACTCCCGTCGATTCCTGAAACAACTCGGCCGCCAACTCCACATCCGGAGAGGCGGAATACACGGCAATCGTGTATCCGCCCAGAAGTTCGGCACAACGCTCCAAGGCGCGCAATGCCACCAGTGCACGGCCTGCCCAGGTCTGATACCCCTTCACCATAATTACCCGGCGTTGGTCAACGGCCCCGTCCTGACGCAGTGCCGAAACCGCAGCAAGGTCGAAACCACCGGTATTGGGAAATACCGGCAGCGCTTGCCCGGTAAAACCGAAAGCCCTTGCCAGACAAATATCGCGTTCACACTCGCACGAATAATAATCGGCATACCGCAATACTTCGCGGACCTTGTCCCTGTGTCCGGACAATCTGCCGAAAAGGTATATGTCACTTCCCCAGTTCGTAGCAATCCATTTAGGAAACGGACCGTTGAGCAACCGTCGCGACTCCAGAGTCAGATAGCCTGCATGCTGAAATTCGAGCGACTGGATGAGGTCCGGTTTGAGACGGGTAATAAGATGTGCCAAACGAGCCACCCTGAAACGTGGCCAGTACCGCGCCAGAACCCGCCTCCCGACATCGGCAGCCAGAGTATGGGGAATTGGCAGTCCCCGCATCCTGACGGAACTGTCAGCCACTGTCGTGGGCGCGTATGTCGTGTGATACACGGTCAGATTCCGCATCGCCGGGTGGACGTAACCGGTATCCCTGCTGGGGAATAGGTGAATATCCCAACCCTGATCGCAGATCTGGCCGAGCCAGCGTGCGGTGTGGATGCTCTCCGACATTGCGACGCAAAGTATCTTCATAACCCCTTCAGGCTTCTCTTCCTCTTGGTCCGCCGCAGAGAGCGGTGATGCCTCTCCAGATCGTAACGGCAGCCAATCGCGACAGAATCAATGGCGCATGCCGAAAGGACCCGGCCAGCAGCTGCAGCGCATAACGGCTGCTCATCACGTGGTTTACCAGCAAGTAGTCGACGGTATCCACGGGAGCAAGTCTGACAGCCTCTTTGAAAAACCCCCGGGAAAGTGGTCGCATCTTTTCAAGCGCATGAACTGCCAGAGCATAGTGCAGATAAAGCCGTGCACTCCCTTTGCGCCACTGCGGCGACTCTCCGCCATCCTGCTCTTTTATCTTGCCGGTATAGTAGGCAATCGCTGCGAACACCTTTGCCGGGTGTTCCATCCGGTTGCCGGAATGCGTCCGGATTGTCGTCAAGGGCACGTCAAGGGCAAAAATCCCGGCTACCTTTGCAATACGGCGCCACAGGTCGGTATCCTCGAACCGATCGAGTCTTTCGTCAAACCCCCCCACCGATTGCAGGATCGACGAGCGCACCATGACCGTCGGCAGGAGGATGGTCAACGGCAGGTAATATGCAATCCTGTCGTAGATGAAGCCGGACTCCGTTGCCCGGTAATAGGGGGTCCCGCTGTTGGTGGCGTAAGGGGAGAAGAGCTCCCTCCCCTGTTCGTCAATCACTCTTGCCGCGGTATAGACCATCCCGTAATCGGGGTGAGCTTCCAGAATCTCAACCTGCCTCTCCAGTTTATCCGCAGTAAAGAGATCATCCGAATCGAGAAACGCAACATACCTGCCCCTGGTGGCGGCCAGGGCGCGGTTGCGGGCAGCGGAACGCCCCTGATGCTCCTGATGCATATAGATGAATCTGTCGGCCGGGAACCGGGCAGCAACCTCCCTCGTGCTGTCGGTTGAGCCGTCATCGACAATCAGGACTTCATAATCGGCAAACGTCTGGCCGACGATGCTCTGCAACGCCTCCTGCAGCAAGGCGGCACGGTTGTATGTCGGTATGATCACGCTTACCAGCGGACTTTTCATAGGGTGATCTCCCGGACCGCTCAGCGAGCCACACAGGAGCGGAACCCGTCCCTGAACCCCAGCAGCATCAGCCGGTAAAGCAGCTTCAACCTGCCGGGGAGTTCCACGCTGCCAAGTGCCCGGTACGACAAGCTGCGGGCCAGACGCGATGCGCCCCGGCAGTGCCTCGTGTAAAAGTTCTCGGCAACTGCGGCGTACCCCGCAGAGAGCGGCATTCCTGCGGCGGCGACAACTTCCGCAGGAGTCAATTCCCTGATGAATTTGCCCAGGATTTCGTTCACCTCTCTCATATGAAGGCTGTTCATCGTCACTGTCCCCTGGCTATCGTGGTGTCGCGACTGAATGAGCTTGAGCGGCTGATGAACGAACGAGAACCTGCCTGCCAGCCGGAACCAGAAATCATAATCCTGCGTCGTCCGGAGCGATTCGTCGAAAACACCGCACAGCTCGAAACAGCGCCGGGGAATGAGCGTGGTGCAGCCGTGAATCGGATGGCTTATTGTGAGAAAGTAACGCATATCCTGCGGCGCAGGAGGATTGGCCAGCTCAATGGCGCCGGTCAGCTGCGAACGGGCATTGATGATGTCGTAATTGCTGTAGAGGATGACATCGTCGGTTGGATGCCCGGCAAGAAAGTCCATCTGGGAGGATATCTTGTATGGGTAATAGAGATCATCGTGACTCAGCCAGGAAAAGAATGCGCCGCGCATCTCCCGTATCCCGGTGTTCAGGGCCGAAGCAACCCCGCCATTCTCTTTCCGGAAATAGCGGATCGCGTCGCCGTAAGAGAGGGCGATCTCCTCTGTCCTCCCTCCGTCCGTGGAACCGTCATTGACAACGATGACCTCGATGTTCCGGTAACTCTGCGCAAGTGAGCTGTCGATCGCCTGAGCGAGATAATCCGCGCCGTTATAAACCGGAATCACGATGGAAACCATCCCCTGATGTGCGAGTCCGTCCTGCTTCATCACAAGCTACCCATATCAGACTATCCCCTGGAAAACAGCCGGTAAAGTTTTCTGAACAGCCAGCTCCGCTTTATCTTCAGCCCCAGACGCAACACGACCAGCAGCCGCTCCGTGACTGCCGGGCTGAAATCGTTGGCGAGCATCGCAACGACCTGATGCGTGTTGAGCAGTTCGCCAAGGTTGCCCGATGCGGCAGCAATGTCGTGGATCGCCTGAACTGCCTTCCTCCCCGGCGGTGTCTGCTGTTGCCTTGCTTGCGGCTTGGTCATTATAGCCCAGAATGCGCCAAACGGCTCATCCAGGGGCTTGCCCATGTTGTCGGCGAGATGGAACGGGTCCGCCAGGAAGATATCCCAGGCATCACCGAAATCTTCGGGATACCAGCCTGACTTGTGCTCCTGCCATGCCCCGCCATCGAGCCCCCAGGCATCCTTGCCGTCACCATGCGACTGTGGCATGAAACCGAGCGGCGTAAATACGGCTATCTGCCTCCGCGCCAGGCGGACCGTTGCCTGCAGCAGCTCTCTTGCCTCCTCCTTGTCGAGATGTTCGATGACATCAACGAGAAATACCGTGTCGACAGATCCGGTGGGAAAGAGCTGCACCGCCTCCCGCCAGCCGGCATTGACAACCAGATAACTCCGGTCGAAAGAAGCGGCAACCGCTGCCTGCAGGTTACCGACATACTGCGGGCAGGGTTCGCAGCAGATATGCGTCATCGGCCGCACCAGTTGCTGGGGTCTGATCCCGCAGCCGATATCAAGCAGCAGGTCAACCTGCTCCAGCCGCCCGGCAACGGTTGCCAACAGCATGTCCGCCTCGACTCGCACAACACTCATGAAAAAACCGACCTCACACCCTTGCGGTGGACCATTCCAGGTCCGGCCTTAGATAGCCACCGTACTCGCCAAAATAATCGCGCCGGACGGCAACACCATCAAGCACTTCCAGCCTCAGCGCCTCCCTGACCGTCACCAGGTCGGTGAACGATTTGCCGAACAGGTTGACCGTTACCGTGTACCGGCGATTGTTGAGCAGTCGACCGGGAATGATGCAGACGGAGCGATACGTGCCAACCGGCATCGGTGCGCCATACCAGTTCGGCTCGCTGTTGTTGATGGAACTGAAAACGCACGAATTGTCCGTGTCGTGGACGATAAGGGTCAGACCGATCGAGGCGCCTTCGTTTTTCACTGCGAACACGATTTCAATCTGCAATTCCGTATCCGTGGTAATGGTTTCGAGCGGAACCCCGTTCCGGTCACAGGCGGCAATCCGCCTGAGCAGCGCCGACGAGTTTTGCGGGGCTGCCGGCTCCTCAGACCACTCCCGCCGATGAACCTGCTCGCAGGAACCACCCAGGTAGCCATCTATCGCTGTCGTGACATCGTCATCCAGAACAAGCGCCCCCTGGTGAAGCAGCAGCGCCCGGCTGCACAAAGACCGGACAGCAGTCATGTTGTGGCTGACGAACAGCACGGTACGCCCCTCCTGCCCGATCTCATCCATCTTGCCGAAACATTTCTTCTGGAACTGGGCGTCGCCGACGGCAAGCACCTCGTCGACAATGAGAATCTCAGGTTCCAAATGAGCGGCCACGGCAAATGCCAGCCGCACGTACATCCCGGAGGAGTACCGTTTCACCGGCGTATCCAGGAACCTGTCGATTTCGGCAAAGTCGACTATCGCGTCGAACTTGCGCCTGATCTCCGCACGGCTCATGCCGAGGATCGCTCCGTTAAGATAGATGTTCTCCCGTCCGGTAAGCTCCGGGTGAAATCCTGTCCCCACCTCAAGAAGACTCGATACCCGTCCCCTGATGGCAATCCGCCCTCCGGACGGCTCGGTTATGCGGCTGAGGAGCTTCAGCAGGGTCGATTTGCCAGCGCCGTTCCTGCCGATTATGCCGATCCGTTCGCCCTGCGCCACCTGAAAACTCACTCCGTGCAATGCCTGAAAGAGTTCGGTTGTCCGTTCCGATGAACGATGCGCCAGCGGATTGAGCAGGCTGCGGGCAATCCGGCCCGCGCCGGCACTGATCAATTCCCGTAGCGAGCCGCCCTGCTCGCCCTGCCGGTGGCCGATGACGTACTGCTTGGAGAGGTTTTCAACACTGATTACCGGGTCCATGATCTCTCAGATGATATCTGCGAATCGTTTTTCAGTTGTGCGGAAATAACGGATGCCCGCAAGCAGCAGCACACTCACCAGGAGCACGGAATAGAGCAGAGCTGGCCAGTAAAGCGGCGCGCTGCCACGGAGCAGAGCCCAGCGGAAACCGTCAATGACCCCGACCAGGGGGTTCAACGAAAAGAGGAACCTGAGATGTTCCGGCACGACCTCACTGCGAAAACCGACCGGCGAGGCGAACAGAGAAAACTGGATGATAAATGGAATAACGTTCGCCACGTCGCGAAAGCGGACATTGAGCGCAGCCACCCACAACCCCGCCGCCAGAGCGGAAGCAGCAGCAAGCAGCATGAACAGCGGCAGCGCCGCCAGCCGCCAGTCGGGGAGGAAATCGTACCAGGACATGAGTCCTAGCAGCACAATCGAGGCAAGGAGCAGATCGACCAGGCTGACCAGGATGGCGCTGGCCGGAATGATCATCCGCGGGAAATATACCTTGGAAATCAGGTTGGCATTTCCTGTCAGGCTCATTCCCACCTCCGTGAAGGCGGTAGCGATGAATTGCCACGGCAGCAGCGCCGCAAAGACCATCACCGGATACGGCACATTGCCGGCAGGGAGCTTTGCCAGCCTGCTGAAAAGCAGGGTGAACACAACCATGGTCAGAAGCGGCTTCAGAATGCTCCAGACAATCCCGAGTACGGTCTGCTTGTAGCGAACCAGGATATCCCGCCAGCAGAGGAAAAAGAGAAGTTCTCGATAGCGCCAGAGATCGCGCCAGTAATGCCGGATGCTCTGTCCTGCCTCGATGATGGCAACCGGGGGCTGATTTTCATTCATCTGCGTGCCGCTCACATGACCTCATCAATTCGTAGGGCCGCAGCCGTTTCAGGGGGGGAAGGCAGCGTAGGGCGAGATACGCCAGGATCGACAGTATAGCATGGGCTGCACCGAAGTTTTTCCGGGTAATCCGCACCGTCTCGGCAAGGGAAAACTCTTCGGTCACCCCGTCAGGCATGGCATAACTCCTGAGTTCCGGATGATACCTGAATCTGACGCCTCGACGATAGAGACGCTGGTTAAAGTCAAAATCGGCATACTTTCCGTATCGGCAGTCAAACGGAGGGGCCGGATGCAGCCCCTTGGGAATGAGCAGCCCTTGATGATGCAGGCTGTTGTAATACTTCAGCCGCCAATCGCTGTGAGGTACGAAACAGTGATCCCTGCCGACCTCAACCGTACCATACAGCACGGTGTCGGGCCGGTACTGCTCCGCCTCTTCCGGAAGCGACAACAGCAGATCCCCTGCCCCCAGGTAGAGGATGTGGCTCCCATCCACGGCCGCCGCCCACCCCTTGTTCATGGCATCGTAAATTCCCCTGTCCGGCTCGCTGATCCAGTACCTGATCCCGTCGGAATGGCGCTTGATGATATCAACCGTTCCGTCGGTCGAGCCCCCGTCAATCACCAGATACTCCGTCGTGACAGGCCTGGGGCGGGTTACGCTCAGAATAGTCTGTTCAAGAAACTCGGCACCGTTCCTGACAACCGTTATCACTGTCAGCAGAGGAGCCACCATCATGACCTGTCACGGCACGCAGGCAGAAAATCCGGGTCCAGGTCCGAGTATCCACGCATCAGCCTGAGAATCATCATTGCCCGATCCCATCTGCCCAGCACCATTCTGACAATCAGGCTGCAGATCACACCGAGATAAACGGTCGGCAGGGCTTCCGGAAAGTAGCGGAGGGTGAAGTAGAGACGGTTCCTGATGTTGAAATAGTCGCAGAGCTGGCTCTTTCTCGCCGGATTGCTACTGGTGCCTATGCTTGCACCGACCTTGTGATATACAATGCTCTGCGGCGCATAAACCAGTTTAAACTTCCCCCTTGCGCGCATCGCCCAGTCGGCCTCCTCAAAATAGAGGAAATACTCTTCGCTCATCAGACCAATCTCTTCGAGAAATGCGCGCGAAACCAGCGTGGACGCACCCTCCACATAGTTCATCCACCACTCTGCCCTCGCCTGATCGATCTGTTCCCCCTGCCGTGTGAACCGGCCATAGTGCCAGGGAAGTCCGATCCAGCGACAGTAATATCCTCCTCCCAGGGCCTGAACCTGACCGGGGTTGTGATAGTAACGGATCGTCGACCCGCAGAGACCCGCTTCAGGTTGTCGTTCCATACGCTCAACCAGGCGGGTCAGGCTATCGTCCTTCACAATGGTGTCGTTGTTCAGCAGCCAGGCATAGGCAAAATCCCCCCGTGCCAGGGCGTAGCGGAGTCCGACGTTGTTGCCGCCGGCAAAACCGAGATTCGCCCCGTTCAGGATCAATACCAGAGGAGAGGGTGCCCCTTTCCGGCCCCCTGATTCGGCATCCTCACGCCGATATTCGTCACAAGGTATGTTCCTCTGCTCGCCCCACCTTTTGAGCTGAGCAACCGAATCGTCATGAGAGCCATTGTCACAGACAACCACTGTAAACGGCGAATACGTGAGGAAAAACAGGCTGTCGAGACACTCAACCGTATCCCGCCATCCATTCCAGTTGACAACGATGATATAGACCCTGTTCACCAGTAAATGCTCCAGGCAACCATCAATGTCCAGGAGAGACCGACCATGAAGAGCTGCCGGTCGCTGACAAGCGATTCGGTCGGATCACCGCTCTTCCCGGACTGAACCCGGAAAATGTAACGGAGGAGGCCAAAGACGCAGATAGGAACGGTGTAAAGGAGACCGGTTCGGGTCAACGTATACATGATATAGGTAACCAGGACCGCCGCGCCGGTCAGATACATTGTTCCGTCCAGAAAACCGCTTGGGTACATTGCCAGACTCTTTCTGTGCTCACCGGCGTCACTCCCGAGGAGACGGTATTCACAGAGGCGTTTGCCGGCACTCAGAAAAACGGCCAAAAGGAATACACTCAAGAACAGCCACGGGGTGATGACAACCTGAAACACCTCGCCCCCTGCCTGAAGGCGCAGGATGAACCCTGCGGCAATGCAGAAGAGATCAACCACCGGCACGGATTTAAGAGCCGTGGAATAGGCGGTGGAAAGCACCGTATACCCTGCGAGTAGCCAGAAAAAACGCGGTGAGACTCCGTTGGCCGTCAATAAACCAGCTGTCAGTAGGAGCAGGGCTGTCATGGCTGCCGCACGGATGCTCACGGCACCGGCAGGAATGGGCCGCTCACGCTTTTTCGGGTGGTTTGCGTCGCGGTCCCGATCGAGGATATCGTTCAGCAGGTAACCGGCGCTTGAAACCATGCAGAAGGCACCGAATGGAAGAACCCCTTTGCCGGCCAGCCCTGGCTGAAGAAGATGCCCACCGAGAAAGGGGGGGAAAAAGAGCATCAGGTTCTTCAGCCACTGCACGGGCCGGAGTATGGCAAGATAACTCCTTATCATGGCTCCCCTTCCAGGTGCGTCAGGTATTTCTCCGCCGCTGGCCGGTAATGGGCATCCTGTGGCGCAGATGCATACGCCCGCCGGAAGAGGTCAGCCGCCTCCCGCCCCTTCCCTGCGGCAAGTGCCATCTGCCCCCCCCTGTAAAGCCAGAACGGATCACCGTTCTTCTCGAAAAGAACAGCCAGAGTCTCTTTGACATCCAGGGCAAGCCTGGCCTTGTCCGAAGGGGACAAGCCCGACATTCTCATGCTGTCCGCCTTGTGCAGCAGGTCCAGGAACTCGACGGGAGCAGCCCTCTTCTCCCTGAAAAGCTGAAAAAAGAGATCCCTGGCTCCCGAATAATCCTGCCTGGCCACCATGGCTCCCATCACATTCGCCTTGATAAGCATACGGATCGAAGGGCGCCTGTTAAGCCGATCTGCCAGATAGAACTCCCTGGCAGCCACATCGACCCTGCCGGACCGCATCAGGGCCGCACCCAGTTCATTGTGGACCGCCCCGAAGCCGGGGGATTTTATCACGGTATCCTGAATGAGCGCCAGATTGTTCTGCCAGAGAATGGTCCGTTGGAGGGTGACTACCGCGGCCACACAAAGCAGTATGACCAGCAGAGGGTTAACGAACGTCAAATATCTCCTGGGCAGAGCAGCATATCCCCCTCCCATGCCAAGTGCCAGAAAGGCCACCGGAATATACATGTACCGTTCCGCATAGGGTGTCCAGGCCACCTGCCTGACCGCAACCAGCACTGCGGGCAAGGCTGTGAGAAACACAGATCCGAACATGAGCTGCACGATCCCGCCGCAACGATACGAGCCCAGGATAACCAGCACGGCAGTCCCGCCCAGCAGACCGTACAAAGGGCTCACATCGGTTATGGCAAAGTTCAGTGGCATGGGGATAAAGAGTTTTTTCAGATAAAAGCCAACGGCAATCAGGGCGTTCCACGCAGAGTGCGGCATATCGGTACCACCTTCTGCCCAAAAACGACTCAATCCCGTGCCACCATGCCGCAGCAGCATAATGGCAGATGCAGACATACCCAATGCACCGATTGCGCAGACCGCGACCAACCGCTTGTTTCCGGAACTTCCCGCTGGAAAGGATGGGCTGCGGAGTGCCAGAAGCAGCGCCAAAGGCAGGAAGGTCACCGCAACCTCCTTGGTCAGGACCCCCAGCAGGAAGAGAAAGAGGGTCCAGGCGCCTGCCTGCCAACTCGGCCTGTCGAGCCAGATGATCCAGGTGAGGGTAGCTGAGAGGAAAAAGATGGCGGCCAGGGGGTCGGTCCGGCCGGATATCCAGCTTACCCCCTCCACAGGTAATGGATGCAGCGCAAAGAGGAGGGCGGCAAACAGGGGGGCAGACGGATTCGCTTCCGGAATCTGCCGGAAAATGCGCCGGGCAAGGAAGAACACGAGGATGGAATTGGCAGCATGGAAAAGAATGTTTTCCAGATGCATGGCCATCGGCTCCATCCCCCAGAGAAGACTGTCGAGATAGTAGCTGAATTCGGCAACAGGCCGGTAATAGTAGCTACGCCCCGGGACAAGGATCTCATGAAGTGGCGGCAGTCTGGAAAAGTGAGCGATGATATGGGGATCGTCAATGGAGATGGTGCCGCCAAACAGTGCGGGATAATAGACGATCAGCACGGTAACGGTGAGGATTACGCAAAAGAAGAGAGGAGAGGCCTGAGCGTTATCGATTCGCCACGATCTCAAGGAAAAACGCCTCCATGTCCTTACCCTTCGGTTCGATACGCTCGATAGCCAGATGTGTTGCGACAGACCTTTCAATGAAGCCCTGCAGATCTTCTTTCTCAACAAACCGATCTTCGCTGCGCCCACCGGGATGCGTCACCTGAACCATGTACCCCTCCACTCCACGCTGGAGGATGTTGGCAACCTGGTCCACCACCTGCAATTTCCCCTTGCTTATCACGCCAACCCGGTCGCAGACAGCCTCCACATCGGCGGTGATATGGGTGCTGAAGAAGATCGTCTTACCACGTAGTTTCAGGTCCCGGATCACCTCCTTGACCAGTGCGCGGCCGATGGGATCAAGCCCGCTCATCGGTTCGTCAAGGATGTAGACCTGGGGATCGTGAAGGAGTGCCTGGGCAAGCCCGAGCCGCTGCACCATTCCCTTGCTGTACCCTCTGATCGGCCGCTTGCGGGCTTCCCAAAGCTCCAGCAGTCGCAGTATCTCGTCAGACTTCCGGGCAATCAGACCAGCCTGCATGTCGAAGCTCTTCCCCACGAACCTGAGATACTCCTCAGCAGTGAGGTAGTCGTAAAAAGAGGGGTTTTCCGGGAGGTACCCCACTTCGCGCCGCGCCGCACACGTGGCAACCCCCTCTCCCATGATCCGCGCAGAACCCGCGGTTGCTCGGATCAACCCCATCAGTATCTTGATGGTAGTACTCTTGCCAGCACCGTTCGGCCCGAGAAACCCGAAGATCTCCCCCTGGCCCACCTGCAGGGAGAGGGACTGCAGAGCCTCAACCCGCGCCCCTTTTTTACCTCGAAACACCTTGTCCAGATTTGTTATATCTATTGCGTGCATTTCTGCTCCGAAACCACGATTCATTTACCGGCACCGGCAAACGAAAAACCGCTGGTACTGGCCACGTTGCCATCAGCCGCCAGATAGAACCTGCCGCCATAAGGGTCTTGGGGGACCTGTTTCAGGTATCCTCCCGCCAGGAGGTCTTCCACGGAACCGGGGAGCCTTCCATGTTTCTCGCGGTAGGCATCGCGCGCCAGTTCGATTTTTCTGGCCGCGATAAAAGCGGCCTTACGGGTGTTCAGTACCTTTTTTATCGATTCCTGACGTGCCCCCTTTGCCATTGCATCGAGATAAGCGATTGCCATGTCGGTCCGTCCCGACTCCCTCATGTACCTGCCGGCCAGATTCATGAACAACGCCTGGCCGGAAAGTTCGGCAGCCCGCCGGTAATGCCTGGCAGCATTGTCATGGTCTTTCAGAAAATATGCGTAATTGAACCCGGCATAAAACGGGAGATACCAGTCCCAATCGCGGTATTTCATCCCGTATTCCAAAAATTCGTTCGCAAGTGCGGCCTTCCCCAGATCCCAGGTGAGAATCGCCTGGGCAAAGTAATAGCCGTCCATGTTGTAAGGATCCAGCTTCAGCGCGGCATGTATGGTACGCGACATGGCGGGATAATCGGCCGGGATATGCAACTGGTTCTCCGCCTTTTCGGCCAGACCGCCATAGTAAAAGAGGACCTTCAGCAGGAGGTTGGCCCCCATGAACTGCTTATGGTCGCCAGCCATGACCTTCATCGTATTGACCGTGGGGATATAGCCGAGTTTTTCGACAAAAGGCCTGCTTTTCATATAGCCTGCCAGTGCAAAAACCGACAGCAGATAGCCAACCATGAGAACCGGAATTGCGAAGGAAAATGTTCGAACAACCTTGTTCGCCATCATTTCATTTCTCGCCGGCAATAGACAATAGTGGCCAATGCCATGAGCAGCATGGTGTAGATACAAAAATATGCGGACGGCAATACGACTGCCTTCACTGGCAAGGCTATACCGTATATCGCGTTGATATTGAGATCAAAGGCACTGAAATTGGGAAGCAGGTAATAAAGAATGACCGCCCCCTTTTTGATGAACAAAGGCAAAGAGCTGGAAGCCGGGGAATTGATATAGTCATAGACCTGTTGTGTGGCATTGCCGGCAAAATAAATAGAAATGGTGCCAAAAATCGGCAAGAAAAAAGATGTGCTGACTGTTGAGAAGAGAAACGCATATGAAACCAGTATTATGTATTTCAGGGCATCAAAGATGATGCAGGTTACGAGATTACTCCAGACAATCGGTCTTTCCGATGGATATATAGTTGACGAAAGCCATACCACCAGACAGGCAACAGCACCCAGCACAAAAGTCGTCAAGAGCAGAAAAAGAGCTACGGCAAGAAACTTTCCGATGATATAGGTTGATCGTTCAAATGGCAGGCTCAACACACTGTAGGTGTAACGTCGTTCAATGTCCTTCCAGATTGTTGTTGCACCGAGAGAGATTGAAAGAAGCAACAAAATGAAAGAGAGCAGAGAAAGCGAGAGGGTAATGGAAAGCTCTGTAACCTGTCGCATGGACAGGGAACTTATTGAAGGAATAATGAGAAATACTGAAGCAACGACGAGAATCCCGTGAAAGACCCTGTCGCGAAAGATTGCCCGTAGACTGATTGCGACAATATTAAACATAATGTCTGATCGTTACTCCTTACAATGAGACTGGATACATACAGGATCTGTCATGGCTACGTCACTGCGCTATGGTAACAGGACTGCTGCGAAAAGCAACGATACACTGCAACTCCGGATGGCTTGCACAAAAAAAGCGGGATGCTTGAACATCCCGCCAGTTAAAAAAGGTCAACTTTGGCTTACATGGCTGTCCAGCCAGTTGCAAAAGCGTTGGCGTCACTGGTTGAGGGAGCGGCAATGGCCGTGGCATCCTGAGAGTAAATCGCCGTCGAGTTTTGGGCGGTTCCGTACATCTTTGTGCCACCTGAGTGCTTGGTGGTATGTGCATAGGTGGTGTTGCTAAAGGCCGCACCAAACTGCACTCCCTTGGAGAGTCGGCCAAGCATAGGGGCGGTGGTACCAGCGGCGGTGGTTGCGTCGACGCCTCCGTAGATGGACTGGCCAGTACCGTTGGTATTGGTACTGCCTGAAGTAAAAGCTGCGGCAAAAGCGGAACCTGAAGTAACGATCAGCATCAGTGCGACAAGAGAGATTATGCGTTTCATTGGGATCCTCCTTAAGTCAGTTGCGTTGTTCTATTAACGGATATCAAGGGCCGCGGGATAGACACCACTGTTGTCAGCGCCAAAGGCTTCCCAGCCGGTCTTGATGTTCTTGCAATCAGCGTTTGCGGCGCTGTTGCGGGCCTTGGCCTGGTAGGCCGAGAACTGCGGGATGGCGATGGCTGCCAGGATGCCGATGATCGCCACGACGATCAGCAGCTCGATGAGGGTGAAACCTTTTTTGCTTCTGAGGTTAACTAACATGTGTTTCTCCTTTCGTGCGTTTTTTACAACGTCTGGTTGGTGAAGTGGTTTGTTCGATTTTTCACCTTGCAAGCAGCGGGCCAACTATCTTCATTTGTTTAACAGCTCTATTTTACATGTATTTCAATGTCGGTGCGCAAAAAGAAAACTTTAAAACTATTTACCTACGACAAAAAAAGGCCCCTTGTAACAAAAATTGTCAATAATGGTGATCGGCTCCCGACAACAGGCATGAAAAAGCGGGATGCCTGAACATCCCCCGCCAGTTACAAAAGGTCAACCTTGGCTTACATGGCTGTCCAGCCAGTTGCAAAAGCGTTGGCGTCACTGGTTGAGGGAGCGGCAATGGCCGTGGCATCCTGTGAGTAAATCGCCGTCGAGTTTTGGGCGGTTCCGTACATCTTGGTGCCACCTGAGTGCTTGGTGGTGAGTGCGTATGTGGTGGCGCTAAAGGCCGCACCAAAGTGCACTCCCTTGGAGAGTCGGCCAAGCACAGGGGCGGTGGTACCAGCGGCGGTGGTGGCGTCGACGCCTCCGTAGACGGTTTCGCCAGTACCGTTGGTATCGGTAGCGCCTGTCGCAAAAGCTGTAGCAAAAGCGGAACCGGAAGTAACGATCAACATCAGTGCAACAAGAGAGATTATGCGTTTCATTGGGAGCCTCCTTAAGTCAGATGCGTTGTTTGGTTACCGGATATCAAGGGCTGCGGGATAAACTCCACTGTTGTCAGCGCCAAAGGCCTCCCAGCCGGTCTTGATGTTCTTGCAATCGGCGTTTGCGGCGCTGTTGCGGGCCTTGGCCTGGTAGGCCGAGAACTGCGGGATGGCGATGGCTGCCAGGATGCCGATGATCGCCACGACGATCAGCAGCTCAATCAAGGTGAAACCTCTTTCGTTTCTGAGTTTAGCTAACATTTGTTTCTCCTTTCGTGAGTTTTTTCCAACGCCTGGTTGGTGAAGTGCGCTTGTTTGATTCCTTACTAAGCAATCATTTGGCCAACTAGTTTCATTTTTTAACTGTAGAATTTATCTGTATTTTTTGTCGGCGCACAAAAAAAAACCTTGAATGCTTTGTTCATACGACAAAAAAAGGCCCATTGTGACAAAAATTGTCAACAATGAGCCTTTTTTGTGTTGGTCTTGCAGGACGGCACACTACAAACGAACCGTCACTCCTTTTCCTGTACCACCACGGCACCGGACTTGAGCCTTGCAACCAGTTCCTCGGCATCGGAACGGACCAGATGCCTCCCCACCCTCACCCTGAACCAGGTCCCCTTCCCTTCCACCTTCGACTCGCTTGCCGTGGCAGCATACCCTTTAGCAACCAGACGGGCCACAAGTTCATCAGCCTCTTTACGCTCCTTGGTGGAAGCGACCTGCACCGTAAACTTCCCCTCCCCGGCCAACGGTGAAGGGTTTGGTTTTGCCTGGGACGACGCTGGCTCCGGCTGTTTCTTTACCGGTTGCGGAGCGGGCGGCGATACAGAAGAGCCCCTAACCGCCGTCGGGGACTCCTGTCCCTTCTGCGGGTTCAGGCCGCTGCCGATGATCGACTTGTTCCCTTTCTGCAGGGTCTCGTAAAAGGAAAGCGGGACATCCTGGCCAGTACTGGCGGGAGGAGTCGGTGGCTGCTGCGGTTGGACAGCGGCCTGCTTCCCCTGGGCCACCGGCACAGTTGTCCTGGCCTTTGACTGAGCTGCGGTCAGGGCGGCAGGTCGGTACAGATACCAGGCGGTAAGAAATCCGCCACAATAGGCCAGTCCGAGGATGAGCAGGAACGTTGCCATATACCGCCCCACCGGTTGCCGTTTGGGACGGTTCCGAGGGGACTGTCGTTGCTCGCTGTAATCGATAACCATAGAATTGATCGCAGTTTCCGGTAGAGCTTTGAGCATCATGAGACTGGCTGGCTGAAACAGTCCCGTTGCCTGAAACTGTAACCCAATTTTGCGTAAAGAAAACCGTACGCCGCTAAGAATTTTTCACTACATCTTTTCCGGTGCCGAGATCCCCAACAGGGTGAGGGCGTTGCGGATGGTCATGGCCACGCATTTGAGCAGGAACAGCCTGGCCGTGGTCAGTGCCTGATCGTCGCTGATCACGCGATGCCGGGTATAGAAACCATGCAGCAGGCTCGCCAGTTCGGTCAGATAGAAGGTAATCCGGTGCGGTTCAAAGGCCTGCGCACTGCCGAGCACCAGTTCCGGGAACGAGGCGAGACCCTTGATGACCGCCAGTTCCTCCGTTGTGCCCAGGAGTCCCAGATCGACAGTCGAGAAATCGGTAATCACGCCACGTTCGGCAGCAGCGGCAAAGATGCCGTGAATCCGGGCGTGGGCGTACTGGACATAATAGACCGGGTTATCGGAAGACTGCTGCTTGGCCAGATCGATGTCAAAGACCAGCTGTGAGTCCGGTCTGCGCATCACGAAGAAGAAACGGGTAGCGTCTCGCCCGACCTCGTCGATCAGGTCCCGCAGGGTGACATAGCTGCCGGCCCGCTTGGATATCTTCACCTCTTCACCGCCGCGCATGACGGTCACCATCTGGTGCAGCACGTATTCCGGCCACCCTTGCGGGACCCCGGCATTGAGTGCCTGCAGACCGGCCCGCACCCGGGTAATGGTGCTGTGGTGATCTGCACCCTGCTCGTTGATGACCCGGGTGTAGCCCCGCTCCCATTTGTGCAGGTGGTAGGCGACATCGGGAACGAAATAGGTGTACCCGCCGTCAGCCTTGCGCATGACCCGGTCCTTGTCGTCGCCAAAGTCGGTGGTGCGCAGCCAGAGCGCTCCACCCTCCTCATAGGTATGGCCGTTTTCAACCAGACGCCGGACCACGTCCTCCACCCGGCCATCGGCATAGAGGCTCGACTCCAGCGAGTAGACGTCGAAGTGAACATCGAACGCCGTCAGGTCCTGGTCCTGCTCCCGCCTCAGATAGGCAACCGCGAAGCGGCGGATGGCATCCAGATCGTGCGAGTCACCAGCGGCAGTGACATGCCGGTCGTCGGCGTCAATCGTCGCCCCGGCCAGATAGGCGCTGGCCACATCCTTGATATATTCACCCTGGTAACCGTCAGTCGGCCAGCGCGGGTCGTCGGGCTCGATGCCGAGGCAGCGCGCCTGCACCGAAAGCGCCAGGTTTGCGATCTGCTGGCCGGCATCGTTGTAGTAAAACTCCCGGGTGACGTCCCAGCCGGTAGCAGCCAGCAGACGGCAGATGGTATCGCCAAGGGCGGCGCCGCGGCCGTGACCGATATGCAGCGGACCAGTCGGATTGGCGCTGACAAACTCAACCTGCACCTTTTGCCCGGCACCAATGTCGCTTTTCCCGTACTCGGCCCCGGCTCTGTCGATGGACAGCAGCGTCTGCTGCCACGCCTCATTCTTCAGGACAAAGTTGATGAACCCCGGACCGGCAATATCAATTCGGGCGAACCCCCCCTCAGCCTGCAACTCGGCCACCAGTGCCTCGGCAACGATACGGGGCGCCTTGCGTTCAGCCTTGGTCAGGACCATGGCCACATTGGTGGCAAAGTCTCCGTGCTCGGCATTCGCCGGTTCCTCAACCACGAAAACCGGGAACTGGCCCGAATTGAGGGTCGCCGCTGCATAACAGCGCTCCAGTGCTGCATTGATCTTTGTCCGTATAGTCTCGCGCATCGACTCTTTGCTACTCCTTTTCCGGGGCGTTGACACCTTCCGTCGTGGAAGGCTGTTCCTTGATCGAAATGTCCCGGGTAAAATCGGGACACCGGGCGCCGCCGTCGCTAACACAAAAACGCTTGGCGCAGGTTTCGCGCCAAGCGCAGATCGCACAACTCTGTCGTGACATGGGAAATCTCCATCTGGTAGGCGGGCACTACCGCTTAGGCTCCTCGGGTTTGGGCTGCGAAGGGAACTGGTAGATGATCTCGTTCTGCCGGACCAGGCCGAAATCCCGGCGGGCGACACTTTCCAGGTAGCGGCGATCGTTTTTCAGGGCATCGATCTCGCGCACCAGTCGCAGATTGTCCGTGCGAATGGTATCCACCCGTTGCTGAATCTCCTTTTTCTCCCGATTCAGGTGGTATATGCGCAGGAGTCCCCGTTCACCGAACACGGTGAAGTAGAGGATGAAGGTGATGCAGGCGGCAGGGATGAAGTAAAGCCTCTTCCGCATGGATCCTCCCGACGGGCTCAGCGCGCCGTCACCAGCGGGGAAAAGTAGGCGATGGTCCGTCTGAGCCCTTCCTGCACCGGCGTGGCCGGCTCCCAGCCAAGTCTGGCGCGGGCCAGGGAGATATTCGGCTGCCGCTGCTTGGGATCGTCCGCGGGGAGCGGCTTGTGCACGACCTTCGATGTTGAACCGGTCAGATCGATGATCCGCCGGGCAAACTCCAGAATCGTGGTTTCCGCGGGATTCCCCAGGTTGACCGGACCAATGAAGCTGTCACACTCCATCATCCTGATCAATCCCTCCACCAGATCATCCACATAGCAGAAGGAACGGGTCTGGGAGCCGTCGCCGTAGACGGTGATGTCCTCTCCCCGCAGCGCCTGAAGGATGAAGTTGGAAACCACGCGGCCATCGTTCTCGGCCATCCGCGGACCATAGGTATTGAAGATCCGTACGATCCGGATCTCCACCCCATTCTGGCGATGGTAATCCATCATCAGCGTCTCTGCCACCCGTTTCCCCTCATCGTAGCAGCTCCGGATACCGATGGGGTTCACGTTCCCCCAGTAATCCTCGGTCTGGGGGTGGATCTGGGGGTCTCCGTAAACCTCCGAGGTGGAGGCTTGGAGGATGCGGGCCCTGACCCGCTTGGCCATCCCCAGCATGTTGATGGCACCCATGACGCTGGTCTTGACCGTCTTGACCGGGTTGTACTGGTAGTGAACCGGCGAGGCCGGACAGGCCAGGTTGTAGATCCGGTCCACCTCCAGCAGAATCGGCTCGACAATATCGTGGCGGATCAGCTCGAACCGGTGGTCATCCAGCAGATGGGCGATGTTGCGCTTGCTGCCGGTGAAAAAGTTATCGATACAGATCACCTCATGGCCGTCGGCCAGAAGCCGCTCGCAGAGATGTGACCCGATGAAGCCGGCGCCGCCGGTGACCAGTATCCGCATACCGTTACCCCTCCCCGCAGCAGCTGTTGCCGTTGCGGCCGAGCGGCACGTAACGGAAACCGGCAGACTGCATCCGGTCCGGCTTGTACAGGTTGCGGCCATCCACCACGATCGGGCTCTTCAGAGCAGCCTTGACCCGTTCGAAATCCGGGTTGCGATACTCGTTCCAGTCGGTGATGATGACCAGCGCGTCACAGTCGGCCAGAATCTCGTACTGATTGGTGCTGTACGTGATCCGGTCGCCGAAATACCTCTTCGCCTCTTTCAATGCCTCTGGGTCGTGGGCACGGACCGCGGCACCCATGGCCAGCAACCGCTCGATAACGGTAAGTGACGGCGCTTCGCGCATATCGTCGGTACGCGGCTTGAAGGAGAGCCCCCAGCAGGCAATGGTCCTGCCTGAGAGCGGCTTCTCCGGGTCACCGCTCCCGAGAATCCTGAGCAGCTTGTCGGCGAGCACCTGCTTCTGGCGCTCGTTCACCTCTTCCACCGCCTTGAGCAGCAGGAAATCGCAGGAACACTCCTCGGCGGTCCGCACCAACGCCTTGACATCCTTGGGAAAGCAGGAGCCGCCGTAGCCCGGTCCGGGGAAGAGGAAGTCATAGCCGATCCTGGAGTCGGAACCGATCCCTTCCCGCACGGCAGAGACGTCAGCCCCCATCCGTTCGCACAGGTTGGCGATCTGGTTCATGAAGGAGATCCGGGTGGCCAGCATGGCGTTGGCCGCGTACTTGGTCATCTCGGCGCTCCGGATGTCCATGACGATCATCCGGTTCTGCTTGCGCATGAACGGATCATAGAGCTCCTTCATGATCTCCGCGGTCCGGACGTTGTCGGTGCCGATCACCACCCGGTCAGGTTTCATGAAGTCCTCGATGGCCGCCCCTTCCTTGAGAAACTCCGGGTTGGAGACGACATCGAACTCGATGGAGACCTTGCGGTTGTCCAGTTCCTCCTTCACGGCGGCCCGTACCTTGTCGGCGGTCCCCACCGGCACGGTCGACTTGTCGACAATGATCTTGAACCCTTCCATATGGCGGCCGATCCCCCTGGCAACGGCCAGCACATACTGCAGGTCTGCAGAACCGTCCTCGCCCGGCGGAGTGCCGACGGCGATGAAGTTGATCAACGAAACCTTGAGCGCTTCGGCCAGATCGGTGGTAAAGGAGAGCCGCCCCTCTTCACAGTTCCGCAGGACCATCTCCTTCAGGCCCGGCTCGTAGATGGGGATGATCCCTTTTTTTAGCCCCTCTATCTTCGCCTCGTCCACGTCAACACAGATGACGCTGTTGCCGCTCTCGGCAAAACAGGCGCCGGCCACGAGCCCCACATAACCGCTTCCGATCACGCAAATCTTCATTCAGTCAACTCCGGTACGTAAATTAAACAAATTCTATAGCACAGGAACCCGGCCTATGCCAGCACTTTCCCCGCCAACAGTGCCCGGCTCAACCGGGCAAACTCTTCCAGATCAAGGGTTTCCCCCCTGCGGCCCGGATCGATGCCGCAACTCGCTAGAACAGCACGCAACACCTCGTCGTCGGGGGCCAGATCGGCACTCTTCAGGCAGTTCCAGAGGGTTTTCCTGCGCTGGCCAAAGGACGCCTTCACGAGCCGCCGGAACAGGGGCTCGTCCCCCACGTCGCACCGGGGTGCGGCCAGCGGCGTGAAACGAAGGACAACCGAATCCACCTTGGGGATCGGCCGGAAGGAGCCGGGCTTTACCACGCATTCACGAACCACGTCGAAATGAAGGGCGCAGAATACCGAGAGGATGCCATACTCCTTGGTGCCGGGCCGGGCCACCAACCGATCCCCCACCTCCTTCTGGAGCATGAGGACGAGCCGGCTGAACAGGGTAGGGGTCTCTAGGAACAGGAACAGGACCTGGGACGAGATGTTGTAGGGCAGATTGGCCGCCACCTTCCATTGCCCGTCGCCATGCGCCTTAAGGAGTCGGGGCAGATCCACCCGCAGGATGTCCCCCTCGACGATGGTGACATGGGGCAAGGGGCCATAGGCTGCCGATAACGGCCCAAGCAGCCGCTTGTCCAGTTCCACCGCCACCAGACGGCCGACCCGGGGGACCAGAAAACCGGTCAAAGCCCCTTGCCCCGGACCAATCTCCAGCACCTGATCCTCGGCTGTCGGCGCCACGGCAGCCACGATCCGCTCAAGGACATGCTGGTCCACCAGAAAATTCTGGCCCAGCGATTTCTTGGCCCTGACCCTCTCCATCATGCCCACCCCAGTTCAGCGGCGATCCGGTCCAGGGGCCAGACCGGCACGGCATCGAAATCCAGGGCACCGAGCCCCTTTGACAGGTAGAAATCCCCCGGCACCGCCACCATGGCCGCATTGTCACTGCACAAGGCCGGCGACGGGATATGCAGGGAAACCCCGCACTGCGCGGCCATTGCGGCCATGGCCCGGCGCAGTCCGCTGTTGCAGGCTACGCCACCGGCCACCACGAGCCGCGTGCAGCCGGTTCTCTCAAGGGCGGTGGCGGTCTTCCGGACCAGGACCTGGCAGACCGCCTCCTGAAACGAGGCGCAGAGGTGGGGCAGGTCGTCCCCGGCCAGAGAGGGCTCTTTGCGCAAGGCGGTATGGACCGCAGTCTTCAGGCCGCTGAAACTGAAGTTGAGGGTGCCGTCATGGAGGAGCGGCCGCGGCAGCTTCACCCGCTGCGGGTCGCCCTGTACCGCCAACCGGTCAATCTGGACCCCGCCGGGATAGGGAAGCCCTGCCAGTTTGGCCACCTTGTCGAACGCCTCTCCGGCCGCATCGTCGATGGTCTGGCCGAGAATGGTATAGCGGCCGATCCCATCCACCCGGTAGAGATGACTATGCCCGCCGGAAACCACCAGGGCAAGGAAGGGGAACGGAACCTCCTCCTCCAGGAGAATGGCCAGGAGGTGGGACTCGATGTGGTTCACCCCGGCCAGCGGGATATCCCTGGCCGCGGCAATCCCCTTGGCGGCGCAGACCCCGACCAGCAGTGCGCCGATCAGTCCGGGACCGCGGGTGACCGCCACCCCCTCGATATCGGCCATGGTGACGCCGGCGCTCCGGAGCGCTTCGTCGATGACCGGCACGATCCCTTCCAGATGCTGGCGGGAGGCGATTTCCGGCACCACGCCGCCATAGGCGGCATGGATATCCACCTGGGTGGCAACGACTCCGGAGAGCGCCTGCCGGCCGTCACGCACCACGGCGGCCGCGGTTTCATCACAGGATGTCTCGATGGCAAGTAATAACATGGTTCAGGGCTCGGGGTTCGGGGCAAAAAAGCGGGGCGTACCATACGCCCCGTAAGAGGTTTGTCTACTGTCCGACTTCTGTCGCAGGTTGATCAAAAATAGTCAGATCGTCGCACCCGCAGAAAGCCCCGCGGAGGCGTAGTCCCCAAACAGCGGGCATAAACAGCGCTACGCCGCACAATTTCACGTGTGAAATTGGACCGCGAAGGCGCCCGAAGGGTGAGGCCGCAGGCCGAAGTCACAAGGCGGCTTTCGAGGACGGCGGCGAGATGGCTGTTTTTCAGCAACCTGTCAGAGAAGGTTGGCCGCCAGCTCCGCCAGGGCCGACCGCTCGCCTTTCAGCACGGTGATGTGGCCGGCGATGGCCTGCTCCTTGAAACGCTCCACCACATAGGTCAGACCGTTGGACGAGGCATCGACATACGGGTTGTCGATCTGGTACGGGTCCCCGGTCAGAACGATCTTGGTCCCCTCGCCGGCCCGGGTGATGATGGTCTTGATCTCGTGGGGGGTCAGGTTCTGGGCCTCGTCCACGATCATGTACTGGTTGGGAATGGAGCGGCCGCGGATGTAGGTCAGGGGCTCGATATCCAGTATCCCCATGGCCATCAGCTCCTTGTACCCCTTGCTGTGCCGCTTCTCGGCCTCGTGCCCGGAAAGGAGCAGTTCCACGTTGTCGAAGATCGGCTGCATCCAGGGGGAGAGTTTTTCCTCGATATCGCCGGGCAGGAACCCCAGATCGCGTCCCATGGGAAAGACCGGCCGGGAGACCAGGAGCCGGTTGAAGACCCCCTCCTCAGCCACCTTGTGCAGACCGGCGGCTATTGCCAGCAGGGTCTTGCCGGTGCCGGCCTTGCCCACCAGGGTCACCAGCTTGATGGAATCGTCCAGCAGGATGTCAAGGGCCACCGACTGCTCCCTGTTGCGGGGCTGAATGCTCCAGACACCCTCTTTCCCTACGCGGCGGATCGGCACCAGCTGGTGCTTGACCGCATCTATCCGGCCAAGGGCCGTGTGCGAGGGGTTAGTGGCGTCCCGCAGGGTCAGGAACTGGTTCGGCATCCCTCCACCATCCCACTCAAGCCATCCCTGGCCATGAAACCGGTCCACCGCATCCGGCGCCACATCCACATCGGCCATGCCGCTGTAGAGATCGTCGATCTCCACCTTGTCGGAACGGTAGTCCTGGGCAACCAGGCCGAGGGCGTCGGCCTTGATCCGCAGGTTGGTGTCCTTGGTCACCAGAATGAGCGGCCTGGCCGCCTCTTTCTGCTGCAGGTCCACGGCTACCGCAAGGATACGGTTATCGCCCCGATCGGCCCGCAGTTCCGGCGGCAACCGCTTCATGACCTTCTCTTCGTAGATCTCCACCCGCAGCGTGCCGCCACCCGGCAGTCCGACCCCATTGGAAAGAGAACCCTGCAGGCGGAGTTCGTCCAGAAGACGGGATATCTGGCGGGCGTTCCGGCCGGTCTCGTTCATGTCCTTCTTGAACCGGTCGATCTCCTCGACTACTGTGATCGGGATGACGATGGTATTGTCCTCGAACCTGAAAAGGGCCTGTGGGTCGTAGAGGAACACGTTGGTGTCGATGACAAAGGTTTTCATAACACTCCTAGCTGAGCAGGTATCGGTGCCGGCTGCACACTGCGGCAGACGTGACACCGTAAGAAATTGCATGAGATGGGCAGGCGAGGCCTACTTCTCGATAACGCTGTACTTGAGCCCCTCGGAGGTGGCCACAATCTTCAGGTAATACTCGCCCTTTCCCTTGTAGCTGGCCTCGACCACCACCTCACCGTCCCGGTTGAGGGCTGCCAGAACCGACTCCGGCGGCTCCTTGACGGTAAAGGTGCTGTAGATGTTCGTCTTCATGAGATCAGCCTTGGTGACCGGCCTTTCAGGGGGAAGGGAACAGGCTGCCAGCATACCGACCAGCATCAGACCGATGAAACAGAAAACAAGCCGCTTCATGGATGATAATCTCCTCGTTGTAAAAATCAATACGGCAGCCGGACGCATTCCCGTCACTGTTTACGGCTGAAGTTGTTGGCCGATTATATCGGAGAGTGCCGCCAGGAAGGCGTCGATATCGGCATTGGTCGTAAAGTAGCCCGGACTGACCCGTACGGTACCAACGGGAAAGGTGCCGATGGTGCGATGGGCCATGGGTGCACAGTGGAGACCAACCCGTACGGCAATGCCGAACTCGGCGTCCAGACGGAAACCGATCACTGCCGGGTCGAGCCCGGCAATCGTGAACGAGGCCACCGGCGCGCGCCACCCCGCTGGGGCTGCATGGACAGTGATTCCCGGCATCACGGCCAGCCCGGCCACAAGCCGCACCATGAGTTCCTCTTCGTGGCTGGCAATGGCCCCGAATCCGGTCTGCCGGATGAACTCGACCCCGGCCAGGAGGCCGGCTATCCCCGGCACATTCAAGGTGCCGCTTTCGAACCGGTCCGGCACGACACTGGGCTGCTCAGGTTCGGAGGAAAAGCTGCCGGTCCCCCCCACCGTGAGCGGTTCCAGCTCGATCCCCTCAGCCACGTAGAGAAGCCCGGTGCCGGGTGGGCCGAAGAGTCCCTTGTGGCCGGGGACCGCCAGCAGGTCGATCCCCATACGTACCACATCGATGGGGAGACAGCCGGCGCTTTGGGCCGCATCCACCAGGAACGGAATCCCGGCGGCCCGGGCCAGCAGACCGATCTCCGCCACCGGCTGGACAGTACCGGTGACGTTGGAGGCATGGGCCAGCGCCACGAGCCGCGTATTCGGCCGAAAGGCAGCAGCAATGTCACGACTGGCAACAAGGCCGGCGCGGTCCGCCGCCACCCGGGTCACCGCTATCCCCCGCTTCTCCAGGTAACTGAGCGGACGGGCCAGGGAGTTGTGCTCCATGGTGGTGGTAACCACGTGGTCACCCGCTTTCAGCAGTCCCCGTACCGCCAGATTGAGCGACTCGGTGGCGCTGTGGGTAAAGACGAGACGGGTCGGATCAGGAATGGCGAAGAACTCGGCCAGGGTTTCGCGGGCAGTGAAGACCAGCCGGGCCGACTCCAGCCCCTGGGCATAGCCGCCCCGCCCCGGCGCCACGCCGATCCGACGCATCGTGTCGTCCATGGCCCGGTAGACCGACTCGGGCTTGGGAAAGGAAGTAGCCGCGTTATCCAGAAAAATCGGCATAAAAAACCGTATCATGTCACCAGGGTTATGGCAACCGCTATCAGAACGGCAGCGACGGGGGAGTGGCAAGAAGCGGAGCCAGGAGAACCCTGGCCGGCGGATCGGCAACCTGGCCGGGCACAACCTTCTTCTTCAGTTCCGGCAGGGAGAGCCCCCCCCACCAGTTGCCGGGCAGAGAAAGGTCGCCAATACCGTCGTAGGCCAGTTCGACGGCGCCGTTGTTCCGGATGATGTTCCCCCAGAGGGCGGCAAGGGTGTCGCCGAGGCGCAGCCCCACCCTGCCGTTACCGCTGATCTCGTTGCCGTGTACCTTGAGTCGGCTGCGCTTCAGGCTCAAACCTTCGTCCCGGTTATCCACCACCCGGACGCCGACAACCTCACCTTCACAGGCGGTCAGGCGCAGCCCCGAGCCGTTACCCGTGAAGAGAGCCCCTCTCACCTGAAGTCTCACCCCCTCGGCCAACAGACCGGTGACCGCCCCCTGGACCGTTACCTGGCGCAGGGTGACCGATCCGGCTTCGGCAACGATGCCGCTCTGGCCGCCACTGACGACCCCGTCCCGCAGATCGGTCTCGCCGGCCTGGATCATTACCCCAATGGGCGAATCGCTCACCGTCATCCCCCGGATCGAGGCCAGGGAGTCCAGGAGCCGCAGGGCGATGCGACAATGGGCAAAGGCAACGCCACTGGCGGTGAACGAGGAAAAATGGGCCTCCAGCCCCCGTTCCGCCCCCTCGATGCGGCAGTTATCCAGCTGGTTTTTCTTCTCGCTCCCCTGGAGAATCACCCCGTACCAGTCACCCGGATGGGGCACGGCAAAGGCGCTGGTGAAGAGGACCGGGCGCTCGGCATCCCCCTGAACCACCAGACGGCCATGGACGAACAGCGAGGTGCCGCCCAGACCGCCGGCTTCGCTACTCTTGGCCACAATCACGGCACCCGGCCTGATCGTCAGGGTGGCCTGGGGTGCCACGGTGACCGGGCCTTCCAGCACCACCACCCCTTTCCAGACCGTGTCCTCGGTGATTGCCTGTTCCCGGTAGGTAGCCTCCACCGTCCCCAGGGGACGGAGCATACGCGCCGGCAGGCCCTGCAGCCCCTCGACCGTCGGCTGCGCTGCGCCGGAAGGGAGTTGTGCCGCTTCGCCACCGGAACCGAACAGCACCATGAGCAGAATCACCAGGGCAATCGGCCAGGCCGGACTGATCGTCACACCACACTGTCTGCACCGGGCATCGCCGGGTCCGTCATTTCGTGTCATAGCCGAAAATTCTTACCACAACCATGGGGCAAAGTAAACCGCCGCGCCGTCCGTATCCAACAGAAAAAGGGCATTGTCGCGTCTTTTCAGTCGGTTAGAACTAGTTCAAAAAAGCCCTTGACACCCCATACATGTTGTGGTTAATTTTTCACCGCAACACAACATATTGTAAAAGGCCTAAAAACACTACAAAACCTTTTTCACGCAAGGAGAACCAAGGTTTATGGCACACAAAGCGCCCGCAACACTGTCCGCCCTGTCGAAAAACGCCATTACCGTCCTGGAAAAACGGTACCTGAAACGGGACAAGGAGGGGAAATCGCTGGAAACCCCGGCCGAGCTCTTCCGTCGGGTAGCCGATGCCATCGCGGCAGCGGACAGGACATTCGACAAGAAGGCCGATCTGAAAGGGCTCTCCGACCTCTTCTACGGCATCATGACCAACCTGGAATTCCTCCCCAACTCGCCGACGCTGATGAACGCCGGCCGGGAGCTCGGCCAGCTCTCCGCCTGCTTCGTCCTGCCGGTCGGGGACTCCATGGACGAGATCTTCGACGCGGTCAAGTACACCGCCCTGATCCACAAGTCGGGCGGCGGCACCGGCTTCTCCTTCTCACGCCTGCGGCCCGCCAACGACGTGGTCCAGTCCACCTCCGGCATCTCCAGCGGTCCGCTTTCCTTCATGCGGGTCTTCGACATCGCCACCGACACGGTCAAGCAGGGGGGGACCCGGCGTGGGGCCAACATGGGGATACTCAGGGTCGACCATCCGGACATCATGAACTTCATCATGTGCAAGGCCGACCAGAAGATGTTCAACAACTTCAACATCTCGGTCGGCATCACCGAGGCGTTCATGGATGCAGTGGACAAGGACCGGGAGTATAACCTGCTCAACCCCAGGACCGGTGAAATAGCGGGCTCACTGAATGCCCGCAAGGTCTTCAACCGGATCGTCAAGCAGGCCTGGGAAAACGGCGAGCCGGGCATCATCTTCCTCGACCGGCTGAACAAGGACAACCCGACCCCGCTGGTGGGGGAGATCGAATCCACCAACCCCTGCGGCGAACAGCCGCTTCTCCCCTACGAGTCGTGCAACCTCGGCTCCATCAATCTGGGAAAGATGGTGAAGGACGGGGACGTCGAATGGACCCGCCTGAAAGAGGTGGTGACCCTGGCGGTCCACTTCCTGGACAACGTCATCGAGGTCAACAACTATCCCCTGGACCAGATCCGGGACATGACCCGCGGCAACCGGAAGATCGGCCTGGGGGTCATGGGGTGGGCCGACCTGCTGATCCTGCTGGGTATCCCCTATAATTCATCGGAGGCCATCAGCCTGGGTGAGAAGGTGATGCAGTTCATCAACGACGAAGGGCATGCCGCCTCCCGCGAGCTGGCCAAGGCCCGCGGCCCGTTCCCCAACTTCAAGTGGTCGATCTACGACAAGCCGGGGCTGGAGCCGATCAGAAACGCCACCATCACCACCATCGCCCCGACCGGCACCATCTCCATCATCGCCAACGCCTCCTCCGGCGTCGAGCCGCTCTTTGCCGTTTCCTACGTCCGCCAGGTCATGGACAACAACATCCTGGTGGAGGTGAACCCGATCTTCGAAAAGATCGCCAAGGAGCGGGGCTTCTACTCCGAGGGGCTGATGCAGCGAATCGCCGAGCACGGCACGGTTCACGGCATCCCGGAGGTACCGGAGGATGTGCAGCGGATCTTCGTCACGGCCCACGACATCGACCCGGAAAGCCACATCGAGATGCAGTCCGCCTTCCAGCGGCACACCGACAACGCGGTCTCCAAGACGGTGAACTTCGCCAATACGGCCACCGTGGAGGACGTGGAAAAGGTCTACCGCCTCGCCTACCAGACCGGCTGCAAGGGAGTCACCATCTACCGTGACGGCTCGCGGGACGAGCAGGTCCTCTCCACCGGCAAGAAGGAGGAGAAGGTGGAGGAGAAGGGAGCCCAGGTCGACGACAAGCGGGTCTTCAAGCGGGACCGTCCCAAGGCGCTCAAGGGGTGGACCTACCAGATGCAGACCGGCTGCGGCCCCCTCTACGTCACGGTCAACGAGGACAAGAGCGGCCTCTTCGAGCTCTTCACCACCATGGGGAAGGCGGGGGGGTGTGCTGCCTCCCAGGCCGAGGCGATCGGCCGGATGGTATCGCTGGCCTGGCGGAGCGGCGTACAGGCCCGCCAGGTAATCAAGCAACTCCTGGGGATCTCCTGCCACTGCCCGGCAGGTTTCGGGGACAACAAGGTCCTCTCCTGCGCCGACGCAGTGGCCAAGGCGATCCAGGCCCACATGCACGCTGCCGGTTACGATACCGGCCTGGAGGCCAAGGCGCCGGAACGGGGCGCCTGCCCCGAGTGCGGCGGGATCGTGGAGCACGAGGGAGGGTGTGCGGTTTGTCGGGTGTGCGGCTATAGTGAATGTGCATAGCGCAGATAGATTGACGGAAAGGCCCGCAGCGATGCGGGCTTTTTTTGTTGTCTAAATCCAGTATCCATCCAGACCGACACAATCCGGGGACGTTGACCCGGCAGGTCTCAACACTACACCTTCAAACCCGCAGCCTATTAAAACCAGCCCCATCCTGTTCTGTTTTCATGAAGTGTAACCCCGAATTGCAAACCAACCTTAACGTGGTAAACATACCTTTGTACAGGCAGTTCATAAAATGATTCTTGAAGTGCAGCAGAAAGGAGAATACGCCATGTCCGACCTCACAGTTCGCTCACTCTATCCCGAAGATATAGATCAGGTTTCAGAAGTTGAGAGCCGGCTGACAGGCCGGCCGAGAAAAGCCTTTCTGGAAAGCCTGCTTGCTGCGGCAACGGCTGAGCCTGACAGTTTTGTCACCTGTGCTGCCGTTGATAACAAAAAGCTTGTAGGCTATGGGTTTGCCAGAATTCTGGAAGGAGAGTTCGGCGCCCAAGGCACCACAGTGGAACTTGAAACCATCGGTGTCGACCTTGACTATCAAGGCAGGGGCATAGGTAAAAAGGTCATGGCCGGGATCGAACAGCGGATGAAAAGGAAGAATCTCAGCACCCTGCAGACCCAGATTATCTGGTCAAATCACAACATGACCAGGTTTTTCGCGTCAACAGGTTTCGCTCTGGCATCCGGCCAGATCATAGAGCGAGACACCTCTCCCCTGGGCGAGGAGATCGCCAGGGTCGCTCCGGTTGACATGGCTGGCAGGCGGCGGGTCCACAACACTGCCGACTGTAACTATTATGAAACGCTAGCCAGGGGGCGCGTCATAGTGCGCCCTCTCACAGGGGACGATCTTGTGTCTGTCGATCGAATAGACACGAAGCTGACCGGTCTGGACCGTTCTGCATTTTATGCCGCCAAATTCAGGGAATCGGTTCATACATCCGGGATACGGTTCTCCATGGTGGCGGAAGACGACGGCATCGTCACCGGCTTCATCATGGCGCGCACCGATTTCGGCGAGTTTGGCAAAGTCAATAAATATGCAGTATTAGACGCAATCGGAGTTCACCCCGTCTATGGTGGTTCAGGTATCGGGCATGCGCTTCTCTCTCAGCTGCTGACCGACCTTTCCGCTCTTGAGGTCGAATCTGTCCGGACCAAGATGGAACACGGGAATTTCGGGCTGCGGAACTTTCTGACTAAGCGTGGGTTCAAGCCTTCCCAGCGACTGCTGCTTTCCAAGAAGACAAATTAAAAACGGTCAACAATTTGATATTTTCTCTTGACACGCCACAAAGTGGATAAACTCTCGGGAGTTAGCGTCTAGCACTCGCAAAGCGTTCACTGCCGCCGCTTTGTTTCCACATGAACTGTTGAAAACCGTGTGGATAACTGTGGGGATAAGGTATCGAGGGGACGAAAAGCCATGGTCTTTTCCCTTATTGACTAAATAACAGGCAGCTAATCTTACCGCGATACAGGAAGCGCCAAATCCGTTCCCCAAAGGGCGAAGCGCTTATGATTGCATCTCCCGGGAAAAGGTACTATAACCTCCCATGCTGAACCAATCCGTCAGACAGAAAGTGATAGCATGACACGGCACCAGATCCAGGCCCACTGGCCCGGCTCCTGCTTCGGCTGCTCCAGCGGCAACCCCCACGGGCTGCAGCTACGCTTCAGCCGCACGCTAGAGGGCTGCACCACCACCCACACCGTCCCGGAACATCACTGCGGCTTCGACGGGCTGACCCATGGCGGCATCATCGCCACCCTGCTGGACGAAGTCGCGGCCTGGGCTATCATCGCCAGGCTCAACCGGCTCGGCCTGACCCGGGAGATGACCACCCGCTACCTGATGCCGGTTCCGACCAACCGTGAACTGGTGGTGACCGGCACGGTCCTGACCCACGACAACCGGAGTGCTACGGTCCGTGCCACCATCCATAGCGATGGCGTGCTGCTGGCCGAGGCCGACAGCAGCTGGTCATTCCCCCGGCTGTCCCGGATCGCCAACCTGGCCAACGTGCCGGAGGAACGCCTCCGGCAGTTCCTCGACGAGGCAGCGGGATAACCGACTGCTGCCGCAACAGACTGCCACGCCTGCCATACCCCCTGCAAAGGCCCTTCATGATCACTACACCCCGCCAGACCCTCAAGACCATCTTCGGCTACGACGCCTTCCGCCCCCACCAGGAGGAGATCATCGACGGCCTGATCCGGGGTGAGGACGCCTTTGTCCTCATGCCGACCGGCGGCGGCAAGTCCCTCTGCTATCAGATCCCGGCCCTGCATCGGCCCGGCGTCGGCATCATCGTCTCCCCCCTCATCTCCCTGATGAAGGACCAGGTGGACGCCCTGGTCGCCAACGGGGTAGCCGCGGCCTGCTACAACTCCACCCTCACGGAAACGGAGGCGCGCCGGGTCCTGGCCGACCTTCACGCCGGTCGGCTGGAACTTCTCTATGTGGCACCGGAACGGCTGATGAGCGACGCTTTTCTGGAGCGGCTCCAGGAGCTCCCCATCGCCCTCTTTGCCATCGACGAGGCCCACTGCGTCTCCCAATGGGGTCACGACTTCCGACCAGAGTACGTGCAGTTGGGAAGACTGAGAAAACTCTTTCCGGCTGTGCCGCTCATCGCCCTGACCGCCACGGCCGACCCCCAGACCCGCGACGACATCATCGAGCGGCTGGGGCTTAAGGAGGCGACCTGCCACGTGGCCGGCTTCGACCGGCCCAACATCCGCTACACCGTGGTGGCCAAGCACAAGCCGGCCCAGCAGTTGGCCGCGTTTCTCCAAGGGCGGCCGACCGAGGCGGGGATCGTCTACGCCCTGTCCCGCAAGCGGGTGGAGGAGGTGGCGGAGCGTTTGGCTGCGGCCGGGATCAGGGCCGCCGCCTATCACGCCGGCCTGCCGGACCGGGAGCGGCACCGGGTGCAGGAGGCGTTTCTGCGGGACGACCTCAGGATCGTGGTGGCCACGGTCGCCTTCGGCATGGGGATCGACAAGCCGAACGTCCGGTTCGTGGTCCACTACGACCTCCCGCGGAACATCGAGAGCTACTATCAGGAAACCGGCCGGTCCGGCCGTGATAGTCTGCCGGCCGAGGCGCTGCTCCTGTTCGGCTACGGCGACATCGCCATCGGCCGCGCCCTGATCGAGTCCGGGAACAACGCGGAGCAGAACCGGATCGAGCTGCACAAGCTGAACGCCATGGTCGGCTTTGCCGAGGCGCTCACCTGCCGGCGGAGGGTGCTGCTCGGCTACTTCGGCGAACAGTTGGAGGAGGATTGCGGCAACTGCGACGTCTGCCTTAATCCGCCCGAGCGGTACGACGCCACGGTTGAGGCCCAGAAGGCACTCTCCTGCGTCTACCGCACCGGCCAGCGCTTTGGCATGGGACACGTCATCGACGTGCTGCGCGGCTCCCAGAATCAGCGGATTCAACAGCTCGGCCACGACCGGCTCTCCACCTATGCTATTGGCCGGGAGCTGTCCCAGGATGTGTGGGGAAGCGTCTTTCGCCAGTTGGTGCATCTGGGGTACCTGGAGCAGGACATGGCGAATTACTCGGTACTCCGTCTGACCGCCAAGGCCCGGCCCCTGCTGAAGGGAGAGGAGCGGCTGGTGCTGGCCAAGCCGCGGCTGAGGCCGGCGCCGGCAAAGCAGCCGGCCAAGCGGGGCAAGGAAGATCTTCCCTACGACGAGGGGCTGTTCCAGGCCTTGCGGACCCTGCGCAAACGGCTGGCAGACGAACAGCAAGTGCCGCCGTTCGTCGTTTTCAGCGACGCCACCCTGGTGGCCATGGCCGCCCTGCGGCCGACGACCCATGAGGAGCTGGGGCGGGTGAGCGGCGTGGGGTCTCACAAGCTCGGCCGCTACGGGAGTGACTTCCTGCAGGAGATCAAGGCGTACTGCAGCGAGGGGGTATCTTCGGCAGACTGATGGGTGAATCCGCCATTGACGCAGTAACGCCCCTCTGACATGATACCCCCATGTGCCTGATCGTCTTCGCCCTGGATGCTCATCCCCGCTATCGCCTGGTCCTGGCCGCCAACCGGGACGAATACTTTACCCGGCCGACCGCACCGGCCGGCTTCTGGCCGGAGGCGTCGCAGCTCCTGGCCGGCCGTGACCTGCAGGGAGGAGGCAGTTGGCTGGGAATAACCAGCACCCGGCGCCTGGCGGCTATCACCAACTACCGGGACCCCCACCACCAACCGGCCAACCCGCCGTCACGGGGGCGACTGGTGGCCGACTTCCTTACCGGGACCGAGACGCCGGCCGCCTTTCTGGAGAAGCTGGGCCGCGAACAAGGGCGCTATGGTGGTTTCAACCTGCTGGTCGGCGACGATAACGGGCTATTCTGGCACTCCAACCGCGGCAGTGGTCCGGAGCAGATACCAGCCGGCATCCACGGCCTGAGCAACCATCTCCTGGACTCCCCCTGGCCAAAGGTGACAGCCGCCAAGGCCAGGCTGGCAGAGCTCCTCGCGTCCGGACAGCCGGACATGGAAGCGATGTTCGCCGCCCTTGCCGACACCAGCCAGTTCCCGGATCCGCTTCTCCCGGACACCGGCATCGGCATCGACCGGGAGCGATTCCTCTCCCCGATCTTCATTGCCGGCGACGCATACGGTACCCGGTCCACCACCCTCATCCTGATCGACCGGGACAACCGGGTGACCTTCGCGGAACGATGCTACGACAGCCGGCAGCAGGTCACCGCTACCACGACCGTCAGCATCGCGCCCGACGGCAGCCATTCCGCACTTCACGCAGGAGAACATCCATGACCGCACCATGCCGCTGCCCTTGGGTCGATCCGGGCAAGCCGGACTACGTCGCCTACCACGACACCGAGTGGGGGGTGCCGGTCCACGACGACCGGCTGATTTTCGAATTCATCACCCTCGAAGGGGCCCAGGCCGGGCTTTCCTGGTATACGATCCTGCGCCGGCGGGAGGGATACCGGCAGGCCTTTGCCGGTTTCGATCCGGAACTGGTCGCCCGGTTCGACAATGATAGGGTCAGTGCCCTGCTCCAGGACCAGGGAATCATCCGCAATAGGGCCAAGGTGGAGGCCACGGTCACCAACGCCCGCGCCTTCCTTAAGGTCCAGGCGGAATTCGGCAGTTTTGATACCTACATCTGGCGCTTCGTGGACGGCACCCCCAGGGTCAGCGAACTGCGCACCCTTGCCGACTTTCCGGTCACAAGCCCCGAAGCAGAGGCCCTTTCCCGCGACCTGAAGCAACGGGGATTCCGCTTTGTCGGCCCGACCATCTGTTACGCCCACATGCAGGCCACCGGCATGGTGAACGATCACACAATCGACTGTTTCCGCAGAAGCGAGGTCATTGCCTCGTATCGATGAACCAAAAGGGGACCAGTACGGTCCCCGCTTAGTTTCGCCGGAGTCGATCAACTCTATTCAACCACCTCCAGCAGACCTTCCATCCCCTTTTCCCGATGGCTTTCGAAGAAGAGGAGCTTCTTGCTGCAGTACATGGGGTAGCTGCCGATCCTGGTCGGAGTAAAGCGGATGGTTTTTGGATCGGAGGAGAGGCTCTCCTCGAACTCGATCCCCGCCTCGGGCGCCTTGACCACGATGTTGTGGGGCACGAAGCCCGACTCTTTGCGCACCCTGAGCTCCACCGGCACGTTCACCTTGACGATGATATGGTCCGGGTCGAAAAAGTACCCGCCCCCCACCAGTTCCACCCGCTGGACCCCGTCGTCGCCGACGGTGGCCCGGACCACCCGCTTGGCCTCCCGGGCACAAACGGTTACCGCACCCAGCACGACGAACAGCAGTGCCAGCAGTAACCAACGTTTCATCGCTACCGCCTCCCTTCGAGACACGTTCGGACTACGCCAACCGCGCCGCCACTGCCTGCCAGTCGATGTTCCGGAAAAACGCCTCGATGTAGTCCGCCCGCTTCAGCCCGTAGTCGAGCATGAAGGCGTGCTCGAAGACATCCATGATGAGCAGAGGGGTACAACCGGCCGGGTTGGCCACATCGTGCTCGTTGATCCAGAAGTTGATCAGCCGGTCCCCCACCGGGTCGAGATAGAGCCCGACCCAGCCGATGCCGCGCATGGCGCCGGTGGCCCTGAAATCCTTCTCCCATAATTCGACGCTGCCGAACGATGCAGCCAGCTTGCCGGCCAGAGCAGTTCCCTGGTCCAGGGGGGCACTCCCGCCCAGGTTGCCAAAATAGAGCTCGTGGAGCCGCATGCCATTGAACTCCCACCCCAGGCGGCGCTTCAGTTCTGCATATTCCGGAGTCGCCCCCTTGCCGTCCGCGATCAGCTGCGCCAGGGTATCCAGCAGTTTGCCACTGTTGGTCACATACCCCTGGTAGAGGGTGAAATGGTTCTTCAAAAGCGTCTCACTGAAGCCGGGGATGCCGATCAGCCTGCCATAATCCTGTGCCGTGTATGCCATGGTCCTTGCCTCCTTGGGGGTGTCATGCTGCCTGTGCGACGTGACGAATCTACCTTTCCGTTTACCACAATCGGGTACGGATGCAAGGCGAGAGGAACTGAATTGACATTGACCGGTCGGCCGGGTAGAAGGGAAGCAGCAGAGCGTAAGGTTACCGGAACGGGGAGAGCAGATTTCGGGAAAGGATGAGTGAATGGAGAGCCCGCGTCATATCGTGGTGGTCGGCTGCCTGGTGCGCAATGCCGACGACAGGGTGCTGCTGATCCGGCACCACAAACGGGGGTGGGAGATTCCACAGGGGCGGGTCGAAGAGGGAGAAAGCCTGATCGAGGCGCTCCACCGCGAGGTCCTTGAGGAGACCGGGGTGACGGTGACTCTGGGGCCGCTGGCCTGCGTCTGGTCGAAACTGACGCCACCGGCAGCGCTCATTTTTGCCTTTATCGCCCGCTATTGCCGGGGCGAGCTGACTCCCAGCGCCGAAACCCCGGAACTCGGCTGGTTCGACGCAGAGGAGGCGCTGGCCATGGTCGCCAACCCGGTAAATCGTGATCGCCTGGCAGCCCTGCTGAACCATTCCGGGAACGTGGCATTCGGTGCCTATACTACCGGCCCCTACCAGAAGGTTGGGGAAACCGTTGCGGGACGATTGCCGTGAGCCGTTGTACGGTCGGACTATCCGCGCCGCTTCCCCTTAGCTTTCGCTAACGTCCGTTCCTCCACCAGCACAATCGGCACTGGTGGCGTCTCCTGGACACCAAGAATGGTCACGAGCTTGTCAAGCCCACCGGCGATCTCCTGGAGCGTATCCATCGACAGCGACCCCAACCCCTTCAACAGCACCCCTTGAAACACCTCCGGGGCCTCTGCCACCAACGTTATACCCTGCGGGGTAAGGTCGATCTCCACCACCCGCCGGTCGGTCCGGGAACGGGTACGCGACACCAATCCTTGCACTTCGAGCCGGTCGATGATTCCCACCACGGTGGCCGGGTGCAGATACATCCGCTTGGCCAGCTCCGACACCCTGATCGGGGCGCGCTCGGCGATGACTTTGATGGCCCAGAGCTGGGGACCGGTCAGACCGGTTTCCCTAACCACCCGCTTCGAGTGTTCGTTGACGAATTGAAACACCCGGCGGATGTTGTCGAGGATCTCCGCAACCATCGGATCGTTTGGCATGATGTCTCCAAAAAAATCAGCAAAATTATTTTGCATTCAAATAATATGCGTAGTAATCTTTTTTAGCATAAACATTCTCGGCAATCAATGTCTACACCAGCTTCCTGGCGACATCCCCGGCGAAGCGGATCGAGACAAGAAAACAAGGAGGAATATCAATGAAACGCGTAGTTCTGTCTATTCTGGCTCTGACATGTGCAACTATGGTTGCAGGAGGGTGTGCAAAGCAGGAATTGGTCAAGAAGGATGACCAGCTTGCCCCTGCGGCAACAGCTACGACTCCCGCAAAGGCGGCCGCCGTCACCCCGGCGCAGTCGGCACAACAGAACCCATCCAGCCAGCAGGCAGCTGCCAAGCAGGTAGTGACCGACAACGCGAAGCAGGCAAAAGCGTCCGACCAGCTCACGGCATCACTGAACCAGATCTATTTTGCATTTGATTCAAACGCCCTGAGTGACGAGGCCCGCGCCACCCTGGCAAAAAACGCCGCGTTCCTGAAGCAGAACAAGGCCACAACCGTCAGGATCGAAGGCAATTGCGACGAGCGGGGGTCGGACGAGTACAACCTGGCGCTTGGCGAAAAGCGGGCCCAGGCAGCGCGGCAATACCTGATAACCCTGGGGACAGCTGCAAATCGCCTCTCCGTTATCAGCTACGGCAAGGAGAAACCAGCCGATCAAGGGCACTCCGAGGAGGCGTGGGCGAAGAACCGCCGCGACGAATTCGTACTGGTTCAACGCTGACCGTTTGTTTTTGCTGTACAGCGCCTCTGAAAGCCGCTTTTCGGGCGGGCATGCCGGTAGACTCCGGCTGCCCGCCCCTTCAGTACGAACACTCCCCGTTTTGCCAACAAATTTCCACTTATCATTTCCCGAAATATCTGGTATGAACTAGGTACTAACTCTCTCGCACCCGGCGAGCATCGTGACCTCACTGGAAAGGCAGGTAAGCACCGTGGCAGAAAACTCAAACGGCTTCGGCTCAGGAACTCTCGTCTTGTCGTTCATCACCGGACTGGCTGCCGGCGTCGCCGCAGTACTCCTCTACACTGCCAAGGAGCAGTCCCAGGAACATCAGGATCAACAGGAAGAGCACCTGTTCATTTAGGGGCACGGCACAGACGGTTGTTCGTTTGATCAACATCCCTCATGCTCGCCCAACCCGACAGTATCGATGGTGTCGACGTTCCCCGTGGGCACCACCCACCCTTGTGCACCAGCGTCTCCGTCCCGGTGATGGCAGTGCAGCGCATGTTCCCCATTTGAAGACAGAGGAGGTCCCATGGAAACCAGCACTCCTATCCAGGGCTGGGATACCACCCCGCTCTATGCCGGTCCGGAAGCCCCGGAGCTGTCGCACGATTTCCGGACCGGCGAAGCAGCTGCCCGGCTGTTCCGTGAAACCTGGCTCGGCCGGATCGTTGAACTCGACGCCGACGCCCTGCTCACGGCCCTGACTGCCTATGAAGCGCTTCACGAACAGTTGTCAAAACCCCAGATGTACGCCCATCTTCTCTTTGCCGCCGATTCCGAGCACGATCCCCACAAGCAGCTCTCCCAGCAGGCCATGGAGTTTGGCAACCGGGTGACCCGGGAGATCCTGTTCTTCGAGCTGGAACTCATGCAGATTGCCGACGACCGGTTCGCTGCACTCCTGGACGATCCGCTGCTGGCCAACTACCGGCACTTCCTGGCCGGGGTCCGCAAGTTCCGCCCCTATGCCCTGCCGGAGCGGGAGGAACAGCTCCTGAAGCAGAAGAACCTGACCGGCAGCGAGGCGTTTGCCCGGCTGTTCGAAGAGTTGTCCGCCTCCCTCCGTTTCCCCTTCACCCTGGACGGGGAACAACGGGAGATGACCGGCGAAGAGCTTCTCGCCCTCCTGCACCACCCGGACGGCGCCGTGCGGGAGCGCGCCTTTGCCACCTTCCTGGAAAGCCATGGCGGGCATGCCATCGTCCTCTCCACCATATTCAATACCGTTGCCCTGGACCACGGGCAGGAGCTGGAGTTGCGGGGGTATCGCCACCCCATGGAACCGACCAACATCGGCAACGAGCTCCCGGACCAGGTGGTGGAAAACCTGATGGCCGTTTCCGAAACAAACTACCCGCTGGCCAGGGAATACTTCCGGCTCAAGGCCCGTCTCCTCGGTCTGCCCCGCCTGAAAAACTCCGATATCTATGCCCCGGTGGGAGAAACCCACCGTACCTACACCTTCGACGAGGCCCGCGACCTGGTGCTGGAGTCCTTCGAGAGGTTCAACCCCGCCTACCGGCCGATCATCGAGGCATTCTTCAGCGACGCCCGCATCGATATCCCCCCACGGCCCGGCAAGACCGGTGGCGCCTTTTGCATGGGGATGACCCCATCGCTCCCCCCCTATGTGCTGGTCAACTTCACCGGCACCCTGCGGGACGTCTCCACCCTGGCCCACGAACTGGGACACGGCCTTCATTTCGTCCTGTCCCAACAGCAGACCATGATCAACTACCACGCGCCGCTGCCGCTGGCCGAAACGGCCTCGGTCTTTGCCGAAATGCTCCTCACCCGGCACCTGCTGGAGCGGGAACGTGACCCGGGCGTGCGCATCGCCCTGCTCTGCGCCAAGATCGAGGAGATCATCGCCACCACCTTCCGCCAGAACGTGCTGACCCGTTTCGAGGAGCGGCTGCATCTGGAGCGGGCTGATGGGCTCCTGACCGCCGGCCGGATCGGCGACCTCTGGTGGGAGGAGAATGCCCGGCTCTACGGCGACGCGGTGGAGATGATCGAACCGTATCGCTGGGGGTGGAGCTACATCTCCCACTTCATCCACACCCGCTTCTACTGCTACTCATACACCTTTGCCGAACTGCTGGTACTCGCCCTGTACCGCCGCTACCAGGAGCAGGGTACCGGCTTTGTCCCCAGTTACGAGGCGATCCTCGCCAGCGGCGGCAGCCAGTCGCCGGCCGACACGGTCCGGCCGGCCGGGATCGACCTCTTTGCCCCGGATTTCTGGCAAAAGGGGTATGATGTGCTGGGAGAACTGCTGGAAGAACTGAAAGGTCTGGTCAGCTAACAAAAAAAGGCCCGCAGAAGCGGGCCTTTTTTTGTATCCGGATAAAACCGTGTGCGTGTAAGGACAACTGGCTACTTGAGCAGCCGCACCTGGCCGTCATCCAGGTCGTACTTGGCAGCAACGATCTTCAGCTTCCCTTCTTTCACCAGATGCTTGAGAAGCGACGACTGCTTGGTCAGGTTGGCCGCCACCAGCTTTACGTTGTCGTCGATGGCCGTCTCCACCAGAGCAGCCTTGTCGGCCCCTTTGTACTCCGTGCGGGCCTGCTTTACGGCCGGGGCAATGGTCTTGATGATGGCGCCGAGATTACCCTCCGGCTTACCCTTGGCTTCCACGGCAGCCGTCACCGCACCGCACCGCTCATGACCGAGCACCACCACCAGGGGTGAACCGAGATGTTCGGCAGCATACTCGACACTGCCGAGAACGACCGGATCGGGAACATTGCCGGCCACCCGCACCACAAAGACTTCACCCAGCCCCTTGTCAAAAACGATCTCCGGCGGCACCCGGGAGTCGGAACAAGAGAGAATGATGGCATAGGGATGCTGGCTCGTGGCCAGCGTCTCACGGGTGTGAGCATCGCTCAGCTTTTGACCGGTCATCTGCTGCTCGACGTACCGTTTGTTCCCTTCCAGCAGCTTCTGCAGCGCCTCGTCCGCCGTGCCGGCTCCGGACCCGAGGGCCAACGCCCCGGAGAGCACCAGTGAACCAATTACCACGAAACCCACCAGAATCTTTTTCCGCATGATCCCTCCAAAAAAATTTATTAGCGAAGTGAAATTAGCACTGTCACACAGTCGTGTCAACCCTTGCCAAGATTTGGTTCGTGGTTATCAAACGATAGGGGACATCATTTCACCTTGGCCTTGATACGGGCAAACGCCCCCTTGTCGGTCGGGCCGCTGTACTTCATGGGAGAGAGCTGACCAATGGCCGTGTTCACCCGCTGCACCCGCTCGGCAGTCAGCGGATGGGAGGAGAAAAACTGGGCCAGTTGGGACGGCTGCTGCGCCTGCATACTGTCCAGCTTGGTGAAAAAGGTGAGCATTCCCTTGGGGTCATAGCCGGCCCTGGCCATGGTCTCCACTCCCAGATAGTCGGCCTGATTCTCCATTCCCCGGCTGTAGGCCATGGTACCGGCCTGGCCGAAAAGGGACGCGGCCAGTTGGCTGAGTTGGCCGGAGTTCTGGCCGAGGAGCAGTTGCAGCACCAGGGAGTAGCCATACTGCTGGGTCATCTGGCGGGTGCCGTGACGCGCCACCCCATGGTTGATCTCGTGGGCCATGACCCCGGCCAGTTCATCTTCGCTGGCAGCGGCCTTGATCAGGCCGGTATGGACATAGATATGACCGCCCGGCACCGCAAAGGCATTGACACTGTCATCCTTGATCACCTTGAAGGTGAACGGGAAGGGTACGTCCCTGGCCCCGGTTAGGAGCCGCTTGCCAACCCGGTCCACATAGCCGTTCACCTCGGAATCGGTCACCACCTGGCGCTGGTTCTCGATCTCGGCGGTAAACTTGGTTCCCAGCTCCTTCTCCTCGTCCACGGAGATCAGGTTGATCCCCTGGAGGTCGGTCATGTTGACGCTACAGCCGGAAAGCAGCCCGGCAAAAACGAGGAGGGCCAATACCAACGAACGAAATAGTGTCATCATCTCCCCCTTTACCCTTATTCCTTCAGGGAGCATTCCCGCTCCCAGGTGTAGTAGCCATCCTCCTCGATGGACCAGAATGAGTCGATCCGGCTGCTGAACCAGGGGAGCGCCTCACACTCCGCTTCGACAGCCTGAAGAAACCCGGCGGATATCAACCCCTCCCCATGCAGAAAGTGGTAGAAGGCCCTGATGCCGGCCAGGTGCCGGGCCAGTTCGTCCACGTTCGGCTCCAGGGTATTGACGATGTACCAGTTGCCGGCAAACTGGCGGATCAGACCGGGCGGCTCGTCGAACGGGTTACGGCGCATCCGGTCCACCACGAAATCGCGGAGATAATAGTCCGCACTGTTGGCGAGCAGCGTCGCGTCCCGCTGCGTCAGGCCGGCAGCGAGACGTTTGTCGTAGAAACGGCGCAAAAGGGACTGGCAGAGCCCGTCCACCCGCAGTTCGTCCTCCAGCGACTCAATATCGAAATCACTCTTGTTTATCTCGGTCATAAGGACCTTTCTGATAAAAATTCCTGAAAGCTCCCCGGGTTGCTCAAAAATAGTCAGATCGTCGCACCCGCAGCAAGCTCAGCGGAGGCGTAGCAGCGCTACGCCGCACACAGGAGCTTGCGAGGACGGCGGCGAGATGGCTGTTTTTCAGCAACCTATCGGTTCAGCCGGGGGTCGAGGGCGTCGCGTATCCCCTCCCCCAAAAGGTTGTAGGCCACCACCGTCACCAGGATGGCCATGCCCGGAAAGAGCGACAGCCACCAGGCAAACTCCAGGTAATCCTTGCCCGAGGTGAGCATGTTCCCCCAGCTGGCAGTCGGTGGTTGGACCCCGATGCCGAGGAACGACAGGGCCGACTCGGTCAGAATCGCCCCGGCAACGCCGAGGGTGGCCGCCACCAGCACCGGCGACAGGGCATTGGGCAGGATGTGGCCGCAGATGATCCGCAAATCCGATGCCCCCAGTGCCCGGGCAGCCTGGACAAAGTCCCGCTCCCGGAGGGAAAGGACCTCGGCCCGCACCAACCGCGCCACCCCCATCCAGCCGGTGAGGCCGATGATGGCCATGATGTACCAGATGGAGGGCTCCAGCATGGCAATCACCGCCAGGATCAGGAAAAAGGTGGGGAAGCAGAGCATGATGTCCACCCCGCGCATCATCAGACTGTCCAGGAAGCCGCCATAGTAGCCGGCCAAGAGACCAATCGCCGTCCCGATGGTGACCGCGATCCCCACGGCGACAAAGCCGACCTTCAGGGAGATACGGGCACCGTAGATCATCCGGGTGAAGACGTCCCTGCCAAGTTCGTCGGTCCCGAACCAGTGCTCCGCCGACGGTGGCATCAGGACCCGGTAGGCATCCAGGGTGTCGGGGGCGTACGGGGTGATGAAGGGGGCCAGAAACGAGAAGACAAAGAGGATGCCGACCACGAGTGCCCCGGCCATGGCAAAGCGGTTCGACCGAAGCCGCCGGAGCACGATGGAGTAGAAATAGGAGGTCTTGAACGACATGCTACGCGTTCCCCCCGTGCCGGATGCGCGGATCGGCCGCGGCATAGGCCAGGTCCGCCAGCAGGTTGCCGACCAGGGTCAGGCCGGCGCCGATGGTCAGGATTCCCATGACCAGCGGGTAGTCACGGGACATGACCCCCATGTAGAACAGCTGTCCCATGCCGGGGATGGCGAAGATCGTTTCGAAGATCACACTGCCGCCGATCAGGCCGGGCAGGGAGAACCCGAGCAGGGTAATGACCGGCAGGAGGGCGTTACGCAGGGCGTGGCGATAGATCACCACCCGTTCCGTGAGGCCCTTGGCCCGGGCCGTGGTGATGTAGTCCTGACCGATCACCTCCAGCATGGTGGAGCGCATGTAGCGGGACAGCCCGGCCAGGCTCCCGAAGGTGGCGATTGATATCGGCAGGATCAGGTGCCGGGCCAGGTCACCGAACCAGGCCAAGCCGTGCAGCTTGTCGCTTCCAAGGGAGTGCAGGCCGGAGATCGGCAGCCAGCCGAGCTTTACACCGAAGAGATACATCAGGATCAGCGCCAGCCAGAACGTCGGCACCGCAAAGCCGAGAAAGACGAACAGGGTGATCCCCTTGTCCAGCAGGGTGTCACGGCGGGTTGCAGCCAGGATGCCGATCGGGATCGCCAGGCCGAATTCGAGCACCAGGGCGATCACGTTGAGGGAGAGGGTCACCGGTATCCGCTCCCGGATCTTGTCCATGACCGGCCGGTTGTCCGGGGCGAAGGAGCGGCCGAAGTCGAGCCTGGCAAGGCGCCCCAGCCAGTTCAGGTACTGGACGTGAAGCGGCTTGTCCAGGCCGTAGAATTCCCGGAGCCGTTCCCGCGCCTGGGCGGAGACTTTGGGGTTCATGGCGGTCTGCATCTCCACCGGCTCACCGGGTGCCAGGTGCATCACCACGAAGGTGATCAGGGTGATCCCGAGCAGGAGGGGAACCAGGGCCACCAGACGCTGGAGGAGATAGGCAGGCATCTCCTACTCGCCTGTTCCCAGTTCGTAGTTCAGGCTCAGCCCACGGCTGGTGCCCAGAGCCCGGTCGATCCGGCTGGCACTCTCCTCCACCAGCATATCCAGCAGCAGCTTCTTCTTTTTCGGGGGACGGATGACCTGCGGCTCGCCACTGAGACCGGCAAGACGGCCGGCCTCGTCGATGGCGTCCTGCAGGGTGCCGAGCCGGTCGACCAGCTTCAGCGCCAGGGCCTGTTCACCGGAAAAGATCCGGCCGTCGGCGATCTCCCGTACCTTTTCCTCCGGTAGCTTGCGCCCCTCGGCAACGGCCCGGACAAACTGGCCATGGGTACTGTCAATCACCCCCTGGAGCATGGCCCGTTCCTCGTCGGTCATCGGCCGGACCGGTGAACCGGCGTCCTTGAACTTTCCGGTCTTCAGGGTGAACGACTTCATCCCCACCTTGTCCAGAAGCCCCTCGATGTTGGAGAACTTCATCAGCACCCCGATGCTGCCGGTGATGGTACCGGGGTTGGCATAGATAACCGTGGCCGGGACCGCAATGTAGTAGCCGCCCGAGGCAGCCACGCTCCCCATGGAAACGATGACCTTTTTGGTGGCGCTAAGCTTTTTGACAGCGGCGTGGATCTCCTGTGACGGCCCGACCACCCCGCCCGGGGAGTCGATGCGCAGGACCACTGCCTTGACGTTGTCGTTTTTCCGGAAATCGTGAAGCTGTTTCACCGTTTCCTGCGGATCGAGGATCAGCCCCCGAACCTCCACCAGGCCGATGCCACTGCCGACGGTCAGCGAGCGGCTCTCACCCAGGAGAGAGCACACTGCCAGGACACCGAACACCATCAGGAGGATTATCATGACGGTCAGGCCAAGCCCGAACCAGAGCCATTTACGTTGCATGTCGCCCCCTCTCCCACAACCGGACCTTGGCAGATTGACCAGGAACCGCTATTTCTGTTACTCTTCCACCATGCGCATCATCATTTTTTCCGATACCCATGGCAACTATGCCCGGGCAGTCAAGGCCGTCAACGAGGCTGGGCCTGTAGACCTGGTGATCCACCTGGGGGATGAGTACGAGGACGGCGTGCTGGTCGGCCAGTTCTGCCAACTGCCGGTACTGGCCGTGCCGGGGAACTGCGATACCGGCTGTGCCGAACCGCGCCTCCGAACAGCCACCATGGCCGGCAAGAGGATTCTCATTACCCACGGCGACAGTTATGGGGTCAAGAACGGGCTGCATCACCTGATCAAAAAGAGCCTGTCCGAGCGGGCGGACATCGTCCTCTTCGGCCATACCCATCAATCCATGGTGCAGCAAACGGACGGCATGCTCCTGGTCAATCCCGGTACATTGCAGTATCGGGTAGCAACCCCGAGCTACGCCATCCTTGACATCGCCGGCGGAACCGCTTCGGCCGCCATCATAGCGCTCGATCCCGATGAGACAGCATGAACGGTGAAACTGACCCGCGTTTCGCGCCTGCCCCCTGCCCCCTGCCCCCTCACTCCTCACAGTTTCTAACAGCCGCAGCCGCAATTGTGACAAACCCGGCGATTGTGTTCATCGGGCGGAATGGTCTCCGGCGCGAACGCCACCCTCTTCACGGCACGCGTGATATCCTCCATGAGATCCAGGTGCTCGCTCTTGCCGATCAGATGGCCAACGCAGCGATTGGCAAAGCCATCCGCCTGAGATGATATCCTGACGGCATTGAGAAGGTCGGCGTAGCTCTTGACGTCGATGGTGAACTCTGGATTGAAGGTGGTGCTGAAATCGATGCCAAAACGGTGCAGTTCATCGCCCAACCGTTGGCAGAACCCCTGAAAGGCCGGGCCGTCAAGGTCTACCCGCCAGTCGGGCCGGATGTGGTTTTGCCCATAGATCGTCAATACGAGCTTTTTCCCGCTCATCGTCACACATGCCTCCCTGGCGCCAGGTAAACGGAATTATTCTCCCTGGGCCTGCCTGTCCCTGACCTCCGCCTTCCTGTTGAGCGAACCGAAGATCATCTCCAACACTGCCTTTTGTTTTGCTTCGAATTTGTTCAGAACAGCCAGGCAGGTCCCCATGGGAAAGGTATCGTGCAGAAAGTCCACGTCCCGGCCGGAGAGGATGACGATGCGGTTTTTGTCGATTCCGGCATCCAATGCATAGGCAAAGACCTTCATGCCATCCAGCGTCGGCATTTCCAGGTCGATTACCAACAGATCGAGCTTCCCCTGCCTGATATCGGCAAGGGCCGTGACCGGATCGTTACAGACCTTCACCGTGAGGTAGGGGTAATACTGCCCAATGTACGCGTCCAGGATGCCGGTAAAGGCCTGGTCGTCGTCAATAATCAGAATGTTTCCCATAAGGTACCGAAGCTCGCTGCACAGGGCGCGACTATATCACTTTACCACCCGGGTGGCCATACTTAATACCTGGAAAGGGATATTCAGGTCAAGGGCCTTGGCGACCTTCAGATTGATCACCAGGTCGATCTGTTTGGGCTGGCGCATGGCAAGCCCCCCCCCTCCCCTGCCGAGAAGGCGGGAGGCCTGCTCTGCCGCGAGTTCTCCCTGTTCGGTCGGGCTTATTTCGAGGGACGCCAGTGCCCCCTTTTCGCAGGCACCGGGCATGGTGGAAAGGACCGGGACTTTTGCCTCCCGGGCAAGGTGGACGATCCGGTCGAAGTTTCTGCTGGCAACCACCGACTCCCCCACAAAAAGGGAGTCGAGTTTCGGCAACTGGGCTATGAGCCTCTCCTCCAGCGCCGCATAATTGGTAACGTTCAATTCCTGGACTTTGGCGCCGATTGTGGCGGCATAACGCCGTACTTCCTTCAACTGAACCACCGTCCCGATCTCCCTGGACGAGTAGACAACGCCAATGGTCCGGTTGGGGCGGTATTCGGTAGCGGTCTTCAGCAGGGTTACCAGCGGAACCTTTGCGGAGACGCCGACCACACCCTTGGCCTGGGCAATGCCGGTTTCAATGGGTCCGTACACATCGGCGTAGACTACACGTACTCCCCCCCCCTCCCGCACCGCAACCTGGGCCGCCGGTGCGCCATAGGCAACGATCAGTTCGGCCCCCAGGGCCGAACACTTCCTGACCGCGTTCCCCCATGAAAGCTGATCAGGGTTCGGCACCTGCAGAAAGATGCCGAGGCTCTCCTGACTGTAGCCCTGCTGGGACATTGACCTGACAAAGGCACGGTGCGCCTCCCGATAGCGGGGGAGATCACCGCTCAGTACCACGCCGATCATCCGCTCGGCAGTGGTGGCCGGCAGAACGAGCGTGAAAAGAAGTACCGCTATCAGGAATGCGATGAAACCATTGCGCATGAACTGGAACCGTTGAGCCGTCACCAGGTGGCGGTCAGAAAGGCGGTCACGGAGTGCACCGTGCCTTCGTAACGTGTCGAGACCCTGTCGTTGTAATCACGCAGGCCATAGTGCAGAGTGCAAGAAAAGTTCCTGGTGAACCGATAATCGGCGCGGGCAGCCAGACTGCTCTCCTCGGTGGAACTCCTGGATATCTCGCCGATACCGGCACTGTTCACGGGAGAAAAATCCGCCAGGGAACGGATATGCTGCAGTTGCAGGGACAGGTCAAGCTGGTCGACCGGCCGGTAACCGGCCCCGAGGGACCACACCTGGGCCTGGCTGGTATAGCTGGCTGTATCCTGCGTCAATGGTGCCTGAGCCGTACTCACTGATGTCAGAAGAACCCCCTGTTCGGCCCGGCTTCTGAGCAGGGCATAGCCGCCGGAAAGGGTCACCCGTTCGATCGGCACGAACCACATGCTGATCGTAACCGTGTCTGAAGCCTGCTCGCGGGCAAGAAGCGTCTGAAAGGGGCGGGTCGTAAACTGTAACGTCTGCTGAGGAGTAACCTGCGCAAACAGTTCGGTCCGGCCGATCTCTCCCCGGCTCTCTCTCCGGGCCTGGTAATTGGCGTTAGCCCCCCACCGGTTAGGCATGGTATAGGCCACCAGCAGTTCGCCGTCGTGGCGCTCGTCAGGGGATGTGTCATAGGACGGGTTATCAACCGCCATATAGCTGTATTGTGCCTTGAGCCGCAGCCCCTTGACCGGCCGGCTCAGGAACGCCACGCTCCCCCGATGGGTCCTGGAGTTTTCAGGAAGCTTCCACCCGACTGCAATGTCAGGATCACGGACAAGATCCCGGTTGACAAACAGACCACGGTATTCCCCCTTGATCGTTACCAGGGGGGTCGGATGGATCGTCAGGGTAGAGGTCAGCACGTCCTTACGGGTATCGATGGGATGGCGCACCGGGATCGTTGTGGACGGCAGGGCAAAAGAGCTGGTGATCGTTGACGGCGTGTCGCTGTCGATCTCCTGCCTACGGTACTTGACCGCCAGCGTAAACTCCTTGCAAGGGGTATAGGTGAGATCACCGGCAACATTGTTCAGCACCTGGGATACGCCGTTCGCCCCGTGGATGTCGGTCAGGGCCGATCGGTTCCGGCGCTTGCCGTAGGTGTAGGATGCGGCACCAACCAGTCCGCCTGACAGCGACGTGTGGGCCTTGACCGTATGGGCCAGGAAGCGGCTGTCCGGAGCTTCATTGTGCTGCTGCAGCCCCGCCCCCCGTACCAGCGCACCGGTCGTATCAGGCCGGGCAATGAAGGAATCGCGCGGAATTCCCGCATTGTCCCTGAATTCCCGGATCAGGAACGAATAGATCAGATCTATCGGCCCGAGGTGGGCATCGAAACCGGCCTCCCCTTCATGGGTCTCCCGGTTGACGGTGTGCGACCGGCCATAGACGGTATTGGTAGGTCCTTCAAAGGCGTGATCGGCATAACGAAGCTGGGCCGTCCCTTCCCGCAGGAGCCGCCAATACCCCAGATTCAGATGGAGCGGCCATTCGTGGATCTTGATCCTGGCCCGGGCCTGGTCCTGCTCCACCCGCAGGCCGTAGGCGGCTGTCGGATCGGGCGAGGCGACATAATCGGCCAGAGAGGTAGAATCGGCCCGGCCTAACTTGAACTCGGGCGAGAAAAGCGGTTTTTGGTCAAGGTTGTGCCAAAGCGATTCGGTCCGCAGATGAAAGCGATAATCGCCGTTCCGGTCGAACAGGAAGTCGCCCAGATAATCCTTCTCACTTGTGTAGGTCCCTTCCAGGGAATATTTGAGCTTCCGGTCGAGGTTGTTGAACAGAAGTCCGCCGGTGGGACCCGGATGCAGGTCTTCATAGGGGGCGGCACGTCCACCGTAGCCGTCCCGTGAGAAAACACGGTAGCCGATGAGACCATCCAACTGGGTATGTCGGGGTGTATTACTGGCCTCGGGGGGCGTTTCTCCCTGGTCGATGCCCACCTCCTCATCTTCATCTTCGGCAATTTCGAGGACCGATTCCCTGTCAGGCAGTGCAGAGGTCTGTGCCATGGCCGCCGCAGCCGGACGAGGGGTGTGAATTACAAGCGCCGGCAGCAAAGACAGCAGCAGTGCACAAACTCTCCCGACAAACAGCGGACTACGCTCTGAATTTCTTTTGGACGGCATGCTCACCTCACTGACGCAGGGTCCCGCCACCGGTTACCCCCGGGGAGGGGAGATCGGAGCCGTGGACCTGAGAGTGGCAGTCGGTGCAGCGGTTGACAAAGAGCTGCCTGACGCCGGATGCACTGTCGACCGTGTGTGCGTTATGGCACTGGAGACAGAGAAACGGCATGGATGCGTTCAACAGGGGCGGGCTCACCGAGCCATGGGGCGCATGGCAATTGGCGCAATTCTCGGTGACATCCCCATGTTCGAAGACAAAAGGCCCCTGCTTTTCCATATGGCAACGGGTACAGGTCTCCTTGGGGGTACTCCCCTTGAGCAGTTTATCCTGCGTCGAGCCGTGGGCATCATGACAGTCGACGCAGGCCATCTTCTTTTCCCGCAAGGGATGATGGGACATGAGGTTGTTCTGGGCCTTCACTTCGGGATGGCAGGAATAGCAGAGCTCTGACATTTCGTCGCGGGAGACCTTCTGGCGTGGCCCTTGATGAAGCTTGTGGCAGTCGAAACAGCTGACGTCGTTAAGCGCATGGGGGGAGGCGTTCCAGTGAGCGATGGTCGGGATGGATGCCGCGGAATGGCATTTAAGACAGATCAGGGACTGGGCCTGGGGAGGCAGATGCATGATGTCCAGAAACTTGGAGGTATCGCACTTTGCCTTGGCCTCGCCGACACTCTTGATCTGTTCGTCGATTTTTTCGATGGCCAGGCTGCCCGGTCCGTGGCACGACTCGCAATTCACCAGCGGCAACCCGGTCTCCGGGGTGAGTTGCTCACCATGGACGCTGTGGAGAAAATCTTCGGTGAGCTTGTCATGCTTGTGGCATTTGGAGACACAGTTTTCGGTCCCAACGTACTCGGCGTCCAGGCGCCCCACAATCAGCCGTTCGTACTCGCGGACCGGCAGGATCGGCCTGCTCTGCTTCAGTTCGCTGCAGGCAAGGAGACCGAGGGAGACGAGTGCCATGAATCCTGCCTGCAATACGTGCCGCTGCACCAATGTTTCCTCCTTGAGATGTCCGATGTTCGATGTTCGAGGTTAAATTGTCTACATCGAACTTCGAACATTGAACAACTTTTACTCCCCTTTGATCCCCTTGGTGGTGGTATAGATGAATCCCTTCACCACTGGATTCTGGCTCGCTTTTATCTCGGACGGCGTTCCCACTTCTTCGATCCGACCGCCGGAAATCATGGCGATCCGGTCGGAGATATAGAGCGCAAAGTTCAGATCGTGGGTAACAATGACCGTCGTGTTCCGGGTGGTTTCTTTCAGCTTCAGAATAGTATTGGCCAGTTCATCGGTATTGATCGGGTCGAGTTCGGCTGTCGGCTCGTCATACAGGATCAGGTCCGGGTTCATGGCCAGGGAACGGGCAATGGCAACCCGCTTTTTCATACCGCCGGAGAGCTCGGCAGTACGTAGCCCCTCTTTACCCTCCAGTCCGACCAGGGTCAGTTTTTCGGCAATGATCTGGCGGATCCGCTGCTCCTTGCAGACGCGCTTTTCCCGCAGCCAGAGCCCCACGTTCTCCCCGACGGTGAGCGAATTGAACAGGGCCGATGACTGGAACACCATGCTGTAGCGATAGGAGGGCTTCTCGCCGTTGAGCTGGCTGAAGATGGGGTGCCCGTCGATATAGATTTCTCCGCTGTCCGGGGCCACCAGTTTGACGATATGCTTGAGAAGGACGCTCTTGCCGGTCCCGGACGGGCCGATAATGGAAAACGTCTCGCCGCTTTTGATCTCCAGATCGATATCCTTCAGGACATGGTTGTCGCCAAAGGATTTGTTCAGCTTTTCGACCCGGATGGAGACTCCGTGGGTCTCGGAAAGATTGATGCAGTTGGCTTCGTCATCGGAATTGCCGAAGATGGGACGTGTCAGGCCGTGCACGATCTTGGCCAGGAAGCCGCCACTGCTGCCGTTATACTCTATTTCCGGATTATTGGCCACGTCGCACGGCTCCAGTCATGGTTATCATAAGGTTCCTTTGCCCCTCACTCTTCACCTCTAAAAGAGGTACCCGTGCCGATTGGTGAAATAGTCGTCCCGGTGTCGGTAGATGAACTGGGTCAACAGCAGGATGGCCAGGGCTGCAGCCACGTTGTTGGTCCACAATGCCTCCTGGCTGACCCGCGCCCCCAGTTCCCGTTCCAGGTCTGCCATCTTGATCAGGCTCAGGTTGGCAATGATGTTCGCCACTTGGAACAGATTGTAGCCGATCAGCAGATACCAGGTAAGACGCTGCCGTTTGGTGATCCCGAGGAACAGGTAGAGGCAGATGATGGCATCGGTAAAGGCCAGCATCTTGGCGGGAAAACCGGTATAAATGGTGCCGAGGTACGGGTACGGGTTGCCAAAGGTGGACGCGGAGACCAGGAAGAAAAAGAGATACAACCCGGTCAAAAGCGTCAGCCCCAGAGGACGGCGTTCTTCGGTTTCATCGATCTCGGTCATCAATACTCCAAAAAATGTTCAATGTTCAAAGTTAAGGACCTCAAACATTAGACGTTGAACATTCTTTACCGTTTCTTCCGCATGTCACTGATCGCCACACAAACAGCAATCACCACCATGACTCCGGCGATAAATATCCAATCGGCAATACTGAATCCGAACATCGATCCGCCTCCTCGGCCATGCCCCTGTCAGAGCGGAAAAACCACACTCCGTTGCAACTCGGCCAGGGCCTTCCCGGCCTCATCGTAATCCGGCCGGAGTTCCAGGGCGTGGCGCAGATAATACTCGGCATCGCGTGGCATGGCAAGCCGGGAGTAACAGGAACCGAGGACAAAGCTGAGCTCGGCCACCGGAAACTCAGTGCGGAAGACCTGATCATCCAGGATGTCACGGAGGATGGCAGCCGCCTCGTCGTACTCGTGGCGCTCATAGGCATCAAAGGCGATGCCGGCCGCCTCAAGGTAATCAACCACCGCTACCCTGGGAAACTCGCCCCCCTCCATCCTTGCCAGACGGAACTCGAGTTGTGACCGCTCCGCCTCTGACAGTTGCGAAAGTATACCACGCCAGCAGATGGCGGCATCTTCGTATTTTCCCAGACAATAGAGCACGTGGCCGAGCAGGTTCAACAGTTCCGCATTCCCGGGATCGAGCCGCCGGGCGGTCTGCAGGTACCGCTCCGCTTGATAGATGACCACTGTGGAATCGGTCAGTCCGGACAGACGCAGACCCCGATCGAAAAGAGCAGCCCCCACCTGAAACGGAAGATGCGGATTGTCAGGCTCCAGCAGAGCCAGAATCCGGAGGGCGATGATCTTCCGGTCGAGATAACTCACTTCAACATCCTTCTTGTCCAGCATGATGATGTGGGTTCCCAGTTCGGCGATGATATGGGGATACCCCTCCTTGAGGATGGAGGCGTAGCGCTCGGCAAACGGCAGATCGGGATTGGTCCTCAGTGCCTGATAGATCCCGCGGCCAACGGCATCGTACGAGGGAGCAGCCTCGGCGAGTGACGCAAAATCCTCTTCCAGGAGCGGAATCGGAATTCCGCCGTAGGGGATGCTCACGTTCCCGTCCCTGGCCACCAGGAGGGCAGTCGCCGTTGGCGTGTAGTAGCGTATTCCCCGGATGGGAAACGTTTCGCGTTTCGTGTCCGTCATTTCTCTCTCAGCTCCTCTTCACGATCAGGAAAGGTATTGATGCCGGCGCTGACGCCAACCATCTTGTAAATCCCCACATCACCCATAAGGGCCGATGATGACCGGAAAGATCCTTTTCCGGATCGTCGCAATGCTTTTTTCCACTGCATCCAGGGCACGATTCCGCTCATCCTCTTCGGCCCAGTGCATGGCATCCAAGAGCGAGTTGTGCGGATAGCCAAGTGACCGGATCATCGTCACGAACAGTGCCGGCAGCCGGGGCGACAGCTCCTCCCCGTTCATCACCGCCCAGGCAAGGGTCCAGGCGCGGGCCACATTCATCAGATCATAACCGCCGCCCCCCATTGCCACCCAGGGAATGCGAAGTGCCTTGAGCTTTCTCAGGATGTACCCGTAGCTGTGGGTGGTGATCTCCAACCGGGTCAACGGATCGGTGCGGAAGGTATCGGCCCCCAATTGGGTCACCAGCACGTCCGGATCAAAGGCGGCGATCAGGGGATAGGCCACCTCGTCAAAGGCCTTCATGAACAGCGCATCGTCCACATGGGCCAGAAGCGGCACGTTCACCGAATAGCCCCGTCCGCGGCCGGTGCCGATCTCGTCCTCGAAACCGGTACCGGGGAAGAAATAGATGCCGCTTTCATGGATCGAGATGGTCAGGACCCGGTCGGTGTCGTAGTACGCTTCCTGCACACCGTCGCCATGGTGGGCATCCAGATCCAGATAGGCCACGCGCAGCCCTTTGGCCAGCAGCGTATTGATGGCAATAACCGCATCGTTCAGATAGGAAAAGCCGGAAGCCCTGGCCCGGTGAGCATGGTGCCAGCCGCCGGCCAGATTGAAGGCGGTGGCGTACCCCTCCTCAGTCACCAGCCGGGCCGCCTCAACGGTGGCAGCGGTGCTGCGTCGCGCCCAGTCGTAAAATCCTGGGAACACGGGATTCTCGCTATCCCCAAGGCCATAGAGGAAGTCTGCCCGCGACCCGGCAGAGTCGTTGAACTCCCGCATCCTTGCCAGGTATGCCGGCGCATGGAAGGAGAGGAGCAGCTCTTCGTCGATTTCACCACCTGGATGAATCGTACTGTTCGGGAGCCGGTCCAGGCCGTAGGCCGCAATCAGATCATAAGCCAGGCGAAACCGCTGCACCTGGAAGGGATGGTGATCACCGTACGTATACGCGCTGAACTCCGGCGAATAGATGAGGGCAGTTCTGGCCGGCACGGTCACCTCATCAGTGGGAGGGAAGCATTATGCCATATTTCTTCAGCAGGTCGTAGAGAGTGGGCCGGCTCACCCCCAACTCCTCGGCAGCCTTCAGCACGTTACCTTCATTGCGCTCAAGGGCCGCAGTGATCATGTTTTTTTCCAGGCGCTCCCGGGCATCACGAAGGGTCACGGCCTCGGCCGGGGACTGATCTGCAACGGGCTCTGCTTCCGGCGTGAAACCGAGATCAACCGGCTCGATGGCTCCGCCTTCACTCATGATCACGGCGCGCTGGATCCGGTTGCGCATCTCGCGCACATTGCCGGGCCAGTCATACACCTCGATCTGCTCAATGGCGGCAGCGTTGAAACGGCGGATACGTTTCTTGTATTCGTCGCTGAAGAGGTTGAGGAAGTAGTTGGCCAACAGGAGGCGATCCCCCTTCCGGTCCCTGAGCGGCAGAAGATTAATGGTGACCACCCCGACCCGGTAATACAGGTCCTCCCTGAGCTTACCCTCCCGGATCGCCCGCTCGATCTCCACGTTGGTGGCACAGACGATCCGGACGTCCACCGCGATATTCTCCCGGCCCCCGACCCGCTGGATGATGCCGTCCTGGAGAAACCGGAGCAGCTTCACCTGGAGATTCGCCGGCAGTTCGCCCAGTTCGTCCAGAAAGAGTGTTCCCTTGTGGGCATACTGGATCTTGCCCATCACCATGGAGTGCGCGCCGGTGAAGGCCCCCTTCTCGTGACCGAAGAGCTCGGACTCCAGGAGGTTCTCCGGAATCGCCCCACAGTTGATCGGCACGAACGGGCTGCCTTTGCGAAGGCTCGTCTCGTGAATGGCCCTGGCAACCAGTTCCTTGCCGGTTCCGCTCTCACCGGTGATGAGCACCGGCACATCCGTGGTAGAGACCTTGCGGATCGAGGTAAAGACCGCCTGCATCTCCGGACACTGACCGACCATCCCCCCCATGCCGACCGCCTTGGACTCCGACAAATGGCGCAACTGGCGGTTCTGCTCCTCGATATTGGCAAGATGAAAGGCCCGGGCGATGATCACTTTCAACTCATCCAGAACCGGCGGTTTCGGGTAGAAGTCATAGGCTCCGGTCTGGATGGCTTGCAGCGCATTGTCCCGCTCGCTGTTGCCGGTCATGACAACGACCTTGGCTTCCGGGTTCTCGGCCAGCATCTCGGCAAGGCAGCGGAATCCTTCCTCGGAACTGTCCTCGTGGGGAGGCAACCCGAGATCGAGAATGACCACCTTGGGCTGCTGTTTGCGAAACTGGACCATGCCGTCCCGGCCATCAGCGGCCAGCAGTATGGAGTAGTCGCGAGCAAGTCCCCATTTCAGCTGCTGGCGGATCTCCTCGTTATCGTCGACAATCAGAAGCTTTTCCATAGTAATTTGAACCCCGTGACTCGTAACCAGTGACTCGAAAATGCCTTTAACCAGGAACCGGTAAACGTCTTTAACCAGTAACGAGTTACCAGTTACCAGTCACGGCTTTTTAAGCCACACGGTGAAAACAGTCCCCTTCCCCACCTCGCTCTGTACCTCCAGCCTCCCGCCATGGGCCTCCACGATCTGCCGCGACTGGTAGAGCCCGATGCCCAGCCCTTTCTTCTTGGTAGTGGCAAACGGCTTAAAGAGCTCCCGGCGTACGTAGTCTGCAGACATCCCGCTTCCATGATCGACGACCCTGATGTGGGGTGCTCCGACCATCGCCACTTCGACGGCAACTTGGCTCCCGTCCGGCGAGGCCTCCACGGCATTAAGCAGGAGATTCAGAAGCACCTTCTGCAACTCCTCGGCATCGACCTTGACCACCAGCGGCTCGCCCCCGACGGTCACCCGATCGGCCGGCAGGAATGCCATTGCCCTGCGAACCACGGTCTTCAGATCTACCGGCTGCAGATTGAGCAGTTCCTTCTCACCCAGGTTCTTCAGCCGGCCGATCAGCCCCTGCATCTTGTTCACCGTGTTGTCGAGAGAGCGGAGCATATCCTGCTGGAAATCGGGATTATCGATGTAATGACGGGCGTTGTCAACCATGAGGGAAAGACCGGCCACATGATTTTTCAGGTCGTGGATGACGAAGGTCGCGATATTGCCGATCGCCTCCATCTCCCGCGACCGGGTAAGCTGGTCGGACAGCCGCTGGTTGCGCAGGGCGAACGTGGCCTGGCGGGCGATGGTCTTCATCAGATCGAAGTCCTCGTACATTACGGTCTCATTCGGATTGACCTGCCTGCCGAGAACGATGAACCCTTCCAACTGCTCGCCTGACAACAGAGGAACAACAAAGGAAACCCGGTATCGTTCCAGAAACGACCGGGTCTTCGCCGGCACTTCAAGAAAATTGTCGGTATGGCGAAACACCCATCCCCGGCCGGCGATATAGCGGACCAGCGGGTCATCATGCCCAAACGTTTCCGACAGCGCTTCCATTTCATAACCGGCCGTATTCACATAAGTTTCCAGATCAGGATCGAGGAGATAGAGGGCGGCGGACTGAATCCCGAAGGCGTCACAGTAGGCAGAAAGGATCACCTGTTGGAGGTCCGCCTCACTCTGGCGGCTTGCCAGCCGCTCGGTAAACTGAAGCCACTGGACCCGGTAATCGTACTTGCTCTGATAAAAGTTTTTGTGGAGAAAGACCCTGATCTCCCGACGGACCTTTCCGGAAAGGAAGAGAATCAGCAGGGCTATCCCGGTGGAGAGGATGAAGCCGATGGTCACGGAGCGCTGAAACTCCGCGCCGAAATAACGCATTCCTTCGCCAAGGAGACCGATCAGGACCAGGTAGATGCCAACGGCAATGAGAATTACCGACTTGAATGCCACCTGTCGGGAAACACGGATTTTTACCCCTTCCCGCTGCCGCAACCTGCCATAGGACATCATCCCTACTGCCAGGATCATAAAAAAGGAACGAATCACGATAAAATGCATGTTTATGGTGCGAAAGAGGAGTGCCTGGCTGTAGTAAAGCGCATAAACCGCCAGGATGATGCCGACCCCTATTGTCTCGAATTTAATCTTCCACAGTTCAGCAGGCGTTGCATTGGCCAGGGTGGTCTCCAGATTGACCAGCGAGATAACCAGATAAACCATGATCCCGATGTAAAACGCGAAACCGACCGGCGCGAGAAATACCACCTGTTCAAAGGGAAAGTCAGGGGCGTAGAAAAAGCTGGTAAGCGGGAATAGCCATGCAGCCAGGGGGAAACAGAGGGACAGGAGCAGCAGCCCCCACTGTAGGCGGGAGATGTTGCGCAGCCCCCCCTGCCGGGTATGGGTTGAGCTGGCAAGCAGCCAAGTCAGGGGTAATACTGCCTCGGCAAAAAGCGCCCAGCGTCCCCAGCCAACCCCGCTGCCGGAAAAATTCAATGACAACAGGTTGAACCCGTCCAGAACGGCTATCATGCCAAGGGCAAAAGAAAGCAAGCTGTCGGCGACAGGACTCCTACGGCTGTAAGCATTCCAGCACGCATACGTCATTGAGACAATAATTGCAGCGATGCCTGTCACTAGCGGAAAGTCCATGTTAGGATATGCTTTATAGTACAATTCCCGGGCAGTGCAACCACAAAATGGAGTCTATCACAGTGTACGTACCCTATGACTCCCTGATCTCCTGCATCGCCTCTTGTCCGGTGTCAAATCGTTTGTGATGAACCAATTCAGTCTTCAGAATCCCCCGGAAACTCTCCATCGGGGCATTGTCGTGGCAGTTACCCTTGTGTCATCATACCGAACTGAGGGGATCAACAACAAGGTCAAGCGGTTAAAACGTATGGCCTATGGGTATCGGGATATTGCTTACTTTTTGCTGAAAATCCATCAGCACTGTGGCCTCCTCAACCCGAGGTGCTTCAACTAAAAGGCGAACGACCTTATAAAGAAGGTGGATACCAGAAGGCTCTGATGATAACCTGGTCGTTCTAAGCGCCTGGGCGACTGACGTGACCTAGAGGTAACGAGTGGAAGAGTTGGTCAAAATCATGCTGGCATCCGGCAAAGCCGGCCTCGACCTCGCGCTTTACGTACTGATGCCGGTGCTGGTCATCATGATGGGGATCATGAAGGTGGTCGAGGCCCGTGGTATTCTGGCTCTGGTCGCCAAGCTGCTGCGGCCATTTCTGCGGCGTTTCGGCATTCCCGGCACCGGTGCCTTTGCCATCGTGCAGATGCTGCTGGTCAGCTTCGCCGCGCCCCTTGCCACCCTGGCGATCATGGAGAAGGACGGAACCTCGAAACGGCAGATCGCCGCCACCCTGGCCATGGTCCTGACCCTGTCCCAAGCCAACGTGGTGTTCCCCATGGTGGCCGTGGGGCTGAACCTGGGCGCTATCATGCTGACCTCCATCGTCGGAGGGCTGGCAGCGGCCGCGCTGACCTACTACCTGTTTGCCCGGTCGGCCGACGACGCCAGCCCCCCTGAAGCCGGCATCGTTCCCGATCCGGAAAAATGCCGCCGGACCACGACCCTCAACCTCCTGATCGTCGGCGGCCAGGAAGCGATCCAGGTCATCCTCGGCACGATCCCGATTCTGATCCTGGCCATCTTCCTGGTGAACATCCTGAAGGCCACCGGCGCCATTGCCCTGCTGGAGACCCTGCTGACCCCCCTGTTCCGCCTGATCGGCTTTCCGCCCGTTGCCGTGCTGCCGCTGGCCACAAAGTACCTGGCCGGCGGCACTGCCATGATGGGGGTCACCCTCAACCTGCTGAAGGAAGGGGCCATCACCACCCGGGAGCTGAACCGGATGGCGGGATTCATCACCAATCCCTGCGACCTGGTCGGGGTCGCCGTGCTGATCTCGGCCGGCAACCGCTGCGCCTCCGTGGTCCGCCCGGCCATCGCCGGTGTGGTGGCAGGGATACTGATTCGCGGCGTGCTGCACCTGTTGATGTTCTGAGACGTGTGAAAATAATCCTATCGCGAGGTATGGGCATGCTGACCACCAAGGAAGCAATCGAAGAGCGGCGCAGTATCCGCAAGTTCAAACCGGAGCCGGTCCCGGATGAACTGCTGGCAGAACTTCTGGATGCCGCCAGACTGGCACCTTCCGGTTGCAACGCCCAACCGTGGCGCTTCAAGATCGTCAAGGACAGTGACACGAAAGGAAAACTGGCACAGGCGGCCTTTGACCAGCCGTTCATCGCGGCTGCGCCGGTGGTGCTCGTCTGCTGTGCGGACATCAGGGGGTACGTGGAAGGGATGGTCTCCTGCACCGAAGACCTCGGTAAGATAGGGGCGGTCGAAGATCGGGTGGTCAAGATCATCCTGAAGGCATCGGACAGGATGAGCGAGATGCCGCTGGAGCAGGTCGGCCCCCGCATTGCCTTGAACGTCGCCATTGCGGTGGAGCATATCGCTTTGCGCGCCCTCGATTTCGGTCTGGGAAGCTGCTGGATCAGGCTCTTTGATGAATCGGCGATAAAGGGGATCTTTGGCTGGGACGACAATCTGCACGTCGTAGCCCTCCTGCCGCTCGGCTATCCGGCCGAGGCGCCACTGCCGAGAAAGCGGCGGGCATTGGAGGATATCCTGCTGTAGGTTTAGGGCATGAACGATCCATCGCGTCACGTACGTGACGCGGGGAAATGGTGTCATTTTACCGGGGCATGAATGCCCCGGCTACCAGCATTCAGTCGCTATGCGACGTAAGCAAGAACCAAACCGGACAATGCTGAAATCGCTCCAAGGAGAGAAGAGGATTATGAATGAGATTCTGAGGGGTTTCCCCGTTGTTGTAGAGTTTCCGATTGCATGGGGAGAGATGGATGCCCAACAGCACGTCAACAATGTCGTCTACTTTCGCTACATCGAGAATGCCCGCATAGCGTATTACGATAAGATCGGGGCCTGGAAGATGATGGAAGAGTCCGGGATAGGAACGGTTCTGGCCTCAACCCAGTGCAGATACAGAATCCCGCTGACCTATCCCGACACCGTTTCGGTGGGGGCAAAAGTCACGAAGGTCGAAGCGGATCGCTTCACGATGGAATATCGTGTGGTGAGCCACCGGTTGGGCAAGCTCGCAGCAGAGGGGAAAGGGGTGCTGGTGACCTTCGATTTCCGGGAGAACAGGAAGACTCCCTTGCCGGAAGAGCTGAGAACAAACATTTCTTCCCTGGAAGCCACGGTCGTGGAGCAAGCCGGGGCCCATGGCGAGTAACCACAGCAGGAAAGTCCACAATGCAGACTACCCTTGCCGCATATGGCGCCCTATTGAGAGAGGTGGACCGCTGGTTCGCCGGCTGCCTGGAGCACCACCCCGGTGAAATCTCCTGCACCAGCGGCTGCAGCGACTGCTGCTGCAGCCTGTTCGACATCACCCTGCTGGATGCCTGGAATCTGAAGAGCGGCTTCGACCTGTTGCCGGACGAGCTTCGCCGCCCTGTGATTGCCGAGGCAGAGTCGAGACTGGCCGGACTCCATCAAGTCTGGCCCGATTTCGTAGCGCCCTATATCCTCAATCTGCGGCCGGAAGAGGAGTGGAACGATCTCATGTCCGACGAAGATGAGACACCCTGCCTGCTCCTGGCCGACAACGGCACCTGCCTCGTCTACGACCATCGCCCCATGACCTGCCGCCTGCACGGCCTGCCGCTGATCGACGTCTCCGGCGAGATCATGCATGACGAGTGGTGCACCATGAATTTTACCGGATGCAACGACCCGCTGACGCTGCCCGGTCTGGCCGGAGAATTCGAGCGGCTCTTTCGTGAAGAGGTGCGTCTCGGCCGTCAGTTTACCGGCCAACTGCTGGGCGAAGTGGTCCATGAACTGGACACCTTCATTCCGACAGCCCTGTTGGTTGATTTCACTCGGTTTGACTGGGGTGGGTGGTGGCAAAGACACCGCAACCGGATTATGCGGTTGCAGCAGCCCTGAAATGGACGTTCAGGTGCGTTTGAACATCTTCTCAATTTCGGCAAGGGTCATGGTCGCGATGACCGGGCGGCCATGGGGGCAGCGGGTGGCAAAGTCGATGGCGTCCATCTGCCGGAAGAGCTCCCGGATCTCTATTACCGAAAGGCTTTGCCGGCCGCGCACCACGCTGTGACAGGCGATGGTGGCGAGCAACCCCTCGACCAGATCGGCCATGGAGCGGCTGCGGCCAATCCCCTGCAATTCCTCCAGCATGTCGAGCACGGTCCGATCGGCGGGGAGGCGGGCGATCAGCCGCGGCACCGCCTTGAGCAACCAGGTATTGCCGCCGAAATGGTCCAACTCGAATCCGAGACGGAGAAACTCCTCAGAGTGCTCCCGGGCGGTCGCACTCTGGGCAGGCGAAAGCTCCAGGGTCTCGGGAAACAGCAGCCCCTGCCGTTCGATCCCACCCGAGGCATATTCGGCGCGCAGCCGCTCGAACGCGACCCGCTCATGGGCCGCATGCTGGTCGATCATGACCAGATCATTCCCTTCCTGGCAGACGAGATAGGCGGCATTGAACTGACCGATGACGGTCAGGGAGGAAAAGTAGCCCGCTTCCGGGCCCGCCTCGCTGGCTGGCTGTTCCGGCAGCGCTGCATTTGTCACGGCGATTTCGGTCTGTTGAGTAGAGAGCGGTCGTTGTTCGACAACTACAGACGCCTGCACCCGGGATACCGCTTCCATGGTGCCGCCAGTGGGCTGCCCGCCTGACCATCCCCGTGGAAAAGATTCCTGGCGGTGGGGTGTCTGCGCATAGCTCTGGAGCGCATCCCGTACCCCGGCCACCATCTCCCGACCGACAAAGGCCGACGCGTTGTCGCCGGACTCACGCCTGCCGTCCGCAAGCCAGGGAGCGGAGCGAATGGCAGCCTCAATGCCCCCCAGGATGATGTCGTGCACCCGCCCCTGCTCCCGGAACCGGACTTCATGCTTGGTGGGATGCACATTGACGTCCACATCCCCCGGCGGCAGGTCGATGAACAGGACAACGACCGGGTAGCGACCCCGCTCCAGGACCTGACGGTACCCCTGAAGAACGGCATGCTGCACCACCCGGTCCCGCACAAAGCGGCCGTTGATATAGGTGTACAGGGCGCTGGCCGACGAGCGACTGCTGGCAGGACCACCCACCAGCCCATGCACCGACACCGATTCGTCGCAATAATCGAAATGGTAGAGATCACTGGCCAGTCGTTTGCCCAAGAGCTCCGCAGCGCGGCTCTGCAGTGTGCCGGGAAGGGCACGGAATACCATTTTACCGTCGTTCAGATAGGTAAACCGGACATCGGACCTGGAGAGGGCAAGTCTGGTGAGAAACTCCCCCACATGACCGGCCTCGGTCTCAGGGCTTTTCATGAACTTGAGCCGGGCGGGGGTATTGAAAAAGAGGTTGCGCACCGCGATGATGGTCCCCTCGGCCATGCCGAACTCCTTCACCTCCCTGATCCTCCCCCCCTCGGCGTAAATCTCCGTTCCGGCCAGGCTTCCCCGCTCACGGCTCTGAATGGTAAAGCGCGAAACCGAGGCGATGGAAGGAAGTGCCTCCCCCCGGAACCCCAGCGTGCCCAGATTGAACAGGTCGCTATCGCTGGCGATTTTGCTCGTGGCATGTCGCTCCAGCGCCAGGAGGGCATCATCCCCGGACATCCCGGAACCGTTGTCCGTCACCCTGATGAGACGCTTCCCCCCCCCCTCGATCTCGGCAACGATATCGGTACTCCCCGCATCCAGGGCATTTTCCACCAGCTCCTTGACAACCGACGCCGGACGCTCCACCACCTCGCCAGCAGCGATCTTGTTCGTGATTGACTCGGGCAGTATCCTGATACGGGCGGCCACGCTAACTCCTTGGTGATGAGGGTCTGAATCAAGTACAAAAAAAAGCCGGAACCACAGGTTCCGGCTTATCATGAGGCTGCAAACGTTGCAATAGTTTCTTGTTGGACTGCCGAAGAAGGCTTCTACGCGTAGGTTGAAAAACCGCCTTTTTCGCTTTGTTGAGGGGGTGCCACGTTCTCGGAGTTCTTGGCCAGCATGGTGGCAACCTGGTTCTGCGCATCGGCACTCTGTTTGAGGGCCACCACACCAAGCTGGGAGTTGTTCATCTGGTCGCGCAGATAGAGGGCTTGGTTCGCTACTGAAGTGATTTCCATGGCATTACACCTCCCATTTGCAGCCTACAGGAATATTGTCGAGCCCTGCAAGAACATTCTTTAGAAATAAATCCCGGATCTGAAAAGGCGGCCGAATAATTAGCCACCAACGCCTAATTATTCAGCAGCACAAAGGGATCAATATCCCCACGCCCACTAAATTTATCATATATTCAGCATGTTGCAACTTGGCAAAGTCATTGCTTATCTCTCACAGATTTTCCAACGACGGAAAAGACGCTACCAATGGAGGTAAGCAATGGACGTGTCAATGATGACAACGCTGCGCGCCAGCACGGATGTACTTTTTCTCATGCTCGGTGCCGTCATGGTCTTTGCAATGCATGCCGGATTCGCCTTTCTGGAGGTGGGGACGGTACGCAAGAAGAACCAGGTCAACGCCTTCGTAAAAATCCTCACCGACTGGGCAGTTTCCACCGTTGTCTATTTCCTGATCGGGTTTCCCCTCGCCTACGGCATTTCCTTTCTCAAACCCGCGGACCAGTTGATGGCGGGCAACCAGGGATATGAACTGGTGCACTACTTCTTCCTGCTCTGCTTTGCCGCCTGCATACCGGCCATCATCTCCGGCGGGATCGCCGAACGGGCGAAATTCTGGCCACAGGTCTTGGCCGGCGCTATCTTTGCCGGGGTGACCTATCCTCTCTTCGAATCGTTTGTCTGGGGCAAGAACTCCTCAATCCTGCAGGACCTGTGCAAACGGGTCGGCGGTGCGGAATTCCACGACTATGCAGGATCGGTCGTCGTGCACTCCCTGGGCGGCTGGCTCGCCCTACCGGCAGTCATGATCCTGGGGCCACGCATGGGTCGCTACCTCCGGGGGAAATCACACCCAATCCCCATCAGCAGCATTCCCTTTCTGGCCCTCGGTTCCTGGGTGCTGGCGATAGGCTGGTTCGGGTTCAATGTCATGAGCGCCGGCCACTTGGACAAGATATCCGGCCTGGTTGCCGTAAACTCGCTTCTGGCGATGGTTGGTGGGATACTGGTCGCAGTACTGATCAGTAAGTGCGATCCGGGTTTTGCCCACAACGGTGCACTTGCCGGGCTGATTGCCGTCTGTGCCGGAAGCGACGTCATGCATCCACTCGGTGCGTTCGTCACCGGAGGGATCGCTTCTCTCATCTTCGTATACGGGTTTCAGTTGGAGCAGGAAAAACTCAAGATCGACGATGTCCTCGGCGTCTGGCCGCTCCATGGGATTATCGGCTCGTGGGGTGGAATCGCCGCCGGCTTCTTTGGCCTCAAGGAACTGGGAGGGATGGGTGGGGTCTCTCTCCTGTCACAGTGCATAGGGACCGTTGCCGCCATTCTGTTCGCCCTCGCGAATGCCTTCCTGGTCTACGGCATTCTGGCGAAAACCGCGGGTATCCGTCTCAGCGACGAAGAGGAGTTTGCCGGCGCCGACCTGAGCATCCACTCCATTGGCGCTTATCCGGAAGAGCACGTGCGCTAGCCGAGTCAACAATGACCTGCAACGAAAAAAGCCCGCGATCGCGGGCTTTTTTCGTTTACTCGTTACCGGCAGATATACTATCCGCTCAGGCCATTCTGAAGGAACGAAAGCATCTTCTGGGCAACATCCTTGCCGTTCACCTGATATTTCCCCGACTCAACCTGCGCCTTCACAGCCTCCACCCGATCGGCCCGGAAACTTGCTTCCTGCTCCTTCCCCTGGGACACGGCCTGACTGATTTGCTCAGCAGTCTTGGAAATATCGAGTCGGTCTTTCTCAACCTGCGCCTTGGTGCTGCTCGCTGCTTTCTTATCATCCGGTTCAACCTGCGGTGGCTGTTCGACCCGCTCGGTGCGGGGGGCCTGCAGTCCGGTCTGCGGTAAATTCCCATCAATTTTCATAACGATCCGCCTCCCTTCTCGCCATATGCTGCCATACTATTTCGGCCCAACACCCTAAAACTTTAGTCAATCATACACAGATATATATTATATATATTTAATAAAATTCGCAATCACTTGTCCTGTTTGACCAGTATGAGCACCTCTTCCAATCGGGACGTGTTCACAAACGGCCGGAGTTCTATGGTCTGAAAGATGCCATACTCACCTTTGCGCACCATGGTCACTTCACCCACGGGAAGCCCTTTGGGAAAGATCTGACCGACACCGGAAGTGACAATCACGTCACCGACCTTGATATCATCGTCCCGCATGGCAAATTCCATTGAACAACGACCATCCCCTTTCCCCTTTACCACGCCGCGCCCCCTTGAGCGCTGTGTAATACCGGCTATCGAACTGGCATGGTCCGTCACCAGCAGGACCCGCGAACTGCCTGCCGCCACTTTTATGAGCTGACCGACAACACCATTGGCGGCAATCACGGGCATTCCCTCCTGAAGACCATCCACGCTACCGCGATCGATCAGAATGGTTCTGAACCAAGGGGAGCTGTCCTCGCCGACGACATGCGCTGCCAGGATGGCGTTGGGCTGCCCGGCTTTCAGATTCAGAAGCTTCTGCAGACGATCGTTTGCCAGCACTGCCTCCTGGTCCTGAATGAGCCTGGTGTTGAGCCTTTTGACAGTCTCCCTGAGCTGCAGATTTTCCTGACGAACCCCCACCAGATCGATGTAATCATTCCAGATAGTCATAATGCCGCGGTTTACATGGTCAACAACACCGATAACAGGGGCAGTAATGGTAAGAACTGCGCGCTCGAATGGATTTGCCCGTTCCTTGTTTTTCAGGTTCAGGGAGTAGAAAATCAGAGCGGCCAGGAAAATGAAGCCGATCAAGACGACAATACGATATTTTTTAAACTGTTCCCACATGGCAATACCTGAACTAAAAACAGATATGGGGGGCCTTCCCGCCCCCCATGCAGCTGCATCTGTTGCCCCGGGTACCGATGGAACCCGAGGTAAAACAATCGATCAGTCGAGAATAAACGTTGAGCCCGACTCTTCTTCGTGCCTAATCTCGTCAACCGGGCTACGCTTACCCTCACCCGCGTAAAGTCGATTGGGGGCGTTGAACACCAGACCGTTTTCCATCCCTATGTTGCGGTAGGCATGGACCACTCCCGGAGGGACAATGACCATCAGGGGGCTGTCAACACCGGCATAGAAGAACTGTTTTACACCACAAGTCGACGAATCTTCCCGGCTATCCCACAGATAGACCTTGAAATTGGATGGCCCCATAAAGCAGAAATAATCGGTCTGATCCACATGTTCGTGGGGTCCGCGGGCAACACCGGGCTGGGTCATGGAAAAGTACGCCATGACCGGCATCTGTTCCGGAGCGGTTTCGTCCGCACGGAACAGCTCGGCCAGCCACCCCCGTTCATCCAGGTACTTGGTCAAAGGACGGATCACCACATCGTGAATCTTCCCTTTTTGAAATGTCGTTATCGCGCCCTTCACGAGTTCTCCTCCAAACCGCAGAGATCGGCTTCATGGTAAATACGCTGCAGGTACTCCCGGTACCCCGATTTCGGGGTATTTTCGATGATCGCCGCCATCTGTTGACAGTTGATGTACCCTTTCCGGAGGGCAATCTCCTCAAGGCAGGCAATCTTCAACCCTTGTCTGGCCTCCAGCGTGCCGATGAAATGACTCGCCTCCAGAAGACTTTGGTGGGTTCCGGTATCGAGCCAGGCGATTCCCCGTCCGAGCTTTTCCACTCGCAGCTTTCCGCGGCGCAGATACTCGAGGTTAACGTCGGTGATCTCCAGTTCGCCACGGGCCGAAGGCTTCATCTCCTTGGCAAGCTGCACCACCGAGCTGTCATAGAGATACAGACCGGGTACCGCATAGTTGGTCCTCGGCTTCGCCGGCTTTTCCTCGATGCCGATGGCCTTTCCCCGGCTGTCGAACTCCACCACGCCATACCGTTCGGGATCGTTCACGTAGTAACCGAAGATAAGGGCGCCATCCGTGAAATCGGTGGCAAGCCGGTCGAGTCCCATCTTGCCGTAGAAGATGTTGTCGCCTAGGATCAGACAGACCGGGTCGCCGTCTATGAACTCCTCGCCGACGATGAAGGCCTGAGCGATCCCCTTTGGCTCGGGCTGGACCTTGTAGCTGAGCTTGATCCCCCAGCGGGAACCGTCCCCGAGGAGGGCCTGGAAACGCGGCGTATCGTGGGGTGTGGAGATGATCAGGATCTCGTTGATCCCCGCCGTCATCAGGGTGGCGAGGGGATAATAGATCATCGGCTTGTCGTATACCGGCTGCAACTGCTTGCTGGCCACCAGGGTCAGGGGATACAGCCTGCTTCCGGCCCCGCCGGCCAGGATGATCCCCTTGCGAATAGTCATGACAGACTCCGTCTCCATAATTTCAAAACTATGCGGTTCGCGTACGATTTTTAACATACCCGCCAGACCAGGTCAAACGCAAATCCCGTTGTCACGCGGTCAGAACTATCATCCGGGCCGCCTCGGGAAGATCGTCACAGACCGGCACTCCGGGCGGCACCTTCAGCGCTTCAACAACGCCGTAGCCGGTCCGTACCAGAACTGGCCGGCATCCCGCCGCCAGGGCCGCCTCCACATCGGCAAGCTTGTCCCCCACCAGATAGGAGGCTCCCAGATCAACATGCCACTCCCGGGCTGCCGTCAGCAGCATGCCGGGCAATGGCTTGCGGCAGTCGCACTCCCTGCGATAGTCGCCCACCCCGTGCTCCGGATGATGGGGGCAGAAATAGTAGGCATCAATCGCAGCCCCGACCCGTGCCAGTTCACTGTCCATATGGGCGTGCAGACGGGCCAGGGCCGCCTCGTCGTAATAGCCGCGGCCGATGCCCGACTGGTTGGTGACCACGATAACGAGAAAGCCGGATCTACGCAGGTCCCGGATCACTTCGGGAACCCCGGGAATGAACGCAAACTCTTCCACCCGGTGCAGATACACACGCTCCTCGTTGATGGTGCCATCCCGATCGAGAAAAACCGCCCGGCGAAGGTCCTCACCCCTCACTCTCACTCCTCACCGGGGAAAAGTCGCTTCTCCACCAAGTCACAGATGATATGGATGATGGTGAGATGCCCTTCCTGGATACGTGGCGTGTCAACGCTCGGTACGATCAGCGCCAGATCGGCCTCCCCTTTTATGGTACCGCCATCTTTTCCCAGGAGGCCGATCGTCCGGCACCCCAGTTCCCTGGCCTTCTCCATGGCAGCAAGGACATTGGGTGAGTTGCCGCTGGTGGAGATCCCGACAACCACATCACCTGCCCGGGCCAACCCTTCCACCTGGCGGGCGAATATCCGGTCAAAACCGTAATCGTTCCCGAGCGCAGTCAGAATGGAACTGTCAGTGGTAAGCGCGATGGCAGGGAGCGCCCGCCGCTCAAGCTTGAAGCGACCAATGATTTCCGCGGCAAAGTGCTGGGCGTCAGCCGCCGAACCGCCGTTCCCCATGATCAACAGTTTTTTCCCGTCGCTCAGAGCCGCGACCAGCATGTCGACGGCCTCTGCTATCCGACCGCTGAGTGTCCGCTCTATTTCCGCAATGACCTGACCATGGTGCTGCAACTGGGCCTGGATTTCCTCATTCACGCGCTGCACTCCTTTCCCCGCAGTAAACCCGGCAATCACCCCTGCGCAGCAGTAATACCGGCAAAACGTGTTGCCTGGTTCTCCCGGATACCAGCGGCAAACACCGCAAAGTCCAGACCGCGATCCTGCCCCGGGACGGCTATGCCGTCAGGATTCGTGACGAATTCGACCGAAGGAAGCCGCGCAGCCAGATCGTTAGCACTGCGTCGGGCAGCCCGCTCGGTAAACAGTGCCGGCAGGCGAATGATCCGCAACCGGTCATGGCGGGTTGTCCAACCGGCATCCCGCAGCCCCCTGAACAGTCCGGAGTGGGCCAGTATGGTACAGCCGTGCCCCTGCCGAACCGCCTGCAAGGCCAGTTCGGCCACAGCGGAAACCGTCTCGGACCGGGTGTCGGCCGGAAGGTAGAAGCAATACTGCCGCTCAAGCCCCCACCGTTCCTCGTAGCGCACCTTCCCGTCACCCCGGCGCATCTGACGCGCTGACGGTGAACCGTAGAATTTGACCGGGAGGAGGTCCACGACCACCCGAGGCGCAACGCCGGTGCGAAACCCGGCCTGCCAGGCCCGCCTGGAGTAGTCCCGCAGACACCACTCCTCGTCCCACAAATCTTCGTCGAACCCGCCAATCCGGTCGTACAGCGCCCCCTTCACCAGCATGGCGCTGAACGAGCCATGATCGCGCTCGGCAAAACCGTCTCCGCTTTTGACTTTTTCATGCGCCTGCAGAAGGTTCCCCGGCACGACCATGCCGACATCATCCGCTGATGCAGCGGCCACAAGCCCATCCAGCCAACCGGGCCGCACCCTGGTCGTGCAGTGGAGGATCACCCGCAGCGCGGCGTCGGACCTGGCCAGGCCGGCATTGATCGCCCGCACATGCCCCAGATTTCGCTCAAATGAGATGAAGAGCGCGCGGTCATCCAGGTGCTCGGCAACGGCCTCCACCAACTGCTCGGTTTCCCGTTCGCACCCGTTGTTCAGGAAGATGAAACGGGCATCGGGCGTGTTCTCAACGAGGCTCGCCAGTGCGCTCCCCACCGAAGCGGCCTCCCCCCAGATCGGGATGATCAGGTCAACGGTTACGGTCGTATCTGCACCGCTATGGGTACTGCCTGTATATGTCGTCTGCATGGCCATTAGGAAAAAAAAGGGCCAAAGGTGTCCCTTCAGCCCGTTTGTTCAGATCGCTATTCCCGTCTCACGACGAAACGGCAACGCTCCTCAGGAGGTTCAACTCGTCCAGCGCCTTGCCGGAGCCGAGAACAACGCAGGACAGAGGGTCTTCTGAAATGAATACCGGCAGCCCGGTCTCCTCCCGGATCAGCAGATCCAGATTGCGCAGGAGTGCGCCGCCGCCAGCCAGAAAGATCCCCTTGTCGACAATGTCAGCTGCCAGCTCAGGCGGGGTCCGCTCCAGGCAAACCTTGACCGCGTCGACAATGGCGTTCACCGGTTCGGTGAGGGCTTCCCGGATTTCCTCCGAATTGATTTCCTGGGTCTTGGGTATCCCCGAGACCAGGTCGCGTCCCTTCACCTCCATGGTGCGCACTTCTCCGCCGGAATAGGCCTCGCCAATCTCGATCTTGATCGTTTCGGCCTTCTGGTCGCCAATGAGCAGATTGTACTTCCGCTTGATGTACTGGACGATCGCCTCATCCATCTTGTCTCCCCCGACCCGCACCGATCTGGTGTAGACGATGCCGGCAAGGGAGATGACCGCCACCTCGGTGGTGCCGCCACCGATGTCGACAATCATGTTCCCCGATGCCTCGGTAATGGGGAGGCCGGCGCCAATGGCCGCGGCCATCGGTTCCTCGATCAGGTAAACCTCACGGGCACCGGCGGATTCGGCCGACTCCTTGACCGCCCGCTTCTCCACCTGGGTGATGCCGGAGGGAACACAGATGACAATCCGGGGACGAACCAGGGTCTTGCGGTTGTGGACCTTGTGTATGAAATGCCGGAGCATCTCCTCTGTGATGTCGAAGTCGGCAATAACCCCGTCCTTCATCGGCCGGATGGCGGTAATGTTGCCAGGGGTGCGGCCCAGCATCTTCTTGGCCTCCATCCCGACCGCCAGGGCTCTCTGCTGGCCATTGCTGGTTGTCTGGACCGCCACGACGGACGGTTCCCGGATGACGATCCCTTTTCCCTTCAGATAGACAAGGGTATTGGCCGTGCCAAGGTCGATGGCCAGGTCATTGGAGAACATCCCGAACAGGTAGTCGAATATTTTCAGCATGAACGCCTCTTTATGTTTAATAGTCGTTACGTCCGTAAAAAGAAAAATTTATAACAAAATCACCTGATTGATGCAAGCTTTAATGCCCTTTATCGGCTATTTTACGGCATATAAGGCAAAAAGTGAGAACTGGCGCCGATTCGCAGCCGTTTTGATACCTTGCGACAGGGCGTTCTTATGGTACTGTTATCTCATATCCCAGTTGGAGAACGGTTTCCATGGACCAGCGACTCCTCAGTTCGCTCCTCAGGCCCGAAGCCTATCCCGAACCGACCGGCTCTGTGTCGCTGCAGCAGACACACGTCTCCTGGCTCCTCTTCACCGACCGATTTGTCTACAAAATCAAGAAACCGGTCGATTTCGGCTTTCTCAACTTTACCACCATGGACCGCCGCCGCTTTTACTGTCACGAAGAGGTGCGCCTCAACAGCCGCCTCTCCCACGACCTGTACGAAGGAGTCATTGAAATCAGGGAGACCCCTGACGGTGCAGTCTTCGACGGAACCGGACGGGTTATCGACTACGCGGTGAAGATGCACCGGCTACCGGCCGAGCGGATGCTTGACCGCCTGGTGGAGACGGAAGGGGTACGTTCCGACCGTATCCGCGAACTTGGCAGGATCATTGCCGACTTCCATCTGGGTGCGGCCCGGGGAAGCGAAATCAGCCGCCATGGTGAGCTCGGCACCATCCGAAGGAACTGGACCGAGAGCTTGGAACAGGTTGCACCATTCGTGCCCAACTGCATTCCCGAACAGCACCTGACCACTATCCGCGCCTGGTCGGAGCGATTCATGACCGAACAGGCGCCGCTATTCGCCAAGCGGCTGGCGGAGGGGTTCATTCGCGACTGCGACGGCGATCTCCATTTGGGAAACATCTGCCTCACGGATCGCTTTCACATCTTCGACTGCATCGAATTCAACGAGCGCTTCCGCTATATCGATACCGCGGCGGACCTGGCCTTTCTCCTCATGGATCTCGACTTCCACGGCCGGAGCGACTTTGGTTCGCTGCTGCTGGAGACCTATATGGCTGAGACCGGTGACGGGGAGATTGCGCTGCTGCTGGATTTCTACCGTGTCTATCGTGCCTTTGTCCGGGGCAAGGTAACGGCATTCCGGTTGGATGACCCGGCTACACCGCAGGAAGAGCGGAGCCGGGTTCAGGAACTGGCAACAGCCTATTTCCGGCTGGCCAGGGGGTACCTCCTGCGTCCGAACCTCCCCCTCACCCTCTTCATCACCTGTGGCCTGATGGGGAGCGGCAAAAGCAGCATCGCCCGCCTGCTGGCCAGGGAACTGGGCCTGGTCTGGCTTCGCTCGGACCGGACCAGAAAGGAACTGGCCGGCGTCACCGTACCACCCGACACCACGGAGGATTTCGGCACGGGGCTCTACACCCCTGAGATGACAGAGGCCACGTACGGTGAGCTTGCCCGGCTGGCCGAAGAACAGCTGAGAGCCGGACGAAGTGTCGTGGTGGACGCCACATTTTGCAAGATGAAAGATCGCGACAGCTTCCGTCAACTGGGCGCCGGAACCGGCGCCCGCTGTATGACCATTGCCGTTGAATGCCCTCTTGACCTGCTCGCAAAAAGACTGCAGAGCCGCTACGAGGAGAGATTGGACATTTCCGATGGCAGGCCAGAACTGCTCGACGAGCAGGCCGCGACATTCGAACCACCGAGCCGGGATGAAGGGGACCTGATCCGGTTGCACTCAGTTGGCCACCCGTTTGCCCTGGCTGAACAGGTACTGCAGGAGCTGAAACTGTCATGACGCCTTTCCAGCGCTGGAAACGACGGATGCTCAAACACCTCCGCCTCATGGAGTCCTGGGTAATTTTCTTTCTCCTTGGTCTCATCATGATGAACTACCCGTTCATCCACATCTTCAACAAAAATGTGGATGTATTCGGCTTCCCACTGCTGTTTCTCTACCTGATGGGGGGGTGGGCAGTCTCCATCTGCGTCATCTACCTCTTCACCAAAGCCATGGAGGATAACAACCACAAGGAGGAACGCCATTGAGCGTTGGCCTGGAAACGGTCGTTGGGGTTTCCCTCCTCTATGTGATCCTGCTCTTCCTGGTCGCCTATTACGCCCATGTAAAAGGAGAACAGGGCGAAAGCATTGTCTCGAACCCCTACATCTACTCCCTGTCGATAGCCGTCTACTGCACCTCGTGGACCTTTTACGGCAGTGTCGGCAAGGCTGCCACCACCGGCTTGGACTTCATCCTCATCTACCTGGGGCCATCCCTTACCGCCTTTTCCTGGTGGCTGATCCTGCGGAAGATCATCCGGATCAGCAAGGAAAACAATATCACCTCCATCGCCGACTTCCTCAGTTCCCGTTATGGCAAATCCCAATGGCTGGGAGCCCTGATCACGGTCATCGCCATCCTGGGGATCGTCCCCTATGTAGCCCTACAGCTGAAAGCGGTCTCCACCACCTTCCAGATCATCTGTGGCAACCAGTACCTCTGCATCCCCGAGAACATCTTCGGCCCCGGCACCGTTGTCCATTCCGGCTTCATCGCCGCCCTTATCCTCAGCGCCTTTGGCGTCATCTTCGGGGCACGCAGCCTGAGATCGTCGGAGCGCCATGAAGGGCTGGTGGCGGCCATTGCCCTTGAATCGATCGTCAAACTGGTTACGTTTCTGATCGTAGGGATATTTGTCACTTTTTTCCTGTTCGATGGTTTCTCCGACATATTCTCCCGACTGAAGACACAGGTTGCCGTGTATGACCGTCTGACCACCCTGGGCGGAGATACCGAGTCCGATTACGCCAACTGGTTTACCATGCTTTTTCTTTCCATGAGCGGCATCATGCTGCTCCCCCGCCAGTTCCACATCATGGTGATCGAAAACTCGTCGGAAGAGCATATCAAGGAGGCGATGTGGCGGTTCCCGGCCTACCTCTTTGCCATCAACCTCTTTGTCATCCCGATCGCCTTTGGCGGCATCCTGTTCACCGGCAGCACCAAGGGAGCCGATTATTTCGTCCTGTCACTCCCGCTCCTGAGCGGTCACTCGTGGATCGCTCTTCTTGCCTTCCTGGGCGGGTTCTCCGCCTCAGCAGGGATGATCATGACCGAATCGGTGGCGGTATCAACCATGTTCCTCAACCACCTGGTCATGCCGATCGTGGTCAAGCTGACTCCGCGATCGTGGTTTCCGCTGCTCCTCATCAACCTCAAGCGGTTCGGCATTTTCCTCGTCGTCTTTCTCGGTTATTCCTACAACCTGATGATGGGAGACACCTACACCCTGGTGAACATGGGGCTGATCTCCTTCGCTGCGGCCGCCCAGTTCGCTCCGGCCATGCTGGGTGGACTCTACTGGCACCGCGGAAACAAGGCGGGAGCCATCAGCGGCATCCTCTGCGGTTTTCTGGTCTGGTTCTACTCGCTGCTGCTCCCCTCGTTCATCATATCCGGCTGGTGGAAAACGGACATCCTGGAGAAGGGGCCTTTTGGCATGGTGTTGCTGAGGCCAACCGAGCTGTTCGGCCTCTCGGGATTGGATATCTGGACCCATTCCCTCTTCTGGAGCATGTTTTTCAATGCCGGCTGCTACCTCTTCTGCTCGATCGCCCTGAGACAGGGGGACAAAGAGCGGGACCAGGTACGAAAATTCGTGGACGTGTTCCGGCCAAAGGGGGAAGAACCCCGCTGGGAAACAAAGCGCCTGTCAAAGCCGGTAACCGTCATGCAGTTCGTCACCCTGCTGGCCAAGTTCACCGGCGAGCCCCAGGCATATGCGGCGATCGGCGAATACCTGGGTAACCGCGAGATCGACGAGAAAGGCGGCGTTTCGGAGTTCGAACTCCCCAACCTCAAACGGTTCGTTGAAAAAACCCTGGCAGGCTCGGTCGGCGCGGCAGCCGCCGGCGCCATCGTTGAAAGCTACCTGTCGGACGTGGGCTCGAAGATGGAACCTTTTTACGACATCTTCAGCTCGGTACGAACCTCTCTGGAGGAGAGCAGCGAGGCGCTCTACGTCCGGCTCAAGGCATCCGAGATCATGAACCGGTCCCTTGACCTCCGGATCATTATGGAAGATCTGCTGGAGCTGCTGAACAAGGAGTTCAAGTTCGATCTGGCCGTAATCAGGACCGTGGACAGTACCGGTGCTCTTCGAGTGCAAAGCTTCAAAGGGATTGAGGTGGACGCAATCCTCGGCAACACCATTGTCCCGGAGGTCGACTCCTATATCGGCGAGGCGTTTCTCACCAATAAAGCCCAGTTTGTCAACGACGCGAGAAACATCACCAAAGCCCATACCCAGGCGATCCTGGCGCGACAGAACTTCAGCTCGTTCGCCCATATCCCCATTGCCAGGGAAGGTGAGCCAGCCACCGGCATCCTGTCGGTCTTCTCGATCAACATCGTCGGCCTCTTTACGGAACAATTCCTCGATCTGCTGGCCAGCCTGGCCGGCCAACTGGCCCAGGCGGTCAAGATCGTCGAAGAACGGGAAGCGCGGGAGCAGGAGCGGAAAGAAAAGGAAAAGGCCCTTCTGGAAACCGCCCGGGTCACCAGGGACATGGAACTGGCCAAGCAGATCCAGCACTCGCTCCTCCCCGACACCCCACCGTCCATTCCGGGGATAGAACTTGCCAGCCGCTGCATTCCGGCTACCCACATCGGTGGCGATTATTACGATTACTTCCCGCGAAGCCCGGAGATCATCGACTTCGTGATTGCCGACGTTTCCGGACACAGTGTCGGTGCGGCCCTGATCATGGTGGAAACCAGGTCGGTACTCAGGGCGCAGGTCATGACCACCTCCAGCACCGGCAACATCATCAAACAGCTGAACAGCTTGCTCTACGAAGACCTTTCCCGGGCTGAACTCTTCATCAGCATGTTCTACGCCAAATATGACGCCCGGGACAGGACCCTCAGCTATTCCAGCGCCGGCCATAATCAACCGCTGCTGTACCGGTATCGTGAAAGGAGTTGCGAAGAGCTCGATGCCGAAGGGATGATCCTGGGGGTTAAGCCGGATGTGGAGTTCGAGGAAAAACGGCTCGCGATGGCCCCGGGAGATGTCCTCTTGCTGTACACCGACGGAATAACCGAAGCGGAAAACGAAGCCGGGGAGATGTTCGGCACAGAGCGGTTGATGGCTGCCCTGAAGCGGGAAGTCGATGGGAACGCGGCGACCATCGTGGAGGGGATCTACCGGGAAGTGAGATCCTTTACCCGCATCGAAATTCAGACCGACGACATATCGGTAGTCGTCCTGAAAGTGCTGTTGTAACAAAAGAACGCGTCAGGGTGTCGCGAAGACGCCAATGATGTGCAATAATGATTATAGAATTAAAAATCGACGGCCACACGAGGAGGATTGTCATGAACCTGAAATCCGAGATACGAAACAATGTCGTCATTCTGGAAGTGCAGGAAGAGCGGCTCGATGCCCACAACTCAGGAGACCTGAAAGCGGCCATGCTGAAGTTCTATGAAGAGGGAAACAAGAATATCCTGATCGACCTGAAAGATGTCCGGTTCATCGACAGTTCCGGACTCGGCGCCCTGGTGTCGGGATTCAAGAATGCCATCTCCCACCAGGGGAACCTCAAGCTGGCCTCTTTACAGCCTCAGGTCAAGTCGATGTTCGAACTCACCCGTCTACACCGTGTTTTCGAAATATTCCCCTCCCTGACCGAAGCCATTGAAAGCCTCTAAGGATAAGGTCATGGGCGACAACTCTATTGCCGTTGAAATCAAGGTTCCAAACCAGACCCGCTACCTCAGCCTGATCGGCCGTATCGGAGAAGACGTGGCACGGGAGCTGAACCGCTATTCCGGTGACCGTGAGACCCTGGCCTATCACATCAACCTGGTCCTCACGGAAGCCATGGTGAATGCCATCAAGTATGCCGGCGCCGGTGGTGAGGAGGAGACGGTCCACATCCGCATCCATATCACCGATGACGCACTGGCCATCAAGGTGTTCGACCATGGCCAGGGATTCGACATCAACAATATTCCGGATCCGGATTTTGAAACGATAGAAGATCGGGGACGGGGTATCTTCCTGATCAGGTCCCTGATGGATTCGGTCTGCTACCGTAAGGCAGCGGATGGCAACGTGCTGGAGATGATCAAGAAACTGACATGAGCGGTACGAACGAGGCTTACCGGGGGCGTTGTCCCCGATACAGTCGCCAAAGCATTATCCCACCCACCACGAGCATCGGCAGGCTCAGCAGTTGGCCCATGGTGGCCACGCTGGCAATGAACCCTATCTGCTGATCCGGCTCGCGGAAGTTTTCGACCACAAATCTGAACAGACCATAACCGGCGATAAAGGTCCAAAAGATGGCGCCGTCGGGGTGCCGGCGACCGGAAATCGTCCGCAGGACGGCAAACAGCACAACCCCCTCCAGGAATGCCTCATAGAGTTGAGACGGGTGGCGGGACAGTGGGCCGCCGCCGGGAAAGACAATCCCCCACGGCATATCGGTCGTTCTCCCGAACAGCTCGCCATTGATGAAGTTGCCGATCCGGCCGAGCCCCAGACCGATCGGCGCCGGCAGAAAGCTGAGATCGGCCAGTTGCCAGAAACCGAGCCCTTTCTTCCTGCCGAACAGGTAACCGGCAATAATCCCCCCGATGAGCCCGCCGTGGAACGACATCCCCCCTTCCCAGACCGCAAACAGCTTCAATGGATGAGAGAGATAGTAGGAGAGGTTGTAGAAGAGGATGTAGCCGAAACGGCCGCCGAGCACGATCCCCAAGGCAACGGAGAACACCAGGTCCGCCACATCGTCCTTGGTGAGCGGCAGTTGCTTGCGGCGCGCTGCGTCACGGATCAGAAAGTACGCCGCGGCAAAACCGAGGATATACATCAGTCCGTACCAGCGGAACTCCAGGGGACCGAGACGGAGGAATACCGGATCTATTGTAGGGAATGTCATCTGTTATCCTGTGGAGCCGATTGCACCGGCTGACTCCAGCAAAAAGGGAGGGGCTTCGAAACGCTGGCGAAATTAGCACCTGAGAGGTCAGCGGTCAAGCTGAATCATGCCTCATAATCAGGCAATGGGAACATACTCACGGTAGGCGTTCCTTCATGGCCTATGGCTCAGACAGTTCCCGTGAGCACTCTCGTATAATCTTCTCAATCTCCTCATCACTGACCTCCGGTAGCAGAACCGCCCCAAGATCATCTTTTTCCACACAGGTGATCCCTGGATATCGCTGCTCAAGGCCGCGTAGTTCGCTGGCCTGGCTTTTCACGGTTGCAAGCAGCCGGCGACGTTCCACCTCCATGTCGAACTTCTCGATAGCTGAACGAAGTGCCAGGATCAATTCGTGGTCGTTCCAAGGCTTGGTGAAGAAACGATATATTTCTCCGCTGTTGACCGCCTTCATGGTCGACTCGACACTGGCATGCCCGGTCAGCATGATCCTGACCGTATCAGGGTACTGTTCACGCACCTTGGCAAGGAATATGGCGCCACTGATCCCCGGCATCTGCTCATCGGAAACAACCACCTTGAAGCGCTGCGCCGCCATGAGACGAAGGGCTTCATCACCGCTCGTGGCAACGAAAACTTCGTACGGCTCTTCCATCAGCGCCCGCTTGAGCGCAGCAAGTACATTTACTTCGTCGTCGACCAGCAATATCGAATTGTTCATTACAGGGCTCCTTTTATCTGCGTGACCTCTAATGGCTTGCATGGACAGGTGTCGTCTCCTTGGCGTGACCGCAGAAAGGACAGCTGAGCCACTCCTCTTCCAGGTGGACCTTGCAGAACGAGCAGATATTGCGGCGGAACGTGCCGCAGTAGGGACAGAAGTTAAACTTGGCATCTATGAGCCGCTCGCAATGCTCGCAGCTCCGCTCATTGCCGGTTTGCGGTCCAATGACGCGCAGGATTTCCTCCAGGGTCGTTGCCCCCTGGCGCACCTTTTCCAGGCCGTCCTCGATCAGGGTCCGCATACCATCGGCCCGAGCCATCTCCAGCAGTTCGGATTCGCGATAGGAACTGCTGATGAACTGGCGATAGTCGTCATTCATAAGAAAAAGCTCAAAGATACCGAGTCGCCCATAGTAGCCGGTATGGTTGCACTTGTCACACCCCTTGCCTCGCAACAGAGGGCTGGCGAAAAACCCGGCCGGGACCCGCAGCAGCCTGAGCAGTTCGGCATCGGGCTCAATCGGCTCTCGACAATGGGTGCATACCTTCCGTACCAGGCGCTGGGCCATGATCCCCTCAAGGGCGGACGCCAGTATGTACGGTTTGATCTCCATATCCATGAGCCTGGTGATAGAGGCAACGGAACTGTTGGTGTGCAGCGTGGAGAGTACCATATGCCCGGTTAGTGCCGCCTTGAACGCCACATCAGCCGTATCGAAATCACGGATCTCACCGACCATGATGACATCGGGGTCCTGTCGCAGGGTGGCCCGGAGGACCTGAGCAAAGTTCAGGCCGATCTTCTCACGGACCGAGACCTGGTTCGCCTCCTCCAGGAAATACTCCACTGGTTCCTCGATGGTTTCGAAGTTCTTGCTCTGCTCAATCATGGCAGAGAGTATGGAATAAAGCATGGTGGTCTTACCGCTCCCGGTCGGGCCGGTACTGATGATCACCCCCTGGGGCTTGCGGGTGATGATACCTATCTTACGCAGATCGTCGGGCAGCACCCCCAGTTCGTCCAGGCTGCGGATGGATGCGCTCTTGTCCAACAATCTGAGCACAATCTTTTCGCCGTTCATGGTGGGAAGGGTGGAAACCCGCATATCGACAATGCGTGTGCCGCTCTTCACCGTGATCCGGCCGTCCTGGGGTCTGCGCCTCTCGGAGATGTCCATCTTGGCCAGGATCTTCACCCGGGAGACAACTGCCGGATGAAGATCGACCGGAACCTTGATCTTGGCGTGAAGCATCCCGTCGATCCGGTAACGGACCAGGGTATACTTGGTCTTCGGTTCAATGTGGATGTCGCTGGCCCGGTAGCGAATCGCCTCGGTGATGACGGCATTCACGATGCGGATGATCGGCGGCACTTCGGAAGAGCCGATCAGTTCCTGTAGATTGACATCCCTTTCCTCATCATCGATGACGATGTCGATCTCATCAAGTGGCTCCAGATCGGCGTAATCATCGGCCTCGGCGACTCCGTCCACATTCTCGCCGTAAAAGCTCTGGAGCCGTGCCAGGATCTCGCTGCTGCCCGCAAGCAGAGCTGTCACCTTGAGCCCGGTCATCGTGGCGATGTTGTCGCACTTGTAGATATCTGACGGATCGGCCATGACAACCGTCAGCGTTCTGCTGTCGAGCTTCACCGGCAGGATGCGGTTTTTTTCGCACAGCTCCTTGGGGAGAAATCTGACGGTCGCCGGATTCAGTTGGATCTCGCGCAGGTCCAGGTACTCGATGTTCAGGTGACTCTGCATCGCCTTGAGGATGCGTGACTCCGAGGCAAGCCCGAGACGCACGACAGCGTCGCTAAGGAATTCGCCTCCATTCAGGGAGCGCTGCACCCGGTCCAGGTCCTCTTGTTTCAGCACCCCCTCCTTCACCAGAATGCTTCCCATCATACCGCGGTTCTCGTCGAACATCCCTGCGTAGTTCCTGATCTTCTGCTGCTGCGTGCGAGTCAGGTCGCGCAGCTTGCGGTTTTCCCGCATCAGCACGTACTGCTGTAGAGCGAGGCTTACCGTCAGCCGCAGGTCTTCGTCGTTCCACGGCTTAGTGATAAACTTGTAGACAGCACCGTCCTTTACTGCCCCCATGATGGAATTGACGTCGGCATACCCGGTCAGCATGATCCGGATGGTCTCCGGCCACCGCTCCTTGATGACTTTGAGAAGTTCTGCACCAGTCATCCCTGGCATCCGGTGGTCGGAAACCACCAAGTGCACCTTCTGAGCCTCCAGCAGGCTCAGCGCCTTATCCGCCGACGCCGCCGTCAGTATCTCATAGTTTTCTTCCATGAAGATCCGTCGCATGGCCGAGAGGACCCCTTCCTCGTCGTCCACGAAAAGAAGCGAGAAAATCTGCTCTTCCTCGGCACCGGTCCCGGCAGAATCGGCCATGATCGTTTCGCCATCGGTTGCCGGTGAGGCAGCTTTAAATAGTTCGGAATACTTTGACATGTCCCTTCCTGTGACTACCCGCGAACAATATTTCTTTGTAACGGCAGCGTAACCGTGAAGCGGGCACCTCCGCCGGGGGCGTCATCGACCCCCACCTCTCCCTGCAACGACCTGATACTGTCGTAGACGACAGCGAGCCCCATACCGGTACCGGCACCGACTTGGCGGGTCGTGTAGAACGGCTCGAAGATGCGACTCCGCAGTTCAAGTGGAATACCGGGACCGTTGTCGGCAATGGTGACGGTCAGGCAGCCTTCATGCAGCCGAGTGGCAAGAGTCAGCTTCAGCCCATCCTGACGGACTACCAGGGCATTTCGCACAATATTGAGAAAAATCTGGCAAAGGAGCGTTGGCCTGCAACTGTACGGCTTGAGCAGACCGTAATCCCTGAATATCTCGGTGCCAGGAGGGATCTGATGGGTGAGTACGCTTAAGGTGCGGTCGAGCTCTTCGTTGACATCCACATCACCTTCGACCTCGGCATCCACATGGGAGAATCCCTTGAGATCGGCAACGATCTTGCTAACCCGCTCGGCACCGACCAGGCTCTCGGACAGCAAGTCTCCGATATCAGCCAGGACCATGTCCAGTTTCAGCTCGTTCCACTTGACGGCACACTGGCTTGAAACTTCGTCCAGCGGCATGCCACTCGCGACGCGGTTACGAAAAAACTCCAGCATGGCCACGAAACGGCTGACATACTTCTGTAGCGTGGACAAGTTGCTGGTGATGAACCCGAGCGGGTTGTTGATCTCGTGGGCCACGCCGGCTGCCAGCTGGCCGATGGCGGCCATGTTCTCCTGCTGGAGGAGTCGGGCATGGGCACGTTCCAGTTCGGCGGTCCGCTCCTTCACTTTCGAGTCAAGGGTCTCGGCCAGTTCCCGGTAGCGCGCCTCCGAAGCGGTCAGCCGCTCGTTGGCTGCCAGCAGATCGTCATACGACTGGCTGACCACAGCCGTATGCATCTCGGTGGTCAGCATCCGCTTGAGATTGTTGGCCAGGATCGTGTTTATGGCAACCCAGAGCAGCCCGGCCAGCCCGTCAAGACGCTCTTCATCACCCTCCCGGCCTGAAACCACCAGTGTCCCGACCGGTTCCCCCTCCAGACGGAGGACACGGGTCGCCGTTACTACGGACGCAACAGCGGGGTTACACTCCGCCCGGATCGGCTCACCGGCGGCATTCAGCAGAAGCGCCTCCGCGACGCCGGCCCGGACCACTTCGCGCAAGAGCGGCACGACATCTCCTGACCGCAGGATCTCCAGCAGCCCCTTTTCCTCGCCAACCGTGTACCTAACCTGTTGGGACGTCATGCCCTGCCCCCACTCCTCGTATCATTTGACCGATGAAAGCGTCTTGGTCAAGTCCATGTTTTGTGGCCAGATGAAAACGATCGTCGATATGCACGTAGACCAGCACTGCAAGTTTGGTAAGCGTTTCCGTCACCCCGGTCCCCTGTAGGGCGGAGGCCATAAAAATCGGAATTCCTGTCGGCCCCCAGGTCTTCAGGAGATCGGCCTCGGCTACGATATCGGGCAGGTCCCGCTTGTTGAACTGGATGACCAGCGGCAGCCGGTCGATATCGAGACCGACCAGTGCCAGGTTCCGTTCCAGGTTCTCGAAGCTGGCAGCGTTATTGGCCGTCTCCTTTGCCCGGGAATCGGCCACGAACACAACACCGTCGGCCCTTTGCAGTACCGCTTTGCGGGTGGCGTCGTGCTTCACCTGACCGGGAACGGTGTAGATCTTCACCTTGATCTTCAACCCGCTCGGCGCCAAGAGGAAAAACGGCAGCAGATCGAAAAAAATCGTCCGATCGTCGGTCGTATCCAGCACCATCAACTCCCCTCTCCCCTCCACCGTCAGCAGATCGTGAAGGCGCAGGAGGTTGGTAGTCTTGCCCGACATGGCCGGCCCGTAATAAACCAGTTTCAGAATCATCCGATTTTGTGCTTCGTCGAATTCGATCACATGACCATTCCTGTCACGTTGATGACGAACACCCCGTTTGCGGGCGGATCGATCTGGTAATAGCGCCGGAGCGACACGATCTTGGCATCGTCCAGCACCGTGCCGCTGCGCATAAGCAACAGACCGGTGCCGCTGAATACGTCGCGGGAGACGATGAGACCTTCCGTGAGCTTGCCGGGCGGAAGCTCCAGTTCCATGGATCCCTGGTGGGTACCTCCTTCCGGCCTAGTAGGGTGGGAAAAATAGTGATAACGGGCAAAACGCTTAAAGTGGCCCACCAGGGACGGGTCCAGCAGGAATCCGAGGTGAAGCGAAATCTTGCCGAATACGACATCAACCGTTACCCCCCCCCGCTGGTTGCCGAATTCATGGTCCAAATAGTCGGCAAAGGCAATGATCCGCGCGCCGATCGGTATCGCCTCACCGGTGAGGCCGTCGGGGAACCCCTTGCCATCGTAACGCTCGTGGTGATGACGGATCAGCAGACCGGCTGCCCGCAGGTCCTCGACCACGTCAATAGCGCTCTGTCCGCGTACTGCATGTTGCAGATAGATCAGCCGCTCGCTCTCGGTCAACTCTATGAGGCTCTTTTCGAGAATTGCCTCAGGGATGCCTATCTTGCCTATGTCGTGAAGGAGCGCCGCCGCATGGATCGTTTCGATATCCTTCTCCGGCAGATTGAGTTCGCGGGCCACATTGACCGACAGTTCGGCAACGTTTTTGGCATGACTTTTTAATCGCGCACTACAGAGCTCCACCAACCGGGAAAATGCTTCCAATACCTTCCGGAAGTTCTCTCCAATCCGTTCGTTCTTTGCCGAGAGGTCCTCGTTCTGTTTGCGGATGGTAGCAGTCTGTTCCAGAACACGTCCCTTCAGGTTGGTGTTCCACTCCTGGAGTTCCTCGTTCTGTTTCTGGACCAGGACGTTGAGCCGCCTGTTCTCCAGCATCAACCGGTACTGGCGAACCGCATCCCGTATGGTCTGGAGGAGATCCTCATCGTTCCACGGCTTGGTGATGTAACGGTAGGCTCCCCCTTTGTTGATGGCCTCTACGGTCGCATTGATGTCGGCGTAGCCGGTCAGGACGATCCGAAGCGCATCTGGAGCTCTCTCCCTTGACCTGCTCAGGAACTCCACACCGCTCATCCCCGGCATCCGCTGGTCGGAGACGATCACCCCGACCCCTCCGGTCTCCCGCAGCACGGTCAACCCCTTTTCGCCCGAGTTTGCGGTAAGGACCAGGAACTCCTCGTCCATAAACAGTCTGTTGAGAGAACGGAGAATACTCTCCTCATCGTCAACGAACAGAACCTTATCCAACTGCACATCAACCGCTTCAGACATGGCATGACTCCTCTTCATTGCCCGCAGCTTCTCTGCCGCAGTCCCGAACAACAATGTGCCTGAACAGGGGTACCAGCTCAGGATCTAGCACAACACCCTGCAACGATTCAAGCACGGAAAGTCCTTTGCGCAAGGAACACCCTTTGCGGTAAGGGCGGTCGGTGGTAAGGGCATCAAAGACATCGGCGACCGCCACGATGCGTGCCTCTTGGGGAATCTGACCGCCGGCCAGTCCGCAGGGATATCCACTGCCGTCAAAGCGTTCATGATGGTACCGGATGATATTGACTACGACCTCCGGCAGTTGGGCCTGCCGGGCAACCTCCGCACCCCAGTCCGGATGCTTGCGTATCGTTTCGAACTCCTTTTCCGTCAATATGCCGTTGAAGTTGAGAATTTCCTCGGGCACGCCGATCTTGCCGCAGTCGTGGAGCCAGCCGCCATAACGGATCTCTCTGAGCCGGGTCGCCGGCATCCCCAACTCCTTTGCGATCCCGGTCGCATAGGTGGCTACCCGGTCGCAGTGGCCGCGGGTGTAGTGATCCTTGAGTTCAATAGTCTGGGCCAGTGAGCGGAGGATCACCTCGTCCTCCCGCCGCAGGGCGGAGAGAACACGGTAACGCGCCAGAGATTCGCTCACCGTCTGTACCAGCAGCTCGTTTTCCCACGGTTTCACCAGGAAGCGAAAGACTTCGCCGCTGTTGATGGCCTGGAGGGCAATGGTGAGGTCGGCATAACCGGTCATCAGCACCTTCACCGTTTGGGGAGACTCCGCCTTGAGCCGGGCCAGTAGGTCTATTCCACCCATATCAGGCATCATGTTGTCCGAGACGATGACACAAATATCTTCGGAGCGGCAGATCTCGATCGCCTGCAGGGGACTACTGGTGTACAGGAGAGTCAGTTCACTATCGTCGAACACCCTGCGGATGGAATTGAGTATATGCTCCTCGTCGTCGACAAACAGCACTTTCGCGTCACCAGTTTCCAACATGTAACACTACCTCCTCTGCATTTCATTGACATCTGCTGACACAAATGCCACCACCACCGCTTCCTGCCCTTCTGCCTGGACATGCACCCCTTTGAGCAACAGATTCTCGCCGTTCAGAACCACCACATCGGACAGGCTTTCCTGCTCGAAGAGCCGGGTGATGAAATCGGTGAACGGCTGGGGCAATACTTCAACCACCTTCTCTCTGAGGATCATCTCGCATTCTTTACCGATAATGCAGGCTGCAAATTCGTTGCACTGAACGATCACCCCGTCCGGGACCACACAAACGACCCCAACCGGCAACATCTGCAGGATATTCCGGGTATGCACCAGGGCCTTGTTTTGCAGGATCAGCTCCGCGGTACGATCAGTCACGATCCGTTCCAGATTCTCGTTCAGGATTTGGAGCTCTTCGTTAGACTCGGCAAGCTTCGAGGCAAGTTCCTGGTTTCGCTTGTGGAGAAAGTAGGTCTCCACTGCCTTGATGATGGTGATCCTGAGTTCGTCGTCGTTCCACGGTTTCGGGATGAACTTGTAAATCTGTCCCTCGTTGATCGCCTCTACAATGGCGGCGGTGTCGGCATACCCGGACAGCACGATGCGCACGGTGTCCGGCCAGCGGCTGCAGACCTCCCGCAGGAACTCGACACCGGTCATGCCCGGCATCCGGTAGTCGGAAATGACCACCTGGGTCTCCGGAGCAGTCGCCAGCAGTTTGAGCCCCTCATCACCCGAAGTCGCGGTGTAGATCTCGAAATCATCGTCCAGAAATATCCGCTCCAGTGACCGCAATACGTTGGCCTCATCGTCCACACAGAGAATGCGTACCTGCTCGTCCATAGCACCCCTCAATCGGTTACCGGTAGACGCACGGTAAACGTCGTCCCTTCACCCACAACACTTTCCAGCAGTATCTCTCCCCCATGCTTCTTGACGATATCGTACGATATGGAGAGCCCCAGGCCGGTCCCTTTTCCGACCTCCTTGGTGGTAAAAAACGGCTCGAATATCCGACTGTGGAGTTCGTCGGGAATACCGCTTCCCGTATCGCTGATAGCGATGAAAATGTCCGCGCCTTCGGCCCAACTGCGGATGGTTATCGTACCTTGGCTTTCTATAGCGTGCGCCGCGTTAACGAGAAGGTTCATAAAAACCTGATTCAGTTGCTGTGGATAGCATCTGGTCTCGGGTAGTTCGCCATACTCCCGCTCCACGGTTGCCTTGTACTTCAGTTCGTTCCAGACAATATTGAGGGTACTTTCCAGGCAATTATTGAGATTTTCACGCTTGTATTCGGATTCATCCACCCTGGAAAAGCTCTTCAGGTTCTGGACAATCTTCCTGACCCGGTCGGTGCCGTCAAGAGATTCCTGAATCAGCTTGCGGCTATCCTCAATAATATAGTCGAGCTTCAGCTTTTTTCGCTGGCTGGCAATCACCTCCCCTACCTCCTGCGAAGCAGAAGAGGAAAGCGCTTCCCCCTGGGCCTGGATGAACTCGATCATCCGCCCCACATACTTATCCAGGGTACCGAGGTTGCTGTTGACGAAACCGATGGGATTGTTGATCTCATGGGCAACACCGGCGGCCAGTTGCCCGATGGAAGCCATCTTTTCCTTCTGGAGCATCTGGGAGTGGGCCTCCTTCAACTCCTTTAGAGCCGTCTCCAGCGCTTCGGACGCTCTCTTCAACTCCGTGAAATCGTGAAATGTAATAACCGCACCGGAAATGTCGTCATCTTTGATGGGGTAATAGGTGAGGTAAAACCATTTCTCGCTCTGACTGTGGTAGAACTGCATGCTCCATTGTGTTCGCCCTCTTGTCTCAATATCGGGGGCGAGCAACAGCGTCCGCCAGTCAGTACCGAGAATATCGTCGAACGGCTTACCGACAAGCTCGACCACTGCCAGGTTACATCGGCGTACCCTTTCCGCCTCATCAACAAGGATGACCAAATCGCTGATGCAATCGAGGGTCTGCTCCCACTCCCTTTTCCCCTGCTGCACCTGGAGGAAGAGGTCGCTCAACTGCTCGTGGTGCTTCTCGAGTTTCTCACGACTCTGACGTAGCGCCTCCTCAGCCTCCTTGCGGGCGGTGATGTCCTCCTTGATCGCCAGAAAATGTGTAATGACACCATCCGTGTCGGACACGGGGGCGATGGTGACGTTCTCCCAGTAGCGCTCACCGCTTTTTTTCCTGTTGAGGAGTTCCCCCCGCCACTCCCGTCCCGAGGTAATTGCCCTCCATAACTCCTCGTACACCTCTGGCGGGTTGGCGTCGGACTTCATGATCCGCGGGTTCTTCCCCTGCACCTCTTCGAACTCGTAGCCGGTCAATTGTGTGAACTTGGGGTTGACATATTCTATACCACCTCTGACATCGGTTATAACTATGGAAGCAGGGCTCTGCTCGACGGCACGGGAAAGCTTGCGCAGACTTTCTTCGGCCTCCCTGCTTTCGGTGATATCGTAGCAGCTGCCTATATACCCGGCAAAGACACCGTCGAAGTCATTGAAGGGCCGGCCGAAGTTTACGACCCAGCGGTACACCCCATCCCAGCGGCGGAGTCGGTACTCCATCCGGAACGGACGTCTGGCCTCGGAGGCTTCGAGGTAGGTAGCGAGACAATAGTCACGGTCCTCGGGGTGCACCCCCTCGGCCCAGCCGTCCCCCAGGTCCTGCTCCAGTGTGCGGCCGGTAAAATCGAGCCAGGTCTTGTTAAGATAGTTGCATTTGGCATCGGTACCGGCACGCCAGATGAACGCGGGAAACTCCTCGAACAGGCTGAGGTAGAAATCCTTTAAGAGAATCACGTTATCTTCGGCGATTTTCCGCTCGGTGATGTCCTGAAGCGTTTCGATGACCGCCACCAATGCGTCATCGGCATTCCTGATGGGCGCGGCTTCGAAGAAGATATAGCGATCCTTTCCCCCGAGACCGGAGTACCACCCTTCGGACTGCAGCCCCTCCTTGGCAAGGGTGGAAGGAGACGATTTGTCGTAGAGTTCCGGAAGTTTTTCTTGATCATGACTAATGATGACGTCAGCAAGGGTAGGGCGCCTCTGACTGTAAAACGGCTCCCACTGCCGCTCGGTACCGATCATAGCTTCGGCCATGAATCCCGTAAGTTTCTCGCATGCCTTGTTCCAGAAGACAATCCGGTGAAGGGAGTCGAGCACGAAGATAGGCGCGGTAGCATTGCTGATCAGTTTTTCCGCGAAGTTCTTCTGGGTCTGGAGTTCCATCTGTTGCCTTTCCAACTCACCCACCATGGCGTTAAAGGTCTCGGCCAGGGTTCCGATCTCGTCAGCGGCAGCGTCTCTGAAGTACTTATCTTCCCCCACCTTGCCGGGGAGACTTGCAACATGCCGGGTAAAACGGATCAGTGGTGCCGTGATGCGCGCCATAACCAACCAGATCACTGTGGCCAGAATAAGATCTATCAAGGCAATCGCAACAATCAGTTTCGTCCGAATCTTCATTATCGGCCCGTACACCTCGGAACGTGGGTAGTGAGCTGCCAGTATCCAATCAACGTTCTTCAGATGCTTGAACATGGCAAAGCCGTCCACTCCGCTTAAATTCGGAGATTCAGTGATCCCTTCGAATCCAGCGATGGCACGGTCAACCGCCCTATTCAGCCCTGGCCGGACCGTCTTGAGAACGTAAGAACTGTCCGGATGTGTCACTATGACCCGCCCCTCGGTGATCAATGAAAAGTAACCATGATCGCCGATCTTGAGCCGGTTGATTTTAGTGATGAAGGAATCCTCGGTAAGCCGCATTCGGCCGGAGATGACGGCAACGACCGTACCGTCTCCGGCCTTGATCGGTGCCGTGAAGGAGACAACCGGGAATTCTCCGGGCAGGGATATCCGATACGGTGTCGAGATGGCGGGCGAGCCGGTCCTGAACGTTTTGCTCACATATTCCTCGGCTGGGCAGGTCCTGCCAAGGCTTTCGTAGCTGCGTGGACTTCCGGCCAGGAGTCGACCCTTACGGTCGACCACGCGGAATCCGGCATCAAAAAAAATGCGAGTTTCTTTCTTGTTGTCGAGAATTTTTTGCAGTCGTTCCGGTTGGAGGAGATCCTGCGGATTAATGTCCGACGCCACAGAAACAAGCTGGCGTTGGGCTAGTGCGAGCTTGTCGTCGAGTTGCTGGCCAAGTGCAGCGATCAGCCCCAACTGCTGCTTGGCCATCTCGGACTTGAATTCGCCTGTAAAACAGACGTAAGCCAATGCAGCCAACCCGACGAATCCAGCAAATATCAGAAAAAAGACGGGGATAGTAATCTTCGACTTCAGGCTCACGGACATGACTGGCACCCTCCCTGTTGTGGGATACGTGTATATATCGGGCAATAAAGATTAAAATTGAATTGATTTAATCTGATCATATCACGGGCAGAACCGACACATCCTCTGTCTGCCGGCATTTTTCAGGATGAGATCGCCACCGTGGTCATTGCATCGACATTAGACATACCATTTCAATGACCATGAACGCGTCTGACCGAGAACCGCAGAAAATTTCAACAAAAAAAATCGGGAGAACAGGCAGCCTCAAAAAAGGTACCCATTCCCCCGATAATTTCAGCCCTGAATTCGCCGGTTGGAGCTATCCGCTACAGACCCCTACCCCATTCTGCCCAGAAGCGGCACGATCAGGAGCGAGACGATGTTGATGATCTTGATCATCGGGTTGACTGCCGGCCCGGCGGTGTCCTTGTACGGGTCGCCAACGGTGTCGCCGGTGACGGCCGCCTTGTGGGCGTCACCACCCTTGCCGCCATGGTGGCCGTCTTCGATGTATTTCTTGGCATTGTCCCAGGCCCCGCCGCCGGTGGTCATGGAGATGGCGACAAAGATGCCGGTGACGATGGTCCCGACGATCACCCCGCCCAGGGCCTTGGGTCCCAGGGTGAAGCCGATGATGATCGGGGCCGCGATCGGGATGATGCCGGGGATGACCATTTCCTTCAGGGCGGTTTTGGTGACGATGTCGACGCAGGCGGCGTAGTCGGGCTTGCCGGTCCCTTCCATGATTCCCTTGATCTCACGGAACTGGCGGCGGACTTCTTCAACGACCGAGCCGCCGGCTTTGCCGACCGCTTCCATGCAGAGAGCGGCAAAGTAGTACGGCAGCATGCCGCCGAGGAAGAGGCCGACGATGATGTACGGGTCGGACAGGGAGAATTCGATCTGCTGGCCGGCCAGTTTCAGTTCGTCCACGTAGGAGGTGAAGAGGATGACCGCAGCCAGGCCGGCGGAGCCGATGGCGTATCCCTTGGTGACGGCCTTGGTGGTGTTGCCGACCGCGTCCAGCGGGTCGGTGACGGCCCGGACCGAGTCGTCCAGTTCGGCCATTTCCGCGATGCCGCCGGCGTTGTCGGTGATCGGGCCGTAGGCGTCCATGGCAACGACAATGCCGGTAAGGGAGAGCATGGAGACGGCGGCGACGGCGATGCCGTAGACCCCGGCGCTTTTGTAGGC
>NZ_VLLN01000010.1 GCF_007830735.1 Geobacter argillaceus
ATTAAAGTGCGTCTGGTTATGGATAACCTGAATACCCACAGCATTGCCTCTCTCTACGAAACGTTTGAACCTCAAGAAGCCAGAAGACTGGCTGAACGACTTGATATACATTACACGCCCAAGCACGGCAGTTGGCTGAATATGGCCGAGATTGAACTCAGCGTGCTTAAGGGGCAGTGCCTTGATCGCCGGATCCCTGATATGGCAACAATGCAGGCCGAAGTGACTGCATGGGAAAAAGACCGAAATAACTGTACCAATAAGATTGACTGGCAATTTACAACAACTGATGCCCGGATCAAGCTGAAGAGGCTTTATCCGAACTTTTAAATGTTAATAGGTAGTAGGTATCATTGATCTTTTTGAAGAAGTCGATGTCGGCCATGATCACGCCCACGCTTTTCCCTTCCCGTTCGGCCCTTGCCAGTTCCTGTGCCAGGATATTGAGGATTTCCTCGTGGTTCCACAGGCCGGTGAGGGAGTCGTGGGAGGCTCTCGTCCGAAAGGTATCACGGGCCGCAAGCAGTTCGTTCTGCAGTTCGATGATGCGCCTTCCGGCCCGCAGGCGCAGCCGCAACTCGTTGTGCTTGAATGGCTTGGTAATGTAATCGTCTGCGCCGGCTTCCATACCGGTAACCAGATCTTCGTCCCGCTGCTGGGAAGTCAAAAGAAGTATGTACGTATAGGAATCATTCACCTTTTCCCTGACGTTCCGGCACACCTCCACCCCACTCATGCCCGGCATCATCCAGTCGAGAATGGCAAGTCTCGGTGCTGCATCGGATTCCAGAATCTGCAGCGCCGCATCGCCGTCCTCGGCAACGGTGACATCGTAGCCCCACATGGTCAGCCTCTCTTCCAGGAGGCGCCGAAAACTCGGGTCATCTTCCGCTATGAGTATTCGCATGGAGCATCCCTCCGACAATGCTGGATTTCAGATTCTCTTGTTCCATGAACCGCGTGCAGGTCACCGCCGGCCTCGGCCGCGGCCCCGGTCGCGGCGTAACGTAGAGATGCCCACGAGAAGAGTGCAGAAAACCCCGACGCCAACCAATGCTTCGCCGAAATAATGATGCCAGCCGGTGTCTCGTTGAGCATTCACCAGCATAGAGCCGCCAATCAGGAGCGCGGCAGCTGCGATTGCATCGGTGAGTCGTTTGAGGTTGCGGCTGACGCGGCCGCCCAGGGCCTCCACCGCCGGGGCCTGCAGTCGGCCCAGATTGCCTTCGGCAATACGTCGGAAAACGCGACGAGCGTCGCCTGGCGTATCAAATATCAACCGCTCCAGTTCGCGTGCAAGCTTGCTGGTCTTGGATTTTATCCGCTCCACTGAGAAGTGTTGCGCAGTCAGACGCGTGATCTCTTCGCGAAACGCTCCCATGAAGTCAAACTGCGGGTCGAGTCGGCGCATCATGGATTCCAGGATGACGAACGCGCGCGTCAGGAGGAAAAACTCGCCGGGATTGTGGACTCCGTGCCTGCTTCCAGCGCGCAGCAGAGATGTGAACGCATCACCAACTGAAACCTCCGCCAGGTCTTGGCGGTGAATCTCCCGGAGCACCACCTTCATGTCCACCATCAGTGCCGGACGGTTGACTTTTTCGCTCGCCGTGGTCATTTCGAGATACGCGTCGGTGGCGGCCCGCGTATCTTTGTTGACGACTGCTTCGAGCAGGAGCGTCAGCGATTCGCGCGTCGGCTCGTCAAGCTCGCCCGTCATTCCGTAATCGAGCAGACACAGCCGCCCGTCAGGCAGGATAAGGACATTGCCGGGATGTGGGTCGGCGTGAAACAATCCTTCTTCGAAGATCGTTTGCAGCATCACCTTGACCAGTGTACCGATCGCCTTCGGCATTGCCTCCGGGTGTTTACTGGCATAAAGATCCACCCGCTCTCCGGCCGCAAACTCCAGCGTAAGCACGGTCCCTCTCGAATAGTCCGCTACCACATCTGGGATCCACAGGTCGGAAATATCAACCAGTGCGTCACGAGAGCGCGCTATGGAACGCCCTTCCTGTTGGAAATCGGTTTCCCGGCTCAGGCTGTCGGCGAATTCCTGCACCAGAATGGCGAGGTCGAGCGCACGAAGGCGAGGGAAGAGGCTTTCCCCCAGCACTACCAGGTAGTTCAATGCGGCGATGTCGGTGGCGATCATCGTTTCTAGGCCGGGTCGCTGCACCTTCACGACCACATGTCGTCCGTCCCGGGTCGTCGCCTCGTGCACCTGGGCGATGGTGGCGGCGGCCAGCGGTGCTTCGCTGAATGACGAGAACAGCTCCGTTAATGGCGCGCCCAGTTCTCCTTCAACTGTTGCCCGCACTGCATCAAAGCCAAGCGCCGGCAACTGGTCGAGCAACTGCTCCAGTTCGTCGATGTACTCATCCGGCAGCAGGTCGCGCCGCAACGCGAGGACTTGTCCGAGCTTGAGAAAGGTGAGCCCCAGCTCTTCGAAGGTTTCCCGCACCTCTTTCGGTGGTGGCCAATGATTCCGGCCGCGCAGTGCCCCCAGAAACTTGTGCCGGACAAGAACGCGCAGAATGTGCATCAGCCGCGGCGCCGAACGCAGCAGGCTGCTGTTATCCGGGTCGATCATTGCCATGCGCTTCTCCCCACGGTCATGAAAATGCCCCCGGCTCGCTCGCCGGTCGTTTGGAGTCTAATTTGGAGGCAATATCCTCTTTACCCTAAAGGGGGCTCAGGAGCGGCGTGCGCCAGTTCCGGCAAGGTAAAGTAGAAGCACGCCCCCTTGTCCGGCCCCCCTTCAGCCCACACCTTGCCGCCATGGCGCCGGATGATCCTCTCCACGGTGGCCAGGCCGATGCCATCCGCCGCGTATTCCTCCGTACCGGGCAATGGCCGGAATGGCTTGAACAGCCTGTCTGCATGCGCCATATCGAAGCCGGCTCCGTTATCCCGCACGAAACAGGCCGACATCCCTTCGACATCTGTCAATCCGAATTCGATGACCGCGTCTTCGCGCTTGCCGGTATGCTTCCAGGCGTTGCCGATGAGGTTGTTCAGAGCCCTCTGCAGCAAGTCCCGGTCCGCATTTACCCTGATGCCATCGGCAATAAGGAAGGTGACCCGGCGATCGGGGTTCGTCAGCCGGAATTTCTCTGCCGTTTTGCGGGCAATGTCGCTCAGGTCCAGGGTTTCCCGATGGAGATCAGTCCTCATCGGCCTGAAATAATCGTGCATGATGCCGATGAGCAGTGCCAAGTGCCTGGTCTTGTCGTAGATCCGTTTCGCATTGCTTTTGCATTGTTCGTCGTCATCCTTACAGGAGAAATCCTGGATCGTCCGCGCATAATCCCCGATCGTGATCAGCGACTTGAGCAGGTCGTTGGAGACGGTGTAGCTGAACGACTCCAGGTCACTGTTGACCACCTCCAGTTCGGCGGCGTGGGCTGCGAGCTCGTTCTGCAGCTTGATTATCCGCCTTCCGGCATTGAGGCGAACCTTCAGTTCGTTGGTCTTGAACGGCTTGGTAAGGTAATCGTCCGCTCCCGCCTCCATGCCGATAACCAGGTCTTCGTCCTTCTGCTGTGATGTCAGGAGAATTATGTAGATGTAGGGCTTCTCTTGTTTCCTGACCGCCCGGCATAATTCCGGACCGTCCATGCCCGGCATCAGCCAGTCGAGAATGGCCAGCCGCGGGGCGTCCTCGGCCTGCAGGGCCTGCCAGGCTTCGTTGCCGTCATTGGTGGCGACCACCTCGTACCCCCACCTGACCAGCGTCTCTTCCAGGAGTTTGCGAAAAACAGGTTCATCTTCCGCTATCAGGATCTTCATGGTCTGTTCCTCCGATCTTCATGCTCGGTTTGAAGCTCAGTCCGTTGAAAGGGTGAACCAGAAGCACGCCCCCTTGTCGAGCACTCCCTCGGCCCACACCTTCCCGCCGTGGCGCCGGATGATCCGCTCCACCGTGGCCAGGCCGATGCCGAAGCCTCTGCATTCTTCGGCACCGGGAAGGCGCTGAAACGGGATAAAAAGCTTGTCCGCGTCTGCCATGTCGAACCCGGCCCCATTGTCGCGGACGAAATAGGTAGGCCTGCCATTGACCTCCGTTGTCCCGAACTCGATGATCCCTTCATCCTGCGTACCGGTGTATTTCCAGGCATTGCCGAGGAGGTTGGCCAGCACCATCCGCAAGAGGCTCGCATCCCCGTCGGCACTGACCTTGTCGGCGACCTGGAACGTGACCCGGCGCTCCGGCTCGGCCAGCTTCAGTTCCGCAGCCACCTCATGCGCCAGAGTGGAAAGATTGACCGGCTCCCGGCGCGGTTCGACGTGGCCCAGGCGGGAGAAGTCGAGCAGGGCGTCGATGAGCCGGTTCATGCGCCAGGTGCCGTCGTAGGCCTCCCGGAGATACCCGTTGCACTGTTCGTCGAGCTTGTCGCCGCACAGTTCCCGAAGTGCCTGACAGTAACCGTTGACCACCGTCAGCGGTTTGCGCAGGTCGTGGGCAACCGTGTAATTGAACGCCTCGAGTTCCCGGTTGGCGGCCTCCAGTTCGGCTGCTCGAGTCGCCAGGTCGGTGTTCAGTCTTTCGATCACCTTTTCCGCCTGCTTCCGTAGAGAAATATCCATCGTATAGATGCGCACAGTCTGAAATTGCGGTGCTACGTAAATCAGCTCCTCGAAAAAACGCTCGTCTATTTCTATTTCCCGGAAGAATTGATCAGCTTTATTATCTTGCAGGTCCTGGAGAATTCTCTGTATGTCTTGGGGGATGAGTGGATTGATGCCATTATCGTACCCTGAATTTTCCAGAATTCGTTTCGCTGCCGGGTTGCAGAAAGTCATTTGGCCGTTTGCATCCAGCTCTAGGACTGGATTCGGATTCATTAGCGGAAATGAGGCAAACCTTTGGATTTCAGCATCCACCCGCTTGCGTTCGGTAATATCTATGACCGCAACGTGGCATTCCTGACCCGATCCGGAGGCAATGGCCTCGATCTGCACAAAGCGCGGTAAATTTCCCTCTGCCGTGAGCGTTATCTCGGAAAATTCTTTGTTCTGGCTCGCAAACACCTTTTCGAGAAATTCGGTGGCGTGCGGTCGGGCTTCATTGGCAACGAATCTTCCGAAACGCCGGCCAATCAGCAGGGTGCGCTCTATCCCGAGGATGCCGGCGCCGGTAAGGTTCACGGCAATGATAATACCGCTGCGATCAAGGGTAAAATAGCCGACCGGGGCGAAGTCGTAGAGATCGGTGTACTTTTCCAGTGCTGCTTCCACCAGGTCCCTGGTCTGGTGCAGCTCCGCGTTCTGCATTTCCAGTTCGATCTGGTGGACCTCAAGTTCATGGACGAGCCGATGCATCTCTTCCGTGGTGCGGGGAGCATGCACGCTAGCCGTTTTCGAACGCAACTGCGCTTCCGCATGGCGGCGCAGTTCGGTGGCGGCTGTTGACAGGCTCTTTTCTTTGTCGTTTCCCATTGCTGACCCTCTAATCCGGATAACAGCCGGAGGCCGTCAGGGGAAAACAGCCCCTGTTATCTTGATGCGTCGAGCCTCAGCCTTAAGGAGCTTGTTCGCTTTCTCATGATACGTAAGTATAACAGCTGCTTTGTTAATCACCAGGTAATCAAGAGGGCATCGGGTTGTCGTCATTCAACGACCCGTTCGGGCAACATACTTCAACACAGCCAGGTAGTGGCTGATGCTCCCCGTCAGCACGAAGAGATGCCAGACCCCATGTGCCCAGGCGAACCGCTTGTCGAGGGTGTAGAAAACGATCCCCCCCGTATAGAACAGACCGCCCGCCAGCAGCAGGGCCACACCCTGCCAGGGTAAAGCCTGCAGCATGGGGCGCACGGCGAACACGATCATCCATCCCATGGCCACATAGATCGCTACCGGGAGAATGCGCCGCGTACCGACTGGCCGCAGTTCCACGACAATGCCAACGACGGCAAGCCCCCAGACAAGACCGAGCAGCGTCCACCCCAACCCTCCGCGTAACGTGACCAGGCAGAAGGGGGTATAGGTCCCGGCGATCAGGAGATAGATGGCGTAATGGTCGAACTCGCGCAGGACAAGTTGTGCCCTTCCTTGGAGGGCATGATAGAGGGTGGTAATGGTGTAGAGAATAATCAGGGTGGCGCCGTAAATGGCGAAGCTCGTCATCTTCCAGGGATCCCCCTGGTGCGCGGCCGCAACCAGCAGCAGCACTGTCCCTACCGGCGCCATAGCCATCCCCGGCAGGCAGGTGAAGAGATTGAAGCGGTGCTCGTTATTCATCTAATCTCCACTTTGGAGAGCCCCCACCCCTACAGGCACTCGATCCATGTACGTCACTCTACGGCAAAACGACCGAAAAACAACCTCTTCATCCCTTTCACCGTCGCAGGCAGGCGAGCAGCATGGCGACCTGGATCAGGGAAAAGAGCGCCGGCGGCGTTACAAATCCGAGATGCACGCCCGCTTTGAGCCCGGAATAATATTGATAAAATATGATATAATTAATTAAAGATGCCAACGCGCATGCTGTCAAAGGAGATCACCATGAATGTTTTCGATTGTGCCATCAAGATGGAAGAGGACGCGAGGGTCTACTACGAAAAACTTGCGGCTGCCGCCGTTGTTCCCGAGTTGAAGAATCTCTTCTCCATGCTGGCGGCAGCCGAGCAGGAACACCACGATGCCCTGGTGGAGATAAAAGGAAGTGTCGATCCCCAGAAGGCCGAGTTCAAGGCGTTGCAGGAGGCGGCATGCCTGTTCAAACCTCTCCTGGCAAAACGTGACCTCATGGCCGAACTGAAGGAAGACCCCGACGCGTACAAACATGTGGTGAAGGAAGAGGAGGAGGGTGCCAGGTTCTACGAGGAACTGGCCGCACAGGCGAAGGATGAGGGCGCGCGTAAGGTACTGCTCATGATCGCCGCCGAGGAGCGGAAGCACCTGAGCATTGTCGAGAACATCTACTCCTTCGTGGAGTCGCCGAAGACTTACCTTGCCTGGGGCGAATTCAGCAATCTCGACGAATACTGAGGATAGTGGCCGCATGACAGTTGGGAGGAGCGCATGGCGGTACTGATCGACCCGGAGAAAAGCAGCCTGCTGCAGGCGGCACCCAGGCTCATGCAAATCCTGCGCGTGCTTGCCCGACACAAGTTCCTGGGCGCCCTGCGCGGCAAGAGCCATTGGCCGCCGCCGAAAGAGGTGCGGGAAACCTTCGAGGAACTGGGGCTGACCTTTCTCAAATTCGGACAGGTGCTGGCGATGCGGCGCGACCTGCTGCCGGACGCCTACATTGCTGAACTGGAGTTGCTGCAAGATCAGTTGCCGGCCCTGGGGATAGACGCGGTACGCGCGACGGTCGAAGCCGAACTGGGTGTCCCGTTGACGACCGTGTTCGCTTCGTTCAACGAAATGCCGCTCGGCGCCGCCACCATCGCCCAGGTCCATGAGGCGACCCTGCTGGACGGGCGTCGCGTGGCCGTGAAGGTGCAGCGGCCCGATCTTGAAGCGATGATCGCCACGGATATCTCCGCTTTGACCTATCTGGTTGCGCTGGGGGAACGTCTTTTCCCGCGGCTGCTCGCGCTTGACCTCCCGGTGCTGGTGCGTGAATTTGCCAACAGCCTGAATCGTGAGACCGACTTCAGCCGCGAAGCGCGTTCCATTGTGCTCTTTCGCACCGCACTGGCAGATGTCCCCGGCCTCTGGATTCCTGATGTCGTGGCGGAGTGTTCGAGCGGAAATGTCCTCACCATGGAGTTTTCGGCCGGTGAGCGGGTGGATTCCTACGCAGGGACGCACCCGGAAGCGATGCCGCAGTTGATCAACACCCTGGTTCGGCTGATGCTGCAGACTATCTTCGAGGAAGGGTTGTTTCACGCCGACCCGCATTCCGGCAACGTGTTGGTTCTTCCCGATGGGCGGTTGTCCCTGCTCGACTTCGGGATGACGGGCGAACTCGACGAGCCGATGCGCGATTCGCTGACACTTCTGCTCGAAGCGGTTGTCAAGGGAGATGCCCGTGGAGCGACCGAAGCGTACCTCGAAATGGCGCCGGGGAGCGAGAGGGTCAACCGTGCGGCGCTGCTTCTGGATATAAAGGCCGTGCTCTATGAAATCCACCGGAGCGACCTGGCGGAGGTTTCGGTCGGGGATGCCTTCGATTCGCTGCTGCGCGCCGGAAGCCGGCACGGGGTCCATAACCCCGGCGAGTTTTTCCTCCTGACGCGGGCGTTCGTCATCCTGGAGTCGATGATACGCCAACTCGACCCGGACCATGACTACCTGGCATCATTTCGCGAAGAGATCTCGCGCCTGACCGCGAAGCATTTCTCGCTGGAGCGGGTAAAGGAGAAGACCGGCAAGCTGGCGCGCGAACTGGAACGCCTGATAAGTGATGCGCCCGGCGACACGCGTCGCGTCCTCCGCCGTTTTGCCGAAGGCAATCTGGGCCGACTGCAGGCTCCGGAGGTGGAGGCCCTGGGAGGCCGCGTCAGTCGCAACCTCGAACGGCTCACCGGTGCCATTGCTGCTGCGGCCCTCGTGATTGGCGGCGCAATGTTGGCGATTGCTCCGCCGCAGAGTGCCTGGCATCATCTGCTTGGCGAAGGAATGGTTGTCGCCGGCATAATCGGCACGCTCCTCATCTGCATCGGTGCCGTGCGCCGCGACCGTGGCCGGCGTTGATTGTCGCCAGGCGAGCAGCCGCGGCTCCATACCTCACATTTCCGATTGTTTCACCTTTTTTACCCTCTTCGTGGGCGCCCGCCTAATCTTTATAACCGGAACGTCGTCGGGAATCGGCACGAAGGCTGCCGAATCGGCCGGCTGCAGGATCGTGTAATGGGAGGAGGCGATCTTCCTGATGATGCCATCGCTGAACTGGATGGTCGCCTTGAGGTCGTTCACCCCCACCACCTTGCCGACTCCCCATTCCATCGCTCCACTGTGACTCACTGCGATGCCTCGTTTGATAATCATGTTCTCTCCTTGTCTTTCTGGATTAACAACAACTTAGGGCTGCTTTTTGAAGCAAGTCCCTTTTTTAGCCTCAGGATTACTTCAGGATTACGCAAGATTTTAGGTTCAGAATCCAGGTAATCGTGAGGTAATCGTGAGGCAAAAGGTTCTTGGTCGGTTCCCGCTTTGCCGGCTTAGGTTTGTTACGTCTCGAACAATCTACCCCGGCTCACCCATCCGGACGACAACCTGATGCTTCACCAGGCCCCGCTCCAACGGGATTACGCCACCGGGAATGCGCTGGCCATCCATCTCCACCCAGGCGACACCGCGCTCGCAGCCGTGGGGGTTCTCCACCCGGATCGCGTAGATTGTTTCCCCGTGCCGGTAGCTGATGCTGAACCCCGGCCACGCTGCCGGAATGACCGGGTTCATCCGCAGCTCCCCCCCCCGTATCTGTAGGCCCAGCACCTCTTCAACCCAGGCCCGGTACATCCACGCTGCCGAGCCGGTATACCAGGACCAGCCACCCTGACCGACCCGGCCGGGCAAGCGGTAGACATCGGCCGCGACCACGTAGGGCTCGACCCCGTAGTGCCAGACCGCTGCCGCATCGCGGGCGTGCTCGATCGGGTTGAGCATGCGCAGGAGCTGCACCGCCCGCTCGCCATCCCCCTTGCGGGCCATGGCCATGGCCATCCAGAGGGCGGCATGGGTGTACTGGCCGCCGTTTTCCCGCACCCCCGGGGGATACCCCTTGATGTAGCCGGGTGAGGGTTCCGATCGGTCGAACGGGGGGGCGAAGAGCAGCACCAGACCGTCATCCTCGCGGACGAGGTGGTGCCAGGCCGATTCCAGGGCCTGCTCGGCGCGCTTTGGGTCGGCGGCGCCGGAAAGCCAGGCCCACGATTGGGGCAGGGAATCGATCCTCGCCTCCGAGTTGAGCGCGGAGCCGAGGGGGGTGCCATCATCGAAGGTCCCCCGCAGATACCACTCTCCGTCCCAGCCGGCCTGTTCGACCCGCCGGATCAGGGCCACCCGCTCCTCGTGGTAGGTTTCGCTCAGCTCCGGTTGCTGCACAAGGCTCGACAGTTCGGCCATCCCCTGCAACAACTCGCACAGAAACCAGGCGAGCCAGACGCTCTCTCCCTTGCCACCGGCGCCCACCAGGTTCATCCCGTCGTTCCAGTCCCCGGTCCCGATAAGGGGGAGGCCATGGGGCCCGGTCGTCAGGCCGCGGCTGACCGCGGCCCGGCAGTGTTCAAAGAGCGTGGCGCGTTCAGAGGTGACCTCCGGTGTGGAGAAGAGTTCGTGCTGCTCGTCGGTAAGCGTAGGGGCATTGAGAAAGGGGATCTCTGCCTGCAGGATCTCCTGATCGCCGGTGGTCCGGACATAGTGGGCGACCACGTACGGAAGCCAGAGCAGGTCGTCGGAGATGCGCGAACGGATCCCGGCACCGGCCGGTTCATGCCACCAGTGCTGGACATCCCCCTCCCTGAACTGCCGGCTGGCGGCCAGCAGGATCTGGTCGCGCGCCAGTTCCGGCCTGGCGTAGAGGAACGCCGTGACATCCTGCAGCTGATCGCGAAAACCGAAGGCGCCGCCCGACTGGTAAAAGGCGGAGCGCCCCCAGATGCGGCAGCTCAGGGACTGGTACTGGAGCCAGCGGTTGATCAGGAGGTCGGCGGCCAGTTCGGGGGTGCGCACTTCGATGGTGCCCAGGAGCTCATCCCACCATGCCCTGGTCCGATCGAAGGCGTCCTCGAATGCCCGATCCTCCCGGAAGCGGAGCACCAGCTCACGGGCTTCAGCCACTGACCCGGCCTGGCCCAGCATGCAGGTGATATCGCGTCGCTCGCCCGGAGCCAGTTCCAGGGTAGCCCGCACGACCGCGCATGGGTCCAGCCCGGCTCCGGTCCGTGGCGACAGCCTGGTCTGCTCCATGGCCAGCGGGTTGGCCAGGGAGCGGTTGCGGCCGATGAAGGCGCTGCGGTCGCCGCCGTACGAGTCGACCCGGGGCGTAATGGCCACGAAGGCGACCCGCCCGCCGTACTCGGGGTGGTAGCGGTTGTGCGCCAGGAGGGCCTGGGCTTCGTCATCCCAATTGGTCATGACATGCATCTGGGAGGTTTCGCGGTGCTCGGCGAGGGTCAGCTCCACATAATAGGTCAGCGAAAGCCGCCGCTTCCGGGAGGAGGCATTGGTGAGCGCCAGCCGCTGCAGTTTGATCGGCTCACCACCGCTCTCGTCCACCGGGACGAAGACGGTCAGCTCCTGCTCGATCCCGTTGCTGTTATGCTCGAAGACCGTATAGCCCGCCCCGTGCCGGGCCCGATAGGCGGTCTCTTCACGGATCGGTCCGGCGGTCGGCGACCAGAAGACGCCGCTCTCCTCGTCGCGGATATAGAGCGCCTCTGTTGCCGGGTCCAGCACCGGATCGTTCGACCAGCCGGTCAGGCGATTGCGCTGGCTGTTGCCATACCAGGTGAAACCGGACCCGGTTTCGCTGACCAGGGTGCCGAAGCTGGGATTGGCGATGACATTCACCCATGGTGCCGGGGTGTTGGTGTCGGGACCGAGATAGATCGCGTATTCACGCCCGTCCGGGGTAAATCCGCCCAGGCTGTTGAAGTAGTCCAGCTCCATGAACGGGAGCGGCACCGAGGGTTCCCGGGGCGCACGTTTCCGGGCGAGCGTTTCCAGCAGTTCGGGAACCTCCACCGGCACCCCCAACTGCTGGGGCAAGGTGCCGCGTGCCGCCACCAGCACGACGCTGGCTGCGGCCTTGAGGAGCGTCAGATCCGCCTCCGGAATCTGCGCCGCGCTCTTCAGGAAAATCCCGCCTGCCCGATCAGCCGCCAGCGAGAGGGTATGGGCCTGGATCAACTGCTCCAGCCGTTCCTGAAGCGGCCGTTCATAGCCACCTGCCTCCTCGTTGAGGATCACCAGGTCGGTGGACAGACCGTGCAGCCGCCAGTAGGTGTGGGCCTGGAGCATCTGGCGCACCAGGCTGATATCCCGGCCCTCGCCAATGGTGATCAGGGCTATCGGCAGGTCGCCCGAGATGGCATAGGGCCAGAGTCCCGCCTGCCCCTTGCGGTTCTCTGCCAGGCGTTCGGCAGGTGGCCGCAAGCGGTGGTTGGGAAACAGCAGGTGGCTTGCCAGTTGCTGAAACCGCCGCGCCTCGTCGGGCTGGATGTGCAGCAGCTGCAACTGCTGCTGGGCCGAGCGCCAGGCAAAATCCATGGCCCGTTCGGTCGCATGGGGGTCACCGTACTTGTCCATCAGCAAGATGACCTGCTCGCGGCTTGCCCCGGCCGCGAGCACCAGGGAAACCCGGGCGCGCTGGCCCGGCTCCAGGGTGAGACTCCGCCGCAGGCTCAGGCTCGGCTCCAGGACAAACCCCTGGCTGTTGCCGAGCGGTTGTCCGGCCCCCATGGGATTGGCCAGGGTCCGGCCGCGGCCGATGAACCGTGCCCGGTCGGTTTCATACTGCCACCCTTGTTCGTGCGAGCTGTCAACCGCTGCCTGCTCAAGGGTCAGGCAATGGGCCACGTAGAGCGGCGGTTCGTTTGCGCTGCGCGGCCGCCGGAAGGCGAGGAGCGCCTCTTGCTCGGGAAGCGCCTCGGTCTGGATGAACAGCTTGTTGAAGGCCGGGTGCTGGCGGTCCGCATTGTGGGGCGCCATGGAGAGCTCAACGTAGCTGGTGAGGTTGAGGCGGCGAACGCTTGCGGAGCGATTCACCAGGGTAACCCGGCGTACCTCCAGATCGTCTTCCGGCGAGACGATGACCTCTGTTTCGGTATCGATACCGTTATCGGAGCGGCGGAATACGGCCCGGTCCAGGGCAAAATCCACGGCATACCCTTCAACCATGCCGCCGACCGGGTGCCAGGTGGTGGACCAGACACGGTCCGGATCGGCCTCGTGGATGTAGCAGAAGGTCCCTTGGCCATCACGGGTCTGATCCGATCGCCAACGGGTAAGCTCCTGGCCCCCCCACTGACTGTAGCCGCCGCCGCTGTTGGTAACCATCACCCCATAGCTGCCGTTGCTGAGCAGGAGACTCTTGGGCGTTGCGGTATGGGGGGTGGTAAAACTGGTTCCTGCCGCTGCGACCGGATCTGCGCCCAACAGCGCCGGCTCATTCTGCCGCGTCGATATCAGGTGCAGCGCCGGCAGGGTCGGAATCCGTTCCTGCAGCAGGGCCTCAAAGGCCCGCACCCGCGAGTCGCCATGAAAGCGGCGCTGGAAGGGATTGCCCTGGAGGAAGTTGGTCAGCGCCAGGAACGCCATCCCCTGGTGATGGGCCATATACGCCTCGACGATCACTCCCCGCCTGAGAGGCTGCTGCCCGGCGTCCCGCTGCGGCTGCCGGCTGAAATCCATGGCCTCGTAATAACCGTAGTCGCCGAGCAGCCCCAGGCCGGCCAGCTGTTTCAGGTTCTGCACGGTCTCTTTCGGCGCCACGTTCAGTGCCATCAGGGTGGCATAGGGGGCGACGACCAGCTGTTCCTCCAAGCCGCGCTTCAGGCCGAGCGCCGGCACGCCGAACGCCTTGTACTGATAGGTTTTTTCCAGGTCCAGATCGGCAAAGGCTGACTCGGAAATACCCCACGGTACACGATGCGTGCGGCCGTAGGCGATCTGGACCGCCACCGCTTCGCCGGCCGCCTTGTTCAGGAGCGAGTTGCCATAGGAGCGCTGGAACAGGAGCGGCATCAGGTATTCGAACATGGTCCCGGTCCAGCTGAGCAGCACCCGTTGCCGGCCGATTGCCCCGTAGGGGCGGCTCAGGGAGAACCAGTGTTCAAGCGGGACATCGCCCCGGGCAATGGCGACGAAACTGCCGAGTCGTGCCTCGCTGGCCAGGAGATCGTAACTGGAAACGTCCGGACGGGCCAAGGAGACGTTGTAGCCGATGGTGAACAGCTTACGCTTTGTGTCGTAGAGAAAGCGCATGTCCATCCCGGCCGAAAGTTCGCGGACGTTGATGATCAACCGCTGTGCCATCCCCAGGGTTTCCCCGGCCAGCCACTGTGCTGTGGCAAAGGCCGTGATGACCCGGTCGAGCCACGGGCCAAGCGGTGCGACAGCCGGAAGAGACTCCTCCCGGATCGCGCGCAGGATCGTGATCGAACCGATCCGGTCATGGGCAAGATCGAGAAGCGATGGCGCCTGCACCAAGTCCTGACGGATGGCGAGCAGGGCTGCCTCCCCCAACGGGGCAAGCTCCTCCCCGGTCTTTTCCGCCAGGATTTCGAGCCAGGTGAGATAGCGGTCACAATTCTGCATCCAGGCCGCAACCTGCTGTTCGAGCTCGGCACCCCACGGTGTAGCCCCTGCGGCCGCGACAACCGCGCCGACATCGGCCTGCATCCGCCGTTGCAGGCCAAGCTGGCCAACAACACCGGCCGGCGGCGCATGCCACTCTGTCAGGAGCTGGTCCAACGGCTGGCGATACCGGGCGGTGCGTCCTGCCGGGGATTCGGCCTGTTTCAGGATTTCCCCGGTGTCGGCCAAGCCGGCAAAGGCCTGGCCATCCAGGAGGGGGGCGTGAACCAGCTCGTCAAGCCCCTGCTCCAGTGCCCACAGGGCACCCAGCAGGTTGCCGCTGTCGACGGTGGAGACGTAACGCGGCTCCAACGGGGCCAGGGTTCGGGTATCGTACCAGTTGAGGAGATGTCCTTCATGGCGCTCCAGACGGTCGATTGTTGCCATGGTGGCGGTCAGCGTTTCGACGACCCGGGTAACGGTCAGGTAGCCGCAGTCATGGGCGCCCAGGGCGCTGGTCATCCAGAGGCCGATGTTGGTCGGACTGGTGCGCATGGCCAGGCGGTTCTGGTGGGCGACCTGGTAGTTGTCGGGCGGCAGCCACGAGGTGTCGGCAGTGACAAAGGACGAGAAATAGCGCCAGGTCCGCCGGGCGACCTGCCTGAGGAATTGGCGGTCCGTTGCCGGCAGCGGCTCTGCACATTCTTGCAGGGCGGGTCGCAGGTTCAGGAGCCAACCGAGCAGCGGGGAGAGAAACCAGAGGACAAGCCAGGGGGTGGCCTGCGGCAGACTGGCCGGCATGACGCGCCAGATCGCCCAGCCCACGGCGGCGCTGAAGATGCTCCCCAGGGCAAGGGTCGCAACAAAGAGCGGTTGCCGGCGGGAGGCGCTCCCGGTTGCCTGGGCCGTCCACTCCAGAAGATCGCGTCGGGAGATCAGGCGCCGGTAGCAGACCCGGGCGATGGCATCCAGGGTCACCGCTGCCTGGTGCGGCAGCAGGGCGGCGTCGGCGCTCGCCCGCAGCAGGTCGTGCAGCAGTTTGGACCGGGAGAAGTACTTCAATCCCTTGCGGGTGGTGGCCATGGTGAACGGCTGCGCCAGGGGGTGGAAGAGGAGTTGCAGGCCAACCACCAGCGTGGCGATGCCGCCGATCCTCGGTGAAACGAGCCAGGAGGCAATCAAAAGCCCCAGGCTGGTGGCTGGCAACAGGCTGCGGCGCAGGTTGTCGAGGATCTTCCAGCGGTTCAGGAGGGAGAGCGGATTGGCGCCGCGACCGCCGGCAGCCAGGGGAACCCACGGGAAGATCCACCCCGCGATCTGCCAGTCGCCGCGAATCCAGCGATGGGCCCGGCTGCTGTAACTCTGGTACCCCTGGGGGAATTCGTCGTACAGCTCGATATCGCTGGCCAGTCCCACCCGGACGTGCGCCCCTTCGATCAGGTCGTGGCTTAAGACCCACGCTTCGGGGAACCGTCCCGACAGCACGCGACTGAAGGCGGCCACGTCGTAGATCCCCTTGCCATGGTACGATCCTTCACCGCACAGATCCTGATAGAGATCGGAGACTGCCTGGGTATAGGGATCGATGCCGATCGCGTCGCTGAAGAGCCGGCTGAAGGTCGAGGCGCTCGTGCTCGGCAGGGTGGGGCTCACCCGTGGCTGGATGATGGTGTAGGAGCCGGCCATGATGTTGCCGGCCCCGTCGAAACGGGGCCGATTGAGGGGGTGCGCCAGGGTCTCGACCATCCTGCGGGCCGTTGCATGCGGCAACTGGGTGTCGCTGTCCAGGGTGATGATGAAGCGGACGTCCGCCAACTGGTCCGGCTCCCCCACGTACACCAGGCGGGCAGCGCTCTCCGCCCGCGTGCCGTCGATGAGGCGGTTCAGCTCCTCCAGCTTGCCCCGTTTACGCTCCCAGCCGATGAATTTCTGTTCCGATTCACTCCAGGTGCGCTCACGATGGAAGAGGAAAAAACGCCCGGCACCATGGCGCTGGTTGAGCTCTGCCAGGCAACTGCTCGCGGTCTGCAGCAGCCGGCTGTCGTCTTCACGGGACAGCGTCGCGGCATCGGTGTAGTCGGTGAACAGACTGAAGAGCAGATTAGCTTCCTTGTTGGCCAGGTAGCGAATCTCCAGCTTTTCCACCTCGGCGCGTACCGTCTCCGCGTTCACCAGCATCATCGGCACGACCACCAGGGTGCGGAAGGCATCGGGAATCCCCGCATCCTCGAAATCCATCTTGGGCAGGGGCCGGGGCGGCAGAAGACGTGTGATCAGGTAATTGACCACCTCGATTGCCAGCTGGCTGACCGGAATCAGCAGCAGCGGCAGCAGTCCGAGGCGGATGGCGAGTGGCAGCCCGTCCGGGGTGAAGGGGGCGATCAGGGCGAAAAACAGTGCGACGAAACCGCCGATGCCGAAGGCATAGACAACGGCATGGTGGCGATAGATCCATTCCAGGGTGCGGTAACGGCGCGTTTCGCGGCAGGCGAGCAGTCGGGCCAGTTCGGCCCGGCCCTCGCCGACCAGCCAGGTGCCGACGTGGCTGGCCCGGTCATCGGTGGTTGCTTCGCGCTTGGCTGACGTCGCCAGCCCGATGACGCGCTCCGCGACCTGCTCTTCGGCCTGGGCGCTGGCACGGGCGAGTTCTTCTATGGCCCGCCGACAGCTGTCACGGGTGGCAAAATCCATCCCGCCATAGACCCCGGACGGATCGCGGCGCAGCACCTGCTCCACTTTGCTTAGTTTCTCGAAGATCTCCCGCCAGTCCAGCAGTGCCAGTTGGCGCAGGCTGGTGAAGGCGTTGCCGCAGGACAGCTGTTCCCTGGTCTGCCGGTTCTGCTCGCGTTGCGTGAGGTCGTGCAACGGGGTTTTGAGCGTGCGCTCAAGCCAGCTCTGGACCGGCGCCAATGCAGCCGCCTCGTCGTAGAGCAGGCCGACCAGCTGGCTGCCGAAATACGGGGTGGGACATGGCTCCGAAGCAGCAAGCTCCGCCAGGAGCGCGAAGAGTTGGTTGGAGTCGCGGCGATTGGCGGCGATCAGCCTGTTTGCCCAGAAATCGGCCAACTGACGTTCACGCAGGTCCGCCAGGGCGGTGACGGCCAGACTCTGGATGCTTTCGATCAGTGCTACGCGCAGCATCTGGGGCATTGCCCAGAGTTCGCCGATCGTCAGCGTGCGCACCGCTTGGTGGGCCTCGATGAATGCCAGGATATTCTCCCGGTCCAGGCGCTGTTGGTTATGGGAGACGAGATCCTCGGCCAGGCCGTAGATGCACGGCAGCCCCCGGTAGGGATCGGAGGCCAGGGTGGGGAGCTGCTGGTAGAAGCGCCGCGGCAGGTTTAAAAGGACATCGCGGGCGTTCCCCTCCAGGATGTACTCGTTATCGAGTATCCAGTCGGCAGCAGGCGTGGCTTTCTGTTCCAGGCGGCTTGCTGCGGTGAGGTCCGCGCAGACCTGACGGACCCAGTGCCGGGATTGATTGAGCCGCTTGAGCAGCCCGTTTGTCTGCTGCGGCCTGGGGTTTACCTGCTGCTCCCTGGCATGGCGCTCGGCATGCTCCAGAATCTGTGCCGGGGAAAGCTTTACCTCTTGTTCCCGCGTCTCTGCTCGCCGTTCGCGCCGGGGATGCATGACGAACAGCACCGGGGAGATATCGCTGCTTTCCCGCAGCATGGCCAGCGGCCGCTGTAACGATGCGACCGGCGCCTGGAGAATCAGGACGGATTCCCCGGCCACGAGCCAGCGGGCGTGATCTTGCAGAACACCCGGCTCTACGCCATATTTGGAGCGTCGCAGCAATAACAGGGCTGTCAGGGCGCCGATTGTGGCAGATGTCAGGGGCAACGCCAGGGACGTGGCAACGTTCCACCCCGGAAACGACTGCGACCAGTGCAGGAGCAGGCCGGCCATTTCGGCAATCCCTCCGAACAGACAGGCAGCAAGGGCTACCCCGAGGGCACGGCGCCAAAGGAAAGGGTCTGCAACATGGACATCTCCGTTCGTGACTTTATGCACCAGGGCGCTGCGGCTGAAGCCCTGCCGTGCCAGTTCCCGGAGAGCTCTCCGGGCTTCATCTTGTTGTGCGAAGTAACCAATCAGAATGCCAACGCCCACTATTTGTCCTTTATTCACTACGTAGTCGGAGCGTTCGGTCAGGGTGAGGAATTTCACGTGACAGGGGGCTCGGAAAGGAACCGCGCGGACTGTTCCAGAGGATTTGAAAACTGAGGTGGCTGGAGATGACCGGAAAACTGAGGGGGGTCGAAATGATTGGGAGGAATGATTTCGGCGGTAGGTCAGTTGGTTAACTGTACGCCGTTATCAGGTTAATAGATAGGGATATTAATCTGCACGAACTGACAAAACCTTTTCTTGCGTCGACTTGTCAATTTTGCCCAGCCTTTGGTGTTTGTCTAAGGCATCTTGAGTAATCGCTCGCTACGCCAGACGCGAACAATCCGCACGCGGGTTTTATCGAGACGGTACACGATGCGAAAAGGTGGGTGGATAATCTCCCTCAGATGAGCAGTACCGAACTCAGGCACAATACGTCCGCTTTCCGGGAAATCGGCAAGTCTTTCAACCTGGGAAAACACCTCGCGCAACAAGCGCTCACCTACGTCAGGAACCTGTTGATCAGCATACCATGCTTGTATTTCTTCAAAATCCTTGACCGACGAGACCGCAAAGGTGATTGTATGCCTACTCGTCATATGTTCAGCTTAAGCCAAGACGCTTTTTGACGTCCCCCAGGTTAATTTCTCGACCCTCTTCCAAGTCCATCAACCCCTGGACGACACCTCGCAGAAATGAACGCTCATCCGATTCGGTCTCATAATCCTTAAGTGATTGGACAACGGCAACGCCTCGCCCCCTGTTGGTCAAGAGCACTGGACGATGAGTTTTGTCAACTTGATTAACAACTCGACCGGGATTAACCTTCATATCGCTTAACGGGACGATATCTTCGGAGAATTTAGTCGATGTTTGCATATCTCCTCCTTAAAGTAATTTTCATGGTACTATTAATAGCACCTGTTAAATGACATGTAAAGGGATCTATGTCTCCATAGCGGAGTCATGGATTTTGTTTGCCGTGTCAGCATCCGGATGACGGATATTATGCACACAATTGCCACGTCGTCCCCTTGATTGCTGCGGTCCGAAAGGTACTATTCGCGATGTTGATTTGTGCTATATTCCGTTAATCGCGAAGTCTCCGAAAAAGCAGCCTCTCCCGTGCTGGGTGCGGCAAGGATCTGAACATGTTCGAGGAACGGAATTTCGGCCCGGTACGCTTCATCCCCGCCCCCGGCAAGGGGCGCTACCCCTACTGTCATTCGGTCTACATCGAGGAAGCCGGTGTCCTGATCGATCCCGGTTCCGACCGGCAGCGGTTGCAGGAGCTGAAGGATCGGGGCGCGGTCCGCCAGATCTGGCTGACCCACTGGCATGAAGATCACTATACGCACCTCGATCTCTTCCCCGACCTGCCTCTCTGGATCGGCGAGCACGATGCGCCGCCGTTACGCGATCTGGAGCTGATGCTCGACTGGTACGGCATGTCCGGTCAGGCGGAGCGCGACTTTTTCAGGGCGTCCCTGCGGGAGCAGTTCCATGTCCGCCCCCGGACAGCCGATCGGTTGCTCAAGGACGGCGACGTTATCGATCTCGGCTGCGTAACGGTGGACGTCATCAATGCCCCCGGACATACCCCCGGCCATCTGGCCTTGTATTTCAGGGAGCCGCAACTGCTGCTTCTGGGGGATGTGGACCTGACCCCCTTCGGACCCTGGTACGGCGACCGCGATTCGAGCATCGAGCAGACCATTGCCACGGTGGAAAAACTGAGGAACATCCCAGCCAAGGTCTGGCTGACCAGCCACGAAACAGGGGTTTTTACCGAAAATCCCGGTACCCTGTGGGACGACTATCTGCAGGTGATCCAACGACGTGAGGACCAGCTGCGTGAGCTCTTGAAAAGCGGTCACACGCTGGAGGAGATCGTCAACGCCTGGATTGTGTACGGTAGAGAACGGGAGCCGAGGGAGTTTTTCATATTCGGCGAACGGGCGAACATACAGAAGCATCTTGACCGACTGGTGAACACTGGAGAGGTGGTCGTCACCGGGGGCGTATTCGTCCTGAGCGGGATCTGACCATCGGGAAGACCTGGGTACCAAAGGGGGCATACGCCCCAACCATCTTGCGACATTCCTTCCTTGTTGTATATCCAGGCCGATATGCTACGCTTGTAGCGTCCGTACCGTCGAGCGGACGTAACGTTTAGTTCGCTCCAACCTACGAAAAGGAGGGGGATATCGTGTCTCATCAGCTCGCACCACACTATATTAAACTTAAAGAGCGCTATGTTGAACTGATCGACGCTGTTGAAGCAATGGGGGCGGCGGCCCGCAACTCCGGGCCACTCGACGAAAAGACCGTGCAGTTGATCCAGCTGGGTGCCGCTGCTGCTATCGGGTCAAAGGGGTCGTTGAGCAGCCATGCCCTGCGGGCAAAGGAAGCAGGCGCGACAGATGAAGAGATCCGCCATGCCATTATTGTTCTGACCAGCACGATTGGATTTCCAACCGTTGCCGCTGCCCTTGACAGGATGAACGACGTAATAGACTGATTGGACACGGCAATCGGCCGGCGGAGGCTACGTTCTCGATACCACCCTGTCATGAACGTAGCCTCCCTGAACTCGGGCCTTGTTCTCCGCCAGTCCGTCGCACCATCGCTGGTCCCCTCCATACAGGTCATTACCTTCTGATGGCCGCCAACCCCTTTTCCCCGAAATGTAGACCCTCATACGGCTGAAAAAGTGTATATCGGCATTGCACGGTGCCGTTCCTCACCGGGTGATGCCCAGTGCCTGATCACGGATGGCGGTCAAGGTAGTACGCGGCGTGATCGCTTCGGGGTCGGTACGCAGCTCCAGCAGGGCCGGCCGGTCGCTGGAGACGGCCCGATCAAAGGCGGCCGCGAAGTCGGCGGTTGTTTCCACCACCTCGCCGTATGCACCGTAGGCCCGGGCAAGGGCGGCAAAATCGGGATTCTTTAGTTCCGTCCCGCTGACCCGCCCCGGGAACCGCCGCTCCTGGTGCATGCGGATCGTTCCATACATCCCGTTGTTGACGACGATAACGACGATGGCCGCGTCATACTGCACGGCGGTGGCCAGTTCCTGGCCGTTCATCAGATAGCAGCCGTCGCCGGCGAAGCAGACGACCGTCCGGTCGGGGTGCACCAGCTTGGCTGCCACGGCCGCCGGCAGCCCGTACCCCATGGCACCGTTGGTCGGGGCGAGCTGGGTGCGGAAACCGGGATACTGGTAGAAGCGGTGGACCCACGACGAGTAGTTGCCGGCACAGTTTGTCAGGATGGCCTTCGGCGGCAGCCGTTCGCGCAGAAAGACCATGATTTGCCCAAGGTCGAGGCCTCCCGGAACGGGAGACGGCTGCAGGTTGAGGAGGTAATCGTTTCGCGCGGCTGTTGTCCACGTCGCCCACGCCGGTTGAGCGACCGGCGGGAGCGTTCGTAGCGCCGCGGCAAACTCCGCCATGCCGGCATTGATCGGCAGGTCGGCCTGGTAGACCCGCCCCAGCTCCTCCGTTCCGGGGTGCACGTGAATCAGCTGCTGCTTCGGCCGTGGCGCCTCTATCAGGGTATACCCGCTGGTGGTGATCTCTCCCAGGCGCGGACCGACCACCAGGAGAAGGTCTGCCCGTCTGATCCGGTCCGCCAGCGCCGGGTTGATGCCGATCCCCACATCGCCGATGTAATTGGGGTGGCGGTTGTCGAACAGGTCCTGGCAGCGGAACGAGCAGGCCGTGGGGAGATTGTTGGCTTCGGCAAACGCCATGATATCCCGGCAGGCGGCCTCTGACCAGTCCCCGCCCCCCAGCAGCATGACCGGTTGCTTTGCCTTGCCCAGCATGTCGCGAAGCCTTTGGAGATCGGCCGGGCCGGGGTGAGCCTGCACCCGCTGGTATCTCCCGACATCGTTGACTACGGCCGTCGCGGCCAGCATATCCTCGGGTAGCGCCAGCACCACCGGCCCCGGTCGACCCGACACGGCGAGATGGAAGGCGCGGCTGACCATTTCCGGGATACGTTCCGGCCGGTCGATCTGGCCCACCCACTTGGCCATCTGGCCGAACATGCGCCGAAAATCCATTTCCTGGAATGCCTCGCGTTCCGCTATGCCGCTTCCCACCTGGCCGATGAACAGGATCAGCGGCGTGGAATCCTGAAAGGCGGTGTGGACGCCGATGCTGGCATTGGTGGCGCCCGGCCCGCGGGTGACGAAGCAGATACCCGGTCGCCCGGTCAGCTTGCCATAGGCCTCGGCCATGAACGCCGCTCCCCCTTCCTGGCGACAAACGATCAGCCGGATGGTGTCCTGCTCGTCATGGAGGGCGTCGAGCACCGGCAGGTAGCTCTCCCCGGGCACGCAAAAAGCCATGTCAGTACCATTGATCTTGAGGGTGTCGACGAGGATGCGACCCCCATTGCGTTCATTGACTCTGTTGTCCATGTGTGCGTCCTTTTATGTCCACGGTAGATGTCTCATGGCAAGAGTGCCCCCGTCATTCGCACGGTGGGGCAGTGCGGAACCGTTTTCTGTTGCCGGCAAAAAGCAGCAGCGAAGCGGCCAGGCCGCAGACCGGAATGAGGAAGGCACCGTGATAGGCCGCGGCAGGGTAGCCGGACGTGCCGCGCGGAAACGAGTGGATGTACAACCCCATGATATGCTGCGCTGCCGCTGCCCCCATGAGCAGGAAAAAATTCACGAAGGTCAGCGCGGTTGCCGCGAAGCGGTGCGGTACCAGGTTTCTGGCCAACGGGTAAATGATTACCCCGGATGACGATGCCAGGCCGATCACAAAGAAGATCAGCGCCAGTACGGTGCGGGAAACGAGTTCGGCCGGGCCGAGCATGGCGGTCATCGCCAGCAGTACGATCAGTTGGCCGAGGACCATTGTTGTGGTGAGAGAGCCCTTCAGCAGGTCGATCGCCCTGCCGAGCAGCAGTGAACCGCAGATATAGCCGAACGATATGCACAGCAGAAGAGTACTGGCCGCAGAGCTGTCGAGTCCGATCACGTCCCTCAGATACGGTCCTCCCCACAGCGCAAGAAGCACCATGTAGTTTGCATACCAGAAGAACGCCATCAGTGAGACCAGCCAGAAGGCGGGGGCGGTGAACAACAACTTCCACGCCTGAAACATGCCGTTGCTGTTGACCGACGTGGTTACCGGCTGCACCGCAGTGTTAATTTCTTCCGTGGCGGGAGTGTCGCGGGCGATCAGAAACGCAGCCAGCGTGATGGCCAGTTGGGCACCGGTTGCCGCGATAAAGGTGGGGCGCCAGCCGAAATGGTTGATGACGTACGCCAGTGGTTTGGTCGCGCCAACGCTCCCCAGGTTGCCGACCGCGATCATGAATCCCGATATTTTTGCGAACTCTTGTGGGGGAAACCAGTTGGTATAAATTTTCAGGGCACCCATCAACACCGAGGCGGTGCCCAGGCCGAGCAGGGCACGGCCGGCAAGCGCCTGGGGGTAGCCGGGGGCAAGGGCGAAGAGCAGAGAGCCGCCGGTAGTTACCACTCCCAGCAAGGACACCATCACCCTTCCCCCGAAGCGGTCAAGCAGGCTGCCCAAGGGGATCTGGGCACAGGCAAAGGCATAGAAGAACACCCCAGAAATTACACCCAACTCCGCAGCGCTGAGCCCCAGCTCCTGTGTCAGGTCGAACGACACAACCGCCATGGAAACCCGGTAGAACATGCTGATGACCAGCATGCCGGCCAGAACGGAGAATATTTTCCAGCGTTGAGTCAGGTGCATCTGTCCACAAGCTCCTGCGCATGCCCTCGATTGGTGTGAATGGTCGGGGTGGTGAATTGGTAACTTGAACCATAAAATGACACGGAATGGAACCATAAATTAACAGAATCTGTAATGTAATTGCTTGAGTCAACAACGAGGAAGGCGGTGGGTCATGTCGAACCTTTTATTGTGTGAATTTGTTAACCTGTGCCGAGCCGTATTGATTGTTGTTTGATACAAGTTGTCCACTTTTCTTGTCTTCTGAAATCATTGAGCAATTCCTTGGCAATGGACCCAGAGCTGTATACATGGGAAAATAACTATTGACACGCAATAACAGGTGGTTGCATGTGCTGCCCATTCGTTGTGCAGGATGCTGAAGTGCTGAAGGATACGTTACATTTTTGAAACATATCCACAGATCGTCGTGGTTTATCCACAGGCTGAGTGGATAGATAAGTTGAGCTGATTCTAATTTTGCCTTGCTGATACTGCTAACGTGCCGGGGGTAAGCGATTTATGCCCGTGAGAGATGATTACTGAGGTAGGCTGTATGGTTTTGGTGGAGGTGCCGGGAACGAAGATCTAAAACTGATAGGGCGCGGAAGCCTGTCCCGGACGGACTCACCGAGAAGGTTTACGTCCGGGAGCCCAGAATGCCATTGGCAAATATGGCGATGTACTGTTGGATCAATTCTTCATCTTTGTCGGGCGAATGGCTGATAAGGTTCTCGGTGGCCAGCATGCTGAGGAAGAAATAGTTGACCATGCCCGCCAGGGCCAACACTCCATATCCTGGGTGGAGGTCGCTCCTGAACTGCTGTCCGGCTATCCCCTCGTCAACTATCTCCATAAGAATCCGTATCACCTTGCCGATGGCGGGAGAAACGATGGTGGCGAAATACGGCGTGGGGTTGGTAAGTTCGCTCGTGTAAAACCTCAACAGGTAGGGGTTGCTCCGGTGACGCTGAATGGTCCAGCGGATGTATGCCTCGATCATTGCCAGCGGCTCGGCACCCTGTCGCCTGATCGCCTCGATCTCGTCGAAGCAGACGAACTGTTCCCGAAGCACCGCTGAGTACAGTCCTTCCTTGCCCCCGAAATAATAGGAGATCATCGAGATGCTCGCCCCGGCTGCCCGGGAGAGCTCTCTGATGCTCACCCCGTTAAGGCCGCGTTCGGCGAACAGTCGTGTCCCGACCTCCATCAACGTGCTTCGGCAGTCATTCTTTATCATCCGGTCCCCGCCCCATTCTGGTCATCTCAATCTGTCGCACGGAATATACATCTATTTTCTCCCTCCCTGAAGAAAATCCTCTCATCAGCGCATCACAGCATCGTTGCCGTCCATTGCCTCATCAGGTATCGGATCGCTGCCGCGTAGAAGCAGTGATCAGCCGCAGGGAAACTGATTGCGATCCCGTATACATGGTGCTAAGATGAGTTTATCGAACGTTTGTTATAAAACGGTCCACGCAATTCAGGAAGGAGGAGTCGGGTAGATGTCGGTATTGCACGAGAGGATCAGAAAAAGCAGTCTCCATGAGCGGATCAGGAGTGTTGAAGATGTCATTCCCCTGTTCAGGAACGGGATGAACGTGGGCTGGTCGGGATTTACCCCGGCAGGCTACCCCAAGGCGGTGCCCATTGCCCTGGCGGATCACGTGGAGAAAAACCAGCTGCAGGGAAAACTGCGATTCAACCTTTTTATCGGCGCGTCCGTCGGGGTCGAAACCGAAGACCGCTGGGCGTCACTTGACATGATCGACCGCCGCTGGCCCTACCAGACCGGCAAGAACATTCAGGCCGGCATCAACGACGGGCGTATCCGGATGGGGGACAAGCATCTCTCCATGTTCGCCCAGGATCTGGGGTACGGCTTCTACACCAAGGAGAGCAACGGCCGCCTCGACATCGCCATCATCGAATGCTCCGCAATCACCGAGAACGGCGGTCTGGTCCTGACCGCCTCCTGCGGCGCCGTGCCCGAGATCGTCCAGATCGCGGACCGGATCATCATCGAGATCAATACCTCGATACCGAGCTTCGAAGGGCTCCACGACATCATCGAGCCGGTGAACCCGCCCAACCGGCTTCCCTACCTGCTCAGCAGGGTTGACGACCGGGCCGGCTCCCCGTACGTGCGGATCGACACCGACAAGATCGTCGCCATCGTCGAATCGAAGCTGCCCGACAACGGCCGTTCCTTCAGCGAGCAGGACGACACCTCCGAAGCCATTGCCAACAACATTCTCGATTTCTTCCGGTTCGAGGTGAAGGAGGGGAGGCTGCCCGAGAATCTGCTGCCGCTCCAGTCGGGCGTCGGCTCCATCGCCAACGCGGTCATCGGCGGGCTGGCCAAGGGACCGTTCTCCGGGCTCAAGGTTTGGACCGAGGTGCTGCAGGACACCATGCTCGATCTCTTCGATTCGGGAAAACTGGATTTCGCCTCCACTGTCTCGCTCTCCTTCTCGGTGGAAGGCTTCAAGCGTTTTTACGGCAACTGGGACACATACAGCAGCAGGGTCATTATGAGGCCGCTCTCCATCGCCAACCACCCGGAACCGATCCGGCGCCTGGGGTGCATCGCCATGAACACCCCGGTAGAGTTTGACATCTACGCCCATGCCAACTCCACCCTGGTGGGGGGTACCCGGATGATCAACGGTATCGGAGGTTCCGGAGACTTCCTTCGCAACGCCTATCTCTCCATCATGCACACGCCGTCGGCGCGGCCGACCAAGACCGACCCGACCGGCATCACCTGCGTTGTCCCGCATGTGCCGCATGTGGACCATACGGAGCACGATCTGGACGTACTGGTGACCGAGCAGGGGTTGGCCGACTTCCGGGGTCTCGACCCGAAAAGCCGAGCGCAGCTCATTATCGACAAGTGCGCCCACCCGGACTACAAGCCGCTGTTGCAGGAGTATTTCGACATGGCGAAAAAGGAGTGCCTGGCGAGAAAGGCCGGCCATGAGCCGCAACTGCTCGACCGGGTGTTCAAGATGCAGGTGAACCTGGCCAGGCATGGCACCATGAAGATCGACAACTGGGATATTTGAATCCGGAAACGACAGACCGGGCAGAACCCGATTCATGAAGAACTGGAGGCTGATATGCATGGTTCGGACAGGTACTACGTCAGTGTGGCTCTTGAAGCCATGGAGAAGGCGTATGGGCAGAGTCGCGACGCTCGGGTGGGGGCTCATATTTCACGGGCGATCAATGCACTGCATGTGTTGACCCATCTGGGAACATATTCCGGGAATTCGGGCGATCGGTCGGAAACCGACCCCTATGAAATGGATGAGTTCAATTCCGCTGTCTGATCCGACACGACTCACGTTTCGACGACAAAGCGTCCCTGCATGTATGTAGGGACGCTTTGTCGTATGTGGCTTGGTTTTGTAACTGTGCTGTACCGTGATTGGCGGAGATGCATGGGAATCGAACCCACCCGGGAGATTTCTCATCCCCCACACCGGTTTTGAAGACCGGGGCGCCCACCAGCGACGCACGCATCTCCATTTTGGAGAGAAATGGAACGGTCCGGAAGTTGGGCGGGATGATACCCCATTGCGCCGCTGCCAGTCCATGAAATTCTGTCGGTACCAGTGACCGGAGCTCTGTTTCAAAGCGCCACGGCTTGTCAACCTGATGATCACTGCTATACTCGCCGGTGGCGGCCCCACGGGCTTTTTTTGTATACAGCCCCTTGTTTGCTGCCGGAAATGAGGAATACTTTACACAGAAATGACAGTATACGCATTCATCCGGAGGAGAGATATGGCGGGAAACAGCGAAACGTTGCGGGATCACCTGGCGGCCTATCGTGACGGGAAGCGGACTTTTGAGAACGCTTTCCAGAGCGTGGCCCGGATGATCCTCGGGGCCGGGTTCGAGAAGGTGGTGGTGAACGGCCGCACTACCTACGACTTCAACGTCTTCCGGACCGGGAAGAAGCATACCATCGGCATGTACGACGAGATCAACAGCTTTGTCTCGTACGTCAAGGACGCGGCAGAAGGGGGCTCCTCCAAGGAGATGGCCTTTGTCCTGGTGGGTGAACCGGGGAACGGCAAGACCTTCTTCGTAGAGTTCCTCTGCGGCCGCTACCGCGAATTCCTCTCCCTGGATGGAAACCGGCGCTACACCTACCGCTTCACCGGGCTGGAAAAGCTGGGCCACTACGGCCGGATCAACGTCATCGATTCCCAGACCTACGAGGACCCGATGATCCTGGCCATGAACCTCCTGCCGACTGGCGACGCCAGCCGCCGGTTCCTGGCCGATACGGGCGGGTTTTCGGAAGCCCAACTGACAACGGTCTATGACAACTACCGGCCGCTCGGCGCCTGCAGCGGCTACATCTGGGAAGATATCCGGACCTACTGCGACGGGGACCTGGACCGGATGCTGGAGTTCATTGAGGTCGTGCCGGTGCCGCTCTCCGAGAGCCTGGGGACCGTTACCGGCAAATACCCGGCCAAGGACAAGATCACCTCCTCGTCCGTGGACCTGTTGGGGGAGGAATCGATTCAGCGGCTCCTGCACATCTCCGATACCAACAACCCCTACCGTTTCGACCTGCGGCGCGGCGCCCTGGCCCGGGTGGCCGGCGGTGGTATCCACTTCTCCGACGAGATCTTCAAGAACAAGAAGGACCTGGTGCAGGTCTACCTGGGGGTGATCCAGAACCGGGCCATCGAGATCGACGGCTACCGCTGGCCCATCGACTCCCTGATCATCGCCACCAGCAACAACTCCGAGTTCAACCGGTTCCTGGCCGAGAAGGAAGAGGCCCCGATCGTGGACCGCTGCCGGATCTGCTATGTCTCCCACAACACCAACTATCGGCTCCAGGAGGGGTTGACCGCCTATGCCATCGGCAGCGAGGCAAAGACCACCCTGACCAAGGAGGCGCTCCACCAGGACCCGAACCTTAACTATGCGGCATCGGTCGGGGTGGTGCTCTCCCGGCTGCCCCGTTCCGAAAAGCTGACCCCCATCGAAACCATGAAGCTGGCCGCCGGCGAGGTGGCCGGCGAGAAGAGCATCAAGGCGCTGGCCGAGGTGATCGACACCCTGGGGCAGGACCCGGACATCACCAAGCGGTTCGGCCAGCGGGGACTCGGACACCGGAGCCTGGGGCGGTCGATCCAGCTCCAGGTGGAGAGCTCCGAGACCAACGAAGGGCGCTGCATGTTCGCCTACGACATCTTCAAGACCCTGGAGCGGGTGGTCCTGGACTACGTGGTGGAGACCAACGACCGGGCCAAGTACCTGGAGGACCTGAAGATCGCTAGGGGGCTCTACCGGGAACGGATCATGACCGAGATGTTCAACGCCTACATGGACGAGCCGTACGCCATCCGCAAGGACGTGATGAACTACGTGAACATGATCATCGGCATCGATGCCGAGAACCTGGGGCCGGACAAGATGTGGAAGTACAAGGACCCCCAGACCCGCGAACTGAAGGCGCTGAAGATCGACGAGCGGTACGTGAAGAGCGTGGAGGAGCGGATCGGCCTGAAGACCGAGGAGCAGCGGGAGTCGTTCCGGACCTCCATCAGGAAGATCTATGGTCAGAAAATCTCGGTCGACCCCAACTACGACTTCATGGACAACCTGGAACTGGTGAAGGCGGTGACCGACGTGCGGCTGAAATCGGACATCGCCGGTGCCGGCAGCCTGATCGGCGCCCTGGCCAACCGGACCAACGAGGAGAACCAGAAGCTGTACGACCGGATGATCAACACCATGCTGGAGAAACTGGGGTACTGCCGGACCTGTTCGCAGAAGACGATCGAGTACTTCTGCACGCAGGAGGATGAGAATTGACCCTGCTCGGGGCTCAGGGCTCGTTATGATTCAGGAGGAATCATTTACGTCCCATCGGGACAGAATGCCTGTAGCCGGGGAATTTATTCCCCGGTCATCTTCATCCGGGGGATTCATCCCCCGGCTACAGGCGAGCGCCCCTGACGGGGCTTGAATCTGTACGGCAATTTCCTAACCGGACAACGCTGATGCGAAACGACCCGAAAGCATATCTCGACGAACTGAAGGCCCGCGGGCTCACCCCCGAGCGGGAGGCGCGGCTTCTGGCCGAACTGGAGACGGCCGGCGCGGAGCACGCACCACCGGCGACCGACCCCGGGACCGGCCCGTTTGCCGGGTTCTTCCGCAGCGTCTATGCCGCTGCGGACCTCCTGGACCTGCAGAGGGGGGCGGCGGCACAGCGGCCGGTGACGCAGTTGCAGAAGTCACTGGACGAGCTCCTGGAGCGGGACCGTAGGCGGGAGGAGGACGGCTTCCCCAGAAAGATCCGGGTGGGGAAACTGGTGAAGCCGGGGCGGGGGACTGCCGGCAAGGTGGTGGTCGTGCCGACCACCGAGGAGGAGAAGTTCATCCACGACCCGACCGTGCGGCCACAGGAAGAGGGTGGTACCGGCGGTACCGGCGACGAGGGTGAGGGGGAGGTCATCGGCGAACAGCCGGTCCGTCCCGAGGGACAGGGTACGGGAACCGGTCCGGGCCAGGGTGAAGGGGAGGCCCACGAACTGGAGTCCAGTGCCTACGACCTGGGCAAGACCCTGACCGAGAAGTTCCAGCTCCCCAACCTGAAGGAAAAGGGGAAGAAGCGCTCCCTGACCCGCTACACCTACGATCTGACCGACCGCAACCGTGGCTTCGGCCAGGTGCTGGACAAGAAGGCGACCCTGCGGAAGATCATTGAGTCCAACATTTCTCTGGGGAACATCCCGGACGTGGCGGACATCGACCCGTCCCGGTTCCTCATCGCCCCGAGGGACAAGGTCTACCGCATCCTCTCCCGGGAGAAGGACTTCGATTCCCAGGCAATGGTCTTCTTCCTCAGGGACTATTCCGGGTCCATGTCCGGCAAGGTGACCGAGCTGGTAGCGACCCAGCACGTCCTGATCTACAGCTGGCTCATCTACCAGTACGCCGGTCAGGTGGAGTCCCGGTTCATACTCCACGACACCGAGGCCAAGGAGGTGCCGGATTTCTACACCTACTACAACTCCCAGGTGGCCGGCGGCACCGAGGTGGCCAGCGCCTACCGGCTGGTGAACGAGATCGTGGCCAAGGAGGGGCTGGCGAAGGACTACAATATCTACGTCTTTCACGGTACGGACGGCGACGATTGGGATTCCGGCGGTGATAAGGCATTGCCTGAGTTGCGGACGATGATTCGTTACGCGAGCCGGGTCGGGGTCACTGTTGCCGAGCACGGCCTGGGAACCCCGGGTGGCACCGAGGTGTCCCGGTATCTGGAGAACTCGGGGCTGCTCACGGAAAAGTCGGAGCTGATCCGGCTGGACGTGATGCAGGAGGATGCGGACGAGCCGCGGCTGATCGAGGGGATCAAGAAATTGATCTCGTAGGGGCGGGGTCACCCCGCACGGGCGCGGAAACCGCGCCCCTACAAAGAAGATAACCATGGAACTGATAAACCAACATACCAAGGCGATCATGGAAGGATGCAAGGAGCGGGCGCGGGATGCCGGGCTCTCCTTCACCGACGAGTCGCTGGAGTATATCGTCACCAACCGCGACCTCCTGGAACTGATGCCGAAGGTGATGATCCCGACCCTCTACGACTACTGGGTCCACGACCTGGAGGTGCTGCGGGAAAAGGGGAAGTACGAGCTCTACCCTCACAACCCCTACGAGACGGTGATCAATACCCGCCCACCCATCTCCTTCTACAACGACAACAACCCTGACTGGCTGAACGTGATGATCTTCTACCACGTCCTGGGGCATATCGACTTCTTCCAGAACAACCTCTACTTCCGCCACACCTGGGACTACGACTTCACCGGCCAGGCCCTGTCGGACAAACGGTTGATCGCCAGGTTGCGGAGCGAAAAGGGGCACTGGGTCGATTACGTTATCGAGTTCGCCCGGGCGATCGATAACCTGGTGAACTACCACGGCGAGCTGGCCAAGCTCTATGTCCCGGACACGGCCGTCATGTCTGAGCGGCTCGACTATTACTTCGATGTCTTTCTCCAGCGCCTGAAGCATGTTCCGGTGAGCGACTACCTGAAGGAGGTGGCGCGCTACAATGACTGCCTGAAGGAGTTCGGCGAGCAGGGGGAGAAGACCTTCTTCAGCGAAGCGGTGAAGAAGTACCCGGAACTGGAGGCCCACTTTGCCAAGCAGGACGGGCGCCTGAGCCCGCGGCGCGATCTGCTCCAGTACCTGATGGACGAGTCGCCCTTCCTGAACAGGGACGAAAACGAGTGGATGAAGCAGGTGATGGAGATCGTCCGCAATACCTCGATCTTCTTCCAGCCCCAGATCAGGACCAAGATCATGAACGAGGGGTGGGCCAGCTACTGGCACGAAAAACTGTTCCTCCAGGACGACCGGATCAAGGGGCACGAGGTGGATTTCGCACGGGTCCACGCCGGGGTCACCTCGTTGCCCCGGGTGGGGCTCAACCCCTATGCACTGGGGATGCGCCTCTTCACCTGGCTGGACGAACTGGGTGACACGGGGCGTTACTCCCTCGCCTACCAGCGACTGACCGCCAGTGAGGCCCGCAAGGGGTTCGATACCGGCGCGGGCCAGGGGCAGGAGTTCATCTTCCGGATCAGGGAAAACCTCTGCGACTACCTGTTTATCAAGGAGTTCATCGACCAGGATTTCACGGACCGCTACAAGCTGTTCGTGGTCGACCGGCGTCTGGACCAGCAGCGCCAGGTTTGGCAGTACTTTGTTAAGAGCCGGAAGAGCGAGGACTACCGGCAGATGCTCCTGGACACCCTCTATCACCCGCCGGTCATCGAGGTGGATCAGGAGCGGACCTATGGCGGGCAGCTCTCGCTGGTACACCGTTTCGAGGGAAAACAACTGGTACGCGAATATCTGGCCAACACCATGCTGGGGATCGAGTTCCTCTGGGGCGGACCGGTATCGCTGGAGACGAGCGATGGGATCATGGAGCGCCCCTCTGGCAGTCCCCGGGGAGAAGGGGCCGGGGGGGGCGAGATCCGCTGGCAGCGGGTGAAATACACCATGCACGAGAAGGTCCTCTCCCGCCAGCTCGTTGAGAGAATATAGTCATGACGAATGTTGAGAAAGCCCTTAAGCACCTGAACCGGAAGATGAGTGAACGGGAGCTGACCCAGGCCATCCCCTTCGACGAATATCTCCAGGTCCTTGCCAGCCAGCCGGATACGGTGCTCCGGTCCATTTTCCAGACCTTTCACGACATGATCCACGCCTATGTGGGCACCGGGTACGATGAATATCCGGACGACCCGGAGTCGATCAACTACGTGAATTACGACTGCAGCCGCCTGTTCGTCGAGAACAGCGACCGGCCGTTTTTCGCCGACCGGCTCTTTGCCAACCGGCTCATCAACCATGTGGCAGCCATGCGCAGCGGTGCCCGCCAGAACAAGATCTACATCTTCCGGGGGCCGCCCGGCTCGGGCAAGAGCACCTTTCTGAACAACCTGCTGATGAAGTTCGAGGAGTACGCCAACACCGAGGCCGGCCGCCGCTACGAGGTGGTCTGGCGCCTGGACCGCAGGGTTCTGGGGCAGATCGGGGAGGGCCAGGTCAATACCTTCATGGACAAACTCTCCTCCCTGCTGGACCAGTACGAGCTGGGGCAGGAAGAGCTGGTGGAGATGAAGAACTCCCTCCACCGGATGGGCGACTATGTGGAGGTGCCCTGTCCCTCCCACGACAGCCCGATCCTGCTGGTACCCAAGGGCGACCGGCGGGCCTTCTTCGACGACCTGTTCCGCAACGACGAGTTCAAGTGGAAGCTCTTTACGGAAAAGGAGTACGACTGGGTCTTCCGCGAGACCCCCTGCACCATCTGCAGCTCCCTCTACCAGGCTCTGCGCCAGCGCCTGGCAAAGCCGTCGGATGTTTTCAGGATGGTTTATGCCCGGCCGTACCGCTTTGACCGACGGGTGGGGGAAGGGATCAGCGTCTTCAACCCGGGCGACCGGCCGACGAAACAGAATGTGCTGACCAATGAGCTGCTCCAGCGCAAGATCGATGTGCTCCTGGGGGACAGCAACGAGGTGAAGTACCTCTATTCCAGCATGGCCAAAACCAACAACGGCATCTATGCCCTGATGGACGTGAAGTCCCACAACGCCGAGCGGCTCCTGGAGCTGCACAACATCATCAGCGAAGGCATCCACAAGGTGGAGGACCTGGAGGAGAACGTCAACTCCCTCTTCATTGCCCTGATGAACCCTGAGGACGAGAAGGCGACCGAGGGGGGCGCCTCGTTCTCGGACCGGATCGAGTTCATCAACACCCCCTATGTCCTTGATCTGAATACCGAGGTGGAGATCTACCGGAACATTTTCGGCAAGCATATCGACGAGCATTTCCTGCCGCGGGTGCTGCACAACTTTGCACGGGTGATCATCTCCACCCGGATGAACCGCTCTTCCGAGGCGCTCCTGGAGTGGATCGGCACGTCGATAAAATACACTCTCTTCTGCGACGACTACCTGCAGCTGCTGAAGATGGAGATCTACACCGGTCACATCCCCCCCTGGCTCACGGAGGAGGACCGAAAAAAGCTGAACGCCAAGCGTCGGCGCAGGATCATTGCCGAGTCGGAACAGGAGGGGATGATCGGCTTCTCCGGCCGGGATGCCATCAAGATTTTCAGCGATTTCTATGCCGCCTACATGCGCAAGGACAAGCTGATCAACATGTCCCAACTGGTCAATTTCTTCACCAAGTGGCGCAAGGACCTGACCGCGGAGATCCCGACCGGGTTCATCGACTCCCTGGTCTGCAACTACGACTACACGGTGCTCCAGGAGGTGAAGGAGTCGCTCTACTACTACAACGAGGAGCAGATTGCCCGGGATATCCTCAACTACATGTTCGCGGTCAGTTTCGAACCGGGAACGGTGGAGGTCTGCCGGTTTACCGGCGACCGGCTGGAGATCAGCGAGGAGTACCTGTCGGTGATCGAGGGGCGGCTCCTGGGGGGCGAGACCGACGACGTCTCCCAGCGGAAGACCTTCCGGACCGAGGTGCAGAAGGAGTACACCTCCCGGGCGCTCACCCAGGAGATCATGGTGGAGGGGCTGGACCCGTGGGAGACCCACCTCTACCAGTCACTGTACGAGCGGTACGTCCACAACCTGAAGGAAAAGGTGCTGGACCCGTTCCTGGACAACGCCAATTTCCGCCGCGCCATCAAGGATTACGACACCGAGGCGTTCAAGACCTACGACCGCCGCATCCGCGACGACGTCACCTTCCTGATCAACAACCTCTGCGCCAACAAGTACCACTACACCAAGCAGAGCGCCAAAGAGGTCTGCGTCTACGTCATCGACAACGACCTGGCGAAAAAATTTCATTCATAGGTGTGGCATGAGCAGCGTGATGCTGATGTTTCTCATGTTCTGCGGCGGGATCGCCGTGGCGCTCCAACCATCCATCAACGGCCGTCTGGCCCAGCGGACCGGCATTGTCGAGAGTTCCTGCGTCTCCTTTGCGGTCGGCACCCTGGCGCTCCTGCTGGTGGCAGTGCTGGCCGGGGAGGGGAGCTTTCGACAGGTGGCGACGGCCCGCTGGTGGGAGCTGACCGGCGGCTTTCTCGGGGCACTCTTCGTCACCCTGACCATTATGGCGGTACCGCGGATCGGCACGGCGTCGGCTATGGCCGCCACCATCACGGCACAACTGCTCACCGGCCTGCTGCTGGATCACTTCGGGATCTTCGGCCTGCGGACGGTGCCGGTCGACGGCAAGCGGGCGCTGGGCGTGGCACTGCTTCTGGCCGGTGCCGGCCTGGTGTTCCGGAGGTAGGTGGTGATAGTCTCCCTGATCGTTGCCATGGCGAGAAACCGCGTCATCGGCCGGGACAACACCCTGCCGTGGCATATCCCGGCCGACCTGCGCCGTTTCCGCGATCTGACCCTGGGTCACCCGATCATCATGGGGCGAAAGACCTACGAGAGCATCGGCGCACCGCTAGCGGGCCGGCAGACCATCGTGGTCACCCGGCAGAAGGGGTATGCTGCCCCTGGCTGCGCCGTGGTGCATTCCCTCAAGGAGGCGCTTGCTGCGGTGGTGTGTGCGGACGAGGTCTTCGTCTGCGGCGGTGGCGAACTGTACCGTGAGGCCCTCCCCCTGGCGGAGCGGATCTACCTGACCGTGGTGAAGTTGGAGGCGGCGGGGGATGCCTTTTTCCCGGAGCTGCCTCCCGGCGTATTTGTGGAAACTGGTCGGGAGGAGGTTGTTGGAGAGCCGAGTTGCACCTTTTTGGTCCTGGAGAGGGTTCATTGTGGTGCCAGCACATCTTAACTGGGGGTATTACGGTATAAATATAAACAAATCGGTTCTCTTATAGTCTTTTGTTGTGAAATTTTCGACAATTAAATCCGGATAAGGAGGCTTCCTTGGCCAATAACAGCGCAACACCGGTGGGAGAATTACTTCTCCGTACATCTCCGATGCCGAGCGACACAAATGCGAATGGGGACATCTTCGGCGGTTGGATCATGTCGCAGATGGACATCGCCGGAGGCATGCTGGCAATAGAAATTACTGGCGGCCGTGCAGTTACGATAGCGGTGGATGCGATGAAATTCATCAAACCGGTAAAGGTTGGCGATGTCGTCTGCTGCTATGGAAAAGTTACAAGCATTGGGAACACATCAGTCACTATCAGGCTGGAGGTTTGGGTGAAGCCGAGTCTACGGGAAATGAATGTTGAGAAAGAAAAAGATTTTTTTGTGGTAACAGAAGCTTCGTTCACGTATGTGGCTGTTGACAGTGAAGGGCGAAAACGACTTTTCCCTAAACCTGAGTCATCCGCTTCTTGATTATTGCCGGCAAGGTTCCCGTCCGCGGGTGGATCGATCAAGCAATTCAATCAGGATTACCGTGAAGCGGACTGGAGGGCTGGCAACAACCTTTAGTGACTGCGAGTGGAAAAAACAGTAAGGCAGCAACAGGGGCGCCCGGGATGACCGGACGCCCCTTTCCATCTGCTTTAGAAGACAAAGCCGAGGGTGACCTGGAACTTGTCGTTGTCCAGGGCGGTCTCGCCGGCGCTTCGCTTGTCGCCGTAAAACTGGTAGTCGGCCTTGACCACCATGGTGGTTGTCGGCTTGAAGGCAAGGCCAAAGGTGGTGTAGTTGCGGTCGAAGCGGCCGCTCGCCTTGCTCGGGTTGGCTATGCTCCCCTGCTGGGTGTCGAACTCGGACCAGCGGGCGAAGATGACGGCGTCGGCGTCGGCCAGCTTCCCTTTCTTCAGTCCTTTCGGCATAACGTGGTAACCCCCTTCCACCCAGTAGCCCGACATGTTGTGGCCGATCTCGTCGCTCAGCACTGCCGGGTTGTCCTGATAAACGTGGGCATACTCCCCGGCGATGTCGAAATCGCCGATGCTGTATTTGCCGTCAAAGGCGGCAACGGTGGTGTAGGCGGTCGGCTTGCCGCTCGGCGCCGAGTTGGCGCTGTGGAAGGAGAGGTTGGTGTAGAGGTTGGTGATGGGGCGGACCTCCAGCCGGCCGGTGACGGCGAAGTTGCGGTTACTGTCCTTTGGGCTGAAACTCTGCCGTCCTTCCCTGATGCCGTTAGCGGCGGAGAAACCTTTGTCCTCACCTACCTGGAGACCATCCAGGCCGGTCATGGCGAGGAGCTGGTAATTCACCCTGTCTCCCAGTTCGCCATGGATGCCAGCCCCCATTTCCGACCAGGTGGAGGGGATGATGACTTGGTCGAGCTGGGGGCGGGTGGTGGAGTTGAAGCTGGTCGGCTCGTGGTAGGGGTTGATAGCGCCGACCGGCACCAGCATCACGCCTGCCTTGACGTTGAAGGCGCGGGAGAGCTTGGTGTCGAGAAACGCCTGCTCCACCGACACCCCACCGTCAGGGCCGCCGTCGGGGACCCCGCCATGCTCCCATTCCAGTTCGGTGTTGAACGTGAGCCAGTCGGCCAATTCGGAGTCGATGTAGAGGACAACCCTCCGTGGTTCCAGGGTGTTGCCGCCGTTGCCGTTGCCGTTCTCTTTCCGGAATACGTAGTCCAACTCCCCGTAGCCGCCGAAACGGGTCTTGTTCCAGATGTTCTTGAGACTCCCGTTGCCAGCGGTGCTCTCCGCTGTCTTTCCACCCTCTTTCAGGGTCTTGACTTGGCTGTTCAGGGTGTCGATCTGTTGCTGCAGGTCATCGAGGGTGGCGGCCCTGGCCCTGGCCGCGGCGGTGAGCAGGACAACGGTTGCTGCCAGTAGTATTGCGCTTCGCTTCATTGTTTCCTCCTGTGTGATGGTTGTTGATATGGGCCTTATTCGGGCTCCAAGAAAATGAAAGTCATTTTCGGTACGCGCTTAAAAGACATGCCACCCCATTGACCGACATGGGAACAGGGCGGCCTTGCATGGAAAATGATTTTCGTTTTCAATACCAGAATATGTCGTTGCGGGTCAAGTGAAAAATATCATTCTCTCGGCAGGAGCAATTGACAGAGGTCGTGGCCGATGCTACTGTCCGGCCACGACGCCGGGTCATGGAGGATGAAGGAGGCAGGGCGGGATGAAGGCAGAGGAATGCAACGCCATCGTCATTGGCGCCATGGATTACCGGGAGGCGGACCGGATCGTCACCCTCTTCACCCTGGAGCATGGCAAGGTGCGGGGGCTCGCCCGGGGGGCGAGAAAGAGCCGACGGCGCTTCGGCGCCTCCCTGGAGCTGTTCGCCCGGCTCAGGGCCAGTCTGCAGCTGCGTGACGGCCTTTGCGCGCTGCAGGATGCCGACCTGGTGACGGTCTATCCCGGCATCCGCCGGGATCTGCCACGGATCGCCCTGGCCGGCTACACCTGCGAACTGGTCGACCAGTTCCTGCCCGACGGCATGCCCAATCCCCGCCTGTTCCGACTGCTTACCACCTTGCTGGAACATCTGGACCAGGCAGAGGCCTGCTCATCGGCCCGGCGTTTTTTCGAAGTAAACCTGCTCAATATCCTCGGCTACCGGCCTCCCATCGATGCATGCCCCGGCTGCGGCGCCGATCTGGCCGCGACCGGCGGGCTGCTTGCCGGCGGCGGTCTGCACGCTATTCCGTGCCCCGCCTGTGGCAGCGGCGGTAGAACTCTCTCCCCCGCAACCGTTCACCTGCTCAGAACATCCCTCAGAACCGGCCGTTTCGGGGTGGTCCGGTTCCCTGCCGATCTGCTTGCCGAAGCGGGCGAACTGCTCGACCGGGCCATCGCCAGCCACCTGCACCGACCCATTAAGTCCCTGGCCTTTCTCCGGGAGATGGACCGTCCCGTCTGATACCCTTGTCAGAGTGCCGCTCGCACCGTTGCTCCACGTCACGCCCCCTCTCACGGAAATTTATTTGCCCCCTTGATTTCTGAAAAAGAGAACTTATTTTTCGATCAGAACGAATCAATCGGAAAGGAGGAATTCACCATGGCAAGCTGGGATATGTTCAGAGAGCTGGACAATCTGCGCAGGGAGGTCGATGAAGCCTTTCGCGGCTTCGGCTACAGTCGTCCCGTGGCGACTACGTTCCTTTCGCCGGTGACCACCCGTCGGTTTCCGCTGGTCAACTTCAGTGAGGACGAGGGGCATGTCTACGTCGATGCGCTGTTGCCGGGCGTCAATCCCGGAGAGATCGATCTGTCGGTGCTGCGGAACACCATTACCATCAACGGCGAACGAAAACCGTTCAGCGAACAGCAAGGGCAGATCGTCCACCGCAGCGAACTGGGGTCGGGCAGATTTTCCCGGACGCTCGAACTGCCGGTGGATATCGACCCGGCCAGGATCAGCGCCGAGTACCGGGACGGCATCATGCGTATCACCCTGGCCAAGGCCGAGCACGCCAAGCCGAGGAAGATCGAAATCAGGCCTTCGTGACCAAGTAAAAAAACTCTGAGCGATGAAAGGAGGTCATCATCATGGGAGCCAACAGCCTGACAGAAAGAAATGACGACAGGAGGGTCCAGTCCCGCGAGGAGACGCGGTCCATGGAAAAATATATCAAGCCGGCAGTGAACATCGTCGAGACCGAGGAAGGGCTCATGCTGGTCGCCGACATTCCGGGTGCCACCAAGGATGCCCTCGACGTCAACGTGGAAAAGGGGATTCTGACCATCAGCGCACCGGCGGAGAGAAGCATGCCGGGTCGGCCGGTGTATGCGGAGTTCGAGCTGGCCCCCTACTACCGGCAGTTTGCGATACCGGAAAGCCTTGACCACGAAAAGGCCAGGGCCGACTATGCCAACGGGATACTGACCCTGCGGGTACCCAAGGCCGAGGTGGCCAAGCCGCGCCGGATCAAGATCGATGTTGGGTGAGGTGTCGATACCGGGTTCAGTCGTAACACAAAAAGGGCCGCAGTCAGCGGCCCTTTTTGTGCCCGGGTCCATCTTCTCGCGCAGGTTTTCGCTCATCCGGCTCCCATAGCGATAGACAGCTCCTGTCTATTTGGGACTGTATCTTACTTCGGTTTCACCCAGGTTCCTTGATCGAGATAGGGAAGGGTGATCTGTTTCAACCGGGTTTTCTCGGTCAGGAACTGCCCTTTCATCCCCTTCAGCCATTCACGGTGTTCGACAGCAGCTTCCAGGGAGGTGAACATCTCGTGCTCGCCGGTCCGAATCCGGAACGCGATGGTCGAGTCGTGAGCCGTATAGGTCCCGTGGTTGCTGCACAGCATGCACCGGACACGCCCGTTTCCGAGGAACCGGAAGGTGGTCCCGCCGCAGACGGGGCACGCCGGCCCATCCTTGTCGATCCTCTCGCCCAAAAGCGCCGATGCCAGCCGTACCGCCACCTTCTTTTGTTTATCATCGAAAAAGATCTCGCCGGGCAATGCCCCGTAGATCATTTCGACCCCCTTCAGGTCGGCCAGCAGCATCTTGAGAAAGCTCTCCAGGCCGAGCTCGGAATACCCCTCGCGCTGCTCGATTCCTGCAACGCCCACCGCGATCCCGGCGTTTATACCTTGATCAGTTTGCTCAACTCATCCTTGCGGTACGCCTTCCGGCCGTGGGGAGCGCTGCCACGGCGGCCGGCGTCTGGCCGGTGATGCGCGCCACTTCGGTATCGTTAAAACCTGTTCTGCCTCCTTTCCTTGCAGCGGGATCACAGGATGTTGACTGCCCGTGCCGCAAGCAGAGCAATGACCAGTAAGGATATAATCGATTGCAGCATCATCAGGATTTTTGCCCAACGCGACAGAACGGGAACGTCCGTCGGGGAGAAGGCTGTGGACGTATTAAAGGCGAGGAAGAGGTAATCTATGAAGTTCGGTGACCATTCCTGGAGTCCCGCGGCGTGTCTTCTTTCCGGCGCCATCGTCATCTGTGGAAAGAGAAAGGCGCCTCTTGAGTGATCTGCTCGTTGAGCTCTTTTATGCGGCCCGCCGGCATCGAGCCTCCAGTACCACGAGGCAAAAACCAGAATATTGGAGAACCAGAGAGCAGCAGCAGACTTCAATAGTTCCTGCGGTGTTTCCAGATGCGAGGGCAAGGCCCTGATCAGCAATGCCAAAGAAATGATCATTGCAGTTGTCACCACACCATTCAAGATATATCCCAGCACCTGGTTTGCAGTGTGAGCGCCTTTGAAATACGTGATGACAACAGGTACGATAAGCAAAGAAATAACGATCAAGAGAAGCCAAGGCGACCCGCCAATTAGCAAGGAGGAAGGTAATGCCGCATACAGGCAACCAAGCGCCAGCAAAGCTAATAACGCCGGCCAGCGAAATCGCCACGCAGCCTTTGTAGGTATCCCCGAATTCTCATTCATCTGTGTCATCCTCGAATTTCATGTCTGGATTCCTTAGACCAAAGGATGCGTTGTTGACCCGCCAGCCCGGCCTTTTGGGCGTTCCTCTGGGGGCCGTTGCTTGCTATCTTGCTGGAACATCTGGACCAGGCAGAGGCCTGCTCATCGGACCGGCGTTTTTTCGAAGTAAACCTGCTCAATATCCTCGGCTACCGGCCTCCCATCGATGCCTGCCCCGGCTGTGGCGCCGACCTGGCGGCGACCGGCGGCCGGCTCGCCGGCGGCGGACTGCACGGCATCCCGTGCTTCGCCTGCGCCAGCGGCGGCCGGCCGGTTTCCTCCGCCGCCATCCTCGAGCTCCGCCAATCGCTGCGCACCAGCCGGTTCGGGGTGGTCCGCTTTTCGGGCGATCTGCTGGCCGAGGCGGGCGAACTGCTTGACCGGGCCATTGCCAGCCACCTGCACCGTCCCATCAAGTCCCTGGCGTTTCTAAAGGAGATGGAACTGTCCGGCTGATCCGGCCGGACAGTTGGAGAAAGGGGGAACCGGTGACAACCTAATCGTAAGCTGGGGCTTTGTGCCGGAGAAAATGCCTAATAATGTTTAGGGTTACATGCTTTTCACAATGAAAGCCGGGGGGGGGGGGGGGGGGGCGACCCAGAAGACACTCTCGACTACTGCACCACCAGTTCCGGGGAAGGAAGTCCGATGTGGTAACCCTGGGCATAGCTCAACCCGACTTCCCCTACAGCCCGCAACACCTCCTCGTTTTCAACATATTCGCCGACAGTCATGATGCCAAGCCCATGGGCCAGCGTAGCGATACTCTTTACTATCGCCGTATCAAGGCTGCCGGTACCGGCCATGCCACGAACAAACTCCCCGTCCACCTTGAGGAAGTCTACGGGAAATCGCTTCAGGTATTGGTATGATGAGAATCCGGCACCGAAATCGTCAATGGCAAACTTGTAGTTTTCAAGTTTCAGATCCATGACAAAACGTTCCAGCAGAGTCATGTTCTTGACCGTTTCACGTTCGGTGATCTCGAAAACTACCTTGGCAGGATCGATGCCGTATTCCTTGGTGAGTTTCCGTACATTCGGTATGAATTCATTCAATATCAGCGCCTTGGGGGAAATGTTGATGAACAGTAAACCATCATAGCCGTCGCTGCTGACTTTACTGAACACCTTCTCCATAAGGATATGATCCATCCTGCTGATGACCCCCATGCTTTCGGCAATGCCGACAAACTCCTCTGCACGCATGACACCTCCCGGCAGATTGATGCGCATCAGCACCTCGTGAGCTTCAACCCTGCCGCTGGTCATATTAAGGATGGGCTGGAAATAAGGCACGATCAGCTTCTCCTCTATGGACTCCATGATCAGTATATTCTTCTCACCGATCATCCGGTAGACCTCAGTCAGGTCTTCTTCAGAAGGGCAGACAACCTGGTTCTTGCCGGAATATTTGGCCTTGCTGCGCATGTTGTCGGCCATCATGAACAGTTCCTTGGCTGTCTTGGCATGGGCCGGGAGCATCGAAATGCCGATGGAAACGGTAATCCTCAGCACTACGCCGTCCGGAGCCGTAACTACCCCATCCTGAAGGCCCTGTATGATTCGGCTGGCAACCAAATAAGCCTGCTTTTCATCTGATTCAGGCAGAATGATTGCAAATTCGTCGCTTCCGTAATGGGCCGCCATGTCCCCCTGCCGGAGAGACGTCTTCATGATTTCACTGACATGCTGCAGGATGCTGTCACCGAATGCATGTCCATAGGTATCGTTTACGGCCTTGAAATTGTCTATGTCGAGATACAGAAGAGCGAACTTGTATTCGTGGCGCGCCGCACGATCAACCTCGTTATTGAGCATTTCCCAGAAGACACGCTGGTTGAAGAGGTTGGTGAGCGGGTCGCGGGTCGCGTAGAACTCCAGTTCCTTGGTATAGCGGTAAACCGCCTTGACCGAGCCGACTACATTGAGCAGGGTGGCCAGTATACTCTCTATTACCAGCGACCGCGCCGATTTGTCCCCCAAGTCCGAAACCACTCCGATTCCTACTATCCCGCCAATGTGTGGAGACTCAAGGAACAGGGATTTGGTCTGCAGTTCGATATCTTCGGCCTTGAGGAGTGGAAGTGCGGATAACGGCAGTGCGACATTATGGATGATATTGACGGCAGGCAGATGAGCCAGGCGTTGATTGCCTGCGAGTTTCTGCCTGATGATTCCCTCGAAGTGCAGTTTCGTCTGTTCGGCAGGTGTATTGCGCCAGAACACCTCCAGGTCATAGGACTCCTCGTCGATCATGAACAGTGAAAAAAAGAAATAGGTTTCCATGATGGAATTGATTTCCACCAAGATATTATTTACATGGGCCTTCCAGTCCTTAACAACTTCCGAAGTTATGATGAATCGCTCCAGAAGCTTGACCTCGAATTCAAGAACATCCTTGTCTATGGCAAAGGTACGCAACCTGGAAATGACTTTGTTCATCTCGTCGAACATGGCCTTGAATTCGTTAAAACCGAACTGCATGTCGACAGTGCAGAGCTGTGTCAGGTCACTCAGCCGGTTTACCCCCTCGATGCGTGCGTGCAGGTCTGATATTCCCCTGGCAACCCTTCTACTGAAATACCGAGCGAGAAAAAGAGATGCCAGAAGAGGTATCAATGCCAGCACGGCCAGGAATACCATCAGTTTTTCACGGGTCTCCTTTAGTTCCGCGCCGATATCGATCCGCGAGTCGATGACCCCCAGGACCTCTCCGCTGCGGGTACCGGTATGGCACGCCAGGCACTCGGACGAAGCGATCAAAGGATATATATGGCGGATGATCCCCCCGTTCCTGACCGTTGATATCATTCCGTTTTCAAAAACGGTGCGGACATGTGTGTCAGGAGGCATGTCATAGAGGCGCCCATAGCGTGTTGCCAAGGATTCACTCTGGTAAATGACAACATTGATTCTGGTATCTCTGAGAATCTTTCTGCTGCCGTCCAGGAAGCCGGCCACATCCTGCCTGGACCACCCCTTGCGCATGACCTGGTAAAGTGCATTGTAGGTCACGTCAGCCATGGTCTTGGCATTTTTCTCCGCCTGATGCACTACAACATTCTCGTAGCCAAGAGATACGATAAGATAAATCAGCAGCACCATGAAAACGGTCAGGCCAAATGTACAGATCACGATGAAACTGGAAAGCTTCTTCACTAACATCCTCCCAAGGGTTTATCGAGTCCGCTGATCCAAAAACGGTTTGAGGGACTAACGGTGGCCCGCTGCTTTGCAGACAGCAGCTCGACATTGCCTTCGTCGTCCAACAGAAAGGTGGCGACTAGAACATGATACCTCTTCCCACTTCCTTTACAACAAGTCGGTAGGCGTCGGGATCTCAAGAATAAAAGGGTCAACTCTCCATTTTCCATTTACCGATTTTTGTAGTCAAAGTGCCCATCAACTTTTGCAACGCTTTATCTTCTTCCATCTTCTTTTGGATTCGTTTGCTTGCTTCTCCGATCGCGGTTACTCCAACATCGAACTTAACGGCAATTTCCTTCAAGGGTGCGCCACTGTATTTATGACACAGGTATATGGATACCTGTCGGCCCAGTTTCTCATTGTTCTTCGTTGCTGCTCTTACGAATTCGATTATTTCTTCAAGTGGCGGTTTATTTGAAAAATGCCGCAATGCCGGTATATCTTTGTCTGTCCCTCTTTCATTGAGGTGTGTTTGTGTTATTTCTTCGATAAAGTCTGGACTACCGAGGACCAAACCCCCGACAGCGCTTTTCAATGGACTTTCATAAGCTTCAATGTCCAGTTTTTCCACAAAGTTCCGGTAATTCTTTCGGGAAACAGGCTCGTTTTTCCCAAAGCTGCCGAGGATGAATCCCGGGTTCAACCATTCCGGCGTCGATGCCGCGCCTATGTATGCTCGATAACTTGACCATTGGTATTCATCCGCTTTGCTGGTTATCCCGGCCTTTACGGGATTGAGGTGAATATAGCGGGTCAGCTCGGCGGCATATTCGTCGGCTTCTACTAGGACTGATTTGTACCTCCCTTGGAACAGGTGCCCCGCTCGTTTTCGCTTAATATTGAAATAAGAGGTGTATGCTCCGATTATGTGTCGCATGATCTGCGAGAGATTGCCTTCCGGTGTTTGAATAAACAGATGGAAATGGTTGCTCATCAGGCAGTACGCATAGATCACGGCTCCATAACGCTCCGCAGCCGATGCCAGATATTCGAGAAATTTCTCTCGGTCTCTTCGGCTTTTGAAAATGTCCTTCTTTTCATTGCCTCGCGAGGTCACATGGTAAAATGCGCCCGGATAAATAATGCGTAACGGTCTGGCCAAAAATTTACTCCTCAGATGATATTTCCGCTATAATATCAGAGCTTTGAATAAAATGGAATATGGAGAGTTGACCCTTTACTCTTTTCATTGGCATATTTAGGAAATAATTTGAGGGCAAAACTCTTGTTGATCAATTTCATCATAAGCAGTCCTTTTTGGTATTTATCGGTATCCTTATGACAACGTCGTGGGGACGCACCGGCGGAGCGAAGCGGAGACCGTGTGCCGCCACCTGGTTGAACATTTGCCTCCTTTACCTGTTCATGGCCTTCCTTTTCCGTTCATATGTATTTCTGCATTCTTCGTAGTCTCTTGGGACATTATCTTTTGGGAATTTGCTATCCTTCAGACCATCGTCAATTACTTTATAGACAATTTTCTCATTGGTAGCTTCGATGACCTCTAGCAGCATTTCCTTGAATCGAATCTGTTTGGCCGTGGTTTCGTACACTATATTCTGAAAGAACGATGGGCGAGCCATGTCATCAATGGTGAACTCCCTGTAAGCTATACTGAGACTAACATTATTGATTCCGCCATAAATCAACTCAAAATTAGTATAACATGCCAGCAAATCTACATTACTTTCGTCAAATTTATGCTCCACGAGCTTGTCTGTTTTTATCAGTTTCAAAGTTTCAGGAGTGACAACAGATGATTCGGATTTCATAATCAGGTCGTGGTCATCATCAAGAATATTCCCCTTGAATACCTTGCCTGTGTCATCGATCAAAAGTCCAACTTCCTCCTTTTCCTTGTGGGCTTCATTGACCATGTTCACGATGGTGTAGGGGATACCTTCGACACTGGTGTAACCTGCGGCAGGATATAGACCGTCTTTTTTGCCGACCACCTTCACTGGGAAGTCAAAATACTTCTTTTTTATGTACTTTCCAGAGAGTTCAAAGTCACTTGATGGTTTCATATAATATTTCAAGGCAAATTTACTTTGAAATTCATCATAGTCTGCATACAGGTCCCTTACTTTAGCGATTGGCTGACCGATATAAGCCGTTTTTATTACACCAAGCGAGTAATTTTTCAAATATGAATGCTGGATCAGTTCCGACCGGTGCTTTCCGCATCCTGCGAGCAACATCAACATAAATATTGCAGCAATCATTTTCATAAGAGCCCTCCGAATTTTAATTTCAATAGTTCAACGGGGCCGCCGTTGACCCGTCCGGGCAGCCTTTTCGCCCGGTCGGTGTCCAACGGTGTTGTTGGGAATCGCGCTTTCAGATTATTCCACTTTCAAGGGCAGACCCATTGTTTTTTTGCCGGCCTGCGCGGCTTTTCGCGCAGGTCCGGTGGAATGAAGGGTTGGGCGCCATTGCCAGCTCATGACTTGCCAATGGCATCGCGGAAGTGGCTGCGCAAGAGGTCGACGTATTCCTGGTCTGGCAGCTCTGCTCGCGCCTTGATGAAGCCTCGTGTGTCGTTCCCCACCAGGTACCGCAGTCGATCACTACCGTCTGTCGCCGCCTCATAGACGACCCTGGCAACATCGCCAGAATCGATAAGGCGGGCTGCGGACATCCGACTGAATGCCTCGGTACAGCGCTGGATAAACGGCTGATAATCCGTCAATTCTGCGGACATCGCATTGCTAGCTGATGTGCGCTCATTGAACTTGGTCGCGTTGACGCCACCGTGAGGCTCGACGATTTTCACGACAATCCCAAGGGCGAGTAGCTCGAAGGAAAGCGCCTCCGAAAATCCCTCCAGGGCGAATTTGCTTGCGGAATAAAGCGAAATCATTGGCAGAGTGAAGATACCCGCCCCCGAACTCATGTTGATGATGACTCCGCTAAGTGCCTTGCGCATCACCGGAAGAACCGCCCGAATCACATTCATCGGACCGAACACATTGACTTCGAATTGCTCGAGCACCTTTTCGCGCGGAACAGCCTCGAAGACGCCATACTGGCCGTAGCCGGCATTGTTCAGAAGTACGTCAATGCCGCCAAAGCGGCCCACTCCTTCCGCGACTGCCTGTTCAATGCTGGGAATGTCCTGAACATCAAGGCGACTGACGAGCAAATTATCGGCGTTTTTGAAATCCTGCGATTTTGCTGGATCTCGCATGGTGGCGATCACATTCCAGCTTTTCTCTAAAAACAAATCTACGCATGCCTTGCCAATACCAGAAGAGGTTCCGGTGATCAAAATGGTCTTGCTCATATTTTCTCCTTTTTTGCCGAGTGGGCTCGGATCATGACGCCCAACGGGCCGGGAGATCACCTGACGGATTTTGGGTCAGGTGCATCTTCCTGGTTAGGGGCGCGGCGGTTACACATCGACTTTGAACCCGAGGTCTACCTCTGAAGCAGGCACTCCCCCCCGAATCCCCCAATTGTCGAGCGGGATATCATGGAGTACGATGAATATGTCGTCCGGCGCAATGCCGACCGTGCTCAGGTTCTTAATGATGGCCTGATAAAGAGAACGTTTCGTTTCAAGAGTGCGGCCAGCAAAGAGCGCTATTTCAACAAGGATGAAATTCTCGGTCTTGCCAGGGGGAACGTGAAAGTGCTCAGGCTTGTGTTCAAAAAAACGGATTTGACGATCACGCTCAGGCACTTTCAGCGCCTCCCGCTGCGCAAGGTAAATGGCTTCGATGATGGACTGAACCTGATCAGGCGGCCAACTCCTTCGCACTTCAATCTTTGCAAGTGGCATAGCTGCGATTCCCTCCTAACGGTGTGCCCGGTTGACCCGCCCGGTTTTTGGGGCGGTGTCCAACCGGCTGGTTTGGAATCATTTCTTTGAATTTCCATTTTCAAGGACAAACGCCATCTCTCGTTCAAGAGTTATTCACTTTTCCTTAACTGACTAAAATATTCTCTTATATCTCCGGAACAGTTATTACCATTAATCTGCTTAATTGCATTATTTAAGGCTTCAAGCATTGGAATCCCCTTTCCTCCGGCAGCACCGTATGTCTGGTGAGCAACATCCATTTCTTTACAATAATTGGGATTGTCCAACGCATGAAAAGTTCTACAGGCAAATGGCCGATACATATAAATTGAGCAGATATTATTCTGGTTTAAAAAAGGACATTTTGAGACAGACAAGGTGTTTGGCAGGGATTTGACTCTACTAATTTTTGCTTTTTGCTCAATATACTCTGCTTCCAGATCAGTAATATAAACTTCAATATGACAGCAGTATGAGCATCCTTTCTCACACACTGAAAATGTATCCACAAATTTATTGTATTCATCGGTAAATGCATAAAACTTAGATAGTATTTCATGCGAATCAACACAGTTCTGCACTGTTGAGGCCAATTTTTGATATTCGTTGTGTATATGATCCGGTATTGGCGGCAAGACTGGATAGTCTCCTTTGTCGTGATATCTTCTTTTTTTGTGATTCATCTTGTCCTCCCTTTGGACCAACTCGTTAATCACCTACTTAGGGTGGTATCTAATATTATATTCTGCATCTAATATTAGATGCTGTTGTCAGGTCTCGGCTAGTAAAAGCATATAATATTAGATGCAACGCTGATTAAATAAAGCATCTAATATTGTATGCCATCATCTAATATTATATGCTCTCATTTGCCGCTTTGTTTCTGCTTGGCATCCAATATTATATGCTTCTCCAATTCTGTGCCTTTGATCTTACTGTATGGGATGTACCACAGCTTGACATCCGGGTCCCACCTGCCACCTGCCGAACGGGCCATTTTGCCCAGGTCTTTTTCTCCGTAGGCAATCTGCACCGGCACGAGCGCATCGTCCGTTACGCTCTGCGCCTTATCTGGCAACTGTTTCCTCTCGACAACAAGCTCCACGGTCTTTATCCGGGTTCGACTTGCTGCATCATAGCGGTAGCGGATGCAAACCAAATCCTCGCCGTACTTCTCGACCATTGCTTTGGTGCCTTTCTGGCCTGGTTTCAATTTCAATCGAGTTATCATTCACTGTACCGAAATCAATGAGGATTTTAGTCGAAGCACTATAGCATTTACATTTTGAGGGCATCAATTAAAATGATTGAATTTAACACGTATGCCGATAGATTTTATCTGATCGTGTGAACTTCTGAAGTGCGCTTGTGATGGCAAGGGTAACGTTATGATTCTCATTCCGAAAGCCGTATATGCTCAATATCTCGTTTGTTTGAAGAAAAACAACGTTGCAGAAGATTGCTTTCAGGAATATCTCAAATGGCTGCGTTATTTCCTGGATTTCTGCGCCAAGCATTTGATTGTGCAGGAGAAGTCCGAGCGGGTGCGACTTTTCCTGGAGAAACTCCGGGAGAAGAGACAGAGTAAAGAGCAGCGTCAGCGGGCAGCCCATGCTGTTTCGCTGTATTTAGAGATGCAGCCTCTTGAGGTGCAGACGCATGAAATGGCTCTGGAGGCGGACAAGCAGCCATTGGCAGACGGTGAGATGGTACCCGCTCCCAAAACTACGGCAATTCTTCGTCCGTCCCAATTCAACGAAGCAGGCTACCGGGAAAAATCCGATTCGCCGGAATGGGATGAGCTTATCGGTAAGCTGGCGGATGAGATCAAGGTTCGGCATTACTCCAGAAAGACTCTCAGAACGTACGCCCATTGGTCACGCCAATTCCAGAAATTCCTGAAGAACAAACCGCCGGCAGAGTTGACCTCAGCCGATGTGAAAGAATACCTGACCTGGCTGGCAGTGAAATGCCACGTGGCGGCATCGACGCAAAACCAGGCCTTCAACTCCCTCCTGTTCCTCTTCCGCCACGCCTTGAACCGGGAGTTCGGCGATCTGCGGGACGTGCCGCGGGCGAAGAAGTCGCTCTACATCCCGGTAGTGCTCTCACGCGGGGAGATCGACGCCATCGTGCAGCACCTCTATCATCCCTACAGCCTGATCGTGAAGCTGCTGTTCGGCTGCGGTCTGCGGCTGTTCGAGTGCCTGCAACTGCGGGTGCGGGATTTCAATTTCGACGCCGGAGTCCTGACGGTGCACGGCAAGGGGAAGAAGGACCGGACCGTGCCGCTGCCGGAGTCGATCATGGACGAGTTGCAGGGGCAGATGAAGAGGGTAGGGGCGCTGCATCTTCATGATCTGGCAGATGGCTATGACGGGGTCTTTCTCGACGACGCGGTAGAGAAGAAATTTCCCAAGGCGCCTAAGGAACTGGTGCACCAGTGGTTCCTTCCCCAGCGGTCACTGACGCTGGTGGAGGAGACCGGCGAGCGGCGGCGCTGGCACGTGCATGAATCGGAACTGCAGAAGGCGCTCTACCTCGCCGTGCGTAAGGCGCAGATCCCCAAGCGGGTCACGGCCCACACCTTCCGCCACAGCTTCGCCACCCACCTCCTGCAAGCCGGCTACGACATCCGCACCATCCAGACCAAGCTGGGGCACGCCAGCCTGAAGACGACCATGATCTACACCCACTGCGTGCCGGTGAGGACCATCAAGGAGGCGAAAAGCCCGTTGGATTTCTGAATGATCCTTCCGCAAACCTCCCACTCCCCAGTTGACCCCGCACAAACGGCGGAGTATAGTAACCCTCCCGTTTCTTCCAGTCGTCCGATATCCCTGAGAGACCAATAACTATGTCCGTAGACATGCGCAAACTCCCGCCCCAGAACCTGGAGGCGGAGATGTCGATACTTGGCGGCATCCTGCTGGATAATGCCGCCATGAACCGGGTGATCGAGATCCTCACCCCGGAGGAGTTCTACCGCGAGTCCCACCGGAAGATCCTCAGGGCGATGATCGATCTGAACAGTGTCTCCGAGCCGTGCGATCTCATTACCCTCTCCACCATCCTGAAGAAGAAGGGGGAGCTGGACGAGGTGGGGGGCGGGGCCTACCTGGCCACCCTGGTCGACTACGTCCCGACCGCGGCCAACATCGTCTACTACTGCAAGATCGTCAAGGAGCGGGCCACCGTCCGCTCCCTTATCACCGCCGCCACCGAGATTGTCACCCAGAGCTACGAAGAGCAGTCGGACGTGAACGAGCTTCTGGACCTGGCGCAGAAGTCGATCTTCGCCATCTCCGAGAACAAGCTCCGCCCCTCCTATTACCCGGTCGGCACGATCCTCAAGGAGACCATCCGGAACATCGAGCAGCTCTACGAGCGCAAAGAGCATCTCACCGGCGTTTCCTCCGGGTTCATCGACCTGGACAACATGACCGCCGGCCTCCAGAAGGGGGACCTGGTCATCATCGCCGGCCGCCCCTCCATGGGAAAGACCGCCTTTGCCCTCAACGTGGCCCAGAACGCGGCGATCCACTCCAGTCAGAAGACCCCGGTGGCCATCTTTTCCCTGGAAATGAGCAAGGAACAGTTGGTGACCCGTCTCCTCTGTTCCGAGTCGCGGCTCGATGCCGGCCGCCTGCGCACCGGCCACCTGCAGGATTCGGACTGGGACCGGCTCCTGAATGGTGCCAACCATCTCCACGAGGCCAAGATCTTCATCGACGACACGCCGGCCATCTCGGTCCTGGAGATGCGGGCCAAATGCCGCCGGATGAAGGCCGAGCACGACATCGGCCTGATTATGGTCGACTACCTGCAGCTGATGCGGGGCGGCGCCAATTCCGAATCCCGCCAGCAGGAGATCTCGGAGATCTCCCGCTCTTTGAAGGCCCTGGCCAAGGAGCTGGACGTGCCGGTGGTGGCCCTTTCCCAGCTGAACCGGAGCCTGGAAAACCGCACCGACAAGCGGCCGATGATGAGCGACCTCCGGGAGTCCGGGGCCATCGAGCAGGACGCGGACGTGATCATGTTCGTCTACCGCGACGCGGTCTACTGCGACGACTGCAAGAAGCGGGACGGCTCGTGTACCAAGGGGCACGAGAAGGATGCCTCGATCATCATCGGCAAACAGCGTAACGGCCCGATCGGCGATGTGGAGCTGGTCTTCCTGGGGGAGTACACGCGGTTCGAGAACAGGAGCAGCCGGGACGGGTACTGAAACGCGGCTTTTCCGCAATCGCGGCGTTGCCCTGCGGGATGACTTGTGCGGCGTAGCGTTTGCTACGCCTCCGCGCCATCCCTTGAGCGCCTTGCGCTTATCGAAAAATCCACGTTTCAATTCAACAAGATGACAGAAAAGGAAAACATACTATGACGACATACAATCCCATGACAACGCTGCCGGCGGCTGCCGGCTATGCGAAGGGCGACGTGCTGGTGCTGCTGGGGGAGCTGTTCGGCAGGGGATATGCCAACGGCATTATCGACGAGGCACGGGCTGCCGGACTGACCATTATCGGTACTACGGTGGGGCGGAGGGAGAGCGACGGGACCCTGCGGGGGCTGACGGCCGAAGAATTGACCGCGGCCGAGGAGAACCTGGGGGGGAAGATCGTCAATATCCCCCTGGAGGCGGGGTTCGACATGGAGCCGGCCAGTGACGGCAAGTCGTTCGCCGACCTCCTGAAGGCGCTGAAGCCGGACGACTGGGCCTCCTTCAACTGGGAGCAGGGGCGTCTGGTAGAGGTGCGGGCAAAGGGCCGAGCCCGCTTCACGGCCAATCTGGCGGCAGTGGTGACCGAACTGAACGCACTGATCCCTGCCGGGGCCAGGGTGATCTTCGTTCACTCCATGGCCGGCGGCATTCCCCGTGCACGGGTCTTCATGCCGCTCCTGAACCGGGTTTTCAAGGGACAGGGGGACAAGTACCTGGCTTCCCGCGACTTCTGGTCGTCCGCGTTGGGCAAGCTCTGCCAGGCAAGCTTCGACGAGGTGACCGCCGACACCTTCAACTACCTGATCGAGTCGACCGCGGAGATCCGGGCCGGCCACGACACCCGCTACGCAGCCTACGGCTATCACGGCTGCGCTGTCCTGATCGACGGTGCCTACACCTGGCAGTCGTACACCCCCTATCTGCAGGGGTGGGCCAAGGTTCGCCTTGAGGACCATGCGGCTGCCGCCCGGGAGCAGGGGGTGAAGGCCACGGTCTACAACTGCCCGGAGATCCAGACCAACTCCAGCGCCCTTTTCCTCGGGGTGGAGATCTCCCTCTATCCGCTCCTGGCCGCCCTGGTCAGGGAAGGGGACGGGCCTGTGGCCGAGGCGATTCGTGCCGAGTGCCGGGTGCTGCTCAAGGACGATACCTCCCTGGACCTCCTTCTGGAGCGGGCCAACGAATACCTGGCCGCGCCGTTCCAGGTGGGTCTCCGGGACATCGCCGGCTGGCCCCACCACAACAGCCTGGAGCAGGCCGAGGCGATGCTCACCCGTTCGGCGGAGCTGATGGGGATGAACGCCAACCCCAAGGAGATCGTCTGTGCGCCACTCTCCAGGGCCGTTTTCAGCGCCGTCGGCCGGTTAATGTTCGCCGATTCGTGGCAGCAGAAAAGCCCGGTGGTCTGGCTGAGCCACGACATCATCGCCCGGCAGCTGCTGGCCTGACCGGGGTGGTATCCGAATCCGTGGGGCGGCGCATGCGTCGCCCTTTTTTTGTGCTTCATCTTTGGCAAGGGCCGGTTTGCTTCCTGCCTTCGCCCCGTAGGACCCAAGGGCCTAAAGGGCAGAATGCTGTAGACGGGGAATTTATTCCCCGGTCATCTCGGCAAAATGCCATTCCCGTCACGTACGTGACGCGGAGAAATATCGACAACTCATCCGGGGGATGAATCCCCCGGCTACAGGCGAGCGCCCCTAACGGGGCTTCAAAGCTATGCGGCAATTTTCCAGGCGGAGAACGCTGACTTATCTTTTGGGAAGCGAGATCCCCTGCTGCAGGAGGAGGGTGAACTCTTCGGTGGCGATGGGGCGGCTGACCAGGTATCCCTGCATCTCGTCACACTTTCGCTGGGCGAGGAAGTGGAGCTGATCCTGCTGCTCCACCCCTTCGGCGGTGACCTTCAGCTTCAGGCTGTGGGCCATGGAGATGATCGCCTCGGCTATGGCCGCATCGTCCGGGTCGGTGGTGATGTCCAGGACAAAGGAGCGGTCTATCTTCAGGCGGTCGATGGGGAAATGTTTCAGATAGCTCAGGGATGAATAGCCGGTGCCGAAGTCGTCGATGGCCAGGCTGATCCCCATCTCCTTCAGGCGGCGCAGCGTCACGATCGTCTCCTCTGCGTTGCGCATGATGGTGCTCTCCGTAATCTCCAGTTCGAGGAGCGACGGCGCCAGCCCGGTCTCGTCGAGGATGGTGGCGACCGACTCCACCAGCCGTTCCTGCTTGAACTGCCGTCCCGACAGGTTGACCGCCACCCGCAGGGGGCCGAACCCCATGTCGTGCCAGGCCTTGTTCTGTTGGCAGGCAGTCTTTAGCACCCACTCGCCGATGGGAATTATCAGCCCCGAATCCTCGGCCAGGGGGATGAATTTGTCCGGTGTTACCAGCCCCATCTCGGGGTGTTGCCAACGGACCAGTGCCTCCATGCCGATCAGCTTCCCGGTCAGCAGGTTCATCTGGGGCTGGTAAAGGACGAAAAACTCCTGCCGCTCCAGTGCCCGGCGGAGGCTGTTGTCCAGCAGCAGCCGCTCCTCGGCCTTGTAGTTCATCTCCCGGGAAAAGAACTGAAAGGCATTGCGTCCCTGCTCCTTGGCCTGGTACATGGCAATGTCGGCATTCTTCAGGAGCAGATGGGGGGAGTCGCCGTCCACCGGGTAGATGGCGATGCCGATGCTGGCCGTGGTGAAAATTTCGTGTTCGTCGAGCTGCATCGGCTCGGAGAGTACACCCAGGATCTTGCGGGCGACCTGGCTGATATGCTCGCACTGCCGCACGCAGGTAAGGATGATGATGAAGTCGTCTCCCCCCAGCCGGGCAACCGTATCGGTCTTTCTGAGGCACCGTTCGAGGCGCGTGCTGACCAGTTTCAGCAGGTTGTCGCCATAGACGTGCCCCAGCGTGTCGTTGACCTGCTTGAACTGGTCCAGGTCGAGAAACATGACGCCCAGGCAGTGCTCTTCCCGGCAGGCCTGGGCAATGGCCTGGTTCAGTCGGTCTTCCAGAAGCATCCGGTTCGGCAGGCCGGTCAGGGAGTCGTAGTTGGTGAGTTGCTGGATGGCAATCTCCGCCTGGCGGAGCCGCTGCCGGGTGCCAAGCTCCTCCATTGTCCGATCGATGATCGACGGGAGCCGGTCGGGAAGCATGGTGTCCTTCACCAGGTACTCCCGCGCTCCCCGCTTCATCATTTCCACTGCCAGGGTGGCATCGTCCCGGCCGGAAATGACGATGAACGGAATGTCCAGACCACGGGCGGCAAGAAGGTCGATCAGTTCTGAGCCGCTCATGTCATGGAGCGGATAGTCAATGATGATGAGTTGTGGAGGGGTCTGGCAGATGGTGTCGACGGCATCTCTCCCTGAAGCGAAGGTGAGATACGACACTCCCTTGCGCTGCAGTGCCGAGCAGATGAGCCGGTTAAGCCCCGCGTCATCTGCGATAACAGCTATTGTATACCCGGTTTCGGTCATTAGATTCTTCCGGCAGGAGGACTTTGCCGCACTCGGTCTGATGCGTACCGTTTCCCGGTTCAGGTCAGCTGCTGTGGCGACGTCCCCTGGGGCCTTTATCCCGGTACATTCTGGCATCCGCTTTTCTGAGAGTGGTGAGCAGCTCGCCCCCTTTGAGGGCCGTTGCCCAGCCCAACGAGAGCGATACGGGCACGTTTCCCTGTTCGGGTTCAATGGCTGCCAGGCAGTTTTTGGCCCGGTCGACGGCGCTCTTTGCAGCGGCTTCGTCGGTGTTGGGGAGGAGCACGGCGAATTCGTCGCCACCGATGCGGGCCAGGACATCCTCCGAACGAAAGGCATCCAACAAGGCCGTAGCTGCGGTTTTCAGCATCCGGTCACCGGCGGCGTGACCCTGGGTATCGTTAATCTTTTTAAGACCGTCAACGTCGGCCATGACGATGCTGACCGGGAAGCTGCGACTTTTGATCAGGCGCTCAAGTTCGGTGTCGAAATAGGTGCGGTTGAACAGGCCGGTCAGCGGGTCGTGGGTGCTCATGTAGAGCAGCTTTTCCTCGGAGAGCTTCCGTTCGGTAATGTTTCTGCTGACAATGGTGATGCCGTCAAAAGAGCCGCTGGGGTCGCGCCGCATGGAGACCTTGGCGTTGTACCATTCATTCCCGTCCGGGTAGTTCAGCACATAGTCGAACGCCTGGACAGCATTGGTGTTTTTTACGTCGGCAATGGCCTTGGCCATCTGTTTGATCGGCTCCACCGGCAGGCCGACCTCCCAGTAAGCCTTGCCGAGGAACTGATCCTTTGACATGAATAGACGTGCCTGATTCTCCGGTTGGTAAAAGTCGATGAAAATGCCGTTTTTGTCGAGGACGAAAATCAGATCGTCAAGGGAGGCCAGGGTCGAACGGAGTCGTTCTTCGCTCTCCCGCAGGGCCGCCTCGGCCTGCTGCAGACGCGCCTCGGTTTCCAGGTCGTGCATGACCCGGCTCACCACCGGGACGAGTACCTCCAGGAAGTTTCCGTCCTTGACCAGGTAGTCACGTGCTCCCATCTTCATCATGTTTACCGCCAGGGAGGTGTCTTCGCTGCCGGTGATGATGACGAACGGCGGGAGGAGTTTCAGCTCTTTCAGTTCGGCGACCAGTGCGGCACCGGTCCGGTCCGGCAGCGTGTAGTCGAGGAGCAGGAGGGTCGGACGGTGGTCGGCAAGCAGGTTTATCGCCGCGCTGCCGTTGGCGGCCCGGATACAGGAAAATCCATGTTTGTTAAGGGAGATACATGCCAATCGCGCAATTCCGGGATCATCTTCCACGATCAGGATGATCGGGCACGTATTTGCCGCCTGAGCGTCAATCATCACCGAACTCCGTCATTGAGGGATGTTTTTGCGACTATGCATATGTCGAGGTATCGGTGGGTAGTCTGTGCTCTTGATTTTTTCCGCACGAGTCTGTGTATCCATTGCCGTTTGTAGCGCCCGGCTTCATTTTTAAAGATTAAATCTATAACATGTTTGAATGATTTAACAGCATATTTTTGCGCCGTTTACAGGCGGCGGACAGAGAACCATGTAGGTAATGCCAGTCTGCTCATGGTTAGCACCGTGACGGAAATGTACAATGTATACCAGCGGTGGTGTCTTACGCCCATAATGCAGTTTATTTGCCAATGCGATAAATTGTTAATTTTTAACGTTTAATTATTGACAGTCATGGTTCCGAAAAGATATTGTTTATAGCAATTTGCTGCCGTTCCAATCGGTTGTCCTGGTAATTTTCACGACCTCTCCGGGCTGTAACGACGTTTGACAAAGGTTGCCATGAAGCTCGTCAAGACCTTAAAACAGGCGCTGGTGATCAACTCGCTCTTTGTGGCGCTTCTTCCGATGCTGGGTGTCGGTTTCGTCTCCTATAAGCTTTTCGAACGCGACTTTCTCGAAGATGTCGGTAGTGAAAATATGGCCCTGGCAAAGATCCTGGCCAGAGAGGCATCCGACTATCTGAGCCTCTTCAGGGAACAGGTCACCGCCATTGCCCGAACTGACCGGTGCAGCGATACGGCCGTCAGTCCCGGTTACAGTGTGGCCGGTAAGCCTGATGTGCTCTGTCTTGCGCGTCGTGACGGTACCTCCCCCCTGTTCGATAAGATGGGGGAACGGTTCGGGCTGGCTCACTTTGCCGGAGACAATGAACTGTTCGGCAAGGGACGACCGGCCCCGCACCACTGGTCCGATGTGTTCGTTTCCGTAACGACCGGCCTTCCCGCCGTGAGCCTGGCGGTGTCTGTCGACGACGATCGGTCCGTGGTGGGGAGCGTTGGTTTGCAGCGGCTCGACAGCATGGTCATGCGAGTCACCAAGGATCAAAGGTACGCCTACATCGTTGACCGGCAGGGCAGGTTAGTGAGTCACCCCGATGCCACCCTTGTCAGAAAGCGATACGACGGTTCGAATCTGTCGGTGATCAAAAATGGGTTGATGGGGAAATACGGCACCTACCGGTATACCTTTCAGGGAACCGACCGGATCGCCAGTATTACGGTTATTCCGGAAACCGGCTGGCTGCTGGCTGTGGCCCAACCTGTCGAACAGGCCTTTGCCCCGCTCAGGAAGGTGAAGGTTGCCTTTGCTGTCGGACTGGGGGCGACGGTGCTGCTGGCTTTAATCAGCGCACTTTGGAGTCTGAAGCATCTTCTTCGCCCGCTTGATACCCTTGGCCGCAACGCCCAGTTGATCACCGCAGGCGACTATGGGCTGAAGACGCAAACGTCGGGGTTCGAGGAGTTGGATCTCCTGGCAGATCGCTTTATCCTGATGGCCGAGGCGGTGGATCAGCGGGAGGAAGAGCTTAAGCACCGCAATGAAGAGTTGACCATGACCGAAGAAGAGTTGCGACAGCAGATGGACGAGAGCATGCGGGGGCATGACGAGCTCTGCAAGGCGCACCTTGCATTGCAGACGGTCGTGGACGCTTCGCCGGTCGCCATCTCCTGTCTCGGACTGGACGGGACAGTGGTCCTGTGGAACCCGGCCGCTGAAAAGACCTTTGGCTGGCAAGCCGCCGAGGTGCTTGGCAAGCTCTCGCCGCTGATTCTGCCGGAAAAACAGGATGAGTCGCCGCAGGTGCTGCAGGAAGTGCTTCGTGACGGGGTGGTTGTGGATCGGGAGATCCAGCGGGTGAGGAAGAGCGGCGAGACCATCGATCTGCGCCTGTCCGGCACTGCCCTTCGTGGTGGCGATGGCGTCCCGTATGGGATACTTGCCCTCTATGATGATATCACCGAGCGGAAACGGGCCGAGGAAGAGATCCTTATCCTGAATGCCGAGTTGGAACAGCGGGTCGCGGCAAGGACCGTGCAGTTGGAGGCGGCCAACCGGGAACTGGAATCATTCTGCTACGCCGTTTCCCATGACCTGCGGGCGCCGCTGCGTCATATCGACGGCTTCAGCCACGCCCTTATCGAGGACTGCGGCGCGCTGCTGCCGGCCGAGGGCCGGGATGATCTGGAGCGTGTCCGCCGGGCGACCGCCAGGATGGCCCAATTGATCGATGACCTGCTGGAGCTCTCCCGGATGTCCCGCGGTGAGATACAGCTGGAGACGGTCGATCTGAGCGGCATGGTGCGGGAAATACTCGGAGAACTGGCCAATGGGTATCCGGACAGGTCGGTCGAGGCTGTCATTGCCGAAGGGGTGCAGGCCAACGCCGATCCTCGACTGATCAGGGTAGTCATGGACAACCTGCTGGGTAATGCCTGGAAATACACCAGCCACCATCAATTTGCACGCATCGAATTCGGGACAGAGAAACGAAATGGCGTAACGGTGTATTATGTCCGTGATGACGGGGCCGGGTTCGACATGGCCTATGCCGAAAAGCTGTTCGGCCCTTTTCAGCGGCTGCACAGTGTCGATGAATTCGAGGGGACCGGCGTGGGGCTGGCTACGGTGCAGCGGATCATCCACCGCCATGGCGGGTCGGTCTGGGGAGAAGGCGCACTCGGGGCGGGGGCGACATTTTCCTTCACCCTGCCAGGCTTCGGAATTGCCTGATATGGGCGAAACATAAAGGCCGGCGGATTCCCGCCAGCCTTTATTGCAGTCTACTCACTCTTCTCGAATTTTCCCTTTTCCTGACATTGGGGACAGTTCTGGGGTTTACAGCGTCCTTCCTTGGTGTAGCCGCAGCTCTTGCACTTCCAGGTAGCCATTTTTTTACCTCCGTTATTTTGTCGTCTCCAGCCTGATCTCGGTTACCGGTCCGAAGGTAGCAAGGGGCTGATCGAACTTCCTGTCGTCACCCACCACCATCAGCACCATGGCCTCGGGACGGAGATACTTCTTCGCCACCCGCAGCACGTCGTCCCTGCTGACCTTGGCGAGGTTGTCGCGGTAGTTCTCCAGGTAGCCGGCAGGGTAGCCGAAAAACTCCAGCCGGGCATGTTGATTGACGATCATGTCGGTCTTGGTGAAGCCGAACATGAAGGAGTTGATAAGGGAATCCCTGGCCTGCCTGATCTCCTGATCGGTCACCGGCTCACTGGTCATGCCGGTTATGATGTTCCGCATGAGGGAGATCGCCTTGCCGGTTGACTCTGATTTGGTCTCGGTTTCGGCCATGAAGGTGCCGGGGAAAAGGCGCCCCACATCCATATGGCTGTCGGCGTTGTAGGCGAGCCCCTGGTTGGAGCGGATCTCGTTGGTAAGCCGGGAGGTGAAGCCCCCTCCCAGGATATAGTCCATGACCCGAAGGGCGTAGAGGTCCGGGTTGTTCTTGTCGATCCCCAGGAGGCCCATCCGGATGACGGACTGGTTCACCTCTTTGCGGGCAAACAGGACGCCGGGCTTGTTCATGGCCGGCTGGGCAATGGCGGGCAGCGGGTTCTCCGCCCCTTTCCAGCCGGCCATGAGCCGGTTCAGGGCGGCCAGAAGCTCCTCTTTGCGAAAGTCGCCCGAGATCGCCAGCATGATGTTAGCGGGGCCGTAGAACTGGCGGTGGAAGGCGATCATGTCATCACGGGTGATGTTCTTCACCGTCTCGATGGTTGGGATACGGCCAAGGGGATGGCCGGCATAGACGGCCCTGGTGTACTCGCGGTTCGCCACCCCTTTGGGGTCGTCGTTCTGGCGGCGGATCGCCTCGATGGTCTGGTTCCTGGCCAGGGCAACCCGGTCTTCCCGAAAGGCGGGGCGGCGCATGACGTCGACGAACAGTTCCAGGGTCCGGTCCAGGTTCCTGGTGAGGGTGGTCAGGGACATTGTTCCCATTTCAGTGCCTATCCCCGATTCCACGCCGGAGGCCATGAATTCGAGTTCGGCATCCAGTTTTTCCGGGGCAAGGGTTTCCGTGCCGCCGCTCCGGATGACGCTGCCGGTGAGGCTTGCCAGACCGAGCTTGTCGGCCGGCTCATAGATGCTCCCGGTCCTGACGTAGGCGGTCATGTTGACCAGGGGCAGCTCGTGATCCTCCATCAGGTAGACCACGACGCCGTTATCCAGGGTGGCCCGATCGGCCTTGGGAATGGAGAACCGGAGCGGGGCAAAGGTGAGTGCCCGCGGGTCGACGGCCTTGGCCGGCAGGGAGCAGCCGGCTGCAACGAGCAGGGTCAGGCAAAAGCCGAGGAGATGGATGACGGTTTTCATTGGTTACCTGCCCCCTTTTTGGTGATAAAGCCGACAGTCCGATTGGTTTCCGTCAGGTAGGTCCTGGCTACCCGCTGGATGTCGGCCGGTGTTACCTTGGCCACTTTCTGCCTATGTTCGATCAGGTAGCGCCAAGTGCCGGCAATCGCCTCATATTCGGTGAGGTTCCTGGCCAGGCCGCCGTTGGAACCCATTTGGCGGACCTCTTCGTATTCCAGCCGGTTGAGGATCTGCTGCAGCTCTTGCGGCGAGACCGGCTCGCTTTTCAGTCGCTCCAGTTCGTCGTAGATCGCCTTTTCCACCTCAGGGACGGTGTGCGGCGCGCGCGGTGTGGCGCTGACGATGAAGAGGTTTGGGTAGCGGTGCCCCGGCGCCGTAAAGGCACCGACTTCGGTCACCAGCTGTTTCTCGACCACCAGCTTCCTGAAGAGCCGGGAGGTCCGTCCCTCGGTGAGAAGCATGTCGATGACGTCGAAGACCAGATCGTCCCGGTCGGGGAGGGTCGGCTTGTGGAAACCGATCATCAGTTCCGGCTCGGCATCGCCGACGATCTCGATCCGCTTTTCACCCTGCTGCCGCGGTTCCTCCGCCGCCACCGGCGGTACCGGCGTACCGGGCTTGACGTCGCCGAAATAGCGCTCCACCAGTTTTATCACTGCGTCGCTCCGTACGTCCCCGACGATGGCGACGATGACGTTGTTGGGCGCATAATAACGGTGGAGAAACTCCTCGGTCCTGGTCCGGGTCAGGTTGGCGATGTCCGAGGCCCAGCCGATGACCGGCTGTCCGTTGGGGTGGACCAGGAACGAAGAGGCCAGAAACGTTTCCCAGAGTTTTCCTTCCGGTTGGGCGTCATAGGAGCGGCGCCGCTCTTCCATGACCACGTTTCGTTCGGTGTAGAACTCACGGAGGACCGGGTTCTTCATCCGGTCGGACTCGATGGCGGCCCAGAGTTCCAGCTTGTTGGCCGGGAGATTGATCAGGTAGGTCGTGCCATCCTTGCTGGTGAAGGCGTTGTAACCGATCCCGCCATTCTTGGCGTAGACCTGGGCGAATTCCTCCTTGACCACATACGTTCCAGCCTTTGCCTCAAGCTCCTTCAGTTCCTTTTCCAGCCTGGCAATCAGGGCGGCGTCCCCCTTTTCCCGTTTGGCCTTTTCCAAAAGGATCTGCTGGGCGGTTGTCTCGATCTGGTCCAGGAGCGGTTTTTCCGCCTCATAGTCAGTGGTGCCGAGGGTCTTGGTCCCCTTGAAGAGCATATGCTCCAGCAGGTGGGCGATTCCCCGCTCGTCGCTCCGTTCGTCCACGCTCCCCACCTTGAAGCGGATCCAGGCAGCGATGGTGGGGGAAGTGTGGCGTTCGACGATCAGGAGTTTCATACCGTTTTGCAGGGTGTGCTCGCGTACCCTGTCGGCCAGCCCTTCTCCCCGGGCCGGCAGGACTATGGTAATGAGGGCACAGAGGGCCACCAGGGTGCTGATACTAAGTTTCATGCAATCACCTCAATCATGGAATGGAACGGTATGCAACTGACATTTATAGCAGCGGGGAGGGGTGATGTAAAGAGTGGCGGAGAGGCGAATCGTCCTGTAAAAGCATTTAAACACAGAGCAACGGAGCAACTGAGCAGAATCGCGGGGGGAAATATAGCCCTCTCTGTTTGGAACTCACCAACCGAGGTGGACTGTATTTTTCTTGTTTTCTCCGTGGCTCCGTTGCTCCGTTGCTCCGTGTTATTCAAACGGTACTGAATCACTTCCTGTCCAGGGTCTTTTCCCCCGGCTTCCATCCAAGCGGGCAGAGCGATCCTGTCTGAAGCGCCTCCAGGACCCGGATGGTCTCATCTACGCTCCGCCCCACGTCCAGGTTGTGCACCACCTGATACTGGAGAATGCCGTTCGGGTCGATAATGAAGAGTCCGCGCAGAGCCACGCCGGCTTCGTCTTCCAGGACGCCGTAATTGCGGGCCGTCGTCTTGTTGAAGTCGGCCAGCAGGGGGATTTTGAGATCCCCCAGGTCGCCCCGCTTGATCCAGGCCAGGTGGGACCACTTGCTATCGGTCGAGGCGCCGATGACCTCCGCCCCCAACTCCTTGAACTTTTCCAGGGCGCTATTGAACCCCTTGATCTCTGTCGGGCAGACAAAGGTGAAATCGGCCGGGTAAAAGAAGAATACCAGCCATTTGCCGCGAAAGTCGGCCAGGTTGACGGTCTTGAACTCTTTCCCCGGCACGGTGCCGATCACCCCCTCCAGGGTGAAGCCAGGTGCGGGCTTACCGACTTTGGCGATGGCCGGCGCTTCCCGGGTGGTCTTCGTTTCGGTGGCTTCGACTGGCAGGGAGAGGCTCAACGACGCAAGCAGCAGCAACGTCATGGCCAGCGCGGTCAAGCGGTGCGTGCGAAATCCGTATAGGGACATGTGGCGATCCTCCTGTGGGATACTAATGGACTTGACCTTGAAAAGCATAACGCAGCATCCGGGCATTACAATGCCGGAGTACGGAAAAAGCGATTCATTCCAGGGGCAAAGTGTGATAGAAGAGCCGTACGTATCGACCTGAATCCGTGAGAAATTGTTCACGATTGAGTGAAACCTACAAAGCAAAGGAGATGCAGATGAGCGAAGAGCAGAATCCACGGGTAGTGCTGGAGACCTCCCACGGGAACATCACCATTGAACTTTTCAAGGACAAGGCCCCGATTACGGTCCGCAACTTTCTCACCTATGTGAACGAAGGGTATTATGACGGCCTTATCTTTCACCGGGTCATCAAAGGGTTCATGATCCAGGGGGGAGGGATGGATGCGGATATGCAGCCCAAGAAGACCCGCTTTGCCATTAAGAATGAGGCTAACAACGGTCTGAAAAACATGCGGGGGACCCTGGCCATGGCCCGGACGGCAGTGGTCGACAGTGCCACGTCGCAGTTTTTCATCAACGTGGTGGACAATGCGTTCCTCGACTATAAGGGAAAGCGGCCGGAGGAGTTCGGCTATGCGGTTTTCGGTCAGGTGGTTGATGGTATGGAGGTGGTCGACGCCATCAGGGAGGTGAAGACCGGTAGCAAAGGGGGGCATGGGGACGTGCCTCTGGAGCCGGTAACCATCACCAAGGCCGGTGTGGCGGGGTAAGCCCCACGGAGATCGAAAACGCACAAAGGCCGTCGGGGAATACCGGCGGCCTTTGTGTTGCGGGGTGGCTTGATAACAACGGTACGGCAGGCGGTCAGCGCATCAGCCGTTTCAGGGCCTGCTTCAGCACGGCTTCCATCTGCGTATCGTCAGGTGGTGCCAGCTCAGCCAGGACCTTGGTTACCAGCGTCTCTTTGTAACCCAGGTTGATGAGGGCAGAGGCGACATCGTCGAGCAGACCGCTGTCCGGTGCTCGTCCCGGGGCGGCCGTCTGGGTGGACAGCTCCAGCCCGAGTTTTTTCACCTTTTCCCTCAGTTCCAGGACGAGGCGCTCGGCTGTTTTTTTGCCGATGCCGGGAATGGCCGAGAGTCGGGCAAGATCGCCACGGGCAAGGGCGCCTGCCAACTCCTCGGCCTGGACATTGGAGAGAATGTCCCGTCCCAGCTTGGGCCCGATGCCGGAAACCGTGAGCAGGAGTTGGAAAAACTGTTTTTCCAGGGGGGTACGGAACCCGAAGAGGTGGATGGCATCCTCTTTGACATGGGTGTGGATGTGCAGGGTGACGTTCGCCCCCTCTGCCGGCAGGTCGAAATAGGTGGAAAAAGGGACCTGAACCCGGTAGCCGACACCGTTCACGTCGAGAACGATGGCTTCCGGCGATTTGTGGGCCAGTCGGCCGGTAAGTAGGGCGATCATGGGATGTCCGTGAACAGTGATGTGTGAACGGTGACGGGTGAGGGCATTATCTGTTCACCTTAGCCTGCACCATTGCTTTGAGATTTGCCGAATTGGCGTGACAGATGGCCACGGCCAGGGCATCGGAGGCGTCGGCCTGGGCGATTTCCGGCAGGTTCAGGAGAATTCTGACCATCTGTTGGACCTGGTCTTTGCTGGCGTGGCCATGGCCGACCACGGCCTGTTTGACCTGCATTGCCGTATACTCGAAAACCGGCAGGCCGGCATTGACTCCGGCTACGATGGCCGCGCCCCGGGCCTGCCCCAGTTTGAGGGCGCTCTGGACGTTGTGGGCGAGGAAGATCTGCTCGACGGCCACTGCGTCGGGGCTATAGGTGGCGATGACATGGGCGAGTCCTTCATAGATCGCTTTCAGCCGGTTCGGAAAGTCACCGGCCTTGTCGGTGAAGATGGCGCCGTTGTCGATATGAACGAGCCGGTTCCCGATCTTCTCGGTAATGCCATAGCCGGTGATGCGGGAACCGGGATCGATGCCTAAAACACGCATTACATCATTTTTTCCATCTCTTCGTCCGAGATGTCGAAGTTGGCGTACACATTCTGGACGTCGTCGTTGTCCTCCAGCCGATCCATCATCTTCAGCATGCTCTCGGCAGCTTTCCCTTCCAGCTGTATCTGCGTCTGGGGGATCATGGTGACTTCCGCCGATTCAGGTTTGAACCCCGCCTTTTCCAGCGCCTCACGTACCTCGATGAAGTTCGCGGGATCGGTGGTGACCTCGAACTGATCGTCCTCGTCGGTCACGTCATCGGCACCAGCCTCAATGGCCGCCTCGAACAGCTTGTCAAAGTCGATCGATTTTGGGAAAACAAGCAGTCCTTTTTTGTCGAACATCCAGGCAACGCAGCCGGCCTCGCCCATGTTGCCGTTGCACTTGGTAAAGATGCTCCGCACATCGGAAACGGTCCGGTTCCGGTTGTCGGTCATCACTTCCACCAGGACTGCCACGCCATTGGGGCCGTAGCCTTCGTAGACGATCTCCTCGTACGTGACCCCTTCCATTTCGCCGGTGCCCTTTTTGATGGCCCGGTCGATATTATCCTTGGGCATGTTTTCGGCCTTGGCTTTGTCAACCGCGGTTCGCAGGCGGGGGTTGCCGTTCGGGTCGCCTCCACCGAGCTTGGCGGCAACGGTGATCTCCTTGATCAGCTTGGTGAAGATCTTGCCGCGCTTGGCGTCAGCGGCACCTTTTTTGTGCTTGATGGTACTCCATTTATTATGACCTGACATCCCTCTATCTCCTCCTGGAATGGTTGTGGACGTAAAAACGCGAAATACTAGCATGGTAAAATCTGCCTTGTAAAGGATGAAAAATGCCGCTAAACTGCCCGACAATCTGTTTGTTCCTGCGAGAGTTGCGAGTCTGGTCCGGTTAGGGAGGTTGTCATGGAGATAGGTGCTTTTTCGTTTTACCGGCAACGGCTGGTTCAAGCGCTGGTCTCGTGCCTGTTGTTGGGGCTGCTGCTCTCCGGGTGTGCCGGAACCGGCAGTAACGGCCGCGGACTTCCCCCTATCTTCAGTCAGGAGGAACTCAGCCGACCTTATGCAAAGGTCGGGCAACTGACGGTGAGTCGGGAGCGGTACGGGGCTCCGGAGGATCTCACTCCGGCCGACTATGACTGGGCATACCATGCGCTCCGGACCGAAGCTGCGAGAATAGATGCCGACGGTATCATTCTTCCTGAAGTCAAAGTGAAGAACGCCACGTATATATTTTTCCCCTCTTCAGAGATCAGCGCTCAGGCCACGGCAATTCGTTTCCGCTGAACGATCTGACGCAACCCGCCTATGCCGACCCGGGCTGCCCCAGTTGCGTGAGGTGGCAGGCTGAATCCCCCCCCGTTTGATTTCCCCCTTTTTTTTTGTTTACTGCCGTTTGGCGTGAGCCAGCTATAACTGTTCAGCATTGTTGATGAATCCGGACGTGGAGCGGGACCCGCCATTTATTTTCAAACTCGTGTTTCTTGCCAATACAATTTATATAACCTGAATTTATTGCAGGAGCTCTCACATTAAAACTCCACTGAAAATAAAGGAAAAAATAAAAATGTATACAAAAAGCCAAAAACGATATTGACACATATAGAACGTCGTGTTAGAAATTCACCAACTACTTAACTATGCGTTTGTAAAACAATCGTTTTTTTGCAGTGAAAACGGGATCTCCATGTTCAGGGACAAGCGCGAATATACGGTGCAAAGTGTTGAGAATGCTCTGGATATTCTAGAGGTTCTGGCTGAGGGTACGCTTGATGCGACGCTCCCCAGATTGTCCGAGACGTTGGGGGTCAGTCGCAATAAGGTGTTCCGGCTATTGGCCACCCTTGAGAGTCGGGAGCTGGTCCAGCGGGAAGAGCAGAGCGGCGTGTATCGTCTCGGGCTGGGGATGCTGGGGCTTGCGCAGCGGGTAGTGAACGGTGCCAGTCTCATACGGCACGCCCATCCGGTCATGGAGACGCTGGCCCGCAAGCATGACGAGGCCGTGTATCTGACCGTGCTGCAAGGGGAAGAGGTGCTGTTCCTCGATATGGTCGACTGCGATCAACCGGTCAAGGCGGCTGCCTTGGTGGGCAAGAAGTACCCGTTTTTTACCAACGCGGCTGGTAAGGCGATCAAGGCCCTTGAGCCGGGGGACCTGCTGGAAAAGTTCTTCAAGAAGGTCCGTCGGCGCATGGATGCCGACGAGGTCGCCAGGCTTGAATCGGAACTTTCCGAGATCCGGGAAAAAGGTGTGGCGATCGACAGCGGTGGCTTGGGGGAGGGGATTGTCGGTGTGGCTGTCGCTGTTCGCGATTATGCCGGCAAGGTGGTGGGGGCCATTACGCTCCTGGGGCCATCGTTTCGACTCCTCACCGATCGGATAGAAAACGAGATCGTTCCATCCCTGATGGAGGGAGCTGAGACTCTTTCAATGAAATTTGGCTACGCTCGGGTATAGTTCTACAGATTAATACCGAAACCATTTTCGGAAAGGAGGTTTGCACGCAGAATCCTCATTAGCGGGGGGCGGGACGCCGTCTTTTCGGTTACAGAATCCAACAGAAAGGAGTAACGACCATGGCAGAGAAGCAGTATGATTGGGCAGCAATTGCCAGGAATCCGAAGTTCGTCGAGCTGCATCGCAAGAAGACCGTTTTTCTTTTCGGCTGGTGGATATTTTCCACTGTCTACTATTTCCTTCTCCCTATCGGAGCGGCCTACACACCGGGCCTCTTCAAGATCAAGATCATCGGCGTCATCAACTTCGGGTATATCTTCGCCCTTTCCCAGTTCATCGTTTCCTGGGCACTGGCCCATTACTACGCCCATGTGGCCAACAAAGACTTCGACCGGCTGACCCGCGAGCTGGTTGACGAACTCAAGTAAAGGAGGACTACATGATGAAAAAAATGTTCGTAGGTTTTGCATTAGCCCTCAGCCTGGGTTCCGTCGCCATTGCAGCCGAGCCGGCCAAGGAGCCTGCCGGTGCGCCTGCTGCTACCGCTCCGGCTGCCGCCGGCGCATCAGCAGTTGCCGCCCCTGCGGCTGTAGCCCCCGCTCCCGCTGCGGTCGCCCCGGCGCCTGCTCCGGCTGCGCCGCTCAAAAAAGAGATCAAGGCCAACAAGGTCATAACTATCGGCATGTTCCTGGTCATCATCGGCATCACCATGTGCGTGGTCGTCTGGGCTGCCAAGCAGACCAAGACCGCGGCCGATTTCTACGCCGCCGGCGGCGGCATCACCGGTACCCAGAACGGCTGGGCCATTGCCGGTGACTACATGTCTGCCGCCTCGTTCCTCGGGATTTCCGGGATGATCTCCCTTTACGGCTATGACGGGTTCATGTACTCGGTCGGCTGGCTGGTGGCCTACATCACCGTGCTCCTGATCGTGGCCGAGCCGTGCCGTAACGCCGGCAAGTACACCCTGGGGGATATCCTCTCCTTCCGTACCGAGCCCAAGCCGGTTCGCGCCGTGGCCGCCATCTCCACCGTGGCCGTCTCCACCTTCTACCTGACCGCCCAGATGGTCGGTGCCGGCAAGCTGATGGCTCTTCTGGTCGGCATCCCCTACAAGACTTCCATCATTGGCGTCGGTATCCTGATGATCGGCTACGTCGTGTTCGGCGGCATGACCGCCACCACCTGGGTCCAGATCATCAAGGCCGGCCTGCTCATGTCCGGCGCGGTCCTGCTCTCAGTGCTGGTGCTGGCCAAAGCGCATTTCAACCCGATCGGTTTCTTCTCCGACATCGTCAACAACCCCAACATCCAGGACCACGTCTCCAAGCTCGTCCTGAAGGATGGCGTTATCCTGAACGGCACCGAAGCCGGCCAGCGTTTTCTGGAACCGGCCCTCTTCATGAAGGCGCCGCTCGACCAGATCTCCCTCGGTATGGCCCTGGTGCTCGGCACCGCAGGCATGCCTCACATCCTGATGCGCTTCTTCACCGTGCCGACTGCCCAGGCTGCCCGCAAGTCGGTCATCATCGCCATGTGGATCATAGGCATGTTCTATGTCGTTACCACCCTGCTCGGCTTCGGCGCCGCCATTAACGTCACCCCGCAGGTGATCACCTCGGTCGACGCCGGCGGCAACATGGCCACCCTGCTGCTGGCACAGCAGTTGGGCGCCGACATCTCCCCGATCGTTGGCGATATCTTCCTGGCCTTCCTCTGCTCGGTTGCCTTTGCCACCATCCTGGCGGTGGTTTCCGGCCTGGTTCTGGCCGCCTCCGCCGCTATTGCCCACGACATCTACGTCAACGTGATCAAGGATGGTCATGCCGACCAGCACGAGCAGGTAATGGCTGCCCGCGTTACTTCCCTGGTGGTCGGCGCCGTCGGCATTGTCATCGGCATCGCTGCCGAGAAGCAGAACGTTGCCCATCTGGTGGCGTTGGCCTTTGCCGTCGCCTCCTCCGGCAACCTGCCGGTCGTGGTCATGTCGCTTTTCTGGAAGAAGTTCAACACCGGCGGCGTCATCTCCGGCCTGCTGGTGGGCACCATCGCCTCCATCGCCCTGGTCATGGTTTCCCCCAACATGACCTATCCGAAGACCGTGGCCGCCGGCGCACAGAAGGTCATCACGGCCATGGAGAAGAAGCAGGCTGCCCTGCCTCCGGGTGCCACCCTTGACGAGAAGGATGCCAAGGCACTCGAGAAGGCCAAGGTGGACTATGAGAAGAACAAGGACGGCAAGTCGATCCTCGGTCTGGACAAGCCGCTTCTCAAGCTGAAGAATCCGGGCATCATCTCCATTCCGCTCGGCTTCCTGGCCGCGATCCTCGGCTGCCTCGCCTTCCCGAGCCGCAAGTCGGAAGAGATGTGGGACGAAATCTATGTCCGTCAGAACACCGGCATCGGCATGGCCAAGGCTATTGACCACTAAGATGCGGGCATCCTTTTAATCTTGTGATACAGTTGGGGAAGGCTTTGGCCTTCCCCATTTTTTTCCGAGACGTTTGATGGATATGATTGCAGAAAACGATCAGCAGTTTATTGACGACGTGATGAAGCGGGTCCGCTCTTTTCTCACGCAGTTGGAGCGTGGCGAAACGGTTCTGGTGCTGCAGTCGCTCAAGGATGCGCTTGACCAGGAGATCGCGTGGGCTGTGGAGGATGCCGCCCGCAGAACGTCGCTTATGTCCGAAATCGCCGGCTGCGGCGATTATGGCCGTCTGGCTGAAATCCACAGCGAATTCAACACCCACGAGATGGATGCGTTTCTCAAGATGCAGTCGGTGGTTGGCCTGCATCGCCACTGTACCGACTATCGGGACCTCCTGGCCGGCAGTACCGTCGATCTGGTGGTGCAGGAGATGGTCGGGAACGGTCATGGGGACCCGCCGGTTCCTTTTGCCCTTATCAGCATGGGGAGCGACGGCCGCGAGGAACAGACACTGATCACCGATCAGGATTATCTGGTCGTGTATGGCGATGACGGCGGTTTGGCGGCCGATGACTATTTTACCGCGTTCAGTCTTCTGCTGGTGGAGAGATTGGCCGAGATCGGCTTCAAGAAGTGTACGGGCGACATCATGCCGTCCAACCCTACCTGGCGTGGTTCCTATGCCCAGTGGCGCAGGAAGTTGCTCGCCATTGTCCGCTACGAATATGAGGACTACGCCAAGAACCTCATGGACCTGATCGTGCTCTCCGATGCCCGCTACGTGGCCGGAGACAGGGATCTTGCAGCGCGCCTCATCGGGTTGATCCGGGGCCTTGAACAGGACTATTTTCAGGCCCTGTGGGGAATGGCCAAGGCAGCCACCGAGATGAAACTGGCCCTCGGATTCCTCAAGCGGTTCTGGACCGAAGGGGGGGGGGAGCACAAGGGCGAATTTAACCTGAAGCTCCTGGCCTGGGCACCGCTGGTGATGAATGTCCGGATTCTGGCCATCAACCAGGGGATTCCCGCTTCCTGTACCCTGAAGCGGATCGAGCTGCTGCAACAGGAGGGGAGTTTTTCGCCTGCCATGGCCAAAGGGCTTGCCGATGCCTACCTGATCCTAACCAGGTACCGTATCCTGCTCCAGATCAAGGTCATCAAGGGAATCCAGAAAGACTCCCACTATATCAATCCCTACGAGCTTCCGGCCGAGGAACGGGAACAGCTCCGCAAGGCCCTGCTCCGAATCGAAGATTTGCAGAAGGTGATTCATACCAATTTTTCCATCATGTGATTACCTAAGCTCGACAGATCCCTCGGTTTCGTTGCCGGTGTTCGGCATGATTTCATGAAAAAGTTCAGCCATTATCTGTTCGAAATTCCCTTTATGAAAAGACAGGTGTCCCTCCAGGCGGATTAGCATGCTGACGTCCAGGTGTTGTGAGTAAATGCCGATGCCGTTGGTATCGGCACGTACTACTTTACTCGGAACCGTCAGGGAGAGGGCGGTCTTTCCGTCCCGCAGGTAGATGGACAGGTCGACATACTGATCGAGATAGTACTTGATGTGCGTTTTTAGATATGCCCCGCGATTGCCCAGATTGCACAACTGGGCAAAATAGACGGCATTGTTGTGCACAATGGCGGCGGGCAGATGTGAATCAATCCGGTGTGATGTCCTCTGCTCAATCATCTGGCGGCTCTTTCGACTCTAACTGCTTCATGATGTGAAGCTACCGCAACCGCATATTTTTCACAAGTGTGCGATGTCGTCTTATGAAGAAGGTGGCAGCAGAAAAGTCAATTCGTGCTCCCCTTGCCGAGGTACTCGGCAAGGAATGTCCGCTTGTACTCTGCGAATCGGCCATCTTCGATGGCTTGACGGATGTCTGCCATCATGGCCAGGTAGAAGTGAACGTTGTGAATGCTGGCCAGGATCGCCGAGAGGACCTCGTTGGCGTTGAACAGATGGTGCAGGTAGGCCCTGGTGAAGTTCTGACAGGTATAGCAGGTGCAATTCGGTTCGATGGGGTAGAAGTCCCGTTTGTAGTTCTTGTGGGTGAGGCGGATCTTTCCCCTGTTGGTGAACAGGGTGGCGCTCCGCGCATAACGGGTGGGAATGACGCAGTCGAACATGTCCATTCCCCGCTCGACGCTCTCCAGGATATCTTCGGGCAGGCCGACCCCCATGAGGTAGCGGGGCTTGTCCGTCGGCAGGAACGGGGCGGTCATGGCGACCACCTTTTTCAGGAGCTCCAGCCCTTCACCGACCGATACCCCGCCGATGGCGTAGCCGGGAAAGTCCATGGCCACCAGTTCCCTGGCGCACAGGGCGCGCAGATCCTCGAAAACGCTTCCCTGGACGATGCCGAACAGTGCCTGGTCAGCCCTTGTCTGGGCCTTTTTGCACGCCTCGGCCCAACGGATGGTCTTATTGGTTGAGGCGGCGGCGTACTGACGGTCGCAGGGGTAGGGGATGCATTCGTCAAAGGCCATGATGATGTCCGCCCCCAGCGCTTCCTGGATGGCAATGGCCTTGGCCGGGTCGAGGAAGACCTCGTCGCCGGTGATCTCGTGCTTGAAATAGGCGCCGTGCTCGGTGATCCGCTTGTTGGGGAGCGAAAAGACCTGGAACCCGCCGGAGTCGGTGAGAATCGGCCGGTCCCAGGCCATGAAACGGTGCAGCCCGCCGGCCTTTGCCACCAGCCCCTCGCCGGGGCGCAGATGGAGATGGTAGGTGTTGGAGAGTATGATCTGGGCGCCGGTGGCCTCCACCTGCTCCGGGGTCATGGCCTTCATGGCAGCGTGGGTGCCGACCGGCATGAAGATTGGAGTCTCGATGGTGCCATGGGGCGTTTCCAGTCGGCCGCGACGGGCCGCCGTGTGGGGATCGGTTTTAAGCAGAGTAAAGCGCATTGGCGATGAAATCCTTTTCGTGTCGTGCTGATCGTTTCGCGCATTATCGACGTTGCCGCGAAGTACGTCAAGAGCCAGAGGCCGGAGGCGTAAGGATTTTTTCATCTCCCCGATTCCCGGTTCCTCTGTTTGCGTATACTGTGTGCACGATGGAAAATGGTGCAAGCCCTTAAATAAAAGGCTTTACCGGGTTGTTTCCGGCCACTGTATACACAATTTTGTTGATTTTTCCTAAAACGACGTTTAGGATGCAGCCGACAATTCGTGGAAGGAACAGTGGTGCGACTGCACTGGAAATCTTGATTATCAATAAACTTCGGGAAAGGGGATCGATATGCAAGAGTTAAGCAGTTGGCGAGGACCACCACTCGGACAGGAACCACGACTCTGGAACCTCATCCCTTACTGACACGAAACACACTCCCAAGAACTGGTAAAGGAAAGGAACATGCAAATGCTCAACAGTACAGTGGGCAGAAAGATTCTCATGTCGATCAGCGGCCAGGGGATGGTTCTGTTCGCCATCGTGCACATGATGGGGAACTCCTCCATCTTTGTCGGCCCCAACGGTATCAACGCCTACGCGCAGCACCTTCACGACCTGGGGCCACTGGTCTGGGTCTTCCGCCTGGTGATGCTGGCCTTCCTGCTGGTCCATCTGACCTTCGGCATCATGCTGACCCTGGAGAACAACGCTGCCAACCCGACCGGGTATGCGGTCAACAAGAAGATCAAGGCGACCTTCTCCAGCGAGACCATGATCTGGACCGGTCTGACCCTGCTTGCCTTCATCATCTACCATATCCTCCACTTCACTGCCCGGGTCACGCCCGGTGTCGTGAAAGGGGTTGACGCCCTGGGCCGCTACGACGTCTTCACCATGGTGACCTCGGCCTTCCACAATGCCGGGACCGCCCTGATCTACGTGGTTGCCATGGCAGCCCTCTTCCTCCACCTTTCCCACGGGATACAGAGCTTCTTCCAGACCCTGGGGTGGAACAACGACAAGACCCAGCCGGGGATCACAATGGCTGGCAAGGCGCTGTCTTTCGTGCTGCTGGCGGGATATGTTCTCATTCCCGTCTCCATCCTGGCCGGCATTCTGACAAAATAGGGGGTTTAGAGTGATACTCGACGGAAAATGTCCAACCGGACCAATCGAAAAAACCTGGGATAAGCACCGCTTCGATCTGAAGCTGGTGAACCCTGCCAACAAGCGTAAGTATAAGGTTATCGTCGTCGGCACCGGCCTGGCCGGTGGTGCTGCTGCCGCCTCCCTGGGAGAGCTGGGCTATCAGGTGGAGGCCTTCTGCTATCAGGATTCCCCCCGTCGCGCCCACTCCATCGCGGCTCAGGGCGGGATCAACGCCGCCAAGAACTACCCGAACGACGGCGACTCCATCTACCGTCTCTTCTACGACACCATCAAGGGTGGCGACTTCCGGGCCCGCGAGGCCGACGTCTGGCGTCTGGCCCAGGTCTCCAACAACATCATCGACCAGTGCGTGGCCCAGGGCGTTCCCTTTGCCCGCGACTACGCCGGTTACCTGGACAACCGCTCCTTCGGCGGCGCCCAGGTCTCCCGTACCTTCTATGCCCGTGGCCAGACCGGCCAGCAGCTGCTCTTGGGCGCCTACTCGGCCCTTGCCCGCCAGATCAAGGCCGGCACGGTCAAGATGTTCCCCCGCACCGAGATGCTGGACCTGATCGTCGTCGACGGCGAGGCCAAGGGGATCACGATCCGCGACCTGGTGACCGGTGAAGTCCGCGCCCATGTGGCCGATGCGGTTGTTCTCTGCACCGGCGGCTACGTGAACGTCTTCTACCTCTCCACCAATGCCATGGGGTGTTCGGTAACCGCCGCCTGGAAGGCCCACAAGAAGGGCGCCTTCTTTGCCAACCCCTGCTACACCCAGATCCACCCGACCTGTATCCCGCAGACCGGCGAGCATCAGTCCAAGCTGACCCTGATGTCCGAGTCGCTCCGGAACGACGGCCGTTGCTGGGCACCCAAGAAGCAGGGCGACAACCGCAAGCCGGGCGATATCCCAGAAGAAGATCGTGACTACTACCTGGAGCGGAAATACCCGAGCTTCGGCAACCTGGCGCCGCGGGACATCGCATCCCGGGCCGCCAAGGAGCAGTGTGACGACAATCGTGGCGTCGGACCCGGTGGCCGCGGTGTCTACCTCGACTTTGCCGCTTCCATCAAGCGCCTTGGGGAACACACCATCCGCGAGCGGTACGGCAACCTCTTCGAGATGTACGAGAAGATCACCGACGAGAACGCCTACAAGCAGCCGATGCGGATCTACCCGGCCCCCCACTACTCCATGGGCGGTCTCTGGGTCGACTACAACTGCATGAGCAACATTCCGGGCCTGTTCGTCCTGGGCGAGGCCAACTTCTCGGTCCACGGCGCCAACCGCCTGGGGGCATCGGCCCTCATGCAGGGTCTGGCCGATGGCTACTTCGTCATCCCCTACACCATTGGCGGCTACCTGGCCCAGACCAAGCCGGGCGCTGTTTCGGTTGACCACGCCGAGTGCAAGCGCTCGGTGGAAGAGGTCAATGGCAACATCAAGAAGATGTTCGCCATCAAGGGGAAGAAGACCGTCAGCGAGATCTACCGTGCTCTGGGGAAGGTCATGTGGGAAAACGTCGGCATGGCCCGCAGCGATGCGAGCCTCAAGAATGCGCTCAAGGAGATCCCCAAGCTGCGCGACGAGTTCTGGAACAACGTCAACGTCTCCGGCGAGGGTGGCGACTTCAACCAGCAGCTTGAGAACGCCGGCCGTGTGGCCGACTTCCTGGAGTTCGCCGAGCTGCTGACTAAGGATGCCCTGCACCGCGAGGAGTCGTGCGGCGGCCACTTCCGGGTGGAGCACCAGATGCCGGACGGCGAAGCCCAGCGGGACGACGCCAACTTCTGTTATGCCGCCGCCTGGGAGTCCAAGGGGGTCGGCAACGAGCCGGAGCTGCACAAGGAGCCGCTCAAGTTTGAGAATGTTCACCTTGCCATAAGGAGCTACAAATAATGAACCTTACACTACACGTCTGGCGCCAAAAGGGTCCCAATGCTCCGGGCAAGCTGGAGACCTACGACGCACACAATGTCAGCCCGGACCAGTCTTTCCTGGAAATGCTCGACGAAGTGAACGAGGGACTGATCAAGAAAGGGGTCGAGCCGATTGCGTTCGACCACGACTGCCGCGAAGGGATCTGCGGGATGTGCTCTCAGGTCATCAACGGCGTTCCCCACGGCGGGCAGGATCGGACCACGGTCTGCCAGCTGCACATGCGCTCGTTCAAGGACGGCGACAACATTTTCATCGAGCCGTGGCGCGCCACTGCCTTCCCGATCGTCAAGGACCTGGTGGTTGACCGGGGGAACCTGGATGTCATCATCCAGGCCGGCGGCTACACCTCCTGCCATACCGGCGGGGTTGCCGACGGGAACGCCCTGCTCGTTCCGAAGCCAGAGGCCGATTACGCCATGGACGCTGCCGAGTGCATCGGCTGCGGTGCCTGCGTAGCCGGTTGCCCCAACGGCTCGGCCATGCTCTTCACCAGCGCCAAGGTGGCCCAACTGGCGGTCCTCCCGCAAGGGAAGGCCGAGGCTGCCGAGCGGGTCAACAGCATGACCGAGGCCCTCAAGGAGTGTGGGTTCGGTAACTGCACCAATCATTACGAGTGCCAGGCTTCCTGCCCGAAGGGGATCAACGTCAAGTTCATCGCCAAGCTTAACCGGGAATACCTGAAGGCCATCGCCAGTTGACATCCTGGCAGCACGATGCACCACTGAAGGCGGGTCGTCAGACCCGCCTTTTTTTGCGCTTTTCTTCCCGAAGGACGCGCTAACTGCCTGAGGATTTAATTGACGGATTTAGTCGGGCATGCTACTCAAAATCATCACGCGTGAAACGGGAGGAGACAGCCCATGTTTGCCCGCATGAAAGAGGATATCCAATCGGTCTTTGATCGGGACCCGGCAGCCCGGAACTCGCTGGAAGTGCTGTTCTGCTATCCGGGGCTCCATGCCGTCTGGTTTCACCGGATCAGCCACTGGTTCTGGACCCACGAGCTGTTTTTTCTGGGGCGTTTCACGTCCCATATGGCCCGCTTCCTCACCGGTATCGAAATCCATCCCGGCGCCACTATCGGCCGGAAGTTCTTCATCGACCACGGCATGGGCGTGGTGATCGGCGAGACCGCTGAAATCGGCGACAACGTCACCATGTATCACGGGGTAACCCTGGGTGGGGTAACCTGGGATAAGGTCAAGCGGCACCCGACCCTGGAGGACAACGTGGTAGTCGGTTCCGGGGCCAAGGTGCTCGGGCCGTTCACGGTGGGGAAGAACAGCAAGATCGGGTCCAATTCGGTGGTGGTCAAGGAGGTGCCCCCCAATTCTTCGGTGGTGGGCATTCCCGGCCGGGTGGTGGTGGCGGAACAGCCGAAGGAACCGAAAGAGCGTGCCGACCTGGAACACGGCAAGTTTCCCGATCCCGAGGCCAAGGCGATCTCCTGCCTGTTCGATCAGATCCGGGAGCTGGAGCGAAAGTACGATAGTCTGGCAGCCGAGCACGAGACGCTGAAAAAACAGCTTGCCGATCGCAGCTGATCCGCGCTATGAATACAGAACTGAATTGCTGGGAAGCCGCTGATGGCTTCCCAGTTTTATTTGAGGGTCGCAGGAGCCAATGAAACGCGTTGCCATATCTACGCTGGGGTGCAAGACCAACCAGTTCGAATCAGCCGCCATGGCAGAGTCGCTGGGGCGGGAGGGGTATGAACTGGTCCCTTTCGATGCCGAGGCGGATGTCTATATCGTCAATACCTGCACCGTGACCGGGCGAACCGACAGCGAGTCGCGTCGGCTCATTCGCCGGGCGGTGCGGAGGAACGGCGCTGCCCGGGTGGTGGTTACCGGCTGCTACGCCCAGGTGGCGGCCGATGCCGTGCGGTCCCTCCCCGGCGTCAGTCTGGTCGTCGGCAATACGGAAAAGAAATCGATAGTCGAACTGCTCCGCACGCTGGACGACCGGCAACGGGTCCTGGTCTCGGACATCATGGCCGAGGAGCGGGCCGAGCCCCTTTGCCTGGAGACCTTTGCCGAGCATACCCGGGCCTTCCTGCAGGTGCAGAACGGCTGCAACGCCTTCTGCTCCTACTGTATCGTCCCCTATGCCCGTGGTCGGAGTCGCAGTGTTGCCGCAGTAGATGTTCTGGCGGGAATCAGGCGCTTTGCGGCCGAGGGGTTCCGCGAGGTGGTCCTGACCGGTATCCATCTCGGCGCCTATGGGCTCGACCTGGACCCGCAGCGGGAGCTGCTGGACCTGCTGACTGCGGTGGAGGAGGAAGAGTCTGTTCCCAGGCTGCGCCTCGGCTCCGTGGAGCCGAACGAGGTGAACGACGGGATGATTGCGTTCCTGGCCATGTCAAGGGTCGTCTGTCCCCACCTCCATATCCCGCTACAGAGCGGGTCGGACACTGTTCTCGAGCGGATGAACCGCCGCTACAGCCGGGCATTTGTGCGGGTACTGGTCACCAGACTGGTAGCCGCCGTGTCTGACATCACCATCGGCATGGACGTGATTGCCGGGTTTCCCGGCGAGACCGACGAAGAGCATGCGGAGACCGTCGCGCTTCTTGACGAACTGCCGATCGCCTATCTGCACGTTTTTCCCTATTCCTCCCGTACCGGGACCCCGGCCGCCACCATGGCCGGCCATCTGCCGCCGGCGGTGATCACCCGGCGGGCAGCGGAGCTGCGTGCGCTCGGGGCGCACAAAAAGACCGTCCATGCGGCCCGATTTATCGGCAGGGAACTGTCGGTGCTGGTGCAGGAAGCGGTGCGACCGGGACTGGTGCGGGGGCTGTCCAGGAACTATCTGGTTATTACCCTGGCGGGGGATGAGGAGTTGTTGAACCGGGAGATCATGGTCCGGATAACTGGCCTTGCCGGCGGCGAACTCCTGGGCGAAAAGGTTTGAACCCTTGAAAAATATGTGAATCAGATCAGTTCAATCGCCCCTTCCCAAAAGGCAACGGGACACATTCTGTCTACGCCTGTTCAGAGCCCGCCACCTGGGTAAGCAACCACTCCACCCTGCGTACATTGGCCAGTGCCGAGAATTCACGGTAGTCGTCCACCCCGTCCGGGTCCAGACCCCGGTAGAAACGGGGACGTTTCTCCATGACTCCGCTCAGCGCCTTTTTGGTCGGGTAGTCGTCACTGGTCACTGCGCCGGCCCGGTCGTGGAGCCCCATCACGATGCTGTAGCCGAGATGAAACAGCCTGAGCAGGAACTCTTTGCGGATAATGGCCAGGGCCTGCTCTTCGTCACCGCCGGAGAGATGCTCAAGGGCGATGCTCAAGAGCCCGGCGACACGTTCTCCGGTTCTCTGCACCGCGTCCCCGTTGGTGAGCTGAACCCTGTCTGCTACCAGTGCCTTGTTGATCAGGTACTGCAGCTCCCGGGTGAGCTCCGGTGAGGCCAGCCGGGCCAGCAGCCTGGCAACCAGGGTGTCGGTCGCAGGCTGGTGGGTGGTGGCGAGGCCGGTGTCGTTCCTGATCGGGGCCAAAACTTTGTCGCCAGCAAGGCGAAAGGAGTCCGGACTCACCCGCGTATAGACCGTCAGCGACTCCTCCAGGGACGGTATCCCTTCGTCGGCCAGACGACCGGCCCGGAATTGGAGACAGAGCTCGGCCTGTTCGATCACCAGTTCCCCCTTGATTCCTTCCATCAGGGCCAGATAAAGGTGCTGATCGATGCGGAAGACGATATCCAGGAACATGCCGATGAGTTGGGCGTACTCCTGGTTGATGAACTTCAGGAAGTAGCAGTCGTCGAAACTGTGGTCCCACTCGATGTCCCGTTCTTCGTCGGATATCAGGTCGCCCATCCCCCCTCGTACGATCACCCCCTGTTTCAGGGTGAGGATGAGGAGCTCCAGTTCCAGGTGAGGAAGGATCTGCAGGAAATGGTCTTCGCCGGCGGCAAGGATGGTCCCCAGCCAGGCGAAGGCACGGTCGGGGAGAAATTCGCCATTGTCCCACAGTTCCTGATCAAGGATGAACAGCTCCTGGCGCGGCGAGACCAGCGAGAGAAGGTCGGCAGCGCTCTCCTGTCCCACATCTGCTGCCAGCTGATAGATTTCCAGCGGCGGGAGGGCCTGGGTGAGCCGTTGGCCATCGGCGTCGGTGAGGAGCAGGTCGAGTTGGGCTTTGCCGTCGAGGCGGTGCAGGTGGTCCAGCTTGTCCGGAAAGGAGAGCCGGGAGAATTCCTGCGGTGTCAGCCGGTTGCCCTTGATCAGGGTGAGCTTGGCGCTGTTGTGGTTATCTGATGCGGGCACGATTCGACTCCTGTGTTAGTTTGAGACGTTTTTTTGGGGCTCGGGGCAGAACCGGCGGTCAGGGTTACGGTTTCCTGCCCTTCCGTGTCTGTTTCCTTACGTCTGTTTTGGCGGGGGTCAGTTCGGGAAAGGCGCGGCGGTAGCCACAGTCGGGGTGAAGCCAGCGGAGCTGTTGGAGGAGCTCCGGTGTCAGTTTTATGCAGGCCGGATTGATGGTGGCGCGCCGGTCGTAGACCTTGCACTGCCTGCTCACCACATCCAGGTAGCGGCATGGGGTCTGGGTGTAGAAGATGGTCCCCCGCTCGTTCTCGATCTTCTCGAAGCAGCACTGGCCGCAGCGGTTACAAAGAGCATCCCACGCGGTATCGTCAATATGGTCGTATGTCATGGACTGGAAAGAATAAACCAGACGGTGAAGCGTGTCAATCCATGGTTTGCCCGGCTAGCGGCGGACCATTTCCACCAGGAACAGCCCGATCTCGATGGCGATCAGGATGATGATGATCCACTCCAGGCGGGCCGACCGGCGGGCGTGGGAGAGACCGCTGAATACCTCGGTGATGTCCAGGAGGGTCTCGGACTTGTGCTTGATCTCCTGATAGCGCTGATCCAGTTCGAAGTGGGTGGCCATGGTCAGGTAGAGTCGGTCCGCCTCGGGGTTGTCCCAGGTGATCTCCGGCTTGTCCAGCACCATGATATGGGCAATGGAAAGGTACTTGAAGTTGAGGATGGAAGAGGCGAGCCTCGCCAGCCGTTGGTCGGGGATATTCAGGTTTCCTTGCCCCAGGTTGCCGATCACCCCCTCCATGTCGTCCAGGACCGTTTCCACCTGTCCTTCGATCCTTTCCAGTGCCACTGACTTGGCGATCACAAAACAGACGATGTCGATGTATGCCTGATCGAAATGGTCCATGACTGCGTAATCGTTGGTAATGGCCGGCTCTTCCGGTGCGATGCGGAGTTCGTACTCTTCCCTGAACTTGAGGTGCTGCTCTCCCTTGACGATGCCGGCAATGCCGCGCAACCGGTTCAGGAACGTGGTGATGGTCTCGTTGCCGCAGTTCAGAAAGACCAGTCCGCCGAAGTGGTAGAGATAGACCTGCTCCCGCTCGGCCCCGCCGCAGGGGGCAAGGGTCAGCGGATCGAGGCGCATCGGTTCTTCCCAGCGATAGCGGCGTGCGATCTCCAGCGAGGCTGCCAGGCGGTTCAGGTCCAGTTCGCCACCGAGGGCGAAGGCGGTGAAGGTGAAGGTTTCCATGATAGGTACAGCATAACGGATCGTTGCTGATTCGCAAACAGAGGAGGTTTCTTCAGTCGTCCTTTGAACTTCTTCCCAGACCGACTTCGACCTTTTCTCCCTTGTAGGTAAAACGTACCCGGTCGGGAAAGATCTCGTCCACCGTGGCTCCCCCGACATCAACTCCCAGCCCCACTGGCTGGCCGTTGACGATGGCCAGCCGGGAGGCGCTGTCTTTCTGCCAGGCAATGCCCGAGACGCGCAGTGCCGGCACCGCATGGGGGTGCGGGGCGGAGGGGGCCGGCACAGGTCTGGCCACTGTTTCAACCGGAGTCTGGGGTGGTGCGTTGGGGCCTGGCAACGGTTTGGAGATCGGTGCCGTCGGTACCTGTCGCTGAGGTGTGGGAGATGTCTGGCGTGGTGCCTGCGCCGTTGGTGTTGGCAGTGGCGGTGGTGAGGGCACGGCAGCTAGCGGCCTGCGGGTGACTACTGTTGCCGGTGTGGCCGGAACGGTACTGCTCGGCCTGGCGGCCGGTTGGGGCGACGGGGTTGCTTTGACGGGTGCCGGTTGAGCCGGCAACTGGGGTGCGTTCGCCAGGAGTTTGCCGGCAGAGGGGGTGCTACGGCCATGCCAGAGCATCATGCTGCCGGCCAGGACCGCTACTGCCAGGAGAACGCTGCTGCCAATTACCAAAACCGGCATCCGGCGGCCGGACCGTGACGGTTTTTCCGTGAGGATGGCCCGGGAGATCTCCACTTGGCCCGAGAGCCGGGCCGCTTTCTCTGCGTCCAGTTTTTTCAGTGCATTCAGGATTGAGCTCATCTCTTTTTACCGCCTGACCCGTTTGCGCCGAGTTGCGGCGTGGGGAACCTGCCACCATCCCGATAGAGCAGCAGCAGCGTCTGGGCGCCGGGCCGGCCGTCGGCCTTGAGTCCCCGCGCTTTCTGATAGTCGGCAAGCGCCTTGCGGGTTGCCTCATCGAACAGGCCGCTCGGCTCGCTGCTGAAAAAACCGGCGCCGGTCAGGAGGATCTGGAGACGGATGGCGGCAACGTCCGCCGAGCCGGGCGAGAGGTCGACAGGGATGTCCTGGTGGTTCTTCCAGAGGAGGTAGCCGCGACCGGACCACTGCTTTTCCAGTTCCTTGCGGGTCAGTGGGCCACTGCCGGGCAGGGCCGGCACCGTGGTTATCCGGTCCTTTGTGATGCCGGTGACGGCGACATAGCGGGTACCGCCTCCCGGTACCTTCCACTCCAGGATGGCAGGGGTGTTCATTCGCTGCAGAAAACCGGTCTTGCCGTTGAAGGTGGCCAGAGAGAGGCCGCTTTTACGCGCCAGTTCCTCGAGGGAATGCGGTTTTTCTTTTCCATTGGCAGCTGGGGCGTTCCAGAGCCGGGCAACGGCGTTGAATGCCGGTTCCGGTCCTTCCGGAAGCTTGGCCAGAAGAGAGGGAAGTGCGGCTGGTTTTGTGCTTGCTGCGGGGATCGTTGGCGGGCCAGCAGATTTCATTGTCCGTGGTTGTGGCGGCGGAAGCGATGGGGTCGGTACCGCTGGCTTTGCCACAGGTTTTACTGCCGGCTTTAATCCCTGCGGCGGTACTGTTGCCGGAGAGGTTGCCGCAGGAATTGCTGCGGGGGGAGACTGCACGGCCTTTTCCGGTGCAGGGAGCTGTTTGTGCGCTACCGGTTGTGGTGCCGGACGGGCTGTTGTCTGCTTTGCCTGTTGATGTATCGCCGCGGTGGCCGGCTTGTTCCGGGACGAGCGCAATGACGGTCGGAACGCGAGAACCATTGCCAGTATCGCCACTCCGCCGACGATAATGCCGGTGACGGCCGCAGCCGCCCATCCCTTGGTGAACCGGACGGGGCGACGGTCCGGCCCGGTCAATTCGCCAATGGCCCGGCGGGCAATTCTGCCGCTGACGTTGCGGGTCTCCTCGGTGTATGCCACCAGCAGTGCCCGGTCGCAGGCGATATTGATGATTCTGGGTGAGCCCTGGGCGTAATGGAAGATGGCCCGTACTGCCGCCGGCGAGAAGACGACGTTTGCCGCGCCGCCGGCCACCAGTATCCGGTGGTGGATGTAGGCGGCCGTATCCTCCCGGTCCAGAGGGAGCAGGTGGTAGCGGACTGTCATCCGCTGAGCCAGTTGGCGCAGGTCCGGCCGTTCCAGCAGCCGCTTGAGCTCCGGCTGGCCGGCCAGGACGATCTGGATCAGCTTGTCCGTATCGGTCTCCAGGTTGGAGATCAGGCGGATCTGTTCCAAAACCTGCGGTTCCAGGTGCTGCGCCTCGTCGATGGCCAGGACCACGGTGCGTCCCCGGCTGTTTTCGTTCAGCAGGAACTGGTTAAGCGTCTCCAGAAGCTCAGCCGTACCGAGCCCTTCGCTCGGCAGATCGAATTCCCGGTTGACGCTTCTGAGGAGTTCGAGGGCGGAAAGGCAGGGGTTGAAGATGAGGGCGGTGCGGTGGCTGCCGTCGTCCATCTGTTCAAGGAGGGTGCGGAGAATTGTGGTCTTGCCGGTTCCCACCTCGCCGGTCAGTTCGATGAAGCCGGCGTGGTTGTCGATTCCGTACAGGAGGTGGGCGAACGCTTCCCGATGGTGCTTGCTGAGAAAAAGAAAGCGCGGATTGGGGGTAACGCTGAACGGCTTCTCCTGAAACCCATAGAATTCGCAGTACATGGGCAGGCCCGAAGGCTATTTGCCGCCGCCGGTGACGGTGGCGGGTTTGCTGGCAAGACCTGCAAAAATGTTGAGCCCTTTCAGTGTTTCCAGCGCCCTGGAGAGTTGGAAGTCGTTGGCCAGATCCCCTTCCGCGGCAACGGGCGGTGAGGTGCGGTGCGACGGCTTCACCGCGGCAGGCATGGACGAACGGTTGCCGAATGTGGCAGTGTGGGGCGATGGGGCGGAACCGTTTGTTTTGTTCGCCACGTCGCTCTGGGCAACGATGATGTCCGGCCTGATCCCTTTGGCCTGGATCGAGCGGCCGGAAGGGGTGTAGTAGCGGGCGGTGGTCAGCTTGAGACCATAGCCGTCCCGCAGGGTTATGACCGACTGGACCGATCCCTTGCCATAGCTCTGGGTCCCCATGATAATGGCCCGTTTCTGGTCCTGCAATGCCCCGGCAATGATTTCCGAGGCACTGGCGCTTGCCCCGTTGATGAGGACGACAATGGGGTAGTGTGGCTCCTTGGGGCCGAAATGGGCGTAATAGTTGCGTTGGGCATCGGGGGTCCGGCCACGCATGGATACGATGGTCCCGTCCGACGTCCCTTCGCCGATGAACGGGTCGACTACCTGGGTGGCCGTATCCACCAGGCCGCCCGGGTTGTTGCGCAGATCGAGGATAAGTCCTTTCAGGGTGCCGTTGTTTTCCCGGCGGAGGAGTTGGAGGGTCTTCTGGAAATCCTGGCCGGTCCGTTCCTGGAACTGGGTGATGCGGATGTAGCCGTAACCGGGCTCCAGGGTGCGTGCCTTGAGACTTTTGGTGTTGATGGTGTCGCGGACGAGGTGAAAGGCGAGAGGGGTTTTCTGGCCCTCACGAAGGATGGTCAGGGTGACCCTGGTCCCCTTGGGGCCGCGCATCAGGTTGACCGCCTGGGTTATAGTCATCCCTTTGGTCAGCTTGTCGCCGATCTTCCAGATGTAGTCATTGGCCTTGATCCCGGCACGAAAGGCCGGCGTGTCTTCTATCGGAGAAATGACCGTCAGTTTCTCGTCCCTGATGTTGATCTCGATGCCGAGTCCGCCGAAAGAGCCGGACATGGATATCTGCATCTCCCTGTACGGCTCCGGGGTCATAAAGGCGCTGTGGGGATCGAGGGTTGCGAGCATTCCTTCAACGGCGCCGGTGAGAAGCTTCTTGGTATCCACCTCTTCAACGTAGCTTTTCTTGACAATGCCAATAACATCTTTCAGGAGTTTCAGTTGGCTTTGCTCCCGGACAGCGGGTCTCTGCCCGTGCCGGCGTAGCGTCAGACCTATTAGTGCGGCGCTCAGAACGGCCACGCTGGCGCAGATGATCAGCCACTTGGTGGTGCGTGACATGGCGGGGCTCCATACGTGAAATTGCGGACTGCAGGCGGGAAAAGGCGCGCTGCCCCTGTTACTTATACGGGGTAGCGACGGAATAAGTCAACTCCCTTTGTCGTGCCGCAATTGAGAGTAGTGGTGCTCAGAAGGGCGCTGCCAAGGGGCCAAATGTGAAAATAGCAATAAAGAAAAGCCGGGCGTCGACGATATAACAATTCATCTGGATGACGTGAAGTAAGGAGTTGGGTATGGGTACCTGCAAGGTTTACATCCTTGATGATTTTCGCAGAGCAAAAAAGGCCCCGGCACGGGATATGAAAGCGATTATAGAAGAACACCTCGCCGAAGCCGGATTGTACCTGCACGATGCCTCGGAACTCAAGGACTGTCCGGACGGGAACTTAAAGTTTCAACCTGTTGATGCTGGCCGGGAGCGGGTCAAAAGGCGGGATGGCGACGAACATTGAGTGATGCCGGTGGAATGTACTGTCACGAAACGGGGGCCATATGGATCAGGTCGTTGAAGTCAGAGCGGTTGGTGGTGCCGAACGGCGAAAATATCGACGCATTGAATTCCAGGCCCCGGCCTTCATCGAGCACAACAACCGGACAACATTCGGAGAGATCAGGAACGTGAGCAATCTGGGAGCGTTTCTCAAGACCGACGGCAAGTTTGCCGTTAACGATTCGGTGCAACTCTCCATCTACTTTCTGGAAGGATCGGCCACCCTTTCCGTTACGATTCCCGGGACCGTTGCCAGGCTCGCCGATGGCGGCGTCGGGCTGTTTTCTCCCCACCTGGATGTGTACAAACTTCTCCATCTGGAGCACCTGCTTGCCTTCCACAAGGGAAATCCGCAGCGACTGACCGACGAGTTTTACGAGTATGTCCTGGCTGCGCAGGATGATCATATCCCGTCCTCCTGATTCCGTCGGCTACTGGTGGCCACGTTGCGTGGTAGGTAAGGAGCAGTGTCCGGGTTTTTGTTGTGCCGGTGAGAGGAACAGAGGGATGTTCCCTTTTTTTTATCCTGAGGAGGTCGGTAGCCCCTTTTTCTCAAGGAATGACAAGAGTTCCCGGCGCGCTGCGCCGAAGTCTTCCAGGGATAACCGGAGGTCTTCCACCCATGGTCGCTCTCTGTAGTAAAGTCGGTCATAGTAGTGGGCCATGAGCCCTTCGGTGAGCAGTCCCAATTCCCACCGCTCAAGATACCCGGCCAGATCGGCGTACTGTTCCCCCCCCAGTTTTTTCCTGATCCTCATCAGGGCGTCGGCCATCATCTCCCGGTATTCAACTTTTCCATACTCTTCCAAGAGCCGTTGCACCCTCGTTTCCCGCGAGGCCTCGCTCCAGACCTTGATACTCTCCCGCATGACCTCGTACAGGTTCCCCGGCAGGAACAGCTTGCCGATGCGACGGCTCTCCCCTTCGATGAAGATCGGCCGGCCGAGCGGACATAGTCGGAAGGCGTCCCAAAGGAGGGTCTCGAAATGTTTCTGGGACAGCTCCTGGGATAGTCCCAGCGAGCCGAAGGCAGACCCCCGGTGACAGGCGAGCCCTTCCAGGTCGATGGTCGTCTCGCCATAGTCCTGCAGATGCGTGAGAAAGGTGGTTTTGCCGATGCCGGTCAACCCGTGCAGGACGACCAGGGGGCCGGGGGGGGCGAAGTTTTCGAAGGTGGCGCTGACAATGTTACGGAATGCCTTGTAGCCTCCGACCAGTTGCTGCACCGGGAACCCGGTCAGGTCGAGGACTGCGGCAACGGTCTTGCTCCGTAACCCGCCGCGCCAGCAGTAGACAATGATGGGACGACCGGCGGCAGCCCGGTCGATTTCCGCCACCATGACGGGCAGCCGGCCGGCGGTCAGCTCCAGGCCGCGACGGCGGGCCATACGGGGACCAACCTGCTTGTAAAGAGTGCCGATCTCTACCCGTTCCTCGTTGGTGAGAAGCGGGACGTTGATGGCTCCGGGAATATGGTCTTCGCTATATTCCAGCGGGGTGCGGACATCCACGAACAGGTGGGTACCCATGCTGGACGGATCGAACTGCACGGTTTGAGGCATGGGATGCTCCTTTGGCCGGATTATAGTCACCGGTGAGGTGGAATGCAAGGAGAGCCGCTCCTGTAGTTGACAGAGGCCTGGTAATCGGGCATAGTAAACCGATTGTTTTTCCGGCGACCGAAAGGCGCCTGTGAGGTAAGTGTACAAGCACATGTCCACCCCGGGTGGTGAAAAGGATACTGCCGGCGGCGGCTCGCTGGCGAAGCTCTGGGGGCAACTCCAGGATTCCCTGACCAGGCGGCTGGCAAACGACAAGTATGCCAGGCGGGATCGTCTCATTCTTCTTTTGGCAACTATCTCGGTTGTCACCTTTCTCATTCTCCCTGATCAGCACTTTCTTGCCGTTACCTACAAGGCCGGCGAGATCGCCATCGCAGACATCCGCTCTCCCGGTGATTTTCTCATTGAAGACGACCCCCTGACCGACAAAAAACGGGCTGACGCGGAAGCGGCCGCACCGGTGGTGTATGACCTGCAGTTGACGATGGGACAGGACATTGCCGAACGGTTGACCCAGGGAATGGCCCAGTTGATTGACATGAAGGGATCGGCCGAGGGACTTGATCGCGAGACCATTCGGGCGACACTCTCCCAGACGCTGGGAATGGATCTGAATAGTGCGGAACTGAGCGCCCTGGCCAGGATCAAGTCCGAACGGCTCTTTATTGCCGAAGTGCGAAGAGTGCTGGCGCGCATCTACAGCAGGCATGTGGTAGCCGACCATCGTTCGTTCGCTGCCGACCGCCTGCGTGGAGTCGTTCTTCTCGATCCCGTGTCAGGCCAGGTGGTTGGCGACGGTGCATCCTTCAACGTCATCGATCTCCCCGAGGTGCGCGCCCTCCTGGCCAACAGCAACCTCCTGTCGGTTGGGGATTCGCTGGACAGTGAGCTTCTTAAACAACTTTTGGGGAGGTTGATTCGCCCGAATCTCATCTACAACCGCACCGCCTCAGAGGAAAAACGCAAGGTGGCGCGGGCCGCTGTCAATCCGGTACTTCTTCAAGTGAAAAGAGGGGAGATGATCGTCCGGGTGGGGGAGCGGATCTCGCCTGAACAGTCGTTCAAGCTGCAGAAGATCTTTTCCGAACGGCCGCACCGTAACCGGATGCTGATGGGGGCCGGCACCCTCGGCCTGGCCATGATCCTCTTTTATTTACCGTTTCGCTTTGCCCGCAAGAACATCCGGAAGTTCAACCCCTCAACCAAGGATCTTCTCTTCCTTTCGCTGGTGACGGCGGGTAATTTCCTGGTCATCAAGCTGGCCTATGTGGTTTCCAGCGTCATGGGGGGGGCATTTCCGGCGATCGAAACCGCCTCCTACGCCTATCTGTTGCCGTTTGCCGCCGGTGCCATTCTGGTCAGGATTGTTCTCAACTCGGAAGTCGCCCTGGTGTACTGCGCCATCTGCGCGCCGCTCTATGGGATCATGTTCAACAACAGCCTTCCGGTGGTGATCTACTCGCTATTGGGGGGGATTGTCGGCGCCCATGGCGTGCGTCATTGCAAGGACCGGAGCACCATCTACAAGGCCGGGGCAAAGGTGAGCGTGGCCAACGTGGCGGTGGCCCTTTCCTTCCAGTTGGGGGGGGACACCCTGTTCACGCTCCAGACCGTGTACTGCGTGCTCTTCGCCTTTGCCGGCGGGGTCATCAATGCCGTCTTCGTTTCCGGGACCATCCCGCTCATCGAGTCGCTCTTCCTCTATACGACCGACATCAAGCTCCTGGAACTGGCCAATCTGAATTCGTCCCTGCTGCGGGATCTCATGGTGCGGGCACCGGGCACCTATCACCACAGCGTCCTGGTCGGTACCCTGGTGGAGGCGGCGGCAGAGGCGATCAACGCCAATCCACTCCTGGCACGGGTGGCTGCCTATTATCACGATATCGGCAAGGTCAGCAAACCCCTGTACTTCATCGAGAACCTGGGTGGCGGCGAGAACCGGCATGACAAGCTCTCACCAAACATGAGCGCACTGATCCTCATTTCCCACGTGAAAGAAGGGGTTGAACTGGCCCGCCAGCACCGTCTGGGGCAGCCGATCATCGACATGATCCGCCAGTCCCATGGCTCTGCCCTCATCAGCTACTTCTACCAGAAGGCCAAGGGGCAGGCCGGGCCGGACCAGCCGGTGGACGAGCGGGACTTTCGCTATCCGGGTCCCAAGCCCCAGACCCGTGAAGCCGGGCTGGTGCTCCTGGCCGACTGCGTGGAGGCCGCCTCACGCACCCTCGCCGATCCGACGCCGGCCCGCATCCAGGGGATGGTGCAGAAGATCATCAGCAGCATCTTCACCGATGGTCAACTCGACGAATGCGAACTGACCCTGAAGAACCTGCACGAGATCGCCAAGAGTTTCATTCAGATCCTGACCGGGATACATCATCACCGGATCGATTATCCCGAACCGGCGTTTAAGGAAAAAGTGGCAGGAGGTAAGAAACAGGGTGACAGTCACGGTAACGAACCGCCAAAGGCGGTGGCCGACCTCGGCGAAAGAACTGAAAAAGGTGGCGCAGAGGATATTAAGCGCCTTGGCATGTCCCGCTAGCGAGCTTTCGGTCACCATCGTCGGCGACCGGAGCATCAGGCGCCTTAACCGGGACTATCTGGGGCGGGACAAGGCCACCAACGTCATCTCGTTCCCCATGCAGGAGGGGGCGTTCGGCGCCATCAATCCCGAACTTCTGGGTGATGTGGTGATTTCTGCCGATACCGCGGCCCGCGAAGCGGAAGATGGGGGGGACAGCTACAACTCCCGGCTCGTGTTCCTCCTGCTCCACGGCATTCTGCACCTGACCGGCTACGACCACGAGCGGAGCGGCGAGGCGGAAGCAGAGCGGATGGAGGCGAAGGAGCGGGAGCTCTTTGCTCTGTTGCAACAGGAAGGGTTCGTGTAGGGGTGGGGTTTCCCCACCCGGCTCAATGCATGAATCAGGGCGGGGAAACCCCGCCCCTACAGGATGCCGTTTGAAACCGACCCGTTTCATAGAATCCGTCAACTGCGCCATTGACGGGATCATTTATACCGCCCGTACCCAGAAGCATATGCGGAACCATTTCATCTCGGCCCTGGTTCTGCTGCTCCTGGTACTGTTTCTGCGGGTCTCGGCCCTGGAGTTCACCCTTCTGGCGGTTTCCGTTTCCTTCGTGCTGTTTGCCGAACTGATGAACACTGCCGTTGAGGTGGTGGTGGACATGATTTCTCCCGAATATCACCCCATGGCCAGGATCGCCAAGGATGTGGCTGCCGGAAGTGTCCTGGTGTCGGCCATCGGCGCCATGGTTACCGGCTACCTGATCCTTGCCCGGTATGTTTTCCCCATTTACAAGGAGGCTCTCGGCATGATAGGAACACCTGCGGACTTGGGAGCGATCGTCTCCCTGCTCCTGGTGGTGATTGTGGTCGTCATTTTCAAAGCCATGTCCGGTAAAGGGACGCCAATGCACGGTGGGTTGCCCAGCGGCCATGCAGCTATCGCCTTTACCATTGCCACCCTGGTTTCCCTCAAGACTCAGGACCCGATCACCTCCATCCTGACCATCGTCCTGGCGGCCATGGTCAGCCACTCCCGGCTACTCATGCGTATCCACTCACTGCGGGAGGTCGTTTTGGGCGGGGTGACCGGAACGGCTATCACACTGGTGGTGGTCCTGGTCTTCAAGGCGGCGCTTAACTGAATGAGACGTCACCAGTATTATCCAGATAACAGACAGGAGGGGTACTGACCTTGGACGAAGGTGCTCTTCGCAAGAGTCCCGGCCTCATGGAGGCTATCGGGCGTTTCCTCCGCGGCCGGAAGAAGGTGACCGAGGAGGAGATCCAGGAGTTGATGGATGCCGGCGAGGAAGAGGGGCTCATCAACGAGGAAGAAAACGAGATGATCCGCGCCATCTTTGCCCTGCGGGACACGGTGGTGCGCGAGATCATGGTTCCCCGGACCGACATGGCCTCACTGACCGTCGATGCGCCGATCAACGAGGTCCTGCAGGCGATCATCGCCTGCGGCCACTCCCGGATACCGGTCTTCGAAGGGACCATCGATAACGTCGTCGGCATTCTCTACGCCAAGGACCTCCTGAAGAGCTGGGGCCAGGACGAATCGGCCCTGGTGGTACGCAAGCTGTTGCGCGCCCCGTTCTTCATTCCGGAAACCAAAAACCTGGAGGAACTGCTCCAGGAGTTCAAGAAGCGTCGGGTGCACCTGGCAATCGTCATCGACGAGTACGGCGGCACTTCCGGCCTGGTCACCATCGAGGACCTGCTGGAGCAGATCGTGGGGGACATCCAGGACGAGTACGACCTGGAGGAGGAATGGCTGACCGAGGGGGCTGACGGCACGGTCGTTGTGGATGCCCGTCTCCCCATCGAGGAGTTGGAAGGGCATTTCGGCATCAATGTCGAGCGGGAAAAGTTCGATACGGTTGGCGGGCTGATCTTCTACCTGCTCGGGAGAATTCCCTGTAGCGGTGAGGAGGTTGCGTGCAACGGGCTCCTCCTGACCGTGCTGGATGCCGATGAACGACGGATCAGCAAGGTCCGTGTCGTCCGCCGGTCCGTAACGGAGGAGGCAACTCCGGCATCGTGATCCAGCAACGCTCCTCAATAAACGGAGAGCAGCCGGGACGCTACGCCCTGCTGGCTGCGCTTTCCACCGGTATCCTCCTGGCCCTCTCCTTTCCGCTGCCGGGGATTGCGTTTCTTGCCTGGGTGGCCTTCGTGCCGCTCCTGGTGGCGTGTAATGACGCTTCTCCGCGACAGGCCTTTCGCTTCGGTATGGTGTCCGGGCTTACGGCCTACGCCGGGATTCTCTACTGGCTCAATATCGTTATGACCACCTTCGGCAAGCTTCCCCTGGCGGTCAGCATCTCCCTGTCACTTGTCCTGGCCGCTTATTTAGCCCTGTATGTCGGTGGCACCATGGCGCTGGTCCGCTGGTGCGCAGGGGTCGGGATTTCTCCCCTGCTTTCCTTCCCCCTGATCTGGACCGCCCTGGAGTATGTCCGGTCGTTTCTCCTCACCGGTTTCCCCTGGGCGAGCCTGGCCTACTCCCAGTACCGAACCCTGCCGCTCATCCAGGTGGCCGACTTGGCCGGCATCTACGGTCTTGGCTGTTTGATTGCCTTTGCCAACGTAGTGGCTGCAATGGTGGTGAAGTCTCTCGTGCTCAGGGATGGTAGCCGCTACCCTGCCAAGAGCGGTGCCATCCTGGTCCTGCTTCTGCTGACGGTGCTGGGTTACGGGGCATTCCGGCTGAATGCGCCTGAGACCGGCAAGCGGGTCCGGGTTGCCCTGGTTCAGGGGAATATCCCCCAGGACATCAAGTGGAGTCCCGCCTTTCAGCAGGAGACCGTTGCCATTTACGAACGGCTTTCCCGCACGGTGGCTCCGGGAAGCAGTGATCTCCTGGTATGGCCCGAGAGCGCGCTGCCGTTTTACTTCCAGATGGAGGAACAGTATGCCGGTCGGGTGCGAGCCCTGGCGCGGGAACTGAAAGCTTCTCTGGTAGTGGGTAGTCCGGCCTACGAGAAGGATGACGCTACGGTCCGTTATCTGAACAGTGCCTTTCTGATCGGGCCTGGCGGTGAAATGCTCGGGCGGGGCGACAAGGTCCACCTGGTGCCGTTCGGTGAATACGTACCCCTGGCCGGGGTCCTCCCCTTTGTCCACAAACTGGTGGAGGGGGTCGGCGACTTTTCCCCCGGCAGGGAGATGGCACCTTTGACGGCACCGTTCGGCAAGCTCGGTGTCCTGGTCTGTTTCGAGGGAATTTTTCCGGAGATCTCCCGCGACTATGTCCGACAGGGGGGGCAGCTTTTGGTGAACATCACCAACGATGCCTGGTACGGTCGCTCGTCAGCCCCGGCCCAGCATCTTTCCATGGCGGTTTTCCGGGCAGTGGAGAACCGGGTGCCGCTGGTGCGGGCAGCCAATACCGGCATCACCTCGGTCATTGACAGCAAGGGGCATTTCCAGGGGATGACCAGGATTTTCCGGGAGGCTGTCCTGACCGGCGAGGTCCGGCTCGGGACTGAACAGACCGTGTATACCCGGGTTGGTGATCTCTTTGCCCGGGGCTGCCTGGCTGCGTTGGCGATTATGGCGGGAATGGGATGCCGAAACCGTAACCGGACAGAAAAAGCAAAGGCAATTCAACACGGATCAACGCGGAAGAAAGCAGATCAACACGGATAAAGTGTTTTTTTAGATCCGCGTAAATCCATTCAATCCGCGTCCATCCGCGTTCAATTGCAGTTCGGTTTGTGACTTAAACAACAAAGGAGTTACCGATGTTCAGAGAAGAAGTTGCCAGAATGGAAGCCTTTGCAGAGCGGATCGCCAAACTTCGGGGGTCCCTTTGACATAGATCGCAAGCGGGAAGACCTGCAGGAGATGGAGGCGCGGATTGCGGTTCCCGGTTTTTGGGACAATCCGGATGCGGCCCAGGAGATATTGAAGGAGCGGACGGTGCTGGAGAAGGCCGTCGAGGGATGGGACCGGCTCTGCAGTCAGATCGAGGACGTCAAGGTGCTGATCGAACTGGGGAGTGAGGCCGGGGACGAGGCCACCCTTGGCGAGGTGCATGAGCTGAACGATATCCTGGAAAAGGGGGTGGAGGCGGCCGAGTTCCAGAAGATGCTCTCCGGCCCCCACGACCGGAACTCCTGCTACCTTTCCATCAATGCCGGCGCCGGTGGCACCGAATCCCAGGACTGGGCCGAGATGCTGCTGCGCATGTACCTCCGCTACTGCGAACGGAAAGGGTGGAAACGGGAGATCACCGAATTCCAGGCCGGAGAAGAGGCGGGGATGAAGAGCTGCACGGTCACCGTGACCGGCGAGTATGCCTATGGTTACCTCAAGGCCGAGGCCGGCATTCACCGTCTGGTGCGGATCTCGCCGTTCGACAGCAATGCCCGCCGTCATACATCCTTTGCCTCGGTCTTCATCTTTCCCGAGATCGCCGACGACATCGAGGTAAAGATCAACGAGTCGGACCTGCGGATCGATACCTACCGTTCCAGCGGCTCCGGCGGTCAGCACGTCAATACCACCGATTCGGCGGTCCGGATCACCCACCAGCCGACCGGCATCGTGGTCGCCTGCCAGAGCGAGCGGAGCCAGCACATGAACAAGGCGTCAGCCATGAAGGTGCTCCGGTCGAAGCTGTACGAGAGGGAGATTCAGGAGCGCGAGTCCAAGGCCGCCGAGATCGGCGGCGAAAAGAAGGAAATCGGCTGGGGAAGCCAGATCCGTTCCTATGTCCTGCATCCCTACAAGATGGTCAAGGACCTGCGGACCGGTGTCGAGACCGGTAACCCGGATGCCGTGCTGGACGGTGACCTGGAAGAGTTCGTGGTGGCGTATCTGATGGGTGTCCGCCGGCACGTGACCGACGATTAGTTCTACTTGCGTAAATGATCGGTTTCGTCCCATCGGGACAGAATGCCTGTAGCCGGGGGATTCATCCCCCGGTAATGGATTAGCCTTTCCCTTCAGTCACGTACGTGACGAAAACGATTTGATAATCCAAGAGTCCCGGCGATAAATCGCCGGGCTACAGGCATTCTGTCCCTACGGGACGTAGTCTGACTAAGTAGAATTAGGGCGAAGAGCCATCCGCGTTGAATCGTTTTGTCGTAAAGGGTTTATTATGGTGCGTTCCATATTTCTTCTCTGGTTTTTCGGCATGTTTCTGATTGCTGCCACCCCTGGCTGTGCTGCCCAGCGGAAGGAGACAACCGGGATCAGCCGGCTCGGCTACACCATTCAGGTGGGGGCCTTTGCCGAGGTGAAAAACGCCGAGCGGTTGACGACCAAACTTCAGGCCAAAGGGATCGAAGCCTTTTATTTCAAGAAGGACAACGGGGTCTATGCCGTCCGCTTCGGCGACCATCAGTCGCGGGAAGCCGCCCGGCGTGCTGCTCAGAAACTGGTTGCGGAAAAGCTTATCGGGAGCTATTTTATTGCGGCCCCGAATGAGCCCGGCATCCAGCGGAGCAAGGGGCCGGAGATCAGGGCCGCCAGGCCGGAGAAGCCGGTCCGGACGCCACCCCCCCGTCGCCCCGAAGAGCAGAAACCGCGGGGGGACATGGGGGCCATCGCGGCCCGTACCGCCGAGCGGTTTGTCGGTATCCCCTACCGCTGGGGGGGGGATACGGTGGTTGACGGGATGGACTGCAGCGGTTTCGTCCGGGCGGTCTACAACCTCTGCGGGGTGAATATCCCCCGGACCTCTGCCGAGCAGTTCCGGGTCGGCGAGTCGGTGGACAAGGAGGAGCTCCGGGACGGTGATCTGGTCTTCTTCGGTGCGTCGGCTGACAAGATAAACCATGTGGGGATCTACGTTGGTGGCGGCCGTTTCGTTCATGCGCCGCGGCGGGGCGACGACATCAAGATCACGTCAATCGATGAAAAGTATTTTACCGAGCGGTTCGTTGGCGCAAAGCGCTATTTCTGAGCCGAATCCGCGACTTAACACGAGGCACCAATGGCGATAATCAAACCGTTCCGGGCCTTGCGCCCTCCCAAGGCGCTGGCCGAAAAGGTGGCATCCCTCCCCTATGACGTGATGGATACGGCCGAGGCCAGGGCCATGGCAGCTGGCAATCCCTACAGTTTTCTCCGCATCTCCCGGGCCGAGATCGATTTGCCGTCCGACGTGGATATCCATTCGGAACCGGTATACCGTAAGGGACGCGAGAACCTGCTGGCGTTCATCAGCCAGGGGACCCTGGTCCAGGATGCCGCTGACTGTTACTACGTGTACCGCCAGACCATGGGATCAGTGACCCAGGTCGGGCTGGTGGTCTGCGCCGGGGTGGACGACTACCAGAGCGGCGTCATCAAGAAGCATGAGCTGACCCGCGCCGACAAGGAGGAGGACCGGGTGCGGCACATCGATCTCCTCGACGCCAACGATGAGCCGGTCTTCTACACCTTCCGCCGGAATGAGGACGTAAGCACCATCCTGGCTGGTGTCACCGCCGGAGAACCGGAGTTCGATTTCGTCACCGACGACGGGGTCGGGCACACCCTGTGGGTGATCGGAGACCGCCAAACGATCGACCGGCTCACCGGGATCGTCGCCGGCATCCCGGTGCTGTACGTGGCCGACGGCCATCACCGTAGCGCCGCCGCCAGCCGGGTGCGCGACCTGCACCGGGCAAGGAATCCGCAGCACAGCGGTCAGGAGGAGTACAATTACTTCCTCACCGTGATCTTCCCGTCCGACCAACTCCATATCATGCCGTACAACCGGGCGGTGAAGGATCTGAACGGCCAGACCGTGGCCGAATTCATGGCCCGGGTGGCAAAGGAGTTTGACGTCACGCCGGTTGCCGGTCCGCTGGCACCGGCCGGACGGCACCGGTTCGGCATGTATCTGGCCGGCAAGTGGTATGAGCTGCAGGCCCGTAACGGGTCGTTTCCGGCTGGCGACCCGGTCGGGAGCCTGGACGTTTCCATCATGCAGGACAACCTCCTGAATCCGATTCTGGGGGTCCGCAACCCCCGCACTGACCAGCGTATCCACTTCGTTGGCGGCATTCGCGGGGTGGACGAGCTGACACGGCTGGTGGACGGCGGTGAGTACCAGGTGGCTTTTTCCCTGTTCCCCACCTCCATCGATGAACTGATGGTGCTGGCGGACGCGGACAAGATCATGCCTCCCAAGTCGACCTGGTTCGAACCGAAGCTGCGGTCCGGGCTGTTCGTGCACCTGTTGTCGTAGAACTGTGGCCAGTCGAGCGGAAACGAGCGCCAGGACTCATGGCTTCAGCCGCATAAAATGAACGAGAGGAAGATTGTCATGCGTGGTGTGGAGAAACTGATCATTGTCCTGCTTCTGCTGATGGCGGTAACCATTCCGGCCTGTTACCAGAAAGAGACGAAGAGCGGCGGCGAGCAGCCGGCTGTTGGACAGAAGGCTCCTGCCGGGATGATAACCACCCCCTCCGGCCTGGCCTATCAGGATTTGGTGGCAGGGAGCGGCCCGACGCCGACCGCCGGCAAGGTGGTCAAGGTCCACTATACGGGGTGGCTGCAGGATGGGACCAAGTTCGACAGCTCGCTGGACCGTGGCCAGCCGTTCGAGTTTCCCATCGGGGCAGGTCAGGTCATTCCCGGCTGGGACGAGGGGGTCATGACCATGAAGGTCGGCGGCAAGCGCAAGCTGGTGATTCCGCCCCAGCTCGGTTACGGAGCAGCAGGTGCCGGGGGCGTGATCCCGCCCAACGCGACCCTTACCTTCGAGGTAATTCTCCTGGACGTGCAGCAGTAGGGTGAGGAGTGAGGAGTGAGGAGTAAAAACATCTTCCAGTCACCGGTCACGAGTCACCAGTCCCTGACAAAAGCCATGAAGGTGCTGACTACACTTATCGCCCTTATCCTGCCGGCCGGTACGGCCGTCGCTGCGGAGCGGAACGTCACTCTCTTTCTGGACGGGGCCAAGGTTGAGCAGCGCTTCGTCGTTAACGGCGGCTATCTGGAGATTCCGCTGCCGGCAGCCCTGAAGCCCGGCTCGCTGCGCCTCGTGCCCCGGGCTGCAACCCGCATCGAGCGAGTCGAAACCGTTCCCGCCCGCCTTCCCCTACGGGTCGAGCGCGAGCTGGCGAGGCTCACCGAGCGGCGGGAGCGTCTTCAGGCCCGGCTCCAGGCCCTGAAGACCAGGGAGGGGATATTCACTGCTGCAGCCAAGGCCCAGAGCGGCAAGGCACCGCGCAAGACCAAGAGCAACCCCGAGCCGCTGCAGAATATCCGGAAGGGGACCGATTTCGCCCTGACCCAGCTGGAAGAGGTCTACGGCGCCAAACGGGCCGTGGAGAAGGAGCTGGCGGCCCTGGACGGCAAGGAAGCGGCACTGCGCAAGGAGGGGAACGCTGGCGGCTGTATCGCCCGGGTCTGGCTCTCGGGCCGCAGGCCGGACATCGCTGCTGCCTGGCTGCAGACCGACCTTTCCTGGTCCCCCCGCTATGACATCCGTCTCGGTGGTGACGGTACGGCCGAGGTGACGATCCACCCCCGTCTGCCGGCCCTGGCCAAAGGTGGAGCGGTCTCGGTATCGATGGCGAGCGTGCTGAAGGGGCCGGGAGCTGTGGCGGCAATGCCGGTAACCGGCGAGCAGTCGGCCATTGTTACCCTGCGTCTCCCGGTTCAGGTGAAGGGAGACGGCCGGGACGTTTCGGCGAGCCTTGCTTTCACGATGACCAATACCGCGACCCAGATGCTTCCCGGCGGCGATATCTCCTGTTACCGGAACGGGACGTATATCGGCACGGCCCGTCTGGCAGCAATCCAGTCCCTTGAGAGCCGCGAGATCCTTTGTGGCGAATGATGCACTACCTTAAGAAGCCAGTCTATTTTACGATGGAGACGTTTATGACCAATAATGCAATTCGCCTGTTTCTGGCAGCAGTCGCGACAGCGGCCCTGACCGCCTGCGGCGGCGGTGGCTCTACCACCTCCACCATCCCGGTAACCTCCGTAACCATCTACAACGCCCATAGCGTGGCCTTCAAGAACAATTCGGCCATGGCGTGGGGATACAACGGGTCCGGCCAGTTGGGGAACGGGGTTACCAATACCAGCAATACGCCGGTGTCGGTCCTGGAGAACGGCCGTCCCGTGACCGGCCTGAAGGGGATCTCCGCCGGCTCGGCCCATACCCTGGCCTTCTTCAACAACAGCACCGTTCATGCCTGGGGAGCGAATTTCTCCGGCCAGTTGGGAAACAACAGCAGTTCCAACGGGGTGCTGAACCCGGTGGGGGTTGTGTACAAGAACAATCCGACGGATACGGCAACCCTTCCGTTGCGCAGGATCATCGGTGTCTCTGCAGGCGGCAATCACTCCCTGGCAATGACCAATTATTCCACGGTCTGGAGCTGGGGGGCTAACTATGCCGGGCAGTTGGGAAACAACTCGACCACCTTGAGCACGACGGCGGTAAAGGTCGTCGATCCCGACTCCGTGGCATCGCAGCTCTCAGGGGTCAGCGCCATCGCCGCCGGTGGCAGCCACAGCCTGGCCCTGGCCCGCGGCCAGGTCTTTGCCTGGGGGTACAACAACTACGGCCAGTTGGGGAACAACTCCACCGCCAGCAGCACGATCCCGGTACGGGTGCAGATGGCCGGAGGCACTTCGCTGAACAACGTGAAGCTCATCGCCGCCGGCGGCGCTTTCAGCGTCGCGGTCAGGAACGACGAGACGATCTGGGTCTGGGGGTATAACGGCTTCGGGCAATTGGGCCCAAATGTTGATCCCGCAGTGACGACCTTCAGCGGAATTCCGCAGCAGATAACCGGCATCACCGGCTCCATCAAGGCCGTTTCCGCCGGGCTGGGCCATATCCTGGTGCTGGCGCAGAACGGCTCGACCTGGACGGTCTGGGGATGGGGGTTCAACGGCTTCGGGCAATTGGGCGGGGTAACGGCGAACATCAAGCCTGAAGACTTTACCCGGACACCGGTCCAGATTACCACCGGCATTTCCGGCTCGTTCGACCCCGCGCTCTACAAAGTCGACGGCATGAGCCCGATTCTGGCCATCGGACACCATTCGCTGGCCAAGACCAGCGCAGGGCTCTTTGCCTGGGGTAACAACAACTACGGTCAGCTCGGCGTGACGCCGGGGACGCCGACCTACCGGGCAGAACCTGCCGCGATCGCCGGCTTTTAGTTATCTCTTTAAAATTGTTGTAAATTGTCGGTAAAGGGGGAGCCTTTGTGCTCCCCCTTTACCGCTTGACTTGACAGGCATAAGTAGGCTATTTTGCCAGTTTGTTAAACCGGCCGGCACGGCCTTGGAAAGGGAAGAACCCGGAATGGAAGAACTCAGCGAACTGCTCTTGCAACGCCGCCGCAAGGTGGATGCCCTTTGGGAGGCCGGGGTCAATCCGTATCCCAACGATTACCGGCCCCAGCATACCACGGCTGATGTGGTGGCCGCCTACGGCCAGGTGGAGACCATCGAGGAAAACGGCCAGGCCTTTGTGGTGGCCGGTCGGATCATCGCCCGCCGGTCATTCGGCAAGGCGGCATTCATCCAGCTCCAGGACCGCAAGGGGCGGCTCCAGCTCTATGTCCGCAAGGATGTTGTCGGCGATGAGATGTTCGCCAACTTCGAGACCTTCGATATCGGCGACATCATCGGTGCCAGCGGCACCCCGTTTCGGACCAAGACCGGCGAACTTTCCCTCAATATCACCACCATCAGACTCCTGACCAAATCCCTGCTGCCACTCCCCGAAAAATTTCACGGCCTGACCGACGTGGAGACCCGTTACCGGCAGCGTTATGTGGACCTGATCGTCAATCCCGAGGCGCGGGAGGTGTTTGTCAAGCGGTCCCGCGTTGTCAACCTGGTTCGTGAGTTCATGGTAGCCCACGACTTCCTCGAAGTGGAAACCCCCATGATGCAGCAGATTCCGGGCGGTGCCACGGCCAAGCCGTTCGTTACCCATCATAACGCCCTGGACATGGAGCTGTACCTGCGGATCGCCCCGGAGCTCTACCTGAAGCGGCTGGTGGTGGGGGGCTTCGAGCGGGTCTTCGAAATCAATCGGAACTTCCGGAACGAGGGGATCTCCGTCCGCCACAACCCGGAATTCACCATGATGGAGTTCTATCAGGCCTATGCCACCTTCGAGGACCTGATGAACTTTACCGAGGAACTCCTCTGCCATGTTGCCCAGGAGCTCCTGGGAACCCTCGATTTCAGCTATCAGGGGCAGCCGATCAGTTTCCAGCGCCCCTGGCGGCGGTTCACCGTCAAGGAGGCGATCCTCGAATACGGCGACATCGATGCCAAGGCACTGAACGACCGGGATCTGGCCTATGCCTACGCCAAGAGCATCGGCCTGGATCTGCCGGAGGATATCGGCTACGGCAAACTGATTACCGAGATTTTCGAAGAAGTGGCCGAGACCAAGCTGATCCAGCCGACCTTTATCACTGCCTATCCGACTGAGGTCTCGCCCCTGTCCCGGAAAAGCGATGCCGATCCGGAGATCGTGGACCGGTTCGAGTTCTTCTGTGCCGGTCGCGAGATGGCCAATGCCTTCTCCGAGCTGAACGACCCGGTGGACCAGAAGGAGCGTTTCCTGGCCCAGGTGGCGGCCAAGGCCAAAGGGGACGAAGAGGCCCACTACATGGACGAGGACTACATCCGTGCCCTGGAGTACGGCATGCCGCCCACAGCCGGCGAGGGGATCGGGATCGACCGGTTGGTGATGCTCCTGACCGACTCGGCTTCGATCCGCGACGTCATCCTCTTCCCTCAGTTGCGCAAGGAGAAATAACGGCTGATTGTAGGGGCGCGGTTGCCGCGCCCAGGGCGGGGAAACCCCGCCCCTACAGTGCCGTCGGAAAAATTGATGCCCTACGAACTGTTCATCGGCCTGCGCTATCTGAAGGCCAAGCGGAAGTCGACCTTTATCTCCATCATCACCCTGATCTCCACGGCCGGCGTTGCCCTGGGGGTGATGGCCCTGATCATCGTCCTGGCGGTGATGACCGGCTTTGAAGAGGACCTGAAGGAGAAGATCCTCGGCACCAACGCCCACATCGTGGTGTTGGGCAGCGGCGGGAGCATCGACGATCCGAAAGGGGTCATGGCCCGGCTCGGGAAGTTCGACGGCGTGGTGGCGGCAACTCCCTTCATCTACAATCAGGTGATGCTGGCTGCCGGCAAGAACGTCTCCGGCGTGGTGCTGCGCGGCATCGATCCCCAGAGTGACCGGCAGGTGACCAATCTGCACAAGGCGATGGTCCAGGGACGGCTCGAAGAGCTGGCCAACGGTACCTCGCCGACCCCGGCGGCCGCGGCAGAACCGAGGCTTCCCGGCCTGGTGATCGGCAAGGAGCTGGCCAGGAACCTGAACCTCTATGTGGGCGATACGGTGAATGTCATCTCCCCCCTGGGGAACATCACCCCCCTGGGGATGATCCCGAAGATGAAGCAGTTCCGGGTGGCCGGGATCTTCAATACCGGCATGTTCGAGTACGACACCACCCTGGCCTATGCGGGAATTGGCGAGGCCCAGTCGTTCCTGGGAATGGGAGCCTCGGTAACCGGCATCCAGCTCAAGGTGGCCGATGTCTACAAGGCCGGCGAGCTTTCCCGGCGGATCAACCGGGAACTGGGCGGGGCGTTCTACGCCAGGGACTGGATGCAGATGAACCGGAACATCCTCTTTGCCCTGAAGACGGAAAAGACGGTCATGTTCATCATCCTCACCCTCATCGTTCTGGTGGCGGCCTTTGGCATCGCTTCCACCCTGTTCATGGTGGTGATGGAGAAGACCAAGGATATCGCGATCCTCAAGTCCATGGGGGCCACCGGTCGGAGCATCATGCGGATCTTCATCTTCGAGGGGTTGATCATCGGGGTACTCGGCACGCTGATTGGCCTGCTGGGTGGACTTCTGGTCGCCCTGAACCTGGAGGCGATCGTTGGGGTGGTTCAGCGGCTGACCGGTTTCGAGCTGTTCAGCAAGGACGTCTACTATCTGGACCGTTTTCCTTCCCAGGTGGTCCCGGCCGACGTGGTCCTGGTGGCGGTGACGGCGGTGCTGATCTCTTTCGTGGCCACGCTCTACCCGTCGTGGCAGGCGGCGAAGCTTATGCCGGCCGAGGCCCTGCGGTATGAGTGACCCTCTTATTCAGGTGGCGGGGCTCCAGAAATCCTATGGGAGCGGTGCTGCGCGGGTGGAGGTGCTGAAGGGGATCGACCTGGCCGTGCAGGCCGGCGAGTCGGTGGCCCTGGTCGGGGCTTCCGGGGCCGGCAAAAGCACCCTGCTCCATCTGCTGGGGGCGCTTGATCGGCCCACCGCCGGCGAGGTCCGCTTCAGCGGCGAGGATATCTTCCGGCGCAGCGACCAGCAACTGGCCTTATTCCGGAACCGGAGCATCGGCTTCGTGTTCCAGTTTCATCACCTGCTCCCGGAGTTTACGGCACTGGAGAACACCATGATGCCGGCCCTGATCGGTGGGATGAAGCGGGATGAGGCAAAGGGTATTGCCGCTGATCTTCTTGCCGCTGTCGGGCTCGGCCATCGGGTCACCCACAAGCCGGGGGAGCTCTCCGGCGGGGAGCAGCAGCGGGTGGCCATTGCCAGGGCGCTGGTGCTTTCGCCGCGGCTGGTGTTGGCGGACGAGCCGACCGGGAACCTGGATATGAAGACCAGCAGCGAGATCCATGATCTTTTCGCCGGTCTCCGCGAACGGATCGGGATTACTCTGGTTATCGTCACCCATAACGAGCAGCTGGCCGCCCGCCTGGGTAGGACGGTCCGGCTGGTGGACGGGAAAATCGGTGACTGGTAAGATATGAATTTTTTTATTAACGACGTGCTTGTTTTGGAGGGCATTTGCTCCGTTCATTCAAAATTATAATAGTAGCACTGCTGGGCGTCCTTCTCTGCGGTTCCGTGGCCTTTGCCGAAACCGAGCAGAGGATCGGCCAGGTGGTCATCAAGGGGAACCGGCGAATAGAAAGCGCTGCCATTGCCAATGTTCTCAAGGTGAAAGACGGGGATCCGTTTTTCCCTGAGAAGGTGGATGCCGATGTGCGGGCCATCTACAAGCTCGGCCACTTCCAGGATGTAAAGGCTGAGACCTCGACGGGCGAAAAGGGACTGGTACTCACCTACCTGGTGACCGAGAAACCGGTTGTCAGGGTGATTACCATCGAGGGGAACAAGGAACTGAGCCTGGAAAAGGTTCGCGATGCCCTCGATATCAAGCCGAACAGCATTTTCTCCCAGAAGGAACTGGCCAAAGGGATCAGGAAGGTCAAAAAACTCTATGCCGACGAAGGTTACTACCTGGCGGAGGTGCAGGAAAAGGTTGAGAAGCGTGCGGAAAACGAACTGAATCTGCGCATTACCGTTACCGAAGGGGATAAGATACTTATCCGGCAGATCCGCTTTGACGGCAACCGGGCATTCACTGCCGGCAAGCTCAAAAAGGCAATGGAGACTAAGGAGAAGTGGTTTTTATCCTGGCTCACCGGGGCCGGTACCTACAAGGAAGAGGTTCTGAAAAACGACGCGGCAGCCATTGCCGATCTCTACTTCAACAACGGTTATGTCAATGTGAAGGTCGGCGAGCCGAAGATCGAGCTTTTGCCGGATAAATCCGGCCTGACGGTAACCATCGCTATCACCGAGGGGGACCAGTTCCGAACCGGTACGATCAATTTCAAGGGGGACCTGCTGGAGTCGCACGATGCGCTGGCCAAGCTCGTGAAGCTGAAAAGCGGCGAACTGTTCAGCCGGGCGACCCTGCGGATGGATATCTTTACCCTGACCGATCTCTATGCCGACAAGGGATACGCCTTTGCCAACGTAAACCCCCTTACCAGGCTCAACCCCGAGCAGAAGAACATCGACCTGACCTTCGACTTTGAAAAGGGGGAGAAGGTCTATATCGACCGTATCAATATCTCCGGCAACACCAAGACCCGCGACAAGGTCATACGCCGGGAATTGAAGCTGGCCGAAGGCGACCTGTACGGCAGCACGGCCATCAAGAAGAGCAAGCAGAACCTGATGAACCTGGGATTCTTCGAAGAGGCCAACCTGGCCACGGCCAAGGGGGGTAGTGACAACAAGCTCAACCTGAATGTGGAGGTGAAGGAGAAACCGACCGGCACCTTCAGCATCGGCGGCGGTTACAGCTCGCTGGACGGCCTGATCGGCCAGGGGTCGATCCAGCAGGCCAACTTCCTCGGCCTCGGCCTGAAGATGAACGCCTCCGCCTCCATCGGCGGCAAGTCCCAGACCTACAACCTGGGCTTGACGGATCCGTATTTCATGGACAGTCGCTGGACCGTGGGGGGCGACATCTACCGGACCGAACGGCAGTATATCGACTACACCCGCCGGGCCACCGGTGGCGACATCAAGGCCGGCTACCCCCTGAGCGACACGGTGAGCAGTTTCTTCGTGTACAAGTACGAGGGAAAACAGATATATAACCAGTCCCAAAGCCTGCTGGACAGCATCCGGAACGGGCTCATAACCGCGCCGGAAACCACCTCCACCACCAGCGCCATCTCGGCAAGCCTGAACCGGAACAGTACCGACTATCGACTTGACCCGACCAGAGGGATGACGAACAGCCTGTCGGTGGAGTTTGCCGGCCTGGGCGGCACCACCCGTTATCTCCGCTATCTCGGCCAGAGTTCCTATTACATTCCGGCGTTCTGGAGTGCGGTCTTTTCGGCCCATGCCACCCTTGGCCATATCCAGGCGCTCGGCAAGGAGGTTCCGATCGACGAGAAGTTCTATCTCGGCGGCATCAGCACGGTGCGCGGCTATGGTGGCAGGACCATCAGTCCGTTCCGAACGAACACGGTCGTGGGCACCGACGTGGACGGCATCAAATCCGTCTCCATTGCCCGTGCCTACATCGGCGGCGATACGGAGGCCATCGGGAACCTGGAACTGGTCTTCCCCATCCTGAAAGAGGCGGGTCTCAAGGGGGTGCTCTTCTTTGACGCCGGCAACGCCTACGAGAAGGCAAGCGACATCTTTTCCAGCATGAGGACCAGCTACGGCTTCGGGGTCCGCTGGTTTTCACCCATCGGCCCACTCCGTCTGGAGTACGGCATTCCGCTCAACCCCCGCAAGGATATCGACTCCAGTGGCGGCAAGCTGGAGTTTTCCATCGGCGGTTTTTTCTGATCTCGATATTACTTAGGACGCGAACTTAGCATAGACAAGGAGAATCCCATGAAACGCATCGTTGTATTCGTCTTTGCGGCACTGCTTGTTGCCGCGGCCCCGGCCATGGCCGAGGTGAAACTCGGCTCGGTGGATATCCAGAAGATCCTGCTTACCTCGGAAGCCGGCAAGGAGGCCAAGGACCAGCTTTCCCAACGGGCCGCCAGATATGAGCAGGAGAAGAACGGCAAGGAGGAAGAGCTCAAGAAGCTGAAGGGCGAGCTGGAGAAACAGAGCGTGCTCCTCTCCGAATCGGCCCGGGGCGCCAAGGAGAAGGACTACCAGCAGAGACTGAAGGAGTTCCAGCGGTTTCTGAAGGATGCCCAGGATGACCTCCAGACCAAAAACGACGAGCTGACCAACCGGCTTGTCGAGGAGATCGTCAAGGTGGTTCAGGAGTATGGCCGCAAGAATGGCTTTACGTATGTTTACGTCAAGAACGAGGGGATGATCTACATTGATGAGAAATCAGATCTGACTGAAGATATCCTTCGCCAGTTCAATGCGTTGAAAAAGATGGGCGATCAGATCAAGAAGTGATGAATCAGTTCGATGTTCGATGTTGAAGATCCGAAAACCTCGAACATCGAACAGCCTTTGAGGTAGAAACGTGGGAATGACTCTACAGGAACTTGCCGAGTATCTCGGCGGCCGGGTGATCGGCGACGCCGCCGTCCGTATCAGCGAGTTAGGCACGCTGGACGATGCCGGCGAGGGGCAGATCACCTTCCTGGCCAACCCCAGGTATGCGGCCAAGGTGGCTACAACCAGGGCTGCGGCGGTGATCCTGCCCCCGGGGGCGGAGAACCACGGCCGAAACGCCATTGAGGTGGCCAATCCCTATCTTGCATTTGCAAAGCTGCTTACCCTGTTTACCAGCAGTCCCCGTGTTGCCCATGGGGTCATGGAAGGGGCATTCGTAGCGGCTACTGCGGTCATTGGCGCCGACGCCACACTGTACCCCGGGGTGTTCGTTGCCGATAACGTGCGAATCGGCGAGCGGGTGACTCTCTATCCGGGTGTCACCCTTTATCCCGGTGCGGTGCTGGGGGACGACGTCACCCTTCATAGCGGAGTCGCCGTACGGGAAGGATGCCGGATCGGCAGCAGGGTCACCATTCACAACGGTTCGGTCATCGGCAGCGACGGTTTCGGTTATGCGCCGGACGGTCCTGCCTGGTACAAGATCCCCCAGATCGGCATCGTGGTGATCGAGGACGACGTGGAGATCGGCGCCAACACGGTCATCGACCGGGCAGCCCTGGAGGCCACCGTGGTGAGGCGCGGTACCAAGATCGACAACCTTGTCCAGATCGCCCATAACTGCGTGATCGGCGAGAACTGCATGATCGTCTCCCAGGTGGGGGTTTCGGGCAGTACCAAGCTCGGGAACCATGTGACCCTCGGGGGACAGGTGGGGATTGCCGGCCATCTTACGATCGGCGACAATGTCATGATCGCGGCCCAGTCCGGGGTGCCGGGGAATGTGCCGGCCGGTCAGGTGCTGAGCGGCAGTCCGGCTATTCCCCACCGGGAGTGGCTGAAGGCCTCAACCGTTTTCGGTCGTCTGCCGGAGCTGCGCAAGACCGTTGCCGGCCTGGAGAAGCGGCTGGCAGAGCTGGAAGGGAAGGCAGAAAAATCGATGAATGGCTAAGTGGTTGAGTGGGGGCAATTTGAACACTCTATGCTTTTGATGCTACTTTATTGCCCTTTGAATTTTCGTCCCATCGGGACAGAATGCTTGTAGCCGGGGGATTCATCCCCCGGTGTCGGATTGGATTTTACCTTCGGTCACGTCCGTGACGAACGAACATTTTACTTGAACCCCGGCGATAAATCGCCGGGCTACAGGCATTCTGTCCCGATGGGACGTAATCTGACAATGTAGAATGAATACCTGTTTTTCATTGAATGGAGTGGCAGATGATAATGGACATCAACGAGGTTATGAGAATCCTTCCGCACCGCTATCCGTTCCTCCTGGTTGACCGGGTCGTGGAGCACGAGGCGGGTAAGCGGATTGTCGGCATCAAGAACGTGACCATCAACGAGCCGTTTTTCCAGGGGCACTTTCCCGGCCACCCGGTAATGCCGGGGGTGCTGATTATCGAGGGGATGGCCCAGGTGGGGGGGATTCTCGCCTATCTCGCCTCGGATGACGAGGTCAGGAAGAAGGTCTGCTATTTCGCCGGGATCGATAACGCCAAGTTCCGCCGCCCGGTCCGGCCCGGTGACCAGCTCCGGATCGAGATGACCGCCACTGCCTGCAAGCGCGGCATCTGGTGCTTCAGCGGCAAGGCATTCGTTGACGACAAGCTGGCGGCCGAGGCGGAACTGAAGGCGACGTTCGCCGAGATGGACAGACAGTAAAAACGGTGACTGGTAACTCGTGACTGGTGACGGGAAAATAGCTTCCTGAACCCGGCTGCGAGTTACTTGTTGCGTTCCTGAGGAGCATAGTTATGATTCATGCAACAGCAATTATCCATCCCGGCGCCGAACTGGCCGAGGATGTGGAGATCGGCCCCTATGCCGTCATCGGCGGGCAGGTGAAGATCGGCAAGGGAACCAGGGTCGGCCCCCATGCGGTCGTGGAGGGGTGGACCACCATCGGCGAGTACAACCATATCTTTCAGCTGGCTTCTGTCGGCGCCATTCCCCAGGACCTCAAGTACAAGGGGGAAGAGACCTATCTGAAGATCGGCGACCGGAATACCATCCGCGAGTTCTCCACCATAAATCTCGGCACGGTCACCGGCGACGGCGAGACCACCATCGGCAACGACAACCTGTTCATGGCGTACTCCCACGTGGCTCACGACTGCCATATCGGCAACAGTGTCATCATGGCCAATGCCGCTACCCTGGCGGGCCATATCACCGTGGAAGACTTTGCCAACATCGGCGGTCTTTCGGCTGTCCACCAGTTTACCCGGATCGGCGCCCATTCCATGATCGGTGGTGGAACACTGGTGGGCCGGGATCTTCCCCCCTTCACCATTGCCGCCACCGGCAACAAGCGGGACGCCGAACTGCGCGGCGTGAACCTGATCGGTCTCAAGCGGCGCGGGTTCACTGACGAGGCGATCTCCTCCATCAAAAAAACCTACCTGATCTTCACGTCGGACTGCAAGGCCGACGAGGCGTTGACCCGGATACGGGCCGAGGTGCCGCAGACGCCGGAGGTGCAGCAGTTCCTGGCGTTCGTGGAATCTTCGCAACGGGGCTGTATCAGGTAGGCGAATGAACCTGAATTAAACACAGAGGCACAGAGTACACGGAGTAAATGCAGAGTTTGACCATTGTCGGAAAGGTGATGGTTTTCTCCGTGTCCTCCGTGTCTCCTCCGTGTTGAACTGGGGGGGTCCTTCCCGTCGGCTGGGAAGGACAGGGAGACATCGTTCGTTGGGCAAGCGGATCATGATAGTTGCCGGCGAGGCCTCCGGTGACATGTACGGCGCCAGGCTCGTCGAAGAGGCGCTTCAACTGGAGTCGGACGTCCGGTTCTTCGGGATTGGCGGCGCCGACATGCGGGCCGCCGGTGTCGAGACCCTGGTGGACGCCAATACACTGGCCGTGATGGGGCTGGTGGAGGTGGTTTCCCAGTTCCGGGTCATCGCCAGGGCCTTTAGCACCCTCAAACGGATCATCCGCACCACCCCCCCGGACCTGCTGATCCTCATCGACTATCCCGGTTTCAATCTGCGTCTCGCTGCCGTGGCCAAGGCTGCCGGGGTGCCGGTCCTGTACTACATCAGCCCCAAGGTCTGGGCCTGGCGTCCCGGGCGGGCGAAGAAGATCGCCGCGACGGTGAGTCACGTGGCAGTGATCTTCCCGTTCGAGGTACCGATCTACGAGAAGGTAGGGGCGCCGGTCACCTTTGTCGGCCACCCGCTGCTGGAGATGGTAGCACCGGCCATGACCCGTGCCGCGGCGCTGGAGGCGTTCGGGCTCACGGGGGGGCGTGTCGTGGGGCTGTTTCCGGGGAGCCGCAGGAGCGAGATCACCTCCCTCCTGCCGGTGATGCTGGCGGCGGCGGCCCTGCTCAAGGAGCGCTTTCCCGACCTGCGGTTCGTCCTCCCCCTGGCGTCCAGCATCGAACGGAGCCTGGTGGATGGTCTGCTGGCCGGTGCCGGCGTGGAGGCAACCGTCGTCCGGGGGAAGAACTACGATGTCATGCAGGTCTGCGATGCCATCATTGCCGCGTCGGGAACCGTTACCCTGGAGATCGCCCTCATGGGCATCCCCGAGGTCATCATCTATAAGGTGGCGCCGCTTACCTATGCCGTGGGGAAACGGCTGGTGAAGGTGGCGCATATGGGGATCGGCAACATCGTGGCGGGCGAGCGGGTGGTGCCGGAACTCCTGCAGCACGAGGCAGAGCCGCTGCCGATTGCCGACGCCATCGGGCTATACTTCACCGACCGCGACTATCGGGAGATGGTGGTTGCCAAGCTGAAGGGGATACGCGAAAAGCTCGGTACACCGGGCGCCTCGGAGCGCGTCGCCAGACTGGCCCTCGGAATGGCTGCCGGATACGAAAAATAATTCTGAAAGGGCATTTGAAACACTGAGCAACAGCGCAACGGAGAAGTCTTGAGAACCAATGGGGTAACCGTCTCGGTGACTTATTTTCTTGATGTAATTTTTTGATTTCTCAGTTGCTCCGTTGCTCAGTGTTATTCCAAATGCCGTTCATGGGATAAATGGAAACCTTTAAACGTCTGCTTACCTACAGCAAGCCCTACACCTGGCGCATCATCATCTCCGCCATCGCGTCTCTGGTGGTCGGCGGTATGGACAGTGGCTTCGCCTATCTGGCCGGACCGGCGCTGAAACAGATCTTTTCGGACAACAACCGGCTGCTGCTCCAACTCCTGCCCATGGCTATCATTGCCATTTTCCTGTTGCGGGGCTTAAGCCGGTACGTTAACGAATACTTCATCCGCACCGCGGGCCAGCTGGCGATCCAGGATATCCGCAACGAAATCTACCGGAAGAACATGGCACTGAGCATCGGGTATTTCGCCAGCAACCAGACCGGCAGCCTCATGTCGCGGGTCCTGAACGACGTGACCATGATGCAGGAGGGGGTGGCGAACGTCATCACCAGTTTCTTTCGTGACGGATTCGGGGCGCTGTCTCTGCTGGGGCTGATCTTCTATCTCAACTGGAAGCTGGCGCTCATCGCCTTTCTGGTGATTCCCGCCTCTGTGGTGCCGGCCCAGAAGATCGGCCGGCGGATCAAGAAAGCGTCCCAGGAGAGCCAGGGGCGGATGGGGGAGCTGACGAGCATTCTCCAGGAGAGCTTTTCCGGGATCAAGGTGATCAAGGCCTTTGCCCTGGAACCGCGGGAGGTAGCCAAATTTGCTGCCGCCAACCTTGGTTTTTACCGTTTCATGCGGAAAGGGATCAAATACGAGGGGGTGTCGGTGCCTATCATGGAACTCCTCACCTCCCTGGGGATTGCCGGCGTCCTCTGGTTCGGCGGGTACCAGGTCATCAGCGGCGCCATGAAACCGGAAGCGCTGCTGTCGTTCATCGCGGCCATGGTCCTGCTGTTCAATCCGATCAAGAAGCTGAGCGGCACCTTCAATACCCTGCAACGCTCGCTGGGCGCGGCAGAGCGGGTTTTTGCCTCCATCGACGAACTGCCCGAGATCGTCGACCCGGCTCTGCCGGTCACCCTGGAGCAGGCGCGGGGCGACGTGCAGTTCCGCGATGTCTGGTTCACCTACGGCGACCAGGAAGAGTGGGTCCTCAGTGGAATCGACATCGAGGCCAGGCGGGGAGAGATCGTCGCCCTGGTGGGTCCTTCCGGCGGCGGCAAGACCACCCTGGTCTCGCTGATCACCCGGTTTTACGACGTCAGCCGGGGAACTGTCCTGCTCGACGGCAACGACATCCGTACTCTCAGGCTGCAGGACCTGCTCGGTAATGTGGCCCTTGTCGATCAGGAAACGATCCTGTTCAACGACACCATTGCCAACAATATCCGCTACGGCAGGCCGGATGCGACCGATGCCAGTGTGGAGGCGGCTGCCAGGGCCGCCTTTGCCCACGACTTCATCATGGAGATGCCCGAAGGGTATGCCACCGGCATCGGCGACCGGGGTGTCCGCCTTTCCGGCGGCCAGCGCCAGCGGCTCTGCATTGCCCGGGCCATCCTGAAAGATGCGCCGGTCCTGATCCTGGACGAGGCGACCAGCGCCCTGGACACCGAGAGCGAACAGATGGTGCAGCAGGCCCTGAACAACCTGATGCGGAACCGGACCACCTTTGTTATCGCCCACCGGCTCTCCACCGTCCTTCATGCCGACCGGATCGTGGTGCTGGAGGGGGGGCGGATCGTGGAAAGCGGCAGCCACAGCCAGCTCCTGGCCCTTGACGGTACCTACCGGCGTCTGTACGACATGCAGTTCCAGGAATCATGAAGCAACTGCGCCGCGACATCGCCAGGTTCCTGAGTGTCGGGCTCGCTCCCTATCTCCTTTACGTGCTGATCCGTCTGCTGCACGCCAGCATGCGGATCGAGGTGCAGGGCAGTCGGGTCATGCCCTCCTTTACCGAGCGCGGCGAAGGATTCATCGGCATCTTCTGGCATGGCCGTCTGTTGATGATCCCCTTTCTCTATCCGGGGAAATGGATGCATGTCCTGATCAGTACCCACCGTGACGGCGAGATCATTGCCAGGGTCATGGAGCGATTCGGGTTCCGGCTGGTACGGGGATCGTCGAAAAAGGGGGGCACAGCGGCACTGAAGGAGATGGTCAGGCTGCTGCGGGAGGACAAGGACGTCGCCATCACGCCGGACGGCCCCAAAGGTCCCCGTGAAGTCGCAAAGCCCGGCGTTGCCCAGGTGGCCAGACTTTCCGGCAAGGCGGTCATCCCGATGGCTTTTGCTGCGTCCCATGCATGGCGGATGGGGAGCTGGGACCGCTTTCTCATCCCCAAGCCGTTTTCCCGTGGGGTTTACGTGGTCGGCGAACCGCTTCGCTACCGTGATGGCGAGGAGCCGGAGGCATTCCGGGTCCGGATCGAGGCTGCCCTGCGGGACGTGACGGAGAGGGCGGACAATTACTTCGGTTCGAGGTTCGAGGTTCGAGGTTCGAGGTAACGGCAACATCCAGCAGCTTCAGGCTGCTCTGCGGGACGTGACGAAACGGCGGGTACATACGTTGGTTTGATGTCCGAAATTGCTTTAACATCGAACATCGAACATCGAACAGGTTTTGTTTATGTACGTTCTTTACAACATTCTGCTCTGGCTGGCGCTGCCGTTCATCCTCGCCTACCACCTCTATCGTTCCGTCAGTAGAGGGCGACCGGCGGCATTCGGCGAGCGTTTCGGCTTTGTCGACAATGCCATTACGGCCCCGGTTGCCGGGCGATCGCCGATCTGGGTCCATGCCGTGTCGGTCGGCGAGACCATTGCTGCCAAGCCGCTTCTGAAGGGGCTGAAGGAGCGGTGGCCGAACCGTCCCCTCATCCTCTCCAACATGACCGAAACCGGCCGGGCCATCGGCCAGGGGATCAGGGACGTGGACCTGGCCCTCCACTTTCCCTTTGACTACCCCTTTGCGGTCCGCAGCTTGCTTTCGCGAGTCAGACCGGCGCTCATCGTCATCGTCGAGACCGAGATCTGGCCGAACTTTGTCCGGATCGCCCGGGAAAGGGGGATTCCGGTGGTGATGGTGAATGGTCGCATCTCCGACCGCTCGTACAGCCGTTACCTGCGGCTGCGCCGGTTTTTCGGGCCGATCCTTGCCCACTTTTCCGCCCTGTGCATGCAGAGTGCCGAGGACGGCAGGCGCATAGCCGCCATCGGCGCAGACCCCGCCAGGGTCTTTGTCGCGGGCAATCTGAAGTACGATATCGCCGTGATTGTCCCGACCCCGGACGAACGTCTTGCCATCCGCACCGCCTACCGCCTGCCGCCGGAAGCGCTGGTGGTAACGGCCGGCAGTACCCATCCCGGTGAGGAGGTTTTGGTGATTGCCGCCTTCCGGGCCTTGCTGGCTGCCGGTTTGCCAGTGGTACTGGTTCTGGTGCCACGCCATCCGGAGCGGGCCGACGAGGTGGCCGGTCTCCTGGAGAAAGCCGACCGTGCCTATGTCCGTCGTTCCGGGCTGGGAGCGGCTACCCCCTTGATTGCGCCGGGACGGGTGCTCCTGGTGGACACCATCGGCGAGCTCATGCGTCTGTATGCCGTGTCGGATCTGGTGTTTGTCGGCGGAAGCCTGGTGCCGGTCGGCGGGCACAACCTCCTGGAGCCGGCATCCCTGGGGGTTCCGGTCGTCTTTGGACCGTACATGGAGAACTTTCGCGAGATATCGCGGCTGGCGCTGGCCGGAGAGGGCGGGGTGCAGGTCGCGGATGAAAGCGCCCTTGGCGCGGCCCTGGCTACCCTGTTGCAGGATGCCGACCGGCGCCTCACCATGGGGGAACGGGGCCGGCGCATCGTCGCGGAGAATGGTGGGGCAACGGAGAGGCATCTGGAGGTAATTGAGCGGTTGCTGGATGAGAGGCCGGCAAGGACGTGAGGAGTGAGGAGTGAAGGGTGAGGAGTATTTCAAGGCGCTGCTGAACGGTGAGACGCAGAAGGTAGCCGATCGGCTGCTGCTGGTCCTGCTGCGGGGCTGTGCCGTTCCGTACTCCCTGGCCATGCGGCTGCGGGCCTTTGCCTTTGCTGCGGGTCTGCTCCGGTCGCGCAGACTGCCCCAGCCGGTGATCTCGGTGGGGAACATCACCGTCGGCGGCACCGGCAAGACCCCCATGACCGCCTGGCTTGCCCGCTACGTCATGTCACGGGGCAAACGGGTGGCGGTTCTCAGCCGGGGGTACGGCGGGAGCCTGGAGGGAACCGTTGCCATTGTTGCCAACGGCGAGCAACGGCTCCTTACTCCGGAAGAGGCTGGCGACGAGCCGTGCCTGCTGGCCGATCTGGTGCCGGGGCTGATGGTGGTGATCGGCAGCGACCGTTATCGGGCCGGATGCCTGGCCATGGAGCGGCTGAACCCGGACATCTTCATCCTGGACGACGGGTTTCAGCATCTGCGGCTGCAACGGGACCTGGATATCCTGCTTCTCGATAGCAGGCAGCCGTTCGCCAATGGCCGTATTCTGCCTGCCGGTCTCCTGCGGGAACCGCTCTCGTCAATCGGTCGGGCCGATATGGCGCTGTTCACCCGCTGTGTCGATGATTCGTTGCCTGATGCGAAGCTCCCGGCCGGCCTTCCTGTCTGTCATGCCCGACACCGGCTGGTCGGTTTTACCACCCTGTCGGGCGGGCCGGTACGCCGATTCGGGGAATTGGCCGGACAGAGGGGACTGGCCTTTGCCGGGATCGCCGACCCGGCGGGATTCTTTGACGAACTGGAGCGGGAAGGGGCAGAGCTGGCCGCCACCCTGGCCTTTCCCGATCATACCGTGTACGGCGACGAGGAGTGCGCGGCCCTGGCCAGGCTTCGCACGTCGGCACGGGCCGATTACCTGATTACCACCGCCAAGGATGGGGTCAAGCTGAAGGCGTTGGGGGCGGATGATTTCCCGTGTTATGTGGCGTCGCTGGAACTGGAGATAGCCGATGCCGCCCCCCTCTGCCGGCGGCTGGATAAACTGCTTCAAAACGGGAGATAGATATGGCACTATCCGAGGAACTTCTGGCGATTCTTGCCTGCCCGCAATGCAAGGGTGGGCTCCAGTACGAGCAAGAACTGCCTGCCCTGACCTGCAACGTCTGCCGGCTTCGTTATCCGGTCCGGGAAGGGATTCCGGTGATGCTGGTGGATGAGGCGGAGTTATTGTCGTAAGGGGTGAGGTGTAAGGAGTGAGGGGCAAGACAATCGATCCGGCAAATATCGGGGAAATTCTCATACGTGCCGTGAACTGGCTGGGTGATGCGGTGATGACCACCCCGGCCATCGGAACGGTGCGGGAGTTCTTTCCAACAGCACGGATCACGCTCCTGGCTACCCCGCTGGTTGCCGAGCTTTTCACGCCCCATCCCTGGGTTGACGAACTGTTGGTGTACGACCGGAACGGGCGTCACCGTGGCATTGGTGGCAGGCTGAGGCTGGCTGCGGAGTTGAACGCGCGTGCCTTCGATCTGGCGATCATCCTGCCGAACTCCTTTGATTCCGCACTGGTTCCCTGGCTGGCCGGGATTCCCCGCCGGCTGGGCCTGCGAAGCGACGGCCGGGGGATGCTTCTGAACTACGGCATGCCGAAGAGCCTGCAGTCAACCACCGGTCATCAGTCAGAGGCCTACCGAGCCATTTTGGCCCACTTCGGCATAACCGCATCGGCCAAACCCCAGCTACTGGCGACAACGTCGGCAGAGGATGGTGCGATTGCGGAACTGCTCAGGTCCGGCAATATCAATCCGGACGATGTTGTGGTCGGTATCAACCCCGGTGCCACCTACGGCTCGGCCAAGCGCTGGTACCCGGAGCGGTTTGCAGCCGTGGCCGACGACCTGGCCGGCCGGTGGGGGGCGAAGATCGTCATAACCGGCGGCCCGGACGAGACCGGGATCGCGGCCGATATTGCCGCAACCATGACCTCTCCCTGCCTTAACCTGGCCGGCAGGACCAAGGTCAGGGAGTTGATGGCGGTCATCAAGCGGTGCACTTTCTTCGTCACCAACGATTCCGGGCCGATGCACATCGCTGCTGCCTTTGGCGTGCCGCTGGTGGCCATTTTCGGCTCCACCGACCACACGACGACCTATCCTCTGGCAGAGCATGCACTGGTCGTTTGTCAACAGGTCGACTGTGCCCCCTGCATGAAGCGGGAGTGTCCGACTGACCACCGTTGCATGACCGCCGTTACCCCGGCGATGGTGGTGGAAGCGGCGGAAAAACTGAAAACCAGTTCGACGTTCTAAGTTCGAAGTTCGACGTTGAAAAGACTCGAACCGCGAACCTCGAACCTCGAACCTCGAACCAGTTATGAGAGTATTGATCGTAAAAACCTCCGCCCTCGGCGACATCATCCATGCCTTGCCGGTGTTGGATTACCTGCATCAAGTGGTACCCGGCATCGAGGTGGACTGGGTGGTGGAAGAGCCGTTCCGTGACCTGCTGGCGGGGAATCCTCTCGTCTCGCAGCTGCACACGGTGCGCACCAAGGTATGGCGCCGGTCTCCCTTTGCCACCGCGACCCGACGGGATATCGCCGCGCTGAAGGAGTCCCTGCGCGAGCGGCGCTACGACATAGTGTTCGATATCCAGGGAAATCTGAAAAGTGGCCTCATTGACTGGCTGAGCGGTGGCGAAGAGGTACTGGGCTTTACCGGCGATGACCTTCAGGAGCGGATCAACCTGCTCTTCACTACCCGCCATATTCCTCTGCGCAGCCAGGACCGCCATGTGACCGACAAGTATCTGCGGGTGGTCAGCACCCCCTTTGGCAGGGATTTCCGGCAGTATGAACTGCGCACCGATATTCATACCTCGCCGGAGGACGAACAGGCGGCAGAGGCGTTGATGGCTACCCTGGGTGAAGGTCTGGTGTTCCTCTTCCATACCGGCACCACCTGGCAGACGAAGTTCTGGCATCAGGAGGGGTGGATCGATCTGGGCAGGCAACTGCTTGCCGGCTATCCCGAGTCAACGGTTCTCCTGTCCTGGGGGAACGAGGCGGAACGGCAGACCGTGACCGGGCTTGCCACCTCCATCGGCCCCGGTGCCAGGGTAACCGACCGTTACTCGCTGAAGGGGCTTGCCGCACTCCTCAAGAAGGTCGATCTGGTCGTTGGCGGCGATACCGGTCCTGTTCACCTTGCCGCGGCAGTCGGCACGCCGACGGTTTCTCTGTATCGCTCAAGCGACGGCAATGGCAGCGGTCCGCGCGGCAACAGCCATGTCGTCATTCAGTCGCCGATCTCCTGTACCCGTTGCTTCCGCACCAAGTGCGAGCGGGATGAGGAGTGCCGGAGGAGTATTACGGTGGAGATGGTCATGAACGGGGTGAGGAAGTTGATTGGATGAGTGCTGCACTGGAGGGAACACAGTAATGGTGATATCCGTCGTTCTCATAACCAAGAATGAGGAAAAAAATGTTGCCCCTTGTTTGGAGAGTGTTCGTTGGGCAGATGAACTAATAGTCATTGACTCGTTTAGCACAGATCAAACTGTCGAAGTTTCAAGGAGATTCACAGATAAGGTTTTTCAACGGGAATGGCCCGGAATGGTTGGTCCTCAACGAAATGTCGGTTTGGACATTGCCGTGTCACAATGGGTACTTTTTCTCGATGCCGATGAACGAATAACCGAAGCCCTTAAGGACGAAGTTCTTGGATTCATTCACTCACCTTTGGCCGAGATTTATGCAGCTGGTGAAATCCCGCGAAAGAATTATTTTTTTGGCAAATGGTTGAAATGTTCATATCCCAACTATACGCGAAGACTTCTCAAGAAGGGAGCGGGTCGCTATAATGAACAACCAGGTCTGGGTTTTGATTCTATGAGTGTAGACAAAGGCCAGATATATCATTTCCGCAATCCTCTTGAACATTTCACTTCTGAGACATTGGCGCAACGATTCCGAAAAATTGATTTTGATTCCAGTCTTCAGGCTGATGAAAAATTTAGGGCTGGCAAGGGCGTAAATTTTGGCAAGCTATTACTCAATCCATTGATGAATTTCTGCAAAATTTATTTTCTAAAGAAGGGCCTGCTGGAAGGAATCCCCGGCTTTCTCTACGCTGTACTTTCTTCTTTTAATACTTTTTTCAAATATGCCAAACTTTGGGAGCTTAGCGTCTCAGAGACACTCCGTACAGATAGGGGACAGAAGGACTGACCATGAATCAATTGTTCATTGACGAATTTGTAGGGATCTCAAACCGCCTTGAAGCCCTTCCTCTGGCATTCGCGATACGTAGGGCGTATGGCCATGATATCGTGCTCGACTGGCGGGAGCTTGATTCGTTCAGTATTGACGAGACCCGGCGCGGGACTGTGCGCATCATGGCCCGACTCGGCGCGTTGCGGATAAGGGATTGCGACGAGGCGTTGTTTGCCTCGCTTAAGGGTAAAAAGATTATTCTCCGCTCGCTCAATGGTCCGGCCGAGCTGCTTGACCCGATCTACCTGGAAGTGGCCCGCAAGATACATCTGTGTCCGGCACTGACAGAGGATATTCGCGCCACCTTTGACCGGGTCGCGGGGCGTCCCATTGTTGGTGTTCATATCAGGCACGGCGATTTTACGGTGACGAATGAGGAAATGTACGACGTCAGAGGCACTCAATGGCCCGCCGTGCCAGTCTGGTGGTACGAAAAGACAATGGCGGCCGTTGCTACCCGCCAGAAGGATGTCTGCTTCTTTCTGTCCTGCACCGGAGACCCGGCCGCTTTCTCGACGCTCCACCGGAATTTTGATGTCATCACCCTGGGGATCGACTCACCCTATGCCTACAAAGGGCCCGATCACGACTCGCGCGTTAATCCGGTTGCCGATCTCTTCGCATTGGCCTGCTGTCCGGTAATACTGGCAACCCCCATTTCCTGCTACTCCCACTGGGCGGCAAACGTCTTGGGAAAGCCAACGGACTGTATTGTTCCCCGACCGGGGGCGACGCCGGCAGCCCCGTTGAAGGGATTGCTGCAGCTTCACGGCAAGCGTCTGCCGCGCTGGCAGGCTGCTGGCCGCGAGGGAGTGGACATTACCACCATCTCCGACGTCTTCGAATCGGTCGACCTGTCTCGCAGCGCCGACACAAGCTGGCTTTAGGTCATCGGGAAGGAACTAAAAAGAAGAGATGAGTACAACGATCGTCATACCGCTCTACAATCAGCTGCATTACACGCAGCAATACCTCGAGAGCCTGCTGTTGCTGGGGCACAGATTCTGCTGATTGACAACGGCTTCTCTGATGGGACTGCAGAGTACTTGGCCGGCCGCACGGACGTCAACGTCATCTCCAATCAAGAAAACCTGGGTTGCGCCGGGGCTTGGAATCAAGGGGTGCGACAAACCGCCTCCGAATGGCTGGTGATCCTGAACAATGATGTGCTTGTATACCCAATACACCTTATTAAGGTATGTCAAGGGCCGTGAGCTGTGGGCAAAAGCCGATAGGAAACAACAATGAACAGCTCCCCTGAAACCATCCTGATCGTCTGTATCCGTTTGATCGGCGACGTCATTTTGACGACGCCGCTGATCGGCCTGCTCAAGGAGGCCTATCCGGAGGCGGCAATCGACCTCCTGGTAGGGAAGGGAACCGGTGAATTCCTGGAGAAAGATCCCCGTATCCGCCGTGTGCACTATTCGGAAAAAGGCGGGACGGGGTATTTTCGGGAGATATTCCGCAAGTACGATCTGGCGATCAATATGAATGCCTCGGATCGGGGGAACATTGCCGTTCTCTTTGCCGGCAGGACGACGAGGGTCGGATTCTATCAAGGGTGGGGGGGGGGCTGGCGGAACCTCTGGAAGAGGCTCTTCTTTACGCATCCCATTCCATTTCCTGGCTATATGCATGTTGCTCGCATCAGTCAGCTGGTTTCCGAAGGGCTGGGTCACCGGGTTGAACGTCTGGAGGCAAAGGTCTATTGGGATGCTGCCGACCAAACGGCGGTTACTGAAACCCTTCGGACCCTGGACGTCATCGGCTCGTATTTTGTTATCCATCCGTTTGCCCGGTGGGATTATAAATACTGGCGCATGGAGCGGTTTGCGGAAGTGAGCGATGCCCTGGTCGACCGATATGGCCTGCAGCCGGTCTGGACGTCGTCGCCGGACGCGCGCGAGATCGAATTGCTCGGCCAGGCTGCCTTGCTCTGCCGACACCGGCCGGCCCTGATCACTGGAGAGTTCAGTCTCAACCGGATGGCCTGCCTGCTTGCCAGTGCAACTTTCTACCTCGGCCTTGATACGGCGGTCAGCCACCTGGCAGCTACCGTCGGGGTGCCGATGGTGGCCCTTTACGGACCGACCTTTGCCGAACGTTGGTCCCCGTGGAACAACAGCGGTCCGGCTGCTCAACAGTGCCCGGCTCTGCGCGGGAATCAGCAATGCGGCAGTATGGTGCTGCTCCAAAGCGATGAGGAGTGTGTACCGTGCGGCAACGCAGGGTGTGGCGATCTGGGCGGCGAGAGCCGCTGTCTGGCGGCTATCGGGACCGAGGATGTCCTGGCTGCGGCTGAGCGGTTGCTGGCAGGCAAGGAGCAAGCGTGCAACCGGTAACGCGATGGCTGGTCCTTTCCTATTTTTCGCGCATTGACGGCATGGCCTGCGCTCAGCATCTGGATGATCGAATCCCCTATTTGAGAGCAAACGGGATCGAACCGCTACTTCTTACCGGGGTGTGTGGTGGGCGCTGGCCGCAAATGGTTCATTCACGGGTTCCGTCTCTGGGACCGTCCGGAATCCGGTTCGAACTGCGTCACCTACGGCGACGGAGCAAATGGTGGAAGATGCTGGCGCCGGTGCTTACCATTTTGCTCCTCCCCTTCTATCTGCTGGAGAAATTGATAATCGATCTGGACAGTCAATGGTCCTGGTTCCCTCTGGCGATACTGAAGGGGGGACGCCTCTGCCGCCAGCATCAGCCCGAAGTCATCTACTCGACCGGAGGCCCGGCCAGTGCCCATCTGGCGGCAGCCATAATCTCCCGTCGCAACGGTTTGCCGTGGATAGCTGAAGTCCAGGACCCGCTGGTGCATGGAGACTGGCTGCGCAGTCGGCGTGCGTTGGCGGTTTTCAGCTGGCTGGAGCGTTTAATCTGCCGTCGTGCCGATGCCATTGTCTTTCTGACTGACGAAGCCCGTGAGGCGGCCGAACGCCGAACTGGCTTGGGACGACGTGGTTGGACCATTTTCCCAGGGGCGGATCCGTCTGCCATGCCGGATGTTGTGTACGAAAGGAGTGCCTTTTGCCGCTTCGCGCATTTCGGCTCGTTGGGAGGCTCCCGAAACCTGAAAGTATTCTTGGAGGGGTTACGTCTCCTGCTCGAGGAAAGACCGGAATTGGCTGATGTGATCCGGCTTGATCTCTACGGGACCTGTGATCGTCTCTCGCGACGGTTAATCAGTGAGTTCCTGGCGCCAGGGGTTATCCGAGACTATGGACGTATACCGCGTAACGAATCACTGGTGGCCATGAAGCATTGCGATGTCCTGCTGCTCATCCAGAACACTGAGGAGTTTTCATCCGAGACGATTCCCTCAAAAACCTATGAATATCTGCATGTGGGGCGCCCGGTCCTAGGGTTGGTGCATCATAATCCTGGGCTTTCCCGGATGCTTGCGGCGCTTGGACACACCTCAGTATCCGCCGGTTCGCCCGAGGCGGTGAAACAGGCGATAGCCGACTGTTACAGCGGCTGGAAGAGTGCCGGCAACACGCCGGGGCAGCCGGTCTCCCCCTATACGGTGGCAGCGGCCGTTACCGAAATCATGTCCATTGCCGCTGTTGTTGGCCAGAAGGACTCAGGCGGACGCCATGGCTGAATGCAGCATCATCATCGTCACCTACAACGGGTTACACGATTACACCGTCCCCTGCCTGGAGAGCATTTTCGGCAACAGCGGCAGCGAGGACTACGAAGTCATCGTTGTGGATAACAACTCATCAGACGGCACCCCGGCCTATCTGACGGAACTGTCCGGACGCGAACCCCGGCTGAAATGCGTCCTCAATGCAACCAACCGCGGCTTTGCCGGTGGCAACAACGACGGCATCGGCAGGGCAACCGGCCGGATCATTGTCCTGTTGAACAACGATACCCGTGTGACCGGGGGATGGCTGGCTACCATGCGCTCTGCGCTGCTTGACGACCGGTCAATCGGTCTATTGGGACCGGTTTCCAATGCGGTCGGCAACGAACAGAAGATCTTCACCAGCGGCACGACGCCGGAGGAAATCCTAGCTGAGGGTGCGCAGTGGACCCGGCGGAGCGCTGGTGAAACCTTTGAAGCCGAGCGGCTCGGCTTCTTTTGCGTGGCGATGCGCCGGGATGTGCTCGAAACCGTCGGAGTATTGGACGAGGCCTACGATCTGGGGTTTTTCGAGGACGACGATTACTGCATCCGGGTGCGGCAGGCAGGATACCGACTGTTATGCCGAGAGGACATCTTTCTCTATCACCGTGGAAGCGGATCGTTCGGCAAGATGCCCAGACAGACAAAGGAATTATTGAAAAAGAACCGCGTACTTTTGGAGCGAAAATTCGGGAACCTGCCGCTTCCCCGTCATCCGCGGGACCGGCAGTTGGACCTTGTGGAGCAGTATGTGCGACGCCTTTCTGACACGAAAGACTATGAACGTATACAGCACAAAATCAACAACCGCTTGCATCTGGCGATGAATATGAAACCACGTGGCCTGTTCAAACGCCTTCGCTATCTCATACGTCTCAGGGCAGTGCGACGTTGCATCTTTTCACTATGATTTGCAGTCCACCCCATGATCGGACTCACATCGCCATGAACAATTTAATGCCTTATTGCCTGGATGATCGATACGCAACCACCCGCAGTGTGGTGGAAATGTTCAATATTGGCATTCAGCCCTCCACCACGTGTGGAGGGCTGAGAGCAAAATCTCATGGCAAGGCTTCGTATCCTGCAAAGCCCTTGATATCAATCATTACACCAGTGTTGAACGGCGCTTCCCATATTGAGGAAACTATCAGCAGCGTCATCAACCAGAGGTATGACAACATAGAATTTATCGTCATTGATGGTTGTTCAGTGGACGGAACGCTTGATATCCTTCATCGATATGACCATTGCATCGATTTCTGGATCAGCGAGAAGGACAACGGCGTCTATGATGCCATGAACAAAGGATTCAAACTCGCCACGGGAGACTGGATGCTGTTTCTCGGTGGAGATGATCTGCTCGTCAACTGTCTGGACAAGGTCGCATCGCATCTGATGGCCCCGGCGACCATCTACTATGGCGATGTCTACATGCCGGGCCAGCATTCATTGTATGGCGGCGAATTTTCCGCCTACAAGTTGATGTGTCGGAACATCCCGCATCAGGCGATATTTTATCCCCGTATCGTGGGACAAAAATACTGCTACGATGAACAATACCGCATCGTGGCAGATTATGAACTCAATATCCGTTGTTTTAACGATCCCCACTTGGCGTTCTCTTATATGCCCATTCTCATAGCAATGTTTGATGATACTAACGGATTGTCGGCAACGGGTAAAGACGAAGCTTTTGAAAAAGACAAGAGTCTATTGTTGCGACGCCATTTCAGCAAGGTGAACAATGCTCTGTTCACCTTGAGACATTTGTTCAAGGATTTTGACCGTAACGTTGTCAGGCCGATCAGCAGGATTTTCAAATACTAAGACTACCGTTGACTACCCGACATGCCTTTTGGCCAGAGTCAATGCTAGCTTGCTTTTGTTCTTTGTTGTTGAAAATGGCTGTAGAGTAGTCAACAAGATAATTAGTAACAGTCACACCATTACACACTAGCGCTGGGAGTTGTCGTGGGAAGCCAATCACATGCCATCAACAATCATATACATTATGACCAATGCCCGCTCTGTTCATCGGCTGATATTGAAAAGATAGGAGATATTACCTATCCAGATCCGCTTACGTTTTCCTCAAATCCCATAGAATTGATCCGTACTCCGGAACTGTGGAACTGTTCCGGCTGTCTGTCTTGGTTTACCCAGAACATACTGCCGCCCGAGACTGCTGAAATGCTCTACCAGACCGGCAATTCCGGACACAAGTGGCCTTCATCTGATGGTTTCTGCGCTACAAAACCAGCTGAGATAACCGATACCCTCAAGAGGTTGTTTGCAGGCAGTCCAAAAGTACTGGATATTGGTTGCAACACAGGCGAACTCCTCGATTTTGCCAGTGGGCTCGATTGTCTCACAACAGGCGTGGAGCTTTCAGAGCACAGCAGGGAACTGCTGGCTTCCAAAGGACACGCAGGTTATGAACATCTTGACTTGATCACATCCGAGACATTCGATGTCATAGTCGCGTTCGATCTCATCGAGCACCTTCATGAGCCGGGGGAATTCATATCCAAGTGCGGAACGCTTCTGAAGGCAGGAGGCCTGCTTATCCTGCTAACCGGGAACAATTCGAGTTTCAGCGCCCGCCGCTCACGGGAAAAGTGGTGGTATGTGGCATTTCCCGAGCATATAGTTTTTCCATCTCCATTATATCTTTCATCTATTAGAGGATTCCTTCTCGAAACAGGCATGCCGGTTTTCAATACGAGAGCTCACCAGTATGGTTTCGTCAAAAGGATCAAGACATTCGTGAAAGGGATGGTTACAGGCAATTATACCGGCACCCCATCCCTTGTTCCAGATCACATGCTGGCGGTATTGCGAAAAACAAAAAGCTGCTCCATCTGCGGTTCTTATGACGCGGAAGTCTCATTTAAAGTCTATGACGACCGATTCGCATATCCCGGCAACTTCGTAATAACAACGTGCAAACACTGTACGCATAAACAGCTCGCAGCCAACCATACCCAGGAGATGATCGGCAGGCTCTACACGGAATATTATCCACGTGCTACCTTTGATATTGATACCTATAAGCCATTTGCACCTTCAGCAGGATTCGTCTCCTGGTTGAACGGTGATAAGGCTTCAGCATTCAGATGGGTGCCGGAACGGGTAAAGATTCTTGATGTCGGCTGTGGTTTCGGGGAAACCCTCGGGTATCACAAAAATCGGGGATGCGAGGTCCATGGCGTGGAGGCTGACGAAAGCATCAGGCGTGTAGCGGACAGATTCGGTTATTCCGTCCATGTCGGACTGTTTGATCCCGACATATATGAACCAGGGTATTTCGACTACATCACCCTTGATCAAGTCATCGAACACACCATTGATCCCATCGAAACCCTGAAGGGTATCGCCCGTGTCCTGAAACCGGGTGGTACACTCATCATAAGCACACCCAATGCCGAAAGTTGGGGTGTACAACTGTTTGGCAGACGTTGGATACATTGGCACACACCGTATCATCTCCAGCTTTTCACTAAGAAATCCCTCGAATACGCGGCCCGTTCAGCTGGACTCACGCTGAAATCACATAAATCGATTACCTGTTCCGAATGGCTATACTACCAATGGATCCATCTTTTTACTGCTCCGGAAATGGGTACGACGTCACCCTTCTGGATGCCTCGATCAGAAAAGAAATGGCAGCACAGGTTGGCAATGAAGATCCTAAAACTTATGCATCGAACTAAGATCAACCACCTCATTACACGCTTCTTTGATTACCTGGGATTGGGAGACAACAGGATATATTTTCTGACGAAATAGGTGTCACCAAAAAACCGTTAGAGGTAATCACATAAGAAATACTATGACTTTACAAAGAATTACAATCCTTTCCATATTCGGCACCCGCCCTGAAGCGATAAAGATGGCCCCGGTCATCAAGGAGCTGGAACGCCATCGGAATCAATTCAAGAGTGTCGTTTGTGTCACCGCCCAGCACCGCCAGATGCTTGACCAAGTGCTTGATCTCTTCACTATCCATCCCGATTACGACTTGGATATCATGAAGCCTGGCCAGGACCTTTTTGACGTCACCTGCAACGTGCTGCAGGGCCTGAAGCAGGTGCTTGAGCTGGAAAGGCCAGACATCGTCCTCGTGCACGGTGATACGACTACCACCATGGCCGCAGCCCTTGCCGCCTATTATTGCCGGGTCAGGGTTGGGCATGTGGAGGCAGGGTTGCGCACCCACAACAAATTCGCACCCTTTCCAGAAGAGATGAACCGCACAATTGCCGGACACCTCGCCGACCTTCACTTCGCTCCGACCGACTTGGCCAGACAGAATCTCCTTCGGGAAGGGGTGTCGAACGAGAGCGTCGTGGTTACCGGCAATACGGTTATTGATGCGTTGTTGCATGTGACGGGTTCTATTAAGGCTTCATCAGCGCTCCAGCAGCAGTTTGCGGAACAGTTTTCCTTTTTGAATCCAGCTAAGCGGCTAGTACTTGTGACGGGTCACCGGCGTGAAAACTTCGGGGAAGGGTTTGATAACATCTGCCTGGCTCTCGCGGCTATTGCCCGGCAGCACGGAGATGTGGAAATCCTTTATCCGGTCCACTTGAATCCGAATGTCCGCGAACCGGTCAACCGTATCCTCAAGGGCTCTGGTTTGCCAAATATTCATCTGATTGAACCGCTTGATTATCTCCCGTTCGTCTATCTCATGGATCGATCCTGGATGATAATTACCGATTCAGGTGGAATTCAGGAAGAGGCCCCATCGCTTGGCAAGCCTGTGTTGGTAATGCGCGATACGACTGAACGGCCTGAGGCTGTAGCGGCCGGTACCGTTAAACTCGTCGGGACAGACGTTGATCGAATAGTTCACTCGACTTCCTTGCTCCTTACCGATGAGCATGCCTATGAAGCAATGAGTCGAGCCCACAATCCCTATGGTGACGGCAAAGCAGCAAAGCGCATTGTCTCGGCCTTGAAGCAGTACGGACAACGAAATTGACCAGTTCACCATGAAAATAGCCATCATCCGTCTCTCTTCCCTCGGTGACATCGTCTTCGGCATGGCCTCACTCCAGCTCATCCGTCGCGCTTTCCCCGACTGCTCCATTACCTGGATCGCCGACAGTCGCTTCGCCGATATCCTTGACGGCAACCCCGATCTGGAGCGGATCGTCAAGCTCGATCTGAAGAAGCTCAAGGGACGGTTCTCCCTTGGGGGACTACAGGCCCAGTTGGCCAAGCTGGAAGGGCTTGGGCCATTCGATATGATCATCGACCTGCACGGCATGCTCAAGTCGGCCCTGATCGCCAGGCGCTTGGGCGGGGTGCGAACCGGTTTTCACCGATCGGTGGTCAAGGAGCCACTGGCGACCCTTTTCTACTCCAGGACCGTGACCGTTCCGTTCTCGGAGCCGGCGGTGCATCGCTACGCCGCGCTGATTGTACAGAGTCTCGGTTTTACGATGGACCCGACGGAACTGGTCGGGAAACACCCTTTTCTCGGGCATCGCCCCGGGGACGAAGAGGCAACGAAGGGGCTGTTTCGGACCGACAGAAAAAATATCATCATGGTTCCCGAGACCAGTATCGCCTACAAGAACTACCCGAAGGAGAAACTGATTGCCGTGGCAGACCGGCTCAAGCAGAATATCCTGGTCTGTCACGGCTCACCTGCCGAGTTGGAATCGGCCAACTATCTGGCCGAGCATTCGCCGTACGTGACGATTTTGCCCCGCCTCGACCTGAACCAGCTGAAGGCTGCCATCAGCCGCGCCGATCTGGTGATCGGCGGCGATACGGGACCGACCCACATGGCCTGGGCCAGTAACGTTCCCTCCCTTGCCCTGTTCGGCGCCACGGCGCCTCCCTACGCCCCGACCGACCGGCATCGGGTGCTTACCTCCGGGAGTCGCGTCAATACAGCGAAACCGGACAGAAACGATTTTTCCGTCAGCACCATTGCCGTGGAAGAGGTTGTTCGTCAGGCGGAAGAACTGCTGCTGTGAGCAGGCTGACAACCCAATTCTCTTCTGTTCGTACCATAACTGAATTGCAAATATCGGTTGCCTTCATTGAATAATAATGTAAAATTCAGTCAGTTTGGTGACGGAATTATACATTATGTATATCGCGCAAATACAGCTTGCAAATCTCAAGACCACGCTAAGCCCCGGAAAGGTGGTCGTTATCTATGGTGCCAGGCGGACCGGCAAGACCACCCTCGTCAAGGAATTCCTCAAGGCTGAAACCGATCCCTATCTGCTGGTCAGCGGTGAAGACATTACCATTCAGGGCTTTCTCTCCTGCCAGTCCGTGGAAAAACTCAAGGCTTTTGTCGGCAGCAACAGGCTTCTGGTGGTGGATGAAGCCCAGAAGGTACGGAACATCGGTCTCAATCTCAAGCTGATTGTTGACCACATCCCCGACATCCGCATAATCGCCACCGGCTCGTCATCCTTCGACCTGGCCCGCAACATCGGTGAACCGCTGACCGGCAGGAAGACCACTCTGATACAGTACCCTCTCGCCCAATTGGAGATCGGCACGATTGAACAGCACCATGAGACCGTTGCCCGACTGGAACACCGCCTTGTGTATGGTTCCTATCCCGAGGTGGTTCTGATGGAGGACAACAAGGCCCGGGAGCAGTACCTCAAGGAAATTGTATCATCGTACCTGTATAAAGATATCCTGGAGCTGGAGGGGATCAGGCAATCGGCCAAGATAGGCAGGCTGCTTCAGCTGATCGCGTTCCGGATCGGCAAGGAAGTTTCCTATACTGAATTGGGCGCCAGTCTGGGGATGAGCAAAAATACGGTTGATAACTACCTGGACCTGCTGGAAAAGGCGTTCGTCATCCAGAGGCTGGGAGGTTTCAGCCGCAACCTGCGCAGCGAGGTCACGAAAAACAGCCGCTATTACTTCGTGGATAATGGCGTTCGGAATGCCTTGATCAATAACTTCAATCCGGTGGATCTTCGCAATGATGTGGGAGAGCTGTGGGAGAATTATCTGGTGATCGAGAGGATGAAGCGGCAGGAGTACCTTCGTGAACCTGCCAATAACTATTTCTGGCGGACCTACACGAAGAAGGAACTGGATTTGGTTGAGGAACGAAACGGAAAACTGTACGGGTACGAAATGAAATGGGGAAAGGCCAGGCCACGGCCACCAAGGGAATGGACAACCGCCTATCCCGATGCGTCCTGGCAACTGATCAACCGTGATAACTATCTGGAGTTTATTGCCGGATCGCCCGGGAAGGGAGATGTGCCGTGAGCTATCAGCCGACCGTAGTTCGAAAAAGTAGTACTCTGTATGTCAACCACAAGTCGTCATATAGCTCAAATTCAGCCGCTTGGATAACGTGACCTATGGATTCATGCTGTGAATGAGCTCTGGCAGCGCATGCGAGCGTGACGTCTCCCCCTGACAACTGTCACGACAACGTATAGTTCGGTTCGTCGTGACCATCTACCCAGATTGCCAGAAGATGGGCGATGTTATGGGTATCGACATGGTACCGGACATGGAGACGCCGGTAGGCGATGTCGACAATGGCCAGATGGAATTCGTGTTCCGTGGAGCCTGAACGCGTTCTCTTGATGGGCCACGAGCGGGGATGGCGGTCGATGGTGTCGAGAATCAGCTTCATGGCTGACGGTAACGCCAGAAAGGCAAGGGGACTTGATCTGCGTAAATAGGAACTCATCTCGGCGTACGCAGCCATGAAGGTTGGTGTGCGTCGAATGCTCGAGAATTTCTTGACCATCAGGCAGACTTTCTCTTGTCATGGCGACTGCACGAGCCCATTTCCCTGCCGTATTGCCGGTCTTTTTCAATGGCATCCAGTAAATCATCAATCGGTTCCGAGCGCCCTTCGCTGATTTCAAGCCATGATTGCATGGTCATGAGGTCCGCTTTTCGCTCCAGCCGGTCCTCTTCGAGCAGTCGTTGTGCACCCGCCTTGAAAAGCCATTGAGGGGTTCTATTGTTGACCCGGCAGTATTCATAGATGTTTTCCGCTTCTGCGTCTTCAATGGTCACATTGATCTGGTTGCGCTTTTTCATGTACTCCTCCACGCTAGGAATGATAGTCATGCTATCATGGGTGCGGCTTGGAATCAATAGACTCGCTGTGTGTTGATCTGCAACAGAATGATTTGCATGTGAATCAAGTAGTGGTATTTTGTGCAAAATGATTTGCTTATGAAGCAAAAGGGGGCGAGTGTTTGAACTCTTACGCTTCTCATGCATGCAAAGGAAACAGTATCGTGAAATACGAACCAATTGATTTATCCAGGGTTACCACCTATCCCATAGCCACCCGCAGCAACAAGACGGTCATGGAGCGGGACAAGGCCGGCGAAATCCGGCCGGGGATGTCCGTGGCCGACCTGCTGGCGGCCATGCCTCCCCAACTGGGGGCCGAGGCGCTTGTTGGCGTGATCGATGCCATGGTTGCCGCTCGTGAGAAGGGGAAGCCGGTGGTGGTGGCCATGGGCGCCCATGTCATCAAGTGCGGGCTCCAGCCGGTGTTGCGGAGCCTGGTGGAGGCGGACGTCATCACCGCTTTTGCCCTGAACGGCGCCGGCTCCATCCACGACTACGAGATCTCCCTGATTGGCGAAACCAGCGAGGACGTGGGGGCGGTGCTCCACTGCGGCACCTTCGGCATGGCCGAGGAGACCGGCCGGGACATCAACCGGGCGCTCAAGGCCGGGGTGGCCAAGGGGCAGGGGTACGGCGAGGCGGTGGGGCGGTTCATCATCGAGCACGACAACCCCTATCGTGACTGGAGCCTGCTGGCCCTCTGCACGGAACGGGACGTGCCGGTAACCGTGCATGTGGCACTCGGTACCGACATCATCCACCAGCACCCGGAGGCCGACGGTGCCGTCATCGGTCAGGCCACGTTCACGGACTTCAGGATACTGACCTCCATTGTCAGCGAACTGGGGGACGGCGGGGTGTACCTGAACCTGGGGAGCGCCGTGCTCCTGCCGGAGGTCTTCCTCAAGGCCCTCTCCATTGCCCAGAACCTGGGACACCACGTGGATCACTTCACCACGGCCAACTTCGATATGCAGCAGCACTACCGTCCCCTGCAGAACGTGGTGAAGCGGCCCACCTCGGGCAAGAGCCGCGGCTACACGGTCACCGGCCACCACGAGATCATGATTCCGCTGCTGGCGGCAGGTATATTGGATAGGGTTCAAGGTTAGAACCATGAAAATCGCTTGTTTCGAAGAGATCGAATCGTGGGAAGTTGCCGGCGTTGGAAGCCAGCACCCTTAGGTTCCAGCCTTCATCCTGTAGGGATAGAATGCCTGTAGCCGGGGAATTTATTCCCCGGTTATTTCGGCAATATGCCATTACGTCACGTACGTGACGAAGGGATTTATCCGATTCCATTACCGGGGGATGAATCCCCCGGCTACAGGCGAGCGCCCCTGCGGGGCTTAAAAGTGTGAAGCAATTTGCTAACCGTACCTCGAACCTCGAACACTCCGGAGGAGCCATGGAAAGAAAAGATATCGAATCCCTCTTCGCGCGCGCGCCGGAGATCCGCGCCCTGGTCATCGGCGACCTGATGCTGGACGAGTACCTCTGGGGCAAGACGGAACGGATCTCCCCTGAGGCGCCGGTCCAGGTGGTGGACGTGGTGCGTGAAGACCTGCGCCTTGGCGGCGCCGGCAACGTGGTCAACAACCTGGTGGCCCTGGGGTGCCGGGTTGGGGTCTGCAGCGTCATCGGCGCCGACGACAACGGCACGCTGCTCCGTCATGTCTTCAGTGGCAAGGGGGTCGATACCGATGGCGTCTTCGAGGACCCGCAGCGGCGGACCAGCAAGAAGACCAGGGTGATCGCGGCCCACCAGCAGATCGTCCGGATCGACCGGGAGTCGAAGGAGGAGATCGGGAGTGATCGGGAAGAGGCTATCATCCGCTTTCTGGAGCGGGAAGGGGGACAGTATCAGGTTTTCGTGGTCTCCGACTACCTGAAGGGGGTGCTGACGCCGCGCGTGCTGACAACGGTCATCGAGACCGGTCACCGCCTCGGCATCCCGGTTGTGGTCGATCCCAAGGGGAACGACTACCTGAAGTACCGGGGTGCGACCGTCATCACCCCGAACCGCAAGGAGGCGGAGCAGGCTGCCGGCATCCCGATCCGCGACGGCGAGAGTCTCAACCGGGCAGCGGCAAAGCTCCTGGCTGAACTTGATCTCTCTGCGCTGCTCATCACCCGGAGCGAGGAGGGGATGTCCCTCTTCTTCCCCGCGGCAGAACCGTTGCATATTCCCACCGTGGCCCGGGAGGTGTTCGACGTGACCGGTGCCGGCGACACGGTGCTGGCACTGTTGAGCCTGGGGCTGGCGGCCGGCATCGGCATAGCCGAGGCGGCCCGGCTGGCCAATACGGCTGCCGGCATCGTGGTCGGCAAGCTCGGCACCTCCACGGTCTCCCCGGCGGAGATCCTGGAAGAGGCGGGCCGGAGCCACCGGGACAGCGACACCAAGATCAAGAACCTGGATGTGCTGTCAGGGATCATCGCGGCGGAAAAGGCGCGCGGCAAGCGGGTGGTCTTCACCAACGGCTGCTTCGATCTCCTCCATGTGGGGCATGTGAAGTATCTGCAGCAGGCGCGGGCCTTCGGCGACCTGCTGGTGCTGGGTCTGAACAGCGACGCCTCCATCCGGCGGCTGAAGGGGGAAAAGCGCCCCCTCATCGGCGAGGAGGAGCGGGCACACGTACTGGCGGCCCTCGACTGCATTGACTATGTCGTTATCTTCGATGAGGATACGCCGCTCAGGCTCATCGAGACCCTGCGGCCGCAGGTGCTGGTGAAGGGGGGGGATTACACCCTGGAAGGTGTGGTCGGCCGGGGAGTGGTGGAGTCGTACGGCGGCAGAGTCGAACTGGTACCGTTCGTGGACGGGAAGTCCACCAGCAATGTCATTGACGAGATCCTGAAACGGTACGCCTGATAGATGGAAACATATTTCTGTTTTTATCATTAGATTAAATTAGATTGAAAATGAACCGACGTTAGGGTACGTTTACAAATTCCATAACCCCTGTTGAGAGGTGTGCATGAAAAAGGCGCTCATTACCGGCATCACCGGCCAGGACGGCTCATACCTGGCGGAACTGCTCCTGCAAAAAGGGTATGAGGTTCATGGCGTCATCCGCCGTTCCTCTTCGTTCAATACCGGCCGGATCAATCATATCTACCGCGACCCCCATGAAACCGGCGTTCGCCTCTTCCTGCACTATGGCGATCTGAACGATGCCAGCTCCATCAACAAGGTGCTGCGGGACGTGCAGCCGGACGAAATTTACAACCTGGGAGCCCAGAGCCACGTACGGGTCTCCTTTGACGTGCCCGAGTACACCGGCGAGGTGGATGCCCTGGGTGCGGTCCGCATCCTGGAGGGGATACGGGAAACCGGGCTGAACACAAAGTTCTATCAGGCCTCCTCTTCCGAGCTGTACGGTAAGGTGGTGGAGACCCCCCAGAAAGAGACCACCCCGTTTTACCCCCGCTCCCCCTATGCCTGTGCCAAGGCCTATTCCTTCTATATCACCGTCAACTATCGCGAGAGCTACGGGCTCTATGCCTGCAACGGCATCCTTTTCAACCACGAATCGCCCCGTCGCGGAGAGACCTTTGTCACCCGCAAGATCACCCGGGCCGCGGCCAGGATCAAGCTGGGGCTGCAGGAACAGCTCTATCTCGGGAACCTGGATGCCAAGCGGGACTGGGGATTTGCCGGCGACTATGTTGAGGCGATGTGGCTCATGCTCCAGCAGCAGGAGGCGGACGATTACGTGGTGGCCACCGGCGAGACCCATTCGGTCCGCTCGTTCGCCGAAAAGGTCTTTGCCCGACTGGACATGCCCCTGGCATGGCAGGGCGACGGACTGACCGAAAAGGGGATCGATACCCGGACCGGGCGGGAACTGATCGCCATCGACCCCAGGTACTTCCGGCCGGCAGAGGTTGACCTCCTGCTGGGGGATGCCACCAAGGCCCGGACGCAGCTCGGCTGGCAGCCGAAGGTTGACCTGGACGGTCTGGTGCAGCGGATGGTGGACGCCGACTTCGAACTGGCCGAAATGGAGCGCCGGGCACTTGGTTAGTGAGGAACTCGAAATGACCCCTGTCCCCTCACTCCTCACTCCTCGCTCAAAGATCTACGTTGCCGGTCACCGGGGTCTGGTCGGGTCGGCCATCGTCCGGAAACTCCGGGACGATGGATACGATAACCTGGTGCTGCGGACCAGCAGCGAGCTGGACCTGCGCGACCAGCGGGCCGTTGCCGCGTTCTTCGCTGACGAACGTCCGGAACATGTCTTCCTGGCAGCGGCCAAGGTGGGCGGGATCGTGGCCAACAACAGCTTCCCGGCCGACTTCATCTACGACAACCTGATGATCCAGACCAACGTGATCCACCAGGCCCATCTCCACGGGGTGAAAAGGCTCCTGTTCCTGGGAAGCAGCTGCATCTACCCCAAGCTCGCCCCCCAGCCGGTCAGGGAGGAGTACCTTCTCACCGGCCCCCTGGAGCCAACCAACGAACCGTACGCCGTGGCCAAGATCGCCGGGCTGATCATGTGCCGGTCCTACAACCGCCAGTACGGCACCCGATTCCTGGCGGCAATGCCGACCAACCTGTACGGACCAAACGACAATTTCAATCTGGAAACCTCCCATGTCCTGCCGGCCCTGATCAGGAAGTTCCATGAGGCCAAGACGACAGGTGCGCCCACGGTCACGGTCTGGGGAACCGGCGCACCATTCCGGGAGTTCATCCATGTGGACGACGTGGCCGATGCCTCACTCTTTCTAATGACGCTTCCGGAAGATACGGTCTCCTCACTCCTCACTCCTCACTCCTCACCGGGGTTCGTAAACATCTGCACCGGCGAGGAGCTTACCATCCGGGACTTGGCTTTACTGGTGAAGGAGACGGTCGGCTATGCCGGGGAACTGGTCTTCGACAGTTCCAAGCCCGATGGCACCCCCCGCAAGCTGTCCGATCCCGCCAGGCTGCAGGCGCTCGGCTGGCGCCACCGGATTGGGCTTCGCGAGGGGCTGGCGGATACCTATCAATGGTTTCTGGCTAATCAACAGGCGTTCAAGGGGTGATCATGGCAGCTCATAATCGTACCATCTCGGTTGTCGGCCTTGGCTACGTGGGGTTGCCGGTGGCCGTGGCCTTCGGCAAGGCCAAAAAGACCATCGGTTTTGACATCAATGCGGTCCGGATTCGGGAACTGAAGGACGGTATCGACCGGACCGGCGAGGTGACTGCCGGGGAACTCCGTTCGTCCGACATCCTCTACACGGACCGGATTGACGAGTTGAAGATCGCCGACTTCCACATCGTGGCGGTTCCCACGCCGGTGGATGACGCCAACCAGCCGGACCTGACCCCCATGCTCAAGGCCTCGGAGACGGTCGGCAAGGCGTTGAAGAAGGGGGATGTCGTGGTGTACGAGTCCACGGTCTACCCCGGCGTGACCGAGGACGAGTGCGTGCCGATCCTGGAAAGGGTCTCCGGGCTCACCTGCGGCACGGATTTCACGGTGGGGTACTCCCCGGAGCGGATCAACCCCGGCGACAAGGAGCACACCTTTACCAGGATCAAGAAGGTCGTGGCCGGTCAGGATGCGGCGACCCTGGAGATTGTGGCTGCGGTCTACGGCTCGGTGGTGACGGCCGGTGTGCATAAGGCGGCCAGCATCAAGGTGGCCGAAGCGGCTAAGGTCATCGAAAATACCCAGCGCGACCTGAACATCGCCCTGATGAACGAACTGGCGCTGATCTTCGACCGGCTCGGCATCGATACCAACGATGTCCTGGAGGCCGCCGGCACCAAGTGGAACTTCCTCAAGTTCAAGCCGGGGCTGGTCGGTGGCCACTGCATCGGGGTCGATCCCTACTACCTGACCCACAAGGCCGAGAAGATCGGCTACATTCCCCAGGTGATCCTGGCGGGCCGCCGGATCAATGACGGCATGGGCAAATTCATCGCCCAGCGGGCGGTGAAGGAGATGATTCACGCCGGCCACAACATCCTCGGCGCCACGGTCACCGTGCTCGGGCTCACCTTCAAGGAGGACTGCCCGGACCTGCGCAACTCCAAGGTGATCGACATCATCCGGGAGCTGCAGGATTACGGCGTCAATATTCAGGTACACGACCCCCTGGCCGATGCAGCCGAGGCGCGGCACGAGTACGGCGTCACCATGGTGCCGTTCGAGCAGTTGAGGCAGGCCAGTGCCGTCGTTGTTGCGGTTTCCCACCAGCAGTACCGGGAGTTCACGCCGGACCAGCTGAAGGCGCTGATGGGCGACAGCCCGCTCCTGGTGGATGTGAAGGGCCTGTACGAGCGGAGCCGTATCGAAGAGAGCGGCATCCGTCTCTGGAGAATGTAGCAAGGCGGTAAGGAGAGAAATGAATACCTCTAAAACTGCGCAAAAAATTCTTGTGACCGGCGCGGCCGGGTTCATCGGCAGCCATCTAAGCCAGCGCCTGCTGGCGCGTGGCGATGTAGTTGTCGGCCTGGATAACGTCAATGACTACTACGATGTCCGCCTCAAGCTTGACCGGTTGAACCTGCTGGAACCGGAAAAGAATTTCCGGTTTATCAGGATGTCACTGGAAGAGCGGGATGGGATCGCCGACCTCTTTGCCCGGGAACAGTTCGACGTGGTGGTCAACCTGGCGGCCCAGGCCGGGGTCCGCTACTCCCTCCAGAACCCCCACGCCTACATCGACAGCAACATCGTCGGCTTCATGAACATCCTGGAGGGGTGCCGGCACAACGGGGTGAAACACCTGGTCTACGCCTCCTCCAGCTCTGTCTACGGTGCCAACACCCGGATGCCGTTCTCCATCCACCACAACGTGGACCATCCGGTGTCGCTGTATGCCGCCACCAAGAAGGCCAACGAGTTGATGGCCCACACCTACTCAAGTCTCTACAACCTGCCGACCACCGGCTTACGGTTCTTCACCGTCTACGGTCCCTGGGGCAGGCCGGACATGGCCCTGTTCCTCTTTACCAAGGCGATCCTGGAGGGGCGGCCGATCGACGTGTTCAACCATGGAAAGATGCAGCGGGACTTCACCTACGTTGACGACATCGTCGAAGGGGTCATGCGGGTGACGGACAACGTGCCGGTGCCCAACAGCGGCTGGAGCGGCGATACCCCGGATCCGGGAACGAGCTATGCCCCGTACCGGATCTACAACATCGGCAACAATAGCCCGGTGGAGCTGATGCGTTTCATCGAGGTGCTGGAGGAGTGCCTGGGAAGGAAGGCGGAAAAGAACCTGCTGCCGATCCAGGCGGGCGACGTACCGGCCACCTATGCGGACGTGGACGACCTCATGCGGGATGTGGGGTTCAAGCCTGCCACCTCCATCGAGGAGGGGATTCGTCGGTTCGTCGAGTGGTACCGGGGCTATTATGGATGTTGAAAGGATAATCGGGGAGGTCAGACAGATTATCCTCCGCCATGCCAGACCCGAGCGGATCTGGCTCTACGGTTCGCGGGCCACGGGCGAGGCTTCCCCGGCCAGCGACATCGATATTGCCTATGACGACAAGGAATTCAAGGAATCGTGGCTCATTGAGGAGGAGGTTGAAAAGCTGCCCACGCTCCTGAAGATCGACGTGAAGAACATTGCCCAAACGGAAGAGCGATTCCGGCAACGGATCTTCGCCACCGGTAGGGTCCTTTACAGTGCCGACAAGAAACTCCGCTTTGAAGACGGACTCTACAATTACCGTCGCGCACTCGATCGGTTTCGCGAAGCCCTTGATCGGCGGGAAACCTTGGAGCGTGAAGGGTTTGGTGATATCTTCCTCGACCTGGCGGTCAAACGTTTCGAGTTTACCTACGAAATGGCCTGGAAGGCGATTCGGCGATGTCTTGATTTTCTCGGCGTGGAGGCGAAGTATCCCCGTGCCTGCTTCAAGGAAGCATACGCCATTGGTTTGCTCACCAATGAACCTGTCTGGCTGGAGATGATCGAACAACGCAATCTGACCAGTCATGTCTATAACCAGGAAGAGGTCCGCGGCATCTTGATCAGGCTCGACGACTATCGGCGGAATTTCGACGAACTGCTGAACCGGCTTGATGAGAAGCTGAGGGAGTGTTGAACCCCGATTGCGTGGGGGGTGTCATCAACCTGTGACACCGTCACCTTGGGTTATCGGGTAAGGGAAGGGTAACGGAAGAGGAACATGTGCAGGTCAGGTGTTTCGTATATTGTCTCTCGAACTCCTTTCTGGAAATAGGATAGAGTTTCGCGGGCCGGAACGGCCGAAGAAGTTTATAAATATGCCTCTTCCAGTTGCGAGGAACTCATATGCTGTCAAAAAAATTGCAGGGTGAAATCGTCAACCGCATTGTCGACGCGATACATCCGCTCAAAATAATTCTATTCGGATCATATGCGTACGGGAATCCTGCCCCTGATAGCGATATCGATCTAGTAGTGGTAACGGAGACCGCACTGCCGAAACGCCAGACAAGTGTCGCCTTATGGAATCTGCTCGGGAGCATTCCATTGCCAAAAGATATCATTGTCGCGTCCCGTGAGGAATTCGATTTTTACAGTCAAGAGGCCGGTTCGGTCATGAGGACTGCCAATGAAAAGGGCGTGGTCATCTATGCCCGCTAGCTTTCCACGTCAGTATGAGCTGATGTATCGGAAAGGTACATCGGACCTCGCACTAGCGACCCATGCCCTTGCCATTGATGATGCAGAAATAGATGTTGAAATTATCTTCTTTCACCTTCAGCAGGCCGCGAAAAAGTACCTGAAAGCCCTGTTGTCGTTTCATGGTGTTCATTACGAGAAAATCCACGATATTCGTCGCTTGATCGAACTCTGTCAGGTTAATTCAATAGAATTGCCGGATCATACCGAAAAACTTATTGATCTCAACCCCTTTGCGGTTGAAGGGCGATATGCGGTTATCGCAGATGATTTGTACGATGCTCAGGTATTCATTGATCTCTTGCGGAAGTTGAAAGGGTACGTGGCCACCAGGATTGGCAACGATGCCTTGTCATGAAGATTTCAGTCTCGTTTTCGACATTCCATCAGTTGGGATCTTGGAAGCCTGAAGCTATTTCTGGGTGGGAGCAGGTTTAAAGGCGAGGTTGAAGGAACTTGGGGAAAAATAGAGTTTCATGGGCCAGAGCGGCCGAGGACGTTGAGGAAATGAAGCTGTTCCGGTTTGTAGTGGGTCTTCGTGCAGTGAGGTGGTAACCGGTGTATGAGGCTTAAGAGTTCCGAACAGGCTGCAATCCTATCTACGGTGAAATGCCTCGATACAAATGCCCGCGTGTATCTGTTCGGTTCACGCGTAGATGACGCTAAAAAGGGTGGCGATATCGATCTTCTTGTCATGTCCGACAAGCTGACCCTCGATGATAAAAGAACTATCAAGATGAAACTGTATGAGCTTATCGGCGAACAGAAAATTGATCTTGTCCTGGCAGCAGATGATTCAGATCCTTTTGTAAAGCTGGCGCTTGAGACAGGTGTAGAATTATGACTGACCAGATGCAATTACTGTTGGTAAAGGAGTTGAAGTTACTCGATGATGCCAGGGAGGTGCTGCTCTATTCGTTCAATAAATGCAGCGCCATTGGTATGAAGGAAGTATATGAGCCGGAAGAGCTCGAAAGTTTTGAGTCATTTACTGGCAGGTTTGCACGGCTGAGCGATATAGTGATCCAGAAAATATTTCGTGTGATAGATGAGCTGGACTTGGACGCACAGGGCACGATCAGGGACCGGATCAACAGGGCGGAGAAGAAAGGACTGATCGTCAGTAGTGACGTTTTTGTTGAGATTCGCATGGTCAGAAACGATATAGCACATGAATATCTTCCAGAGGCAATTCACGACATATTCAGGAAAGTGCTTTCGCTGACGCCAGATCTGCTGGCTGGAGTTGACCGGACTATAACGTATTGTGAAAAATATTCCAGAGGGACCTGAACGTTCAGGTTGTTTGCGGCTGGCAGGTGGAAAGATCGATATGCATTTGTTTTTAGCGGCCAGTTGACTGGTGGGAGCAGGTTTATCGACGAGGTCGTCAGCAAACTGGAAAAAAGGATAAAGTTTAGCGGGCCGGGGCGGCCGAGGAAATTGGAAAAATAAATCTGTCCAGGTTTTTCCTTTAGTTGACAAGTAAACAACGTCACTGATGTTCTCACTGATTTTAGATATCGGGTGAAGTATGAGACTTACCGACCAAGAACAGCAATCCATTATTGATTCCATAGTCCAATTCGACAGGAATGCAGAGATTTATCTGTTCGGTTCTCGCCTTGATGACTCAGCAAGAGGGGGAGACATAGATATATTGATCAAATCAGACGTAATCCACAGAGATATGACGTTTCTTCTTGAAGAGGAGCTGTTCAAGCATATTGAAGAACAAAAGGTGGATTTTGTTATAACCGGATCGGATGTTAAGGCTCCTTTTGTCAAAATGATTCTTGCCAGAGGAGCAATCAGGCTATGGCACTAGAGGATTTTGAGTATCTTGAGGAGTTTCTTGCCAAACTTAAACGAGCCAGGGAGACCCTCGAATACTCATATGAAAAGTGTCGTGCGCTGGGAGTAAAAGAGATCTACGATCTGGAAGAGCAGGACAGATTTGAGTCACTGACGTCCAAATTCGCGAGACTGGCCGACCTCATCATAAAGCAGGCAATAAAACTCATAGATATCCTTGATCTTGAAGAGCCGCCTGAAACTATTCGCGATGCCATAAACAGAGCCGAGAAAAAGGGGCTTGTCTCATCTTCGCTCAAGTTTGTCGAGATCCGAAAACTGCGGAACAGAATAGCCCATGAATATGCTGAATCGGATGATGATATCAAGAGCCTTTACGTCGGGGTTCTCCTGAACACGCCGCATCTGTTCGATAGTGTCAATAGAATCATGACCTACACTGAGAAATACCGACAGTATTGAGGTTGACACTGTCTCTGAGAGGGCTTACGTTGAGTCACCAGTTACGAGTCACGAATTGCCGGTCACTGATTTTAGATGTCGGGTGAAGGACGGGTAGCCATGATGACACGAAACAGCAACGAGGGTGCCCCTATTTTATCGGAGACGCCGGAAAGGCTGGCAGAACTCTTGCGGGAGGTCCTTGAAGGCGAGCCGCTGCTGGAATTTGCTGTCTTGATCGGGAGCCGAGTCGTTGACCGATCACATTCGGGGAGTGACTGGGATATTGTCATCCAGTGGCAGAGGGGAATTAGTCTGCTTGAGCAGTTGGGCCGAACCGAAACCCTGCGCCGGCAGGTGGCAGCACTCCTTGATGTAGCGGAAGCCGCCATTGACCTGATCGATCTCCCCGCAGCCCGTCTGGCCATGCGTGCCGTGGTTGCGGAAGAGGGGGTCCCGCTCAAGGGGGAGGATAGCCTTCCCTGGCAGCATTTCCTCCGGCGAACGTGGCGTGACCTGGAAGAGCAGTACTGGGAGCAGACCTATGCGGCTTGATCTCTATCAGGCGGAGACGGCACTCATTGCGCGGGAGCAGACTGCAATACTCGATGAGGCACGGGCCATTCTTCTCGCCGGAAACCGTTCCCTTTCGCGCCTTGAGCGGAACGGGGTTCTGCATGCATTTCAGATATTGGTAGAAAATGCCATCGGGAAGGCAAAACAACTCCTCAAGGCAGCCGGCGAGCCGGTGCCGGTTTCTGCCTACGATGCGTTTGCAGTGCTCTGTCGCCGATGCGTCATAACCGACGCCGATCTATCGGCCTGGAATGCTGCCATAGGCCTGCGTAACCGAATCGTGCACGACTACATGAATATTGACATGGAGTTGGTGCGTTGCGAACAGTACCGCTTTGTCTCGCGTTTTCTGGAGTCCTCGATTGTCTCCGACTGACCCGCACCGAGGGGCATCATGGGATGTATCGTTGAACGTGCGATACGAAGTTCAGGGCTTGAGTCACCAGTTACGAGTCACTGAATGATTAGCACTCCACGCTGCCAAGGCAGCGCTTTGTCAAAGAGTAACTTGCTGTTTTCCTATGGATCATTTACGGTTCCTCTGGCAGCCGGGATGAGGAGGCCGCTTTAACACTGGTGCCTTGTGCCCGTCGATTAGCATGGTCCGGGAGCTGGCGATTTTGTCATTGGTGAAGCATCTGCTATCCCGTTCAGAAGAGAGCCGTATCCGACAGTTCCCCTTTCCGGCTTGCCGATCATTATTGCGGAGGCCGGAGTGATGAAGCAGAAGAAGCCGTTCAAGAGAAAGCTCATGAGACTACCCAAGCATCTGGTACACCTCAATGCGTATGCCGCC